>CAZBGQ010000008.1:0-56947 GCA_964491515.1 uncultured Candidatus Peribacteria bacterium
CAAACCCACTGACTTCCTCGTAAACCTCTTTTCTCATCATAAAATAAGCACCTGTGATCAAATCTACATCCTGAATATCATTGTGATTGAAATCTTCCATCAAATAATGCTTCAAACGTTTTTGAAATGGAGGCAGTTTTTTGAGAAAGGTTCTTTTAATCACTAAATCAAAAAAAGTCATGTGTCGCCGACAGGAAGGCTGAGTATCACCGTTATAGTAGCGAAGTCGTGGGCCAATGATTCCAATGTCTGAATTCTTTTCAAGGTGAGTCAGTAATGTTTTCATGGTGTCTGGATTCACAAACACGTCCGGATTCGAAATCACCACATACTCCCCTTTGGCCTGTTTCACCCCTAAGTTATTTCCTTTTCCATATCCGATATTTTCAGGAGATTCGATGAGATGAATACGCCCTTCTTTTTCCATGGCTCGAAGCATATGAATGCTTTCATCTTTAGAATTATTGTCCACAACAATTATTTCAAAAGGCACATCAATAACGCTCTTCTCAATTGCTTCCACGCACATCCGAGGGAAGTATTTGTGATTGTAGTTCACAATGATGATGGAGACTTTCGGGGTGGTCATATTTTTTTCAGATTGTCCTCGCGAGAGGGAAGTCCTAATTGTGAGCGATTTTCAGAAATTTTCAAGGTAGTTTCTCCTTTTACGTAACTGCTCGCTGGAATATCTTGAGGAATAACCAATCCAGCTCCGATGATTGAGTTTGATCCGATTTTGATTCCAGGCATAAAACTAGTGTTAACACCGACCCGAATATTATCCCCCGTAATGAGTCCGAGTTTCCCCGTACCAGAGTCAACTTTCCCTTTTCCAATTGAAACTTGAATATTTTGTTCGTCAAAACGGAGATTTCCGGTGATAGTGCCGGCTCCAAAAGATACGTTGCTTCCGATCACGCTGTCACCGATGTAGTTAGAATGAGTCCATACATCATCTCCAAACACAGACCGTGCGACTTCTGTACTAAACCCAACCACACAACGTTCACCCAGATAGGCGTCACGCACCAATGAGTTGGTGGCAACCACTGAATTTTTCCCGATGTATGCAGGTCCTACAATAGTGGCTCCTGCCAAAACTTTCGCATTTTCATCGATAATTACCTCTCCTTGAATAGTGGCACTTGGATCTATTTGAGCGGAACTGGCAATGCTTTTAGTCGCTTGCCCAAAAAAATAACGAGCCACCTCAAATATGTGCCACGGAAATTTAACAGGCTGCCAATAATCATCGTATCCAACAGCTTGCATTGTTGCGCCGTTCTTAATAAGAGTATCCAATGCAACTTCGTAACGATCATCACGATCGGTTGTAACGGATTCAAGTGCTTCGAATAAATCGTTTGTTTGCTTGTGAAGATGCAAAACAAGATTCACTAAATCGCTCGGTTCATTGCCCGCACCTGGTTTTTCGATTATTCCGGTAATACGATCATTTTCTACCTGTAAGTATCCTCCGGGGAAATAGTCACTTACTTTTTTCCCAAGTAAATGGCTGTCGTAATCACTTTCTTGCGCAGCATTAAAAATCAATTGATAGGCACTAGCTGCCACTACATCATTGCTACTCACAATAAACAATGGTTCATTGGAATCGAGGTGAGCCTTAGAGGAGAGAACCGCGCCAGCCATTCCAGCTGATAGATCTTCCTGCTCAATCACGGTGATGTTTCCGGGGGCGCGCTCGGCAAATTGGGAAAGACGCTCCAGGTTATGCGCGCCCCCAATGAGTAAGATATCGTTAAAGCCTGCTTCATTGAGCGCTTCCACCTGATGTTCAATCAGAAACTTCCCACAAAATCGTAGGAAATTTTTATCTTCAATGGGTTTGACGCGTCGACTTTGGCCGGCCGCGAGTAATAAAACTTTCATGGTCTGTATTCTAAGAGTTTTTCATCGTTCTGTCACGCCCTATCCACAGTTGTAAAGAACTTTTTTCCTTTGTATACTATCTCTAGTAATCTTATACGTCCTGCTTTGAAATATTCTCTCCCCACTAAGTTCAATAGAGGCCTATGTTTTGTTCTCTATTCTGTGCTCTTCCTATTAGGCTATCAAGCAACAATGTCTTCCATAACTTTTTTCTATGGAATTTCTCTTGACCAAAATGAATTTTTTCCTGTTTTCTTCCCTATTTTAGTTGGCTTTTTCATTTCATTTATTAGTGAATCAAAAGACTCACTTTTCAAAGATAAAGAGAAGAAAAGCAAAGCCCAAATAGCAACCTATGGAACCCTAACGATTCTAGGACTCTGCCTTATGATGTATGCGCTCACACTTGTTTGGTCTAATTTGAACGCATTCTATTTTTCACTCTACATGTTTGGAGACCTTCTTTTTTCAGGAGCACTTCTACTATTGATTTATCCGGCTTCAATCATCAAAAAATGCAGAGAGGAGCTCTTTGCGTTTCTGCTTTTTTTCGCTTTAGGCCTCACTCTTCTCTTACTCTTCCTGTTCAATTGGCAATCATTAGTAGACATCATCCTAATCACTCTTGATAATTCATTCCGTCTATTCACGGCAGAGGTGATTGCCATCCCCCATCTGGGCATCCTGGGAGTTAAAGACTTCACAGTCACTGTTGGTCTTCCTTGTATTGGACTCACTTCTTTCTTCCTGTTTTTTGGGTTCTATGGAGGAATGGGAGCCTCCCTGTCTTCTGCTAAAAAGTTAGATAAGGCGCATTTCCTTATTGTCTTCTTGCTCGGTTTACTTTCTCTTTTCATCCTCAACATAATCCGCATTGGAGTCTTGATGCTCATCGGAGGTTACTACTCACCCGAATTTGCCATCACGCTTTTCCATGAATTTGCAGGATTCGCCTTATTTATGGTCTTCATCATTCCATACTTTTATCTGACACTTCCATTGATTCAGAAGCCTCAAAAGTCTCTTTGATTTTAATCACTATTTCTTGTGGTTCGCCCACTCCTTCCACGACGAATAGATAATTTTCGGTGGCTCCATCTTCGTCAGAAATCGAGGCATCTTTGCCATACACATTCACATTAAACGCTGGCAACCAACCAACGTTATATTGAATTGTCTCTAATGCCCCCTCTTGAGGAGTGATGGACTTAGTCTTAAATTCTTTTTTCAGTGGATACTTAAACTGAAACTCAAAATCTTCGCCCTGGTAATCCACCGTATAACCGCTTCTCGCTAGAATCTGACCAAAAATTGCTTCATTAAAATCCTGTGCACACCCGCTTCCCATAAGTAATAGTGTCCCCATGAATAATAATAGGATTCCCTTTCGCATGATCTAGAAATTAGTTAGAGGCGATTTCCGCTAAAACTGCGGTGAGTTGTTCCCTTTCTGTATTGATCTGACTTAAAAGCTCCACCTGCTCGGCTTTCACTGTTTTGAGATCTGCAACAACTCCAGGAACCTCAGTAGCTGCACGAACCACTCGACCGGTTCGTTGTCGCAATCCTTTTTCAAATGTCTTTTGCGCAATTTTTTCTGCGGCACTATTTTTTTGAAGAACGCGACCGGCCTTAAACACTTCCTTAGATCCTTTAATTCCATTTTTTCGCATAAAGGCTCCGCTTCGTGTCATGACTTTTGATAAACGTGGCGCAGTTTTTGCAACCTTTGATCCCTTAGCCGCTCCCTGAATGGCGGCACCTCCGGCCCCAACAGATAATAAGGCGGCAGCCACAGAGGCCACATCCACGACTTCCCAGAATAGCCCCTCCGCCCCATGAGTCAAACGACGCATTCCTTCAAGTTGTTCTCCATCCATGGTTTTTCCGAGAGTGCTTTCAGCCATCATTTTGGCACCTCCTAAGAAAGGAATGAGGTCCATTCCAAATGATGTTAGTGTCAAAAGCATGCTACGAGCTTCTTCTCCGGTTTGTAACAAAGCCACATCTAAATCAATCAGCAATTGCATTTGTGTAATGGTTCGATCAACATCATCTCCAGCTAATTCTCGTTGCTCCAGGTCATTGCGCGTTTCAATCAAAAATTCCTTCACTTGCCCATGAGCTCCTTCGGAATCACCTGCTTTAACTTTTTCGTGAACTTCATCAATCAAGGTGTCCATTTTCTCCTTAATAAAAAGGACAAATTCAGCACGTGCTGCCACCTCCGGATCTTCACTATTAGTCTGACGTTCAAGATAGTTAAGCTCACCTTCCCTCATGTGATCGGCGGCCTCTGCTACTTGTTCTGGCGTCATTTCTTCAATAGGCGTTCCCAAGGTTTCTTCCTCCAACTCATCCAATGCCTGCCGAACCCCCTCTTCTAGGGATTCTTTCTCTTCGAGATATAGACTAGATTCAGGACCAAGAATCGGTCCCTCACTTGGAGCTGATGTGAATATTTCAGAATGCTGGGCCGTCATAAGAAAGGAGGTAATTTATATAATTTTAGTTTACACTTTAGTAAAATGAAACTAAAGCTTTAAGCACTATTTTTAGAACTTCTGCCTGAATATTTGAATCTGCAACATCTTTGCTCTCAATCGCCTCTTCTTTTATGAAAGAGGTTAGTTCTGATCTTGGAGATTCTTGACTCGCATCAAGTGTTTGTGTTTTCAAGCTACTCACATTCAAAGAATCACCAACGACAAACATGGCAGCAAATCCGAACAATGCCACAGATAATGTAGTAGCAAGACGTCTCATTGTGACTTTTTGTGACATGGAGAGGGATTTATTTTTCTTACAATTTTACCATTTCATGGCTTACTGGTCAACAAAGAAGCCCCAATCACTGTTTGATTGAGGCCTCTCTAAATTATAACGCTAGGACTATTGAAGTACTGTACGAGTAGGCTCATACCCTTCTTTGAAATCGAAAGGATCGGAGTTGTATACCAAGTTCCAATCTGCAGGCGTACTGTCAGCTGATACTTCAAAGAGGAAATCACCTGTGTAACTTTCTCCTGTGGCTAATTCAGTGCTGTCAAAATGGATGATGTTTGGTGCGGTGGTTCCATAGTAGGAATGCTCAGCAGCTTCTTCTCCTCCAAACTCGAGTGTGTAATAAAGTGAGCTAGCTTCTGCGACTTCCTCTCCATTATTGGAAACGGTTAGATTAAGCGCTATAAACTTATTTCCCTCCTCTGCTGTTTCAAATCCAAAGACATCTTCTGGGTTGGCCCAGTTGTCTAGGTAGAAATTAGCAACATTCCCAAGTCCTTCAGCATCGAAAGATACACCCAAATCTACTTGGGTATTGGCATTCTCTGGAAGTTCACTGCTTTCTTCAAGTGCTTCTTCAAAAGCTTCCTCGAAAATTGCTTCGAGTTCAGCTTCAATGTCCGCGTCTGAGGGGTTTCCACATCCAACGGCTGAGAGTGCCAATAAGGCTACCATTCCAGCGATATAAAGATTTCGCAATTTCATTTAAATAAGGGTTAGAAATTTGACGTATCTTATTATTAAAATCTTAACCCCAATGGTCAAGTAAACCCCTTTGCCGAAATCGGAAAACATTATTTGGTCTTCTTTGCTTTTTTCCCCTTTTGCCAGAACTTTAAGTACAAAACCTCAAGAATTCCAGCCGTATTTAGAAGAAAAAGCCAAACAAACCATCTAAGCTGTCCGTGCCTTCCGGCCTTCCATAGTGCGATTCCTTTCCAAATGCTGGACCATATAGTAATCACTACCAAGAAGATTACAAAACTAGGGCTATCAACCCACAAAGCGAGATCTGCAATCCATTCTGGAGCACCGTCCAAAGACGCAACAAACCCCAAGTCAGTTTCAGGGGATTCCCCAAGCTTAGAAACCACTTCAAATATTTCCTGAGACATGATGAATTAGGTTAAAATTTCATTGAGACGTCCGTTTTCTGCGGCGTCTTTAAGTTCTATAGCAATGCGTTCTCCGTAACTGATGGTTTCCCCGTAAAGATATCCAGTGAGCGGAGTGAATCTTGTCCCCGGAGAGCCAGGGATTCTCATCGATACATCAAAAATCACGATCTCCTCACGTCCGTTTTCTGCGGCTATAGCTCCTTGTAATGCGAATGGCCCGATCATACCGGGATCAACTTCTTTCTTGAGTGTTTCAATAAACTTTTCGCCAGCGGTGAACGCCTTTTCCAGAATAGATTCTTTGGTGGTACAAGCGATGTGACCAGTTTCAATCATGGATGGCTTGAGTCCTTGCTCAATGAGCTCCATCTGAGTTTCCGCGTCCAATCGTAAAAATCCGTCCAAACTGGTTTGTCGTCGAGTGTCGGTGCCCATGAGCTCCAATTCTCCAGTCATGTTGGAATAGAAATAGTTGAAATTAATCTGTGCCCCCATAACAAATTCTTCAATCACAGAATTGTCTAGATCTGCCTGAGTGATTTTTCCTTCTGCAATCATTCCTTTGCTCCGAGTGAAGAAGGCAGCGGCGCTAGTCACGATGAAAAAAGCACGCTCGTAGCTGCGAGTGGCTTCATTAACTTTTACAATCACGGGACCGCCCCCATTGTCGAAATGTTGACTGAGCGCGGTTCGAACCTCATCGTCATTCATGCCGGAATCCCCTTTTCTTATAATTTTTGGAATTCGAATGTCCGCCTTTTGAAGCAGTTCGTACTGATTGTTGGGTTGATCACGTTCCTCTAATTTCACCAATTCACGATTTCCATAAATCGGTACCATGAACTCTTTTTCGACCTTATCGAAATCCTTGAAATAAACCCAAAAATATCGATTGTGAATAAAAATTGCGTTGCGCTTGCGAAGTTCCTCTTGAACCTCAGGTTTGAGCACATCAGAGAAATGATCCACCAAGATCACGTCATCAATGCACCCTTTTCCGTCACGTGTTTTATAATATTTATCGTAGGTTTTTTCTCGGCCTTTTTGAGCGACCACAAGTGTTTTGAATCCGTGCTTCTTAGCACCATGGCAAACATCCAAAGCGCTGTGACCTCCGAGTGAGGCGATAGTTAGGTTGGACGTATCGTAGTTTGTGAGGATTGAGGAAAGATCCATAAAAAAATTCTAAATTTTAAATTCTAAAAGAATCCTAAACTCTAAATCCTAAAATGCCAAATAGATAACCCCTATTGCATAGGGAATCCTCTCCCCAATAGGCAGGGAACACAACCTGCCTTGACGTTAGTCATTACTGAAGCCAAGGCCTCATCCATTTGTTCCGGAGTGTCTCCTTTTCCACGCAGCACGGGTAGCATACCCCTTCCTGCTAGTTCTTCTGCATAACCAGCATTCTCAAGCAAATCAAAAGCCAGAGCATCGGGGGGACGACTCTCTTGTCCCATCAACTCACGTAGCTCCTTCTCAACATGTAGTGCCGGAACATGGCATTTTTTCGACTCATTATCAAACCGTGTACAGCCCATTTGTTGACCGTTTCCTCCAAGAAAAATAGTTCCCTCAGAACCATTAGTCTTTGGACATTGTTCTATCTGTGTGGAGTGTTTATTTGGGCTGGGGACTACGCCCCGACATTGAGTTGTAAGCTTATGCATTTGACTGAATGTTAAAAACAGGAAATAAATATCTCCCTTTTCTTGCTTTCTGTCAACTAATTACCCCAAAACCTTCTCCAATTCTCCGCCTTCAATTCCTTGCTTGATGTCGCGAGCGACGCGGCGGCCGGTGGACATGGGCTCATCGTAACGAAGCCATGTGTATGGTGAACCGTGGGTGTACGGGTTGGTGCCCGCCACAATACGAGCGGAGATTTCAAATACGTAATAATCTAAATTGGTATCGATGATTCCTTCGAGACAGAATGGGCCAAACAGACCTTGTCCTTCGTTGAGTTCTCGTGACGTTTTAATGACGTTTTCTCCGATTTCATAGAACATAGGAAGAAGAGATTCACGCACAACCAACGGGATGTTTCCGGTGATGGTGTAACTGGTATGGATGTCAGCTTCGAGCTGATCTTTGGCAGCAATTCTTCCAATGGAATCGGCATTGGATTCATAACGTTTGTCAAAACTCATAATTTCTAGCTCATCATTAAGTGGTGAGTAGAAATAGTGTACGTACATGGGCACTCCCACAATGTATTCCTGGATGACAAAGTCATCTTCGTTAGGGAACTCTTCCATTCGTTCATAAAATTCTTCAGGAGATTTAGCTATAAAATAGCCAAAACCTCCTTGTGCTCCATGGAATTTGATAATCACTGGGCAGTCGATATCTTCTGGCGTTTCAAAAATACGAGGCAATTTGAGCCCCGCACGATCTAGCCATACACGTTCTTTAGCACGGTCTGATTCCCATTCAAGAATTCCCTTCGTACCATAATGCATCACATCAAGTTCACGTACACGCTCATGACCCAAATAACTCACAAAAGATCCATGAGGAATGACAATGGCGTTCTTATGGCGGAGTTCCTCTGTGACCTTGGGGAAATTTTTGTAATGATCAATTTCGATGAATTCATCCACAATACCGTAGCGTTCGTAAACGGTCCGCGTCTTAGGAGTAACCACACAAATGGTCTTCATCCCTTCGTCCTTTGCCCCCTTAAGAATCTGAAGCGCGGTGTGGCTTCCCATAGTGGCAATGGCGTAATCAGCTGGATTGGTTGAATGCATAGTTTCAATAATATTGATTTTCCGTAAGTGTAACAAAGAATCCCCCGTTTTGTCGATGGGAAATATGCAGGAAAGATTCATATTTTGGCATAGCTAGGAACTTGACATATGGCATCCCGCGAAAAATCTTGTCCCAGGACAAGGAGGAGACGAAAGCTCTTAACCTGTTAGGTTAGACCACATTCGTTGCGGCGGTTACTAGTTTTTGGGAGGTGGAAGCTGTCTTTGCCATTCACCCAATCGGCCATTTCTTACTGTCAGCGCCTTATCTGTCACTACGGTGATTTTCTCGGATTTCAACAAGAAATGGGCTATTTTCCCTACAAAATCTAATTTCCCAAGCAACTCACCCCATTTCCCTCCTAACTTTTCACCTTTACCTTGTGCCTTGATTAACATATTAAGGCGGTTAATAACCGTAAAAAGCTCATCTGGGACCAATGCGCTTGTGCCGAAAGTTGCGCCGAGAGCTACCCCATCTAAAATAATCTCCACCATCCCAATAAGGCAGAGCTCACGGGCTTTTTGAACTACAGCTTCATTTTCTGATGACATCTCATTTAGATCTATCCCGCTGACCATGGCACGTGCTTCTACAACTTTCTGAACCCCTCCAGCAATGGGAATAAAATCTAAAATTATCTTTCCAAACAAATGTTCTGCATCTGGATTGTCTTCTAATGCTTTTAGCATATCACTGAGATTCCGTTGAAGAGACCCTGCCACAACTTCAGCATTACTAGCTGGCAATACTTCAACTCCTGTTTCTAGACCTTCTGGATTTGGACTCATGATACAAAGATTATTGGCTATTGATTTGAATAAGCTTTCCTAATTCTTCCTCATTGAAGAGCTCCATGTTTTCTAGTAGAAATTCTTTTTCTGGTGCCGCTAAGCTTGTATTCGCCTCCAGAGTCTGACGAAATTGTTTTTGAAGATTTCTTAAAAGTTAGTTGCGCTTTAAAAAATCAGGGAGAAAATCACGAATCTCATTCATGCTTTCGGCCAGCTTGTCTGCATCTCTCTCCATCGCCTTAATGGCAGCAGGATCCACTCCAGCCTCTCTAGCCTGCCGGACCAGATCCCTACTGTGAGCTTTGAATGTTTCTAACGCTTTGCTGTTAGCTCTTACACCAAAATCCAGTAGCAATTTCCCCAAAACTGGCACGGTTAGACCGACAATTCCTTCTCCCACCCCACTAACAAGTTGCTGTCTCTTAATTTTCGATCTATCTTTTTTGGAAAGCCCTGCTTCCTTGGCTTGTTTCATCAAAAATGCAATAGATCCAAATGAAGTTACCGCGTCGCCAATCACCGGCAATAACGTGGAAAGAATGACGTCTCCACCCTTTTTATCGGTCCACTTTGCAAGGATTTTCACCTTGGCTTCAGCAGTTTTAGCCGCTTGTAACTGGAAAAGGATACGCTGCCTTGCAAATTCTTGTTGCATCGGATCCATATCCCCCACTGCCTCGGGATCAACCAACGCCATAGCAAGAGGCTCCGTTGTTGACTGAACCGCCCGCAACGCAGGGTCGACCGACGTTTCTCCCAGGTAATCAGGCCCATTCGCAGCAGCCAACTGATCCACCTTTTGAATTTCTTGTCCTTTAGCAGAAGCTCCCATGCTTGAATAGTTATTTAGAAAATCCTTTAATTATACCAGAAAAACCCGTTAGAGGAAAGCAACACCACTGCCATAATTCCTACACGTCCATCCCTCGTAATATCTTGATGCGGTCCTCAATAGGAGGATGCGTTGAGAACAATTTTGACCAAGAGCCTTTTTTGAATGGATTGGCGAAGAATAAGTGCGCCGTTCCTTTTGTAGCGGACTTGAGTTCGCGAGGGTCGGCCGCTATTTTTTCAAGTGCTGAGGCGAGTCCTTCTGGATACCGAGTAAGAAGAGCTCCGGATGCGTCTGCCAAGTATTCTCTACGACGAGAAATGGCTAACTTAATGAGGCTTGCAAATAGCGGGCCAAAAATCAGGAATAAGGCCCCGATGGCAAGTAAAATACCATTATTTTTACCATTACCTCGGCGACCACCAATCCCTCCATACCACCACATGCGATGGATCATCATGACCACACCGAATAGAGCGGTGATGAGCATGAGCATTCGAATGTCGTAGTTGCCAACGTGCGAGAGTTCATGGGCTAAAACCCCTTCTAACTCTTTCTTATTTAGGCGTTCAAGGATGCCAGTAGTGACAGCAACCGAGGCATGCTTAGGATCTCTCCCCGTGGCAAAGGCATTGATTGCTGGTGAATCAATTATGTGGATTTTTGGAGTGGGAAGCCCCGCGGTAATGGCCAAGTTTTCGACCAAACGATACAGTTCAGGGTTGTCTTTTTTTTCAATGGATTTGGCGTGATTTGATGCGAGCGCCATTTTGTCTCCCCAGAAAAAGCTAATCCAAGACCAACCTAGTGCGAGCGCTGAAGCCATGGCCACTCCAGCCATGCCGGTGCCTGGGTTCTCAAGCTCAGCAATCACAAATCCCGCTCCGGCCACAAATCCTACAAAGACTAGGACAAGGAGCCAAGAACGGAACTTATTTTTGGAAATTTCCGTGTAGGCAAGGGCCATGATTATTCTTTAGCTTTGAAATCCACTTTGATGTTGTCACGTTCCTTCTCATTTTCGATCTCGAAGAAAGCTGCCATTTTAAATCCGAGTGATCCGGCTATAAGATTGTTGGGGAACAACTGAATCTTAGTATTGTAGTTACGCACATTTCCATTATAGAAACGGCGTGCCGCTTGAATTTTATCTTCGGTATCAGTGAGTTCACGTTGAAGTTCAAGAAAGTTCTGATTCGCCTTAAGATCAGGGTAATTTTCCGAGACTGCGAATAGCGTTTTGAGTGCGCCGGACAGCATGTTTTCTGTCTTAGCCTGTTCTTCTGGATTTCCGTGGTTACCAATCGCGGCGGTACGAGCCTTGGTCACGTTCTCGAGCACTTCACGTTCATGTCCCATGTAGCCCTTGACCGCTTCAACTAGATTAGGGATGAGGTTGTAACGTCGTTTGAGCTGAACATCAATGTCGGACCACGCTTCTTTAACACGCATGCGAAGGCGAACCAACGCGTTGTAGGTCATAATAAGCCATAAAATAATCACACCACCTAAACCAATAAGAACCATAGTAACTGTGCCCATGCCGGCGGCTGAACCAACGGCTTGATCAGCAAGATCAACCACATCAGCTACTTCCGGTAGATCGGTGGTCTCTGGTAAATCAGTGGTTTCATAAAGTGTAGGCACCGCATCCGCAACTGGCGGTTCCGCCAATACGTCACCAGGAGCTAGGTCAGGTTCTCCTGCATAAATAGCTTCGATTTCTGAATCAATAACATCTTCCATATTTTTTAAATTAAGACTAAATAGCACGAGCGAATTGTAGTCTTTTTAGGGAGACTAAGCAAGAAATGAACCTAAAATATCAAGCCTATCCCTGCAACAATTACCAAATAAATCGCGAACACATTGAGTGAATGATTTTTAAGGAATTTCATTAAGAAAGAGACACTCAGGTATCCGATCACAAGCGAGGTCAGGAAGCCAACGGCGACAAGTGGCCACTCAGGTAAGGGAGCCTCGCCAGAGGCGACCTTGAGGCCTGTAAGCAGGGTCGCGCCCCCAATGGCGGGAATGCCAAGAAGGAAGGCAAAGCGCGCGGCCTCCTCACGTTTGATTCCGAACAAAAGGCCCATGCCAATAACGGATCCTGAACGGGAAATACCTGGAATCAGCGCGCATGCCTGAGCCAGTCCCATGAGAAATGTGTTTTTGAGTGTGAATGTGGTTCGGTTTTTCTGAGGAGGAAATTTTTCAGCTACAAAAAAGAAAAGTGCCAGTACAAGCAACATTCCAAGAACCGCTTTTGGATCTCTAAATACGTCGTCCAACCAATCTTCCATAGTTAACCCCACGATGACAGCTGGAATCGTGGCTAGTACAAGATAACCCAGTAAGGGGCGTTTAGTTTTTTTTGCAATCAAGGCGCAAATGTCATTCCAAAAATAAACGAACATGGCTAGTAAGGTTCCGGCATGAAGCACCACATCAAATCCCTTTAATTCTTCAACATTGAGGCCCAATACCGTCTCGAGAAGGACTAAATGACCGGAAGAAGAAATTGGTAAAAACTCAGCAATTCCCTGAATGAGACCGAGTAATAATGCGTCGAGGAAGGTCATGATTAGTTCTAATGCTTAAAGCTTCTAATTCCTGTAAAAACCATAGCAAGCCCGAGTTCATTGGCGCGGTCGATCACTTCTTGATCTCGGATGGAACCTCCAGGTTGGATAATGGCGGTGACACCAGCTTTGTGGGCTTCTTCCACTCCGTCTGGGAATGGGAAGAATGCATCTGAAGCCAGGACAGAGCCTTCGATATCTTTGCCACCTTTGTGGTTGGCTATGAAGACTGAATCCACACGAGACATCTGCCCCGCCCCGATCCCAACACAACGTTCTACTTCGGTTTCAGGATCAAACTTAGAGAAAACCACGGCATTGGATTTAACATGTTTGACCACGTTCCGTGCAAATAACATGGCACGCATTTGATTGTCAGTGGGGTGAATGGTGGTGATGGTCTTGAGATCATCTTTTGTGATGATTCGTTGATCCGCGTTTTGAACAAGAATCCCCCCAGCCACCGTTTTAATATCACGTTGATTTGGGTTGAGACGAAGCGCACCAGTTTCGAGAATTCGTAGATTTTTCTTCTTCTTAAGAAGTTCGAGGGCGGCTGGTTCAAATGCGGTGGCCACTACGATTTCTACGAACATTTTATTATCGAGGATGTACTGCGCAATGGACTCCGTGCAGTCCCGATTGAGTGCGATGATGCAACCAAACGCAGACTGAGGATCTACGTTGTAAGCAATTTGGAATGCGGTATCAATGTCTTTAGCCGAAGCAACCCCACACGGATTTGTATGCTTAATGACTGCGACTGTGGGTCTATTGAAATCGGTGACAATTTTGAGAGCAGCGTCCACATCGATGATGTTATTGAATGACAGCTCCTTCTTAGCTTGTAGTGATTTGGCGTTGGTAACATTGGGATAATGATTGTGAGGATCACGGAAGAAGACCGCCTTTTGGTGCGGATTTTCTCCATAGCGGAGTGAAGCCACTTTTTCATAATGAAGGTCAAGAAGTTCTACCTTTTCTCCTTTGCTC
Organism: uncultured Candidatus Peribacteria bacterium; assembly: GCA_964491515.1. Lineage (GTDB taxonomy): Bacteria > Patescibacteriota > Gracilibacteria > UBA1369 > UBA12473 > CAZBGQ01. The sequence continues at coordinate 13,760 of CAZBGQ010000008.1, forward strand.
TTAAGGTAGTCGGTGATGGTTTGATCGTAATGAGCGGTTTTTTCAAACGCTTTGATGGCCAATTTCCTGCGGGTCTCAAATGTGATTCCACTCCCAATTTCATCGATGATCAGTTTGTAGTCTTTGATGGCTGTCACAATGGCCACATGTTGGAAATTTTTAGCTGCCGCACGAAGTAGTGCCACTCCGCCAATATCTATCTGTTCAATCGCCTCCTCCTCTGTGACAGAGTCTTTACTAATGGTCTGTTTAAAAGGGTATAAATTCACCACCACAAGATCAATTGGTTTAACTCCATTGACCTCGGCATCTTCTCTATCTGACTCTAAGTCAGGTCTCATGAGAATTCCGCCATGGATTTTTGGGTGCAATGTTTTAACACGACCGCCGAGCATTTCTGGGGCACCTGTGGCTTCTTTTACATCTGTGACAGGAAGGCCAGCCTCGCGTAAAACTTTGGCAGTTCCACCAGTAGAAAGAATTTCTACATTGTTGTCGACAAGGGTTTGTGCAAATTCAACAAGCCCTTCTTTGTCAGAGACACTTAGAAGTGCACGTGTGGGTTTAAGATTAGTGGGGGTCATGATTGGGTCCGTGGGTTAGGAATGAATTATTTAGGATGCACTATTTAACAAGATCAACACCTCCTTTACTGCAAGGATTGCAGCGTAAAATTCGCCACAGACCTTTTAAGCCTCCCTTCAGAAGGCCGTATCTATGAATTGCATGGTGTGAATACTCAGAACAACTAGGAGCAAAACGACAATAACCGCCAGGAAACTGATCCTTCATCAATCCATGGTCTGGAGAAATTGTTTTTTGATAAATCCGAATGAGCAACAAAGCAAGTTGCTGCGGAATATGTATGAACGCAGACAGTAAGGATTTAAGCAGTTTCATAGGGCGGAAAGAAGTGTAGTGGAAGTGCTTCATGAGAGCAAGCCCTACCACCCCCATACTGGAGCCGGATTGAGTTTAGTCCCGTTATAAATCAGCTCAAAATGAAGGTGGATTCCGGTGCGCCCATAGACTCGACCGGTATTTCCCATTTTCGCAATGACTTGTCCCTGGTTTACATAATCACCGGCACTGACGTAGACCTCCGTATTATGAGCATAAAGCGTTTTATAACCATCTCCATGGTCCAGGATAACCACATTTCCATAACCACCATTCCATCCACTATTTTCCGCACGAACCACCGTTCCGGCACGTGCAGCTACAATAGCTGGACGACTGGTGTCAGCTATATCGTACGCATAATGCCCCCAGTGATAACCTTGCGTGAGCTTCCCCACCGTAGGACGCACCCAACCTCCAACCACCGGCACTAACGCAGGAGCTGCAGGTGGAACGCCTGTCTGAGAATAACTAGAACGAGTGTTGTAACTACTAGCCACCGGAGCAACGTATGGCTGTCGGCCTCCTAGTACGAAAATCTTTTCCCCGACTACAAGTTCTTCCGCTTCATTCCATGCCACCAATTCGTCTTTTTCAATTTTAGATTTATACTTTTTAATCAAAGCATCCCAATTGTCACCTTTTTTCACCTTTATTTCGAGACCATCTTCTGGTGGAATGTTGATTTCATTTCCGACCTTAAGGTAGTTTCCACCGCCGATTCCAGGGTTGGCCCAAAGAATGGTTTCCATATTTAAATCATACCGATAGGCAATAACGGACAATGTATCTCCGGGAGAAATTTCATGTTTCACTGTTCCTTTTCCACGGTTGGTGTATCGCGCCTGACCTTCAGGTGTATTAATTTTAACCAAAAAACCCTCATTATCAGAGATAACATTACTGTCACTTTCAATAGAAAGGTAGTCGTACGCTTCACTGTAATAGTCGCCATTCTCATACGCTTGAGACAGCGTGACCGAATTCATTAAGAAAAACACAAATGTAACCGCCACCATACGATTAAGCAATCGCTCCGAGGGAGAATGACCATGAAGCGGACTGCAAAACTTAGTACGAGCGTTGTGCCCATGAAGTTGAGTGCGCGCACGTCGTTGCTTCCATCGAGCAAATCGTGCCTTAGTGGGTCCGAATAGTTTGTGATGACGATCCTTACGAGCGTCGTGATTAATACTACTTATGTGGACTCGGGTTAGGAGTAGTCCTATCAAATCTAAGCGTAACGATATTTTAATCTCAAACCCCAAAAAGTCAATGGGGGTGGGCTGGCCGGATTGAGAAATAACGAGAAGACCTTTTTTCTAGTGTGCAGTAGTGATTTTGCGAGACCACATTTACGGGTTCAGATTTAAGGGCCATGTCAAACCTATTGCACTGTGCAAAAAAGGGCAGCCCCGAATCGCCTTATTAGCGTATAGTGACCTTATAGGCTTTCGTCCGCTTTCATTATTTTTGTTCATCATGATCACTTGCGCTCACTGTCGTCAAACTTTTACCCTCGAAGAAAGAGACAAGCTGTTTTACGATCAGATAGAAGTTCCGCCTCCTAAGCAGTGCCCCGACTGTCGTTTGATTCGACGCTTCATGGAACGCAACCCCAAAACGCTCTATTACCGAACGTGTGATTTCACGAACAAAAAGACACTATCTCAATACCACAAAGATCATCCATTTCCGGTATATAGCCCCGAAGCCTGGTGGAGTGAAAAATGGGATCCATTAAAACATGGACAATCATTTGATTTTAATCGTCCTTTTTTCGAGCAGTTTTTGGAATTAAAAAATAAAGTTCCTCATCTCTCACTATTTAACACGGTGGGCACTATTGAAAATAGTGACTATAACAACTGCACCGCCTACCTTAAGAATTGCTATCTTTTAGCGGAAAGTGACTATTGTGATGAGTGTTATTATTCTAATCTTCTTAAAAAATGTGACTCTGTCGTGGATTGCTCAGTCTGCTACGGAAGTGAACTTTGCTACGAATGCGTCGACTGCACTAATGGGTACAATTTACGCTATTCACAGGACTCTAAAAACTGCACAGACAGCTATTTCCTCAAGAATTGTATGTCTTGTTCCGACTGTATTGGCTGTATCAATCAACGCCAGAAGCAGTACATGATTTTCAATAAACAATACTCGAAAGAAGACTATGAAAAGTTTAGACAACAGTTCCAACTTCACACGAAAACCGGCATTAAAAAACTAGAAAAAACGTGTGCTGATTTTTTCCAAACTCAGCCTCATAAAGCTGTCATTTCAGAAAAAAACCAGAATAGCCAAGGCGATCATCTATTCAATTCTAAAAATGCTTTTCAGTGTTTTGATAGTGTAGATTTAGAAGATTGCACCTACTGTGCCAAACTCAGTTTGGGAGTAAAAACAAGCATGGACTACAACTCATGGGGGAATAATGCGGAGCTCATGTATCAATCTTCTGCCTGTGGGGATCATTGTTATAATCTTAAATTCTGCACCAACTGTCAGACAAACATGAACAACTGTGACTACTGTGCTGGGTGCTTTAGCTCATCTGATTGCTTTGGATGTGTTGGCCTGAAGAGAGAAAAATTTTGTATTCTCAACACAAAATATTCAGAAGAGGACTATTATATTTTGAAGAAAAAAATCATTGAACACATGAAGCGAACCGGAGAATATGGAGAATTTTTTCCTGTTGAAGCTTGTCCATTTGGATATAATGAAACGATGGCCATGGACACATTTCCACTGACCAAAGAAGCGGCTCTCTCTCAAGGGTTCAAATGGCACGATGAGCCACCGCCAACAACTTCATCTCAAACCTACAGTACTCCCAACAGTATATCTGATGTTCCAGATAGAATAACGACTGAATTACTGCAATGTGACTGTGGCAGAAACTTTAAAATCATTGCCCAAGAACTGGCTTTCTATAAAAAACTGGACATTCCTGTCCCCGGGAAATGTCCATCCTGCCGCCATGGTTCCCGAATGGAGAAACGAAATCCTCTTAAACTATGGAATCGATCATGTTCCTCATGTAAAAACCCCATTCAAACCAACTACTCTCCCCAAAGAAAAGAGACTATCTACTGTGAATCCTGTTACCTAGAGACTGTGTACTAAGAGACCTCCGACGAAAGGTAGTAGCTTTGACCCTTTTTGCCATTTTCGTCAACCCCCTTTCATGGGGTGGATTTGGGGATTCATGAATTGAGGTTTAATATTTTTTTACTATGGGATCTATTCGTGTCTTATCAGATCAACTCATCAATCAGATTGCGGCAGGGGAAGTTATTGAACGCCCTGCTTCAGTCGTGAAAGAAATGGTGGAAAATTCGATTGACGCTGGGGCTACTCAAGTCACAGTGGAGATTCTGAAAGGTGGCACTCAAAAAATTGTCATCACTGATGATGGCAATGGAATGGATGAAATGGATGCACGATTGGCGTTTGAGCGTCACGCCACCAGTAAAATTGCTAGTGTGGACGATTTGGATCAGATCAAAACCCTGGGATTTAGAGGTGAAGCCTTGTCCAGTATAGCGTCCGTTTCTGAAGTGACTTTGCAGACTAAAACAACCCAATCCTTGGGGGGTATTCGACTAGAGATGACCGGAGGAAAAGAACCAGTGGTAACGTCTGCTGGCTGTCCGGTGGGTACTAAAATTGAAATTTCAAACCTGTTCTTCAACACCCCTGCTCGGAAAAAGTATCTAAAAAGCGAACAGACTGAGTATCGAAATGTATTGGAGACTGTCCAGGATTTAGCGTTGGCTCATCCGGAGGTTGGATTCCGATTTGTATCCAATGGTCGAACGGCATTTGATTTGCTTAAAACTGATAAATTACAGGCTCGTGTGGGAGGATTGTTTGGGAAATCTGTGAGTGAAGAAATGCTGGATGTGTTTTATGGAGGACGTGATTTACAGATTAGTGGTTGGATTGGAAAGCCTCATACCGCCCGTGCCACTCGCAAATACCAATACTTTGTAATCAATGGACGCCCGGTGAAAGACAATCGATTGGGCTATGCGGTGAAGGACGCTTTTTCAAATCTGATTCCCAACCGTCAATATCCTATTTTTGTATTGAATATCACGTTGGACCCAGGACAGGTGGATGTGAATGTGCATCCACGCAAACTGGAGGTGCGCTTTGCTCGACCCAATGAAGTTTTTCGAGTGGTCAAATCAAGCGTGAGCGCCTCTCTTGCTCGAGAACATCAATCAGGAATGACTCAAAACGTTCCATTGCGTGATAAAAACTTAGAAATGCCTGCCTTCCTCCGGAAAGAAACGATCGTAGCCACGGAACGTAAAAAAGTAGAGGTTCAAGAATCTGGAATCGACTATGATGAAACTGTTGTTGAAGCCCCCACTCTGGGATTTGGGAATTCTGAAGGATCTGCTTACAACGAGCCCCCGACAACTCCAAGCAACTTTTTTGGAGGGGCATCAGGAGCTGCCACGCCTTCTGTCTTTGGAGGCACTAGTGCAGTTTCGCCAACCTCCTCCTCAAATGCCATCAGTGCCCGCAAAGCCTATTTATTGCAGAAACGAGCCGAACGCATGGGGGCGACCACGCCCACACCCATGTCCGCGCCACTTACGGAAGGCCCAGTTTCATCTGTTTTTGGAGCTCCATCTACTGCTCCCGTCGTTGAAGCCACGCTCGATGAGATCACTCAGTCATACAACGAAGACCGTCCAGTTGGATCTTTAACTCCAGTGGCACAGGTTAAAAATAGCTACATTATTGCGCAGGATCGTGAAGGCATTGTGATCATTGATCAACATGCGGCTCACGAGAGAGTAATGTTGGGTAAGTTCCGAGCGGCGGAAGCCGATCGTGAGCCGGCCCAACAAAGACTGCTGGCTCCAATTCAACTCGAGCTGGACTATCGAGAAAAGGCGATTCTGGAAGAAAATATAGATTTACTTAAATCACTCGGTTTTGATGTCAACGAATTTGGAGGCAATACCTATTCAGTGGATGCGGTACCTGATTTCCTAGTGAATGATGATGTGGTTACTGTGATGAAAGGATTTATAGATGACCTCTTAAATGATCAAGCGCCACGTGAGGCCGCGCGGCGACATGAACATATTTTGCACACACTTGCGTGCCGCGCGGCCGCCAAATTTGGCCGTCGTTTGAGCACCCACGAACAAGACGCACTCATTAAATCACTTCTTGAAACAGATGGATCAAGTGCATGCGCGCATGGGCGTCCGACCATGATTCGTCTTAGCTTCAATGAGTTGGAACAGAAATTCGGAAGGAAGGGCTAGCACCTATGCGGCCACGTCCTCTGGGCCCCCCTCTTCCTTGGCTAATGGCATTTCGAGTAGAGAACCCAATAATTGATTACTGATTTCAGCAATCTTTTGTCTGTCGCCATATGAGCCTGCCATTTCTCCTGCTAACCAGAAATAAAACTCCGCTGCCTTCCTATTTCCCAGAACGCTCATGACTCGTGCTCGTGCCAACTGTGTGAGGTCCTCTAATACACGATAAATTTGCGGCACACCAATCTGCTCCACTCTCTTTCTTACCAATTCAAGGGGAGCATCCACACCCAATAACCGATTGGCCTGTTTCTTATTATTCATTTCTCCGGGATCTCGTCCATTCAACTTTTTCTCATACCTCACCAAAATCGCTCGCTCTTCTGGGTCTTCTAATGACTCTCGAGGAGCAAAGTACATAATAAGATTATTCTACCTCTTTATCGTTGCTCCTGCAAATTCCCACGCCATCATAAAAATAGCACGCTGTGTATCTGCCACTTCAGGAGAATCAATGATCATGCCGACCAGTTCATCCTTCCCATAAGAGATAATGGACACTTTGCTGTTGTAAATATTGATTTCATTAGCAAAGGAAAATTCAGAGGATTCAACCAGTCGAATTTCGCGCAATGCGGCTTTATTTCCCGCAACAACGACTGCTCCATACTCATCACGTGGAGCAATACCGCGTAGATATATTTTTTTCTTCACACGTTGAGCAACATAATCTTTATCATATTCAGGCCAATAATCACGAATCACCTTAGAATCGGCATAGTTAAGAATTTCAGTTTTAGCAGTGAGCGTGTCAGCATAAACTCTTTTAACGCCTTCCAATCCTTCGTAATAAAGCACCCGAGGATGAGATGTCTTTCCATGAAGACGACGTAAATCTGGGAGCACTTCCCTTAGATTGGCGTATTTTTGCTTCACATCATGTTTAACCATATCCGGATCGGTGGCCACAAAAATTTTCATACGTTTCGCCGTGTGGGTACTTATGAAGCCTTTATGAATGAGTTTTTCCAAGATATCGTACGTAGTCACCCGATTGAGCTTAGCTCTTAAAGATATGTCCGAAGCAGGCGACGGTCCAAGCTCCAATGAAGCAAGATAAACATCGGCTTCTTTCGGACTGAGTCCAATATTGATGAGAACATCATTTAGTTTCATTCTGTCAATTTGAGTTTTGTTGTCGAAATTTCCGACAGTCGCTAATTACGACCAGTGTACGCCCGACGAATGCCCAGGTCAAGCAACGAGTGTCGACACCAATTTATAGGTTAAAATTGGCCAAAATTCTCGCTTGCCCTTATTGGAGCACCTCGCTAAAAATATAGCCAGATCCTTCATGCAATAGCTTGGAGGATCTATCAAAATCTATCCCTAACCCTCTCTCCATGACAAAGTCCACTTCATCCAAAACATCCACTCAAAAGGATGCCATTAGCTCCACTCGTCGTGAGCACCTTTATGCTAAATTTCCACGAACTGATGTCACCAAAGAGATGGTTATGGATATGGCTCGCGAAAATAATGTCCAATTCATGGACATGCAGTTCACGGATATTTTTGGTGTTCTTAAAGCGGTAACTATTCCAATTCATAAGTTAGAAGATGCCCTCACTCACAATATTTGGTTTGATGGATCATCTATTGATGGATTCACCCGCGTCACTGAATCAGATATGTACCTCAAACCTGACTTCAATACTTTTGCTGTGCTTCCTTGGACAAAAGACGGTGAAGATGTGACAGGGCGCCTCATTTGTGATTCTCATCTTCCTGATGGCACACCTTTCGAAGGAGATCCTCGTAATATTCTTAAACGACAATTAGCTCGGGCTGCTAAACTTGGATACACCTTTAACACAGGCCCTGAACTAGAATTTTTCCTTTTTGAAAAGGATGAAAATGGTCGTTGGCAAGTCCCTCATGATGATGCTGGCTATTTTGACCAAACCACTGATCTTGGCTTGCAGCTTCGTCGCCACATGGCTTTTGATTTAGATGCCATGGGGATTGAAGTTGAGACTCTTCACCACGAAGTAGCAGGAGGACAACATGAGATCAGTTTCAAATACGCGAATGCCCTTCAAACAGCGGATAATGCCGTCTCATTTAAGTTAACTCTAAAAGCGGTGGCTCAACGCATGGGACTTCATGCTACCTTTATGCCTAAACCAATCTTTGGCGTGAATGGAAGTGGAATGCATGTACACCAATCACTTTCTCTAATTGAAGATGGCTCAAATAAATTTTATGACCCAGATGGTACTTATGGAATTTCTGAAATGGGGCAACAATTCATTGCCGGCCAAATCAAACATATCAAAGCCATAAATGCGATTGTAAATCCAACGGTTAATTCATATAAACGTTTAGTGGTTGGATATGAAGCACCTGTAAATGCAGCCTGGGGACAACGTAATCGTTCAGCTTTGATCCGAATTCCTCGCCTCACTCCAGAACAAGCTAAATACGCAACACGTTGTGAACTTCGCTGCCCAGATCCTTCTGCCAACCCTTACCTAGCTTTTGCTATTATGTTGGCCGCTGGATTAGATGGGATCGAAAACAAAATGGTCGCCCCTAAACCTATCGAAGACAACATCTGGAAGCTCAGTCCAGAAGAGATGAAAGAAAAAGGTATTGAGATGGTGGCAGGAAGCCTCAAAGAAGCGATCGATGCCCTCAGTAAGGATAAGGTCATCAAAGAAGCTCTGGGAGAACACACTTCCCAACATTTCTACGATGCTAAAAATGCAGAATGGGATTCCTACCGAACGTCGGTGTCACAATGGGAATTAGACAATTACTTAAATTGCTAAATCCCCTCTAATCAAAGAAGCTCTGCTCTGAATGGGCAGGGCTTTTTTGCTACTTAACGGATCTCCTCCGACGGTACATTGGGTTGTAGAAATCAATCTTCCCAGCTCAATCCACTTGACATAAGTAGATAACTATGATTAAATCCTTGCCTACCTTTAAAAATATTCTTATCATGAGTGAATCAACGAACAAGCCTGAAGCAACCAGTACCTACCCAGCCCTTGGGGCCAACTATACTAAGTTCGAGCAGAAAGGTTATTCCAGGGTAACTGTTCAGGCAGTTGATCCTGAGCAAGACTCAATCACTGTCAACGTTTTCTCAGATTTTTATGGAATGACCCCCACCTCAAACGATCGCACCTTAACTTTGTCAGAATTTGAAGCTCTAGTAGAAGGCATAACCCCGACAGAAGAGCTCATCACCCAAATTCCTAACAGCCCACTAGATATTTGGGGAGAGAGGTTCCATCAACTAATTACTTCTTATCTTGATGATCCATACGGTAACTACCATAATTACCTTACAGATAGACCACTAAGAGAAGACACTGGCTATCCTCAAGTAAATACTCAGTATGCTCTTACTACTGATAGCACATTCGAGGTGATCACCGTTTTACGTGTTGATGCGGAGACCGATGAAGTTGAAGTAAGCACTATCACCAGCTCCGTAGGAACTCATGATTATTTCGAGGACAGATCGTGGTCAATGGAAAGCCCTGTTGAAGCGCTCATTGGCAAACCAGCCGCCAGGAGCAAACGTACCATGACATTAGCGGCTTTTGATAAGCTTGTGTCAGCCGCCACTACGCTCCCTAATGTAACTCCATCTGCTCCTGGAACTTATAGCACAGATTATTGGGCGGGGGTGGATCAAAATGACGATAGTGCAGATGGGAGCCCTATAGATAATGATTTGTGGCCTTACTCAGACCAAGAGACAGGAGGAGTTACTGTTGTTCCTGATTTTGATCTTGACCGGTTAATGAGTCAGCTATCAAGGCCTACGACTAGCCTAGCTCTCCCTAAACAACAAGTCGGACGTCTTCCTCGTCGTAGTCCATTAGCACTAGCTATTAAGGAAATCAGACCAAAGACTTATACAACTATTGTGATTACAGACGGCCAAGGTGGAACACTAGACAATCCAAGGTCTACTAATCCTGACGGCCAAGATGGAATGGTAGGAGACGATGACGACAGTACTCCACAAAAATAATCCCACACACCCCTTATTTCCTAGTAAGAAGTGGCGTTGTTTTACAGTTTTTCTTGCTGCATTCTTTCCATAAAATGTTGCATACCCGCTAAGATTGGTTGTTCTTGCTCCCGTAATTCTCCATAGCTGTCCTCTCCTGGATCAGCCCAAACTTCATCATCACCATAGCCCACACGAACGTGACTATATCGATAATTCGTACGGAAAGAGCCCACCTCTTCGCTTTCCTGAGAGCCTTTCACTGTACTCTTTACTGTCAATGAAGTTCCCTCAGCGGAGATTCCATTCTTCTCCGAATATTCAAAATCAAACTGATAACGACGACCTTCCACTTCAATCTTAAGAAGATTGGTCTCAACATAGTCATCATTGGCCGACCACAAATCGACTGTGACTTTCACCTTTTTCCCGCTCACATCAAATTCTTGAGTATGCTCGAAGTTCACTCCCTCATGAGGTCCAGACCTATCTTGATTTTCTCTATAAGCTTCAGCAAGTTTCCCCATATCAAATTTCCCAATAACACTTAGAACATCAACTGATGTCTGGTCTAAATTACGTTCATAGGCTTCAAGTGGCGCAGGTAATTGATCTTTTGTCTCAGCAGATTCACGTCCGCCGCCACCTCCATCTCCTGGAGGGTCTTCGGTTTTTCCCCGAGAAGACCATTCTTCGTTTAGACCTCCAACCATAATAATTTGTTTATTAAATTCATATAATTATAACACTGTTTGCCAAAACGCGCAAGTACGTTCGCCGGAGTACTATTCTTTGCTACTCCCCCCATAATTGAGCTACGTGTAGGTCTTGATTAAAGTCGGTAGACCAGGTGTAGATTCCGATGCCCTGCTCATGGGCGTTTTCTAGCAATTCTTCTGGAAAACTGCGGTAATGATTGAGACCCACGCCTCCCTCTATGATTTTTGTAAATGTGGTGTTGTCATCGCTGGGCTGTTTGACCACGTTCAAGCGATACTCGTCGAGTGGCATAAAATCAAGTTGGTAGGGAAGCTCGTAGGATAGCTCGAAACTGGTACTGGAATCCGGCTGAACTGTGCTGGAAAATGTAAAATAATCTAGGTCTAAATCTTCATCGTAGACTGTTTGAACATCCTCTCGATTTAGTCCGGAGACGGAGACGAGGCGCGCCCCGTGGGGAACGTACACTCTCATGATGGAGGTATTTGGCGCGCCTCCCAGTAGATCAATTAGCCAGGGATCCACTTCTGTGAAATGGAAGCTGGCAAGAAGGTTTTTCAGGCGCAATCGTTCAAAGTCATTCCACCGATGTGTTCGTGTAACCGACACGGTATTCATGAGCGCACCGTCTGACTGGATCAGGGTGCGGTGCGTGATGTCCTGATTCAAGTACGTGTCTGTTTTATTTCCAATTGTGGTGTGCACGAGCATGAATGTATCCTCCCGTTCATTTCGAACAGGGAACGCTCCGCTGAGCCCAAAATCATTTAAGAAACTATGAGCAGCCAGGTCTTCGGAGTAGAGAGCAATGTGTTTAGAACGCGCCATTTCCTGCATGAGCTGGAACAAACTTCCCCAAGGTTTTTCTTCTTTGAGTTTGACCTGAACAGCATCAATGAACTCAGAAAGAACCTTTTTAGGAGTGGTGTCGCCGCTCAATTTAGCTTCTACCATGTAAGACAGAACGGTATCAAAATTGTCACTTGCCAAGGCAATGGGTAATGCATCGATTTTTATCGGTCCTGTGAGCTCCAATAATCGACTCACAAAAGCTAAATCTAAAGTAACTACGTGATCTACTCCGGGGCCTCCTTCTTCCTCTAAAAACCAAGCTGCTTTGGCTGCAGACACAGTCATATCAGGAGAGTAATTGGAATCACGGAATCGCCAGTTGGTGGTGAGTTTGGCCACTTCTCCAGGCGGCGGAATTTCTTTATGGTAACGATTATCCAAGTCATAGACATCATGAAAACTCATCCCATCTAAATAGCCATCGTTGAGATCCACAATCATGTAGCTTCCAATGAAGCCTCCACCCGGGCGGGACTCATTGTTGTTTTCGAGTAAAACAAGGTACCTCTGTGGAGTCTTATCCCCTAGGAATTGCATTAATAACGGGAACCGGGCATCAAATTCAGAAAGCACGTATGTGAGCTCGGCCAATTCGCCTTGAGCGTTCACGATGGTGGGCTGCAAATCTCCGGGAAAAGCCTTGGGACGAATGTCTTGAATCTGTTCATTGGCTTCAGAAAGCTGACTCAATGCCGGCACAAAATAACGGTTGTATGCGTCATCCAATTCTCCAGTGGCCGACTGCCCCACAACTTTAGGTGCAAAAAATTTCCCGCTCACACTCTTGGCCTCCTCTATAAACTGCAAGAAATTATCTCCGGCACGAGTGAGTTGTTCACCAGCTCCAAGCAATGAGGACAGTGCAGACACCGCCTTGCCTTGATCACGCAAATCACCTCGTTGGTTTTGTAAAAACCATAACTGTTCTTGGATTTGATTGAACTGATTTTCGGCGGATTGGAATGCATCTCGACTTGGCCCTGTGGCAACAATAGATTCATAACTAGAATAGGCGGCAGTGGCCACGTCATTTTTCAACTTCATTCCCTGATAATAAACTCCCACCACATTCAACAAAAATACCACAACCACACCAATTGACATCATTCGCATGCCCTCTGCAAATCGCGTGGCAATATGCACTGAGTGATCTTGTTTTTCTTCGTACCTCATTGGGGATTTCATGAGCCCAGCGGATAATTCAGCTTTTACATCATTCAATTTGTAGTCGTGTACAGGCCGCGAAGAAGAAATTTCTCTTAAATCCAATTGATGAGGAGAAAACTCCCCTTTCTCTTTATCCAAAACAAGCTTGTCTGTGTGTCCATACTGAATGTCGTCAAATCGGCTCATGGTTTAGTGGTAATTAACCCGTCATCAAATCCATTGAAACCCAGAATATTTTCAGGTGTAACTTGGAGATGGTCACTCCCTTCAATTAGGGGCTTAATTTTATCGTATATTGAAGTGGCTGTATAGGGGGTGACTCGGCCTTGTTTTACCTCTATCAGTTGCTCAATGTCGGCGGTATCAATGGCAAGCATCAGAAGGTTGTCGTTCACTTGATAGCTAAATAAGTTTTTCCCATTGGATTGTTGAAGTTGATGATACGTTTGGCCATGGGCATCAACAGGTTTGATTTCTAATGAAAGATTACGTAACCGCCCAGTGGCTGACTGTTGTTCACTGATTCCATTGGCCACTAAGGATTGGAGAAGAACGTCCACATATCCAAATGTATTTTCAGTGAGTTCAAGGAGTAAAATCCAGGCCCCCTCAGAAGTACGAGCCACAGCGTATTCATTCGTAAATAAAGGAAGAATGTCGTCTTCCAAATTAATTTTGTTGATGAATGTTTTATGCAAACGATTACTAAGGAGTCCTTCTAAAATCGCTACACTGAGGTCATCTGCTCGACTAAGCAGAGCGGTGAATTGAGTTTTAAGGGCGGTTAAATCTTGGCCAGCGTAGAGTTTTTCGACAGATTCAGGAAGCAGCTCAAGCAAATTTCCTTTGTATTTTGTCTCAAAGTGAAACAAAGCTTGTCCATCCATGAATGTCTTGTCCCCCACCGTGTACGATTGCAACTGATTGCTCACACCGGTAGGACTAAAAACCTCTGCAAATAATTCAAGTAGCGGTGAATCTAACCATTCTCGACGAGGTGCGATGGGGGTTCCCAACCATTCATAGTGAGTTTCTCCAAGTGTGAATGCGGCAGTGTGATAATCAAATCGCTCGGAACGATAAGCGAGATGAGGACGTAACGCCATGAACCCATCCGAAAGATGAAGAGAAGGAATAGTTCCGTTCTTAACCTCATCAAGTACGTCAAGTGATGCCTGAGAGTCAGCAATCACAAAATAATCATCAACCAGGCGTGAATGAGCGATGGCTTGCTCAGATGACAACTCAGATTCCACACCAACATCATCCTCCACAAAATAAAATCGAAGCTGAGGTGTTTCTGTGTCCTCCCAAAAAGCTTCTCCGGCAAGAGAACCAAGGCCGGGCGCGACAGGGTTTTCTGTCATCTCCGGTACGTATTCGGTGTAATGAACAGTATCTTCAGGAAGCAATTTCGATAATGGCGGGGGTTCCAACACTCTAAACCCCAATACCATCAATCCGACAGCCAAACTCACCAAAATAAGTGCCAAAACTCCGCCTCTGAGCCAACGATGCGAGAGCAAAGTCTTGTGCCATTCCTTCAAAAACTTGGGGTGCTTGAAGTAGCGATCCTTGGGAGGAGTGACCAGCTTTTGAGTGGGTTTGGATTTTGAGGATGTTTTCTTGGAGGCCATAGTAAGTTCATTCTACCCTGTCCTGATCGGGACACAAAACGAGAAAACCATGTTTTTCGGGGCTTCTTTTTTCTAGTGTGCAGAACGCTTGACGTGAGGCTGATTTCCAAACCTGTAAATATGGTCTCCTAAAAACATTACTGCACACTAAAGAAAGAGGGAGGCCCCTCGAGTTTTCTTCTTCTCTACGCTCGACTCACATAACTCGCCTACACCTGGTTACACCCAAATTGCTTGTTCGCTTTGACGGTTAAGAATATGATACCGGCATACTCACGGCGCAACTTCAGATAGAAACGGAAGGTTAGGTGACATAAAACTTGATGATACGATACTTTTATGGATAAAAAAAATGAGGGGGGAAAACAAGCAGTTGTAAAAAAACTTGCTTGGGAAAAAGATCCTTTTCTTACCGGTAAAGTAATGGCCATTGTGTTTGCTCTCTTCTTTGCGGCTCCGTTTTGTGGTTTTGGAAACAATATAGAAGATGTTTCTTTGTGGTCTCGTTTACTTATCGCAGGGATATCGGGAGCATTAGGATCTTCGATTATTATTTTCACTATAATTAAGGCAAAAATAAAGAACTATCCAGATATGCCTATTTTCCCAGGGGAAGCCTTGTCGGGACTACTTTTTTATTTGTGTATTATGATTGACCTTGGAATACCCATTATTTTCTTTTTTGGGAACAGAAATTTTATTGAGTTTGCAGGGGTTTTTGGTTCAGTTTCACAGAACTTGATAATTGGGCCTATGGTTATAATAGGTCTCCTTATTTTTACAATATATGGATTTATTGTGTCTCAAGTTTTTCCGAATGATAAAAAAGAAAGATTTAAACAACTGGGCTTCAGACTTTTGATGTTTGCCGGTTTATATTTCTTTGGAGGGAATATGCTTGATGCACTTTTTATGTATGGCTTAATTGATACAGTTGCACTCAGTTTACTTCTCGCTCTTTATTTACTTGGTCATTATCTTTTCGTTGGAGACAAGAAAAAGGCTCAGAAAATTTTCACTTATCACTTGGGTACGATTATCGTAAGTATGCTTTTTGGAATCCCTTCACTCATTTTTGGGACTACTATTTTTATTTGTGGCTATGTGTTTTTATTCCAAGGAACCCTCCCGTTATCGGAAATCTTGCACATGATTATTTGGTTACTTCTGCTAATTCCTGTTTTTAAAACTTATTTTCAATTTTATAAAAACTATACAGAAGATTTTTACAGTACATCATAAAGAGCAATTTCCTTTAATCACTTTTCTTGACATTGCACGTCTCATCCCTATATTTAGGGTGATCATTCATTTAAATTTATATACAAATGACTCCTTCTCCTTCTTCATCTCCAGCTGAACAGGTACAAGCTCCTACTCAAGCTCCTACTCCCGACTATGGACAAGTTGCCAAGGACGTACTTAGAGCACAATCGGCTGCATTTAATTTTCCTGAAAGGACTTCTCCCGCTGACATGAAAACTCGCCTAGCCGCAATACTTGAGGCTCCAAGACCATCTGATGCTCCTCCTGGAACAACTGTTATTGAACCAACCATTTCCTGTGTAACCCTTACAGTCACTGAACCAACTCGAACCCTGGGAGAAAGATATCCTCAGCTCGAAGCGATCATTGCAGCGGCACAAGAGCAACTAGCCGGTGTTACCCTGGTGTACAACTAGACCCTATGCTATAAAAAGAGGGCTCTAACCTCTTTCGTTATGCAATCTCGTGAACTACGTCAACGTTTTATTGATTTCTTTGTGAAAAAGCATGGCCATGCGGAAATTTCTGGGGCCTCGCTGGTGCCAGAAAATGATCCGACCGTGCTGTTCACGACCGCGGGTATGCACCCACTTGTTCCATATCTGATTGGAGAGGCCCACCCCAGTGGTACCCGATTAGTAAGTGCTCAAAAATGTGTACGTACCGATGACATTGATGAAGTGGGAGACCATACGCATCTCACGTTTTTTGAAATGATGGGAAACTGGTCCTTAGGTGAATACTTTAAAAAAGAGGCCATTGAAATGAGCTATGAGTTTTTGACTTCCGCCCAAGAGGACGGCGGACTGGGTATTGATCCTGATTTACTCGCAGTCTCCTGTTTTGAAGGCGATGATGATTGCCCAAAAGATGAAGATGCGTCCGGCGTTTGGGAATCACTTGGGTTCGTTCATGATGCGGATGCAACTGATGGCCAACGACGACGGATTTTCTTCTATAATAAAAAAGAAAACTGGTGGGGGCCCGCCGGGCAGACCGGCCCATGTGGACCTGACACTGAAATGTTTTACTTCACCGGCGATAATCCAGACCCCTACTATGCCGGCGGGCCCGCAGACAATGAAGAGTGGGTCGAAATCTGGAACGACGTTTTCATGCAATACAACAAAGCGGCGGATGGCAGTTTTACTCCTCTTAAACAGCAAAATGTGGACACCGGTCTTGGCCTTGAGCGTGTGAGCGCGATTTTGCAGGGTGTTCCAACTATTTTCGAGACCGACCTATTTGTACCGATCATGACTAAGATTGCTGATCTTGTGGGTAAACCTTTGGCAGATTTCTCCCACGATGAAGTGATTTCTGCGCGGATTATGGCCGATCATTTTCGTGCCGCCACCTTTATTTTGGCAGATCCGAGGTCTGTTCGTCCTTCGAATACTGATCAAGGTTATGTGCTTCGTCGTTTAATTCGGCGTGCCGTACGTCATGGAATCAAGATGGGAATTGCTGATTTCTTTTCCGTCCGACTGGCTGATGTGATTATCGAAACTTACAAAGATGTTTATCCTGAACTTGAACGCACGCTTGATTTCATTCGGGCTGAACTTCAAAAAGAAGAAGACAAATTCCATAGCACGCTCGACCAAGGGGAACGTGAATTCGCTAAAATGCTAGAGAAACTTCGTAATGAAGGACAAACCATGCTTTCTGGTGAGTTGACCTTCCGTTTATATGATACCTATGGATTCCCTCTTGAGATGACTAAAGATCTGGCCAAAGAAAATGGACTTACCGTAGATGTGGAGGGTTATGAAAAAGCATTTGAAGGTCATCAAGCAAAATCCCGTGCTGGCGCGGAACAAAAATTCCACGGTGGATTGGCCGATAGTCATGAAGAAACGGTTAAACTTCACACCGCAACTCACCTATTGCATCAAGCACTCCGAGACATCTTGGGTGATCATGTCTACCAACAAGGCTCGAATATCACACAAGAACGACTTCGATTCGACTTCACTCATCCTGAAAAACTCACCGATGAACAAAAAGCTGAGGTTGAACAACGCATAAACGAAGCGATTGAGGCCGACATACCGATTCATTATGAAATGATGACTGTGGATGAAGCCAAACAGCGAAAAGCCATTGGACTTTTCCCTGATCGTTACGATGAAATGATCAAAGTCTACTGCATGGACAAATATTCTACTGAAATTTGCGGAGGTCCCCACGTCGCCCACACCGG
Source organism: uncultured Candidatus Peribacteria bacterium (assembly GCA_964491515.1). Classification (GTDB taxonomy): domain Bacteria; phylum Patescibacteriota; class Gracilibacteria; order UBA1369; family UBA12473; genus CAZBGQ01. The sequence continues at coordinate 31,838 of CAZBGQ010000008.1, forward strand.
CGTCCTCGGACACTTCAAACTCAAAAAAGAACAGTCCTGTGCAGCCGGTATTCGACGTATCAAAGCAGTGGTCTCCGGGGGAGAGTCTGATATTGAATTTGCAGAGGAAAAATCCTAAACCAGCTCCCCCTCTAAGAAGAAATTCTCCGTGTTTGTAATATGGATTTTTACAAGTTTCCCCACCAAATCACGACCACTATTGAAAAATACCTGCTTGAATTCAGGTGTGCGGCCTGAACATCGGGTTCCTTTTTGTTGCTCAACGAGAATTTCGACCGTTTGATCGAGGAATCGACTGTTTTTTGAGTGAGCATTGCGTGCCAATAGTTCATTAAGTCGGGTGAAGCGACGGCTCTTTTCCTTGCGAGGAACGTCGTCGTCCATGTGCTTAGTTGCGTAGGTTCCTGGTCTCTCCGAATAGATGGCTAGAAATGCCATGTCCCACTCAATCTGTTCCATTAAGGAATACGATTCCTCGAAATCTTCTTCAGTTTCTCCTGCAAATCCCACAATGATGTCGGTGGAAATAGCACACTCCGGAATGTGCTTTCGAATGAGCTCTATCAGGTTGACATAGTGCTCGCGCGTGTAGGTGCGGCGCATGTCTTTGAGCATCTTATTGCTACCCGACTGAATGGGTAGATGTATATACGGTTGAAGCGTCTCCAGCTCACTGTGAATTTCGATTAAGTCCTCCGAAAAATCATGTGGATGAGGAGAGGTGAATCGTAGCCGCTTAAGACCTTCTTCTTTGAGCTTATCTACTTCTCGTAACAGCGTAACGAATGGCCGTTCCTCTGTTTCTCGAGTTTTTGCTTCTGAGGAAGAAGCCATGTTGTTCTTTCCTTCATCAAAAATCTTTGAATTGAATGTGACGTTGGGAACGGCGCCCTTAACCTTAAACTCCTCCCCCATCTTATCCTTTACACTCAACCCATAAGAATCCACGGTCTGCCCGATGAGCGTGATCTCTATAGCTCCATTGTCGACCGCTTGCGCACATTCCTTGAGTATTTCTTGCATCTCTCGACTCTGTTCGCGGCCTCGAGTGAATGGCACAATACAAAATGTACAAAACTTATCGCATCCTCGCTGAATAGGAATCCACACCTGGGCACTGGATTCTCGTTTGGGGGCTATTTTAAAGTAGTTTTCTAGCTCTCCACCTTCGCCCATCGCCCCCAGGTTAAGATCAACTTCTGGTCGCATTTCTTGGATTAATTCGCCCAACTTGGCCACATCTTCGATCCGGAATGCAATGTCCACCGCTTCAATAATCACCAACTTATCGCGTTTAATAGATCGCTTGGTGCTAGATTTACGAACCATACAACCTGTGATGGCTACGGTTAGCTCTGGACGCTTTTTACGTATTTTAGCCAGCTTTCCAAGTTGTCCATAAACCTTATCCTCCGCTTTCCGTCGCACAGAACAAGTATTAAAGATAACTAAATCTGCATCACTCTCCGTGTCTGCGGCTTCATAGCCTAGAGCTTCGAGCACGGCAGTAATACGCTCCGTGTCAGAGTAGTTCATTTGGCAGCCAAGAGTGTGGATTAGATATTTCATGGATATTTTATAACACGTCAACGGCGTCGCGGCTACTTATGACGGGTATCTTAGCGCCCTATCTTTTTACTGTAGAATTGCTGATTTGCGATACAACATTTCCAGATTCAAAATCTGATTCATGTCAAATGAATTCTACTGCACGAAAAAGGCACAATTATTTTTTGACCGCCCATCCAAACAACACGTACGGGAATTGCTTCTTTTTCTCCTTAAGATAATTGTCTAAAACGTTTCGATGGTCCAATTTATCATGAAGAACTTCACCTGTTTTTTGTAAATCGGTGCGAGCCTCAATCCAACTAATACTCGTTTCTAACATCTTGTTGCTATCATTTTCTGCTAAAAATTTTCCTACAAATTCTTCCAGTCGCTGCTCTTTACCCCAGATTGATTTAAATCCACGCGCCTCTCGTGCTGCAGATCGCTCTTTGATGATTTCTTTAATCAACGGGGAATCTGCTTTAATAACCCCTCGATAGCTTTCAATTAGATACGGTAACAGATCACGTCGAGACTCAAAAGCGGCCAATAATTCAGTTTCTACTCTCTTTAATTCACTCGCTTTTCGAAATAAATAATGCCACAGCCACATACCCCCTACACACAAGAGGATTCCAATGCCCACAAGTAAAATGATCAAATCTGTATTCATATACAGTCATCATACCAATTTTCTATTCCGGCGTCACGACCGCGGGCTCCGTCGGGGTAGGTCTGTGATGTTTTTCAGCAAAACCATGTCTGTACGTATTGCACAAATCCATGATGCACCGTGCCATTTCATATGGCTTCTGAACCTGTTTAATTTCAAATACAATCTTCTGGGCGGCGGTTTGAACTTCCAAAGACCCATACCCCATCACATTAGCCAGTAACCCTCGAGAAACATGCTTCACATCTTGAACCTGTGACAGTTCTGTCTCGGAAATCGTTCGATGCAAAAAACTCACCTGATCAATACTGATGATTCTCTCATTTGTAACGATGATGATGTCCAATTCATCTTCCAACCACCGGATGTAGGTCATCAACATTATCAATTCCAGGTATAGCATAAAAATCAACGTCACCCACCGCTTGGTATTGCTACTTAAATCTAAAACATCGACTCCAAATTCTAAGAGAAAAAATAAGATTAATGGCACTCCCGCCAATAGAAAAATAAATACCATTAATTTCACATATATTATCCAATGCTTCTGTACTATGTACTTAATCACTTCATTCGGTTTTTGCCCCGGAAAGTGAAGATTCATGAGCTAAGGTTAATTCTGGATTGAGCTTTTGATGGCGACGAAAGAGAATATAGTCTCTTTTTGTTTGATTGATCTGATTTAGATAATACTCGGGGTGAGGAAGAGTGCGCAAGGTCATGGACGTAGATAAGGAAGCTGTAGCTATCTTAATGTCACCATAATTTAGAAAATTCGGAAGAATTCCGTCTTGGTTTTTTTTAATGTCCTGAATCTCATGAAGGTCAATTATTTCCTTGTCATCCTGAAGAAAAACACTCTTTCTCAGGTCAATCACACGGTAGTTTGTAACAATCACAATATCGAGAAAATAATGGAATAGTTTCAAGAAAAATACGTGATGAGTGATGGTCATCATAGTAAATAAATTCGCTAAAAATACTTTAAGAAAAAAATTACTTCCTATGGTGGGGGCTGATAAAACAAAAAAGATGCCGATCGATGCACCGATCAGCAACCCAGTCATAATGAAAAATGGACGTAAAAGGACAATGGGATGCTTCCGACAGAAGCAAATCACTCCTTCCATTTTTTGCTGACCCTGAAAATTGCGATTTTCATTGCCCATAATTAAATCATTCCAAAGGTTAAAATAGACATTCCAGCAATAATAAATGAGCCCACTAAATACAGTACAATCAGTAAACGTAAACTGATCACCCCAAATAATGATTTATATTTGTCGCGGTCAAATTTATAAGCTTGGATATAGCAAACCATGCGCCATATGGACAACGTGGTGAGACCGGCGGAGAGGAAGGCCACCATCATCATCCCGAGAATGAAAATGCTGCTGGACATGCGACAGGGTTAGAATGCCCTTAGGGACCTAAACTAGTTTTCGATAGAGTGATAACGTTGTCTCGGCTGCCTGTTCCCAAGTGTATTGGGTCGCTAACTGCATTGATTTTTGTTTGAGTTCTTCTTGGAGGTCGCTATCTCGGAGGAAATTAAGGATCATTCCACCGATGCTTTTAGTGCTGCTGGGGTCACAAAACCGTCCACTTGACCCTATTATTTCTCGATGGATAGGAAGATCAGATGTGAGGATAGGCAGATGACTGGCGGCGGCTTCCAAAAGTGGAAGATTGAACCCTTCAGCTAGGGAGACATTGATGAATCCCATGGCCCCACGATACAACGTGGCTAATTTTTCCGAGGAAAGAGATTTCTCACAAACCACTGTCCCCTTGAGATCATCTATTATACGCGCAGGGAGTGGCTCAAGCAAGCGATTTGAGCCTTCCTCAACCGCTTTCATGGCTGTTTCGGCCCCCACCAAAATCAAATCAACTTCGTACAAAGGAGCAATGTATTCCTGATAAGCCTCGATCAGGCGAGTGACATTTTTACGTGGATCGTACCCCCCCACATAAATCAAATATGGACGATCAGAGGTAGGAAGTGGCCCCTCGGCCTTAAAAACAGGAGAAGCAGCCTCATGAATCACCGACACATGATGAAACGGGAACTGAACTTGATCTGTAAATTCAAGAGCAGTTGTCTGAGACACAGAAATAACATGATCTGCTTTCTTAATCGCTTTGCGCGCATTGTCCTGATACAGCCGAGAACGCCATTTTTTCTGATACTCCGACCGTTTCCAGGGAATAATGTCATGAATTGTGACCAATATTTTGGGCCTTTTTAAAACCCAAGGGCCTGTAAAACGCGGATTGGAAGGATAGGGATAATGGATAATATCCACTCCCTTTTTTCTGAGTGCACGAGGGCATTGAACCTGTTCCCACCAGACCTGACGCAGACTGGCGGAGGGAATCTTTTTTTCCTTCACGACCTGAATTGTGATGTTTGTATATACATTGAGCGGATGATCTTTTGGCAGTCTTTCAGGAATAACCACCACCCATTTCGTGTCTGGTGCCTGCTGTGCCATCTTCATAAGCAAGTTCAACGAGTACTGACCAATCCCGGTATAAGGCCGAAGAAGAAATCGCCCGTTGAATCCAATCGTCAGTGCCATATGTTTACCGTGTAAGGGATACAGCCAATTTACGTTAACTATACGGGAAAACTCATAATTTGACAGTGTCAATAGCAAGCAGGGAAATGAAGGTTTTAGCCCCTATGTCAGCTTGACAAAAAACCCCATTTACTGTAGAGTTCTCATCCTGACTTCTTTCCCGGCAATTTCCTTGTCAGATCAGGTTATAACGCAAAGAAAAACCCTTTGCTGTTTCGTCGCTTTGCCTTCTGGTGAAGTTGTATGAAACGGTAAGGGCTGTGTTGTTTCCTTCTCTAGAAACAAGGTATCTCTCTCGGTGTGGGGGGTCGATGTACCTTGAAAATTCGTAGAGAACAGAGATTCTCTGAAATGTATCATTACATTTGAGAGTGTTTCTAATCTTTCCTGATGCGTTTGAGCAGCATGGGTTGATGACATAAGGTCGTACGCTTTTCTTTGCGTGTGTGCGACCCCAAATCGTCAATCTTTTCTGCTCAAACGACGACGGAAAACTGATAATCAGAACTCCTCCTGGGGGGCAACTTGTATTGGGTGCGGTTTTTGGGCTTGGCTTTGCCGGGCGCTTGACTGCTTTCAATGCAAGAAGTCTTCCAGGGGGAAAGGACTCTCTCCCCCGGATGGGGAGAGTACATGAACCACCCACCCGTGGTGGTCCCGCGCTTCGCTTTCCTATCCTTCCATCCAATGGGGGGTGGGGGTGGAGCGCAGCGCTAGTCTTGAGATCCATGATGGTGACCAAGGCGAGCCCGTGGAACCACGGGCGCCCCCCAACCTCCATGGATGGGGGGACAGGGTTTGCAGTGTGGCCGAATCGGTGGTCCACTGCTCGAGAAAACGGTGCCGGAGCAGGCTTCGCTCCGGATCTACACCACTAGATCTGTAGCCCCGCGAAAGTGGGGCCGCTTGGAGGAGCCATGCAAGGAACTGGTAATCTGCAGCTGTGTCGGGGGTCCGGTGGACCTTCGGCCAAGATCAATCTCAAGCCGATCAGCGTCCTCCTGATGCTGATCATGGTGCTCGCCGCGTGCGATCCGCCGGTCACCAGCCGGACGGGCGACGACGACGACTGCGCGGCCGCCTCGGACGATGACGACAGCGTCATGGACGACGACGACAGCGCGGGCGACTGCGAGGACGACGTCGACGAGGATGGTGACGGCGCGGTCGCCTGGCTGGACAACTGCCAGGTGTTCGACTGCGACGACAACGATCCGACCGTCTTCCCCGGCGCCACGGAGACCTGCGACGACGTGGACCGGAACTGCGATGGCAACCCGACCGAGGGCTTCCAGGACAGCGACGGCGACGGCGACGCGGACTGCGTGGACCAGGACGACGACGGCGACGGCGTCGTCGACTGGCAGGACTGCGCTCCCCTCGACCCCGCGCGGTTCCCCGGCAACGAAGAGACGCCCAACGACGGCGTGGACTCGGACTGCGACGGGGACGACAACAACGTCGCGGACGACTTCGACAACGACGGGTGGGCGACGGGCGACTGCGACGACAGCGACCCGGCCGTCTTCCCCGGCGCTCCGGAGATCTGCGACGGCGAGGACAGCGACTGCGACGGGGAAATCCCGAGCGTGGAGCTGGACGAGGATGGCGACGGCGTGGCCACCTGCGAGGGTGACTGCTCCGACTCGGACGCGGCGACCTTCCCGGCCGCCCCCGAGCAGTGCGACGGCGTGGACAACGACTGCGACGGCATGGTCCCCGCCAACGAGATGGACTTCGACGGCGACGGTTTCGCCGAGTGCGCCAATGACTGCGATGACTCCGACCCGGAGGTGAACCCGGGCCAGGACGAGCTGTGCAACGGCGTGGACGACGACTGCAGCGGCACCGTCCCGGCCATCGAGGGGGACATCGACGCCGATGGCTTCCTCGCGTGCGAGGAGGTCGAGTGCGACGACAACGACCCCAACACCTACGAGGGAGCCCCCGAGATCCCGAACGACGGGGTCGACCAGGACTGCTCCGGCACGGACTCGGTCACGTGCTGGGAAGACCTGGACAACGACGGCTTCGGCTCCTCCACTTCCATCCTCGCCCACGACGGGAACTGCGACTCCCTGGACGAGGCCCCCGTCAACGGGGACTGCGACGACTTCGCGTTCGCGACCAACCCGAGCGCCTTCGAGATCGTGGGCGACGGGGTGGACCAGGACTGCGACGGAGACGACTCCGTGCAGTGCTTCGAAGACTTGGACGGGGACGGCTTCGGCTCCTCCGTCCAGCTCATCAGCACCGGCTCCTGCGCCGGCGTTGGTGAGGCCTCCGTCAACGGTGACTGCGACGACCTCGCGGCCGCCACCAACCCGTGGATGACCGAGATCCCGGACGACGGCGTGGACCAGGACTGCTCGGGCGCGGACACCGTGTCGTGCTTCGAGGACCTGGACAACGACGGCTTCGGCTCCAGCAACCCGCTCGAAGGAGAGGGGAACTGCGAGGCGGTGGGTCTGGCGACCACCGCGGGTGACTGCGACGACCTCGCGGCCGCCACCAACCCGAGCGCCCCCGAGATCGTGGGCGACGGCATCGACCAGGACTGCAGCGGGTCCGACGCGACCAACTGCTGGCAGGACTTGGACGGGGACGGCTTCGGCTCCTCCGTCACCCTCATCAGCTCCGGAATGTGCACCGGAGCCGGAGAGGCGAGCGTCAACGGCGACTGCGACGACCTCGCGGCCTCCACCAACCCGGGTGCCATCGACACCCCCGAGGACGGGGTGGACCAGGACTGCAACGGGGCCGACACGGTGTCGTGCTTCCAGGACCTGGACAACGACGGCTACGGGAGCACGATCGAGGTGATGAGCAGCGAGGGTAGCTGCATCGCGACGGGAGTCGCGACCGTGGACGGTGACTGCGATGACTTCGCGACCGCCCACTACCCCGGAGCCGACGAGATCGTCGGCGACGGCATCGACCAGGACTGCAACGGCTTCGACGCCGTGGAGTGCTACCTGGACAACGACGGGGACGGCTTCGGCTCGACCTACACGTTCTTCGCCACCGACGGGGACTGCATGGACCCCGGCGAGAGCAACCTGTCCGGTGACTGCGATGACAGCGCGGCCGCCACCAACCCGAACGGCATCGAGATCGTCGGCGACGGCGTGGACCAGGACTGCAGCGGAGACGACATGGTGTCGTGCTTCGAGGACCTGGACAACGACACCTTCGGATCCTCCAACATCCTGCTGGCCGTGGACGGCGATTGCGTCGATCCCGGAGAGGCCAGCACGTCGTCCGATTGCGACGACACCAACCCGGCGGTCAACTCCACCGCCATCGAGACCTGTGACGGCATCGACAACAACTGCGACTCGCTCGTGGACGACGTCGACGCCGACGGGGACGGGTACATCGCCGTGGCGTGCGGCGGTCCCGACTGCCAGGACGGCAACCCCGTGGTCAACCCCAACGCCAACGAGATCTGCAACGGCATCGACGACGACTGCAGCGGCTTGCCCGCGGCCTTCGAGATCGACGGCGACATGGACGGAACGGCCGCCTGCATGGGCGACTGCGACGACAGCGACCCGGTGCTGAACATCGCCGATGCCGACGGCGACGGGCAGACCTCCTGTGAGGGAGACTGCGCAGACTCCGATCCCCTCGTCAACGGGTTCGACCCGGACGGCGACGGGGTGTCCTCCTGTGACGGGGACTGCTGGGAAGGCAACCCGGCGGTGTTCCCCGGCAACTCCGAGGCCTGCGACGGCCTCGACAACAACTGCGATCTGGTCATCGACGAGGGCTTCGACCTCGACGGCGACAACTTCCTGACGTGCACGGGTGACTGCGACGACGGGGACGCCTCGGTGTTCCCCGGTGCCGTGGAGGTCTGCAACAGCGTCGACGACGACTGCGACAGCTCCATCGACGAGGGCTTCGACCTCGACGGTGACGGCTGGAGCGTCTGCGTGGGCGACTGTGACGACAACAACCCGGACGCCTTCCCCGGCAACAGCGAGGTCTGCGACAGCGCGGACAGCGACTGCGACGGCGCCATCGACAACGTCGATGACGACTCGGACGGCTTCGTGACCGAGGCCTGCGGGGGCCTCGACTGCGACGACGCGGAAGCGACCATCAACCCCGCCGCCTCGGAAGGGGTGACCTGCGACCTGCTCGACAACGAGTGCGACGGCATCGTCGACAACCTCGACAACGGCTCGACCTGCGCCGTCATCGAGTTCGAGATCAGCTACAACCACGGAGCGGTCGGGCCCATCCCCGGCGGGTACTACGCCGGGGTGCAGAACGTGACCCCCCGCCAGGTGGCCCTGAGCCTCGGCTACACGGCGGTCGACCTCGCTGTCGGCTACTGGTGGGGCTCCTGTGGTGGCCCGGGCTTCGCCCCGGTCGCCCCGACGATCGACCTCGAGGTGGACTACTCCGGAGAGAACTGCTCCGGGTACTCCTTCGAGACGGGCAACCCGTCCGGGTACCCGTGGCAGGACGAGGGGTTCCCCCTCGCTCCGGCCGACATCCTCGAGGCGGACGTCGATCCCCTCGGGGTCGACGGCTACGTCAGCATGGGGCACAACCCCGGCTGGAACGTGATGATGCTCGTGCAGTCCCCCTAGAAAGGGGCTGCGCAGCTAGCTGAAACGAACAAACCAACGCAGAGGCCTCCCTAGTACAGGTCTCGCGTTAGAATCGCCCGCCCCGAGCGCACTTTAGCTCCGGGTTTGGGTCACTGGTCGCACAGTGATTCCTCTTCAAGAGGCGATTCAGACCGTATCGGCCCTGGTCCGGCTGATACGAAGACGATGAGCGGATTGGTCTCCGTGAATCGTGTAGTGGGAGGTGGTGCGTCGCAGCGCCGCCTCCCTGAAAGAATAAGGGCTTATCACCCTGAATAAGACTCCCCCATTATTAATAGGGGTTGAGACTTATCTCAAACCACCTTCTCTACGAATTTTCACCCTTTTACTTACCGCTCACCTTGAGCGCTTTTTTTTTAATATCTCCGCAATTATGGCAGCGGCGTTTTTGTGAAGGTCGCTTTTTGTAAGCGTACCCATTTCTTTCAAACGCGTGGGAGATTTCATTAATGCCTCTATCTCTTTCATTAATCTTATTCCATTCAACTCATCATCTGGAATCAACACAGCTCCGCCTCTTCCTCGTAGTACTTCCGCATTCACTAATTGATCACCATGACTGACGTCACGCCCGAGTGGCACTAAAATAAGTGGTTTTCCTAGTGTTTCTAATTCTGCCAATGAATTGGCTCCGGCTCGGCTAACAACCAGGTCGGCCATTGCATAAAAATGTGTTAATTCCTGTCCCACATAATCATAAGGACGATAGTTTGAGGTGGATTTAGAAATAGATTTCCCGCGGCCGGTGATGTGAAGTATTTGAGCCGTTTTTGAGAGTTGAGGAAGTGCCGACTTCACCGCTTGGTTCAGATTGGCCGCTCCAAGACTTCCACCCATGATCAGGATGATCGGCTTCTTTGCGGTGAACTTGGTGATAGCACGTCCCTTTGCGGCATCTGCCCTCGCTAATTCGAGTCGGATTGGGATTCCGGTGACCATGATTTTAGGATGCACTTTTTCAGGAAGGTAGTTCTGAGCTGAAGCAGATCCAAGACAGATAGTAGCTGCCCAACCTGCAGTGAGGCGAGTGGTCAATCCAGGCACCGCATCTGAGTCATGAATGACAATCGGCACACGAAAAATTCGTGCTGCCAATAAGACTGGAACAGAAGCAAACCCACCTTTACTGAACACCACATCCGGCTTAAATCGTCTCACAATCCACAATGATTTGAGCGTACCAAATGCTACTTTGATCGGATCGGTTAGATTTTTCCAACACCAATACCGTCGCCACTTACCAACAGGTATAGATTCGAAAGGAACTCCCCATTCTTGGGCATAGGTGTACTCCGGGCCGTTATGAGCGCCCACGTAAAGTAATTCAAGTGACTCGGTCTGCTTACGCAGATTTTCGAGCACGGCGATATGAGGCAGGACGTGACCGGCGGTCCCGCCGCCACTGAGGAGCAGTCGCACGTTTAGAAGTGTATTGAGAAATATTTAATAGTATAGCCATAGCCAATAGTGACATCACCAATGAGCTACCTCCATAACTCACAAATGGAAGCGTGATACCCGTAACTGGAAACAAGGCAATGTTGACCGCAATATTAATGAAGGCTTGTGCACTGATCCAAATAGTAATGCCTGCAGCCGCCAATCTAGAAAAAGCGTCCGGTGCATAATTAGCAATTTGAAGGCCTCGATACAAGATAATACAATATAAAAACACCACCATACTTATTCGCAAAAAGCCTATTTCCTCTGCAGATGCCGCAAAAATAAAATCATCTGATGCCTGCGGTAACCAATATGATTTTTGAATTCCCTGCGTAAGTCCTCGCCCCCAGACCCCCCCGCTGCCAACCGCAATTTTAGCCTGTTCAGACTGCCAACAATAATCTTCAGCACATTCAATACTATCCGGATTTAAGTACGCACTAAATCGTTTATTAAGGTACCCGACTTGAGACACGGCAATAAAGGAGAAAAAGATGGCAATCAACGTCCCAATCGCAATATGCTTCCAGTCAGCGCCCGCAATAAAATACATACCCACCGCAATACAGATCAAAACCAAAGTGGATCCCAAATCGGGCTGAGCAATCACGGGAAAAATCATCAGGCCAGACACTACGACAAATGCTAAAAAGCCTCCACTAAAAGTGTTAATTTCTCTCGTTTTCTGCTTCTTATCTAACCAACTTGCAAAGTAAAAGATCAGGGCCAACTTGGCAATTTCAGTGGGCTGCAAAGTCTGAATAAAAGGTAAGTACGGTAAATTAATCCAGCTTCGTGCAAAAGTATTGTAATCAGATCCGAAAATCAAAACAGCGACCAAGAGTCCAAACGCACCTGCAAAAAAAAGAAGTGACGTTTTCTTCCAGAACCGATAGTGAACCTTCATAAATATAACAAAAACACTGAGACCAATAGCAAGTCGAATGGCATGGTTTTTGAGTACTAAATAACAATCGACTTCTGAACTTTGACAGTTTGGATACAACAAATCTGGAGCAGACAGCCGAATCGACTTAGGCACTCCAATGCTGGTAATCATGATCAGCCCAAAAATAAGCAACGCAAATATTGTGATGAGCAAGACCTGATCAACAGGCTGATTTCGGTTTCCCGAAAGGGCTTTTAAGAAGGCCGACTTGGTTCGACGTCGAGACATGAACTCATCTTAACGGGTGGGGTCGTGAGGAGCAAGGTGAGTGACGAGGTGCAAAGGACCTCCCAAAATGGGGGTGCATTTTTTCTAGTGTGCAATAGTGATTTTGTAAGAACACATTCGCAGGTTCAAATTCGAGGGTCATGTCAAACACTCTGCACTGTGCAAAACTTTGGGAGGGGAAAGCTCGTCTTTTCTATGCGGCGGCAGCCGGCGGAGCGGCAGGAGGCGCGGGCCGAGGACCGGGTGTTGGCCGTGGAGTGGCAGGAGGCGCGGGCCGGGGGCCGGGAGCTGGTCGTGGAGTGGCAGGCGGCGCGGGCCGGGGACCGGGAGCTGGTCGTGGAGTGGCAGGCGGCGTGGGTGCCGGTGCTGTTGGGGAGACGGGAGGCGGTGTGGGCCGAGCAACAGGTGCTGCTGAAGGTGCCTGATTGGCAGCGGGCTGATTGAGTGGAGAGGTATTTAAAGCGAGGTCTCCTTGCATGAATTTCTGGCTCCACCCTGAATGTGTCGAAAGATTACCGATTGGATAGAGAGGTGCCGTTGCCACTCCAACAGATCCCTTGAAAATCGACTTGAGGGCAGGGATAAATCCGTAGCTTTTAGTGGACAGAGCTCCATTTTCGAATGTTAACCCACTTACATCACCAGCAACCTTAACCGCTTCCACTGGTGCGTACGCAGCTCGAAACGGGATATTCACTGCTCCCTTTAATCCTTTCCAGACTGACTTCAATGGAGTCACAACTCCCGCACCAACAAGTCCGCCGAGAAATGTTTTTCCAGCTTGTTTCCACCGTCGTTTCCAGGAGTGCTTTACAGTGTCTACCGTCATGGCCTTCAAATTGTGATACCACCCTACAGCCGCAGTTTTAGGCAGGGCAGCCACATCTTGCCACAGCACTTTTCTACCTAAAAAATCTAAAACTCTTCCGGTGCCCTTGAGTACGCCTTTCACCGCTTGGCTTACGCCTAAACTAATTCCTTGAATTTCCTTTGAAGCTTTTTCAGCAGTTTTAGGGACATAATTGAGCGTCGCCTCCAATGCATTGGGGACGCCCTCGGTTAACGCGTTGCCGATTTGAGGTTTATTCATCATTTTATTATACCATAATTTAGCGCAAGGGGCAATTATTAACATTTAATATATACGTGTTAGAATAAGAATAATTAACCCCTCTTATCATGGAAGCATTCATCGCATTCATCATTTCTTTCTTCCCAATCTTTGTGGTCGTGATTTTAATTTCGATCAAACAGATCAATGAATATCAACGCGGCGTAAAATTTACATTAGGAAAATACACAAAAATAATGGAACCAGGATGGAGGATTGTGATCCCTATTTTCCAGTCCATGATGAAAGTGGACATGCGCGTAAAAGCGGTGGATGTACCCAACCAAGAGGCAATCACCAAAGACAATGTTTCCGTGATGATTAACGCGGTTATTTACTACAAGATTTCAGATGCTTCTAAGGCGGTACTTGAAGTTGAAAATTACTTCTATGCAACAAGTCAACTTGCTCAGACCACGATGCGAAATGTGGTGGGAGAAGTGAGTCTTGACGACCTACTCCAACGCCGAGAAGAACTGTCTTCTAAAATTCGAATCATCATTGATCAAGCCACCGACCCTTGGGGCATCAAAGTTGAAAACGTTGAGCTCAAAGATGTTGTATTGCCAGAAGACATGAAACGAACCATGTCCAAACAAGCGGAAGCGGAACGAGAACGACGAGCCGTCATCATCAAGGCAGAAGGTGAAGTTGAGGCTGCCACCAATCTAACAAAAGCGGCAAAAATGTTAGACCAAAGCCCCGGTGCACTCCATCTACGCACGCTTCAATCTGTAAATGATATTTCTTCTGATCAGTCCAATACCACTATTTGGATGCTTCCTATCGAAATTCTGGATGCCATTAAAGGCTTCAATAAAACGAAACAATAATGACTCAACGTTACGGAATTGTGGCGCATCCCGTCTCGCATTCTCTTTCTCCAGCCATTCATAATGCTGCGTTTAAGGCGATGAGCATTGATGCTACGTTTGAAGCGTTTGATGTTCCGGCAGAGGAGTTGGCATCATTCATGCACGATAACCAAGACCTGTCAGGGCTGGCAATTTCTAGGCCTCACAAAGAAATAATCGGCCAACACCTCGATGAACTGGATCACTTGGCTCAAAGCATTGGAGCTGTGAATACCATGTACACAAAAGATGGAAAACGGATTGGAACCAATACGGACGCAGGCGGATTTTTGCGTGCGCTGCAAGAGGCGCTGCCGGACTTGTCCGGCAAGCGTGCAATGGTGATTGGCGCCGGAGGCGTCGCGCGCGCGGTGGTTGCTGTCCTCAAGCCTCAAGTAAATTCCGTGACCATCATCAATCGGACCATTCCCCGAGGTGTTGATTTAGCCAAAACCTATGACTGCCGCTATGGCGGAAAAATTGAAGACCTGACCACTGAAACACCGGATATTATTGTTAATGCTACTTCGGTTGGCATGGAAGATGACGATGAAACAGAGATTATTCCGGAAAGTTTTTTACGACCTGAAACATTGATTTTTGATCTTGTTTACCGTCCAAGTGGCCCCACTCACCTCATCAAAGAAGCACAAACCGCGGGATGCCCCACTATCAGCGGAGAAACGATGCTTTTATACCAAGGAGCCATTCAATTTGAACTGTGGACCGAACAAAAAGCCCCAGAAAATGTGATGCGAACCGCATTGCGTGGGTAATTTTTAGAGGGGCCTCAATGCATACTCCACCGTCAGTACCTCACGGAGTTCCTCGGCCAATCCTTCCATAGATTCAGCCTCAATCGGAATGATTTCTAGATAGTTTGAGGATACCGTTAGTATACTAATGGTCGCACCGAATCCTTCCCTAAGATCAATGGCTACCTTAACTTTCCGGACATCTAAATCCTCCCCATCTAACCTCATAGTAAACTTATTCTGACCAGGATTCGTACCCACATTTAGATGGAAATCCTTTTTCCCATCCCATTTAAACCAGCCGTCCTTCAACATGAAATCTTTGATTTGCCCCATTTTCTCCCCTCGATCCTCTTCGTACTCATTTAAACGCTCACAAAAAACCGCCGGATCGCTTGAGTAAAAAACGGAGGGTACATAACGTGAAGGTCCCCCCTTCGGGTTCTCAAAAAATCCCACACTTTGAGATCCCTCGTCAAACGCCCCATAAATCCATCCATCCTCTGTAAGACAGGTCAAGGGTCTTGGGATGCCATCAGGTCCTCCACAAGGATCACAGGGATTTATCCGACATTTATCCCACACACCACAATTATTCAATTCAACAAGCAATGTCCCCAAATTCACATTACCGGTTGATGTTTGTGGTAAAGGAGATGACGATGGAGGCTTTCTGAATGATGGGATGAAGCTAGATACATCAGGAGGAATAGGCGGTCGACTTAATGGCACATCTGGCACATCTGGCACATCCGGAATATCTGGATCCTGAATTGGTGCGGCCAATATTTCCTTAACTCGCTCGTTAGTTACCCCTCTTACACCCAAAATACCTACAGTCAAAATGACGGCTGCTAGTATGAGATGTCTCCGAGGAGACACTGCAGCTGACTTTCTTTCTAAGGAATTCACAGTAATACGTTAAGGCTAGTAATTTACTATACCTTATCCCCTTTTCTATATGCAATCATCAACATCAATAATCCGCTTACTATAGCCATATCTGCGATATTGAAGGTTGGCCAAACACCTATCTGAATAAAATCTCGGACCACTCCATAAACAAATCGATCGATCAAATTCCCAACCGCTCCACCCACTACCAAAGCCATCGCTATTTGATCAAGTCGTTGTCTCACATCCAGCTGAGTAACGGCGTACCAGACAAAGCCAAGGATGAGTAAGGTAGTCACAATGAGCAACGGCACGCCTCCAAACGGCAACCCAAATGCAATGCCATGATTCTCTGAATAGGTGAACCCGAACCAAGAAACAGGCTCCCACGGCGCAGTCGCCCACACATCATGAGCACGAATTTTAGTGATCTGATCCAGAAGGAGAATCACCCCAGTCCCGACCAAAACTAACGGAAAACCTTTTATTCTTTTTTTCATGATCACAGCCTACCAACTTTTTAAGGGTTGAGCCTCTTGTTTTTATGGACGTTTTCTGTTATAATTTTATGATTTATTTCATTCAATGTACCTCTCATTATGCGCACTCGACTCTTCGCTCTCTTGATTGGAATGGTTCTGACCGTCATGACCGCCCCGATGGCGTTGGCACAACGGCTCACGGATCAGGGTAGAAGCACGGTAACAGAATCTTCTTCTGGAGTTACCTCATTTTTTAGCACCTTATGGACGAAAGCTCCAGGTTGGATTGCGGCCATGATCGTATTCGCGTGTTCATTTGTTTTTGCCAATATGATGAAAAACAAAGTAGTGGATCGTGTTTCCGAAAAACTGGAAGATGAAGACAAGGATGTATTGGTGTTGATTGGGCGAGCAACCTATATGGGAGTACTCGCGGTGGGTATTACGATTTCACTTAAAATTGCCGGCATTGATTTGACGGCCATTATCGCGGCGATTGGATTTGGAATTGGTTTTGCCTTGCAAGATCTAATGATGAACTTCCTTTCCGGTATTTTGATTCTTGTGAATCGTCAATTTACGATTGGAGACTTTATTAAAGTCAATGGAACGATTGGCCAAGTCATGGAAATTCAGTCACGTGCCACTATCCTAAAAGCACTTGATGGTACGCGTGTGATTGTCCCAAATGCTGATCTATTTAAAAATGAAGTGATCAGTTTTACTTCCAACGACACTCGACGAATTGAGGTCGCGGTGGGCGTTGCATACCGCACTGATTTAGCCCATGCAAGTCAGATTATTTTAGAATCACTAAAAGACAACGCCGGAGTACTGAACGAACCAGTACCTGCAATATTGTTAAATGAATTTTCAGATAATTCTATTAACTTCTTGGTTCGATTCTGGGTGGATTCTCACGCTAAATGGCTCAATACCAAATCCGAAGTGATCCACAGCATCAAACAACATTTTGACGCAGAAGGCATTGAGATTCCTTTCCCAATTCGAACATTGGTATTTGATAAAGACACGGAAGACGTCATGATCCCGACTTATCAAGCGGCGTCAGCTGAACTAAATTCAAAACAGGCTCAACGAGAGTCTGAACAAACAGAATTGGCAACTAAAATTGCGGCAGCGGCCGAGCGTGCTCAAATCATGCGAGACATTCAGCCACCACCACCACCCGAAAAAATCGAAGAAAAAACAGGGGCTGCTTTATTGGCCGAAGTCGAAGGACCATCACCCTTAAATTCATTTCTAGAAGAGGAGGAAGAGGAAATCCCAACTCCTGCTGCCATCGAACAAGGAGCCGAGCTCCCCGCCGCGGCGGCGGCTTAATCTGGTGTTCGAACTCGAGTACGCTATAATAAATCCACTATGGATCTTATTAGCCAAGCACAATCAGCGGTGTCTGCCTCTCGGGTTCTTATAACACTCACAACTGTACAGAAAAATGAGGCGCTCCTCGCTATAGGCGATGCGCTGTTGGTCAACGTGGACGCTATTCTGAAAGCCAACGCAGAAGATGTTGAACGTGCCGAAACGGCTGGGCAAACGGTGATGGTGGATCGGCTTTTTTTGAATGAAGAACGAGTCCGCGGAATCGTAAATGAATTGAGAAAAGTGGCCGCACTCGAAGATGAAATTGGAAAAGTCCTCGACACACGAACCCACCCTGATGGTATGACTATTGAACGGGTGAGGGTTCCGCTTGGAGTCGTGGGAATGATTTATGAATCTCGCCCAAATGTAACGGTGGACGCGGCTGTGCTTTGCCTCAAAAGCGGCAACGCCGTTATGCTCAAAGGTGGATCCGATGCAATTTCTTCAAATCGTGCGTTGGTGGGAATAATGCGTGAAGCCCTGAAAAAGACAGCTATCCCCGAGGAGGCGATACAGTTTTTAGACACCACAGACCGTGCGGTGACTGCTGAATTTTTAAAACTAAAAGACTATCTTGATGTGCTCATCCCACGAGGTGGTCGTGGATTGATTGATTTTGTGACGGAACATTCAACCGTTCCTGCGATCAACACCGGTGCGTCGGTGGTGCACACTTATGTGGACAGTGACGCTGACCTCAACAAGGCGGTGGCCATCGTGACGAATGCAAAAACTCGTCGTGTTTCTATCTGCAATACGCTTGATACGGTATTGGTTCATGTAGATGTGGCAGAAAAATTCCTTGAACGTCTGGTTCCGGCTCTTCAATCTCATAACGTAGAAATTCGGTGCGATGAACGATCATTGGCATTTGTGGGCGACGCGGGAATCGCGGCTGAAGCTAATGATTTTGGACGTGAATTTTTGGATTATGTTCTTTCAATAAAAGTGGTGGATTCGCTCGATGAGGCGATCGATCATATTACCCGTTATAGCCTCAAGCATTCCGAAGCAATCGTGACAGAAAACACCGAAACTGCTGAACGATTTCTCAATGAAGTCGATGCAGCCTGCGTATATTGGAATGCATCGACTCAATTCAGCGATGGCTCGCAGTTCGGACTAGGTGCCGAAATCGGAATTTCTACCCAAAAACTGCACGTCCGCGGCCCATTCGCACTCGAAGGATTAACCAGTATGAAATGGGTAATTAGAGGAAATGGTCAATGCCGCGCGTAACCCTTGACCTTCTGGTCAATCTCGTATTTAGGATGAGAGGTATAACCACCTTGACGTAATCCCATTAATTTCCTATAATTCTCCTCCTAATCATAAATTTTACCCCATGGTTCAAACATCACTTGCCGTTCAGCCTGCTCCTTCTGACGAAGAAGTGCTCACTGGCTCACTTCAGCTACTAAGCGACGTCATTGCATCTCCCGAGCTAAATGACCCCCAATTATTGGTGGTGGCACGAACGGTTATTACAAAAATAGCAGACTGCTTAAGAATGCTTACTAGTGACCAATTTTCTGCATTTTCAGTCGCTAGGTTTTTCTCTGAAGTTGATCGTATTATGGATGAGAATCCTGGGCTACCAGGTTCACTGGAACGCAAAATTGCGCTTGCCTATTCGTCTGAAACCGTTCTCCGTCAGACACTTGCATTTACAAGGCGCTTGGCAAACGTCGTCCCGGAAGTTCTCGACGCTCCTACAGTTCCTGCCGCACCGATTCCTCCAGCCCTAGCCCCAGCTCCTCCAGTAAGACGTGGACCAGGACGGCCACGTGGATCAGGCGGTAGTGAAAGAAAAGGGGGTGGAAGAGGAGGCAGCGGGGGGAAAGATGATAAGCCAGCTCGACGTCGCCCACTAGAAGATCCAAGTGACATTGAGACAGATGCAGATAGAAAAAAAGATCCTGCAGTGATTGAAGAACTCGCTCTTCCTTTTGTTGGTACTTATAAAGATATCCTTCAAGTTCATAACTTAGGTTCCGACTCACCGTTTGATATGTCTACATTTACTAAAATGGCAGCACTTGGGAAAATAGATCCAGTACTTGCGAACAAACTAAAGTACCTACCGCTTGTTCTATTAGCTATTGATATGGGCCCTCTTAACCTCCGAGACGAAGCAGCTTTCCTCAATGAGGTTCGCCGCTTTATGCGCATGAAAAACTATCGCCTTGCCTTGGCCAAAGCTTTCTGTGAGGCATTTGGACTCGATCCTGAGAAAAAGCTAGGAAGCATTGAATCCGCGCTTGCTTATCTTGCGCCTAAACTTCGCCCTGCTGACTGGTGGGATCGGATAAGAGAATTTACGTACTGGGGTGATAGTTCTCTATCGTCACCCAACGAAGGAGAAGCCGAAGACGGTCGCCCCGACGAAGGAGGAGCTAGCGACGGTGGCCCCAACGAGGAAGAAGCCGGATCCGACGAAGCTAGCCGTGATTGGACGTTTGAGGAGGAGGGAGCAGCCGGAGTCGATAAAGAGCCTACTGGTGAGAAGGGTGGAGGAAAGAAGGGTGGAGGAGAGGTCGCTGAAGAATAAGAACCCACAATAAAAACTAAGTCAGGAGCTTCCTAAGTTCCTGGCTTTTTTTGTGGACGATTCTCTATACCCCAGCCATCCAATCTTCAATTCGTTGCGCCCATCCTGGCAGCTGCAAATCAGTGATTTCATTTTTGATCACTTCCTCCCTATGTTGCTCGATCATGGCTTCGATTTGAGGACGCGTCGTTGTGTCACTAGCGAAGGGCTGTCCTTGTTTGGCCACGCGAAATACGGCACGAGCCGCCACTTCCTGCTGCATTGGCCACTCCGATAAACGTTGGACTTCAAATGCCCATCCTCCTAATTTCCAAGTATCCTTCGTGTGGGCAGCTACCTTTCGATAAACCAACCCTGGCAAAATTGTTTGCAGCTCCTCTGGCCAGTCTGAAAAATCGCGCTCTCCCTCAAGTAAATTTAAACCTGTACGAGCGTTCCATTCTCGAAGGACTTCTCGCGTGGCTTTTTCATACTTTTCAACAGTGAGAGCACGCTCAGGATAACGTTGAGGACCAAAAGGTTTTGCCAAGTTTATCCAATCTGCTGGACGTGATTCAGCCTCCATCCCTTCGATGAATAGCTCAATGACTGCTGAGAACTCGGTACCTGCCATCTCAATCAATGCACGCCTTGCCAATCCTTGATGCAATGGATTGTCCATTAATCCTTCAACAATTTCCTTAGAACTTCCACCACAACGCTCCGCCACTCCTGTATAGAGATCTATGATAAGTCGAGCTTTAAACTGACCCTGTCCATAAGAATATTTATCTAAAAGGAGCTCATTGAGCCAATCCTGTGAGGTTGTTTCCTTACCAGCTGCAAATGCATTCACTATTCGAATCGCTTCCGCCAAATAATGTTCATAAAGTTGAGCTTCTTCATGAATCTGCTCACGCGTTTCTTGAATCAACTGCTTAATCTTAATTCGTTCTACCCAATGACGTGTCCCTCCAGGAATAGTTGTACGTCTGTTTTTATTCACGACCCCATAAAAACTTCTGGGCTCAGTCTCTCTATCTCCAGTAGCCTTCAAAAAAGCTGCGGCTGCTTTATCTCTTTCATTCGGATCGTCCATCCATGCCTCAGCAATAATTTGCCAATTGGCCATGTCTTCTTCCATTGCTAATTTCATAAATACTCCAAATCGTAATTTAAATCTAAGCTCCTTATGTATACTCATCCCGATATACCAATTCCTTGCGTATTCTACTCCGGGATTCTCCTGATTCCATTTTCGAATAATACTATTCTGAGCTGTTTCGTAAGCTTCCACAGATGGACCAGGTGGGATTTCTACACACATCTCAACAGCTTCTGCTATTACTTGCCCCTTCAAATCTTCAATGATCCGCTGAATAATATCTCTACCTGCCCAATGACGATATCCCCCTTTGGGATAGTCCCGTGCCCGCTCCTTCACTAAGCTATAAAACGTATTAGGACCTACATGCACTCTTGGACTCATATGCATGGCCATGCCCCCAAGTGCTGTACTAATTTTGGATCGCTCTTTAGCATCATTCATCCAAGCTTCTGCAATAGTTTGCCAATTATCAATATCAATTTTCATCGCCAATTTTATAAATGGTCCAAATCGAAGTTGAAGCTGAAATTCATGAATTTCTTTCCGGCCTAAAGAGTTATAGTTCCGAAGTGGCCTATTAGGATTTGAGATATCCCATTTCTCTACGAGCCCGAGTAGTAGAGCCTTGTATTCCTCAACAGAGGGTCCGGGTGGAATCTCAAGAGGGGATTCAATGTTCGGTCCGGAGGTGGGCTCGGCAGTTTGAGCGTCTAGGATCTCCGCCTTCATTTCCTGAATCAATGAACTATTTTTAAATTCGCTAGAGTTGACACGAATCGCAAACAAATGCTTTCGCAATATACTATGAGACGGCAAAGTCCCAATTCCTCTTTCGATTAGAACATCGATAAAGGCTTCGGCTGCCTTATCCTTTTCTCCCTTTTTCTGCACTAACTCTATTAGCGCCTCGTCCCATTTATCAACTGACTCACTTCGCTTTAAAGCCAACACCAAAAACGCATAATATCTTAATGTTTGCTCCATATCATTCCCACGATATGGAGGTGCATAAGACCCTCTAGAAATTTCTCCGGCTTCTCGAAAAACTTTCCTATAATCTTCCACTGTAGAAATCCTTTCCAACTCAGGACTAGCTTCTAATCTGGCATCCGTTGTCTCAGGAAAATCACACATGATTTCCGCAATCGCTTCATCCAATAGTCCCGGATTGAAACCAGATGACAAGAATTTGCTTCGTGGCGACGTCCACATATTTGGGAACTCTAACTCCAGGGCAATAGCTCCCCTTTCCCTCTCTCTTTTGTCATAGATTAGACTGATGGCTGCTTTCCTAAGTGTCTTGAAATCAGGCTTTAAGTGAGCATTCATCTTATATGCGACCAGTGCATAGGTTTTAACTTTTAGCTTACTATTGAATCGACTGTCTGAATCCAACATCAGCCCACCTTCTTTGCCTTTTGAAGGCTCACTCAACTTCTCTCTCTCAATTTTGGGCAACATAATTTGAGTGATCGCAGCTCTATAATCCTTGATCGTTGCCTCTCTCCGCTCAGGTGATTTATCCGCAGCCTCAGGTGCATGCACCGCTTTAAAGTCTGCACGAATTTCCCCCCATTTCTCTTTTAGAGCTCCTAAATCTCTTGCCCTACGCTCTTTCAAGAGAAACTTACAATCATTTCTCCAGCCCATTCGTCCATGCTCATTGGTGGTTTTCTTAAATAGTTTTTTTACCACAGCCCGATCTAACTTAGGCATTTCACGCATCAATGCTTCCACTGCTTTTGCTTGTTCTTTCCTACTATTCATGAGCGGCTCTGCGTGCATAGCCCAATTCAGCTCACCGGGACGAAGAGCGTCTTGTGCCAACAGAACAAATACGAAATCACGAAAAGTAGACCTATGCATTGCTAATAATTTTGAACTTTCTTTGAAAGCCATGCTGCCTTGGACTCCCCTTCTTTCTCTAATAAATTCATGAAAAATCGCTTGATAATCTTCAACTGTGGTATGGATTTCACGAGTTTCCGGTTTCTCAATTCGATTGTACTCAGCCTCACCAAGAAGTTCTCGCATTATTGCATGCACCTCCGGATGCTCGTGCCATGTGGTGGGAGCAGGAACCATTCGCACACTTGAGATTTGTTGAAAGATCTTGCTTCCGACCTTCCTCTCTAATCCACATGCCCCTAAAGCTTTTTTTAGGTTTGCTACCTCAAAATCATCGGTCATTCTATTCTCCGCTAAATAACGCCAATCCTCTCCTTCCCTTTTCATCTCGCCTACTGCCACAACTAAAAATGGTAAATAACGAAGACGTACTCTTTGTGGGTCCTCTTTCTCGGCGCTAGCTAATGCGCTCAATGATAATCCCGTTTGCTTCGAGATTAAACCATATATTTCTATATAATCCTCAACTTGTGGTTCGTTTTTTTTGAGACGAGCCAAGACTGTCGCAAGCGGATGACCGGGAAGGCAACTCACGCCGGGATTCTGTGCATTTGCTAAATCTACCACCGACTCCTCTACCTGAGACCCCAAACATTCTTCAATGAACTTCTTCACTGCAGGAATTTCCTGCCAATTCTTGGTGCGACGACCAGGCTTCGTAGTTCCCGCGAGATACGTCCCGAGAACTCCATCTTCCCGCTTGGTGTTCACTTGTTTCACTTCTTTCATACGATCAAAGCTCCAAGCGAATTCCTTACGAATCCCAGGATCATCCATCAATGCTTCTGCGCTTCGAACCAAAGTTTTAGATGTTGCTCCTTCGGCCAATGCACGTTTGATGAACCATCCATACTTAATAGTGTCTTTAAGCGGAGCTCCCGGACTAGGACTCTGCCATACTTCATCCACTAAATCAGGATATGCGGCAATTGCATAGTCGAACACATCTCCCATCGCACTATCTGAATTGAATGGTTGGACTAGGTTATTTGGTTCCTCAGCTAAATTGTCATAATTCAAAATGAAAATGTCGTACTCTCCTTTATCTCCCTTGCGAACAAATTCAGCTACAACTCCATAAGAACGTAGCCGATTCTTTATTATATTAAGGCAGACATCTATTTCTTTTTGAGACTGGCCAGTAACATTGAGCTTCTTTCCCTTCAAATCTTCAAAAGAACCTAGAATATGAATGACAGGCATCAAATGATTGGAACGGACACACCTCCACACATAATCAAGATCAGAATCTTCGAAGCTGATTGACTGTAGCACCCGGGCAAATTTTATCCGACGCTCTCCTTCCTCAAATTCTTCAACTGTGCGTTCTTTTAATCTAAATTCAATATCTTCCTTACCGATCGTTACCTTGATCGGAGTATTCATGGACCACTCCACCGCGCATTCTAGCTCTTCTAGAGTTCTAAAGTTCTCTTCCAAACTCTCCCTGGGCTCGTAAAGCCCGTACCGAACCAAGAGGTCTATTAACTCTGGTTTTTGAACTCTTACCACATGCACACCTAAGTTTTGCCTAAACCGTGCTTGAATCAAATTCCAGAGACCCTGAACGAATAGTTTCTTTTTTTCTAATCTTTCTCCATCAAAACTACCGAGATCATCAAACTCACGGTCCCATAACGTGGCATGCATTTCAGGGGACATCAATGAGAGAGTTTCCTCACTAGCTTTCTGCTCTGCCTGCACCTCCACTGAGGTCTGAATAGGAATCCCCTTTAATGATAAGGATACTTTTGCTCCACTCTTGCTCATCGCTACAAGCGGTAGAAGGTGGCCTTTCACTCCTGCCCATTTTAACGTTGATCGAAATGATTCCATCTTCTCTACATTTCCGTGGAGGGCATTCACTCCTTTCGTAGCCAATTGTAATGTCTTCCCGTCTCCACTGATCTTAGAGTATTTCCACTCTAAAACTTTTCCATTGACGTGCAATCTTGTGTGTTTACCTCCTGGCTGCAAATAAACACCGTCTGGCACTGTCATCGGGATCGCATCCTTAGCACGAGG
>CAZBGQ010000009.1:0-46409 GCA_964491515.1 uncultured Candidatus Peribacteria bacterium
ATATATGGAGCCATTTTAGGGTTCCATTTAGTCGGTCGGTGGCCAAAGTGCACACCGTTTTTTAGCATCTCTTTCAAGAGCTTTTCTGTGGTATCTGTCATGATCCTTGGGGTTAACGCTGGATTTCTTCATCTTGTAAGGTGACCCCTAGGGGCAGGATTTTACAATCAAAAATCTAGCTGGAATTAAATCGTGTGTAATGTACTGGATTTATTTGTTTTTTACAAGGTTTATATTAGGTGGTAGTTTGCGTGTACTAATAATGATTATATATATGAAAATTTCTTTGGAAGATTTGCGTCGACAGTTGGATGAGATTGATGACGACTTGGTTGGGCTGTTGGGGCGTCGATTTGAATTGATTTCGGAGGTTTCTTCCCTGAAGAAGGCAACAGGAACTGAGGTTTATCAGTCTGGTCGTGAAAAAGAGATTTTGGATCGTGTAGTTGCTAAGGGTAAGGAGAAGGGCTTGAATCCTTTGTTGTTGCAGGCGTTGTTTTTGCAAATCTTTGCTGTTTCGAGGCGTGATCAGAACAAACAGGTTTGACTTAGGTGTGCGTAATTGGTATAATGATATGAATTAATTTCATATATATGACCGACTCTAATCTTTCTCCGGTAGCTGTTGCTCCCTCTGTTGTGGCTCCTGTTCAGCCTCAAGTGGCTGCTCCTGTTGTGACCCCCAGGGAAGAGCCTACGAATGTGACTATTACGCTTCCAACAAATGCGTATTTTCTTTCTGGGATTCGGGATTTCACTTTGGCGATGACTCGAAATATGACAGGGTTTACAGAGAAGTGGGCGTATCGATTTCAATCTGTTGTGGATGAGCTTTGTAATAATGCTATCGAGCATGGATCTGCTCGAGGAAAGGAAATAAAAATTACTTTTATGAGTATTCCTCATGAAAGTTTGGCTATTTCTGTTGAGGATACCGGTACTGGTCCAAATCAATACACAGCGGCGCAGATGCGTGACTTGTTGAAAAAACAGAGAGAGGCGGTTCAATCTCAATTTCTTGGTCTTCGCGGACGAGGGTTGGCAACGATTGTCACGGAATGGACTGATGAACTTATATTTGAGGATCGACCTGAAGGTGGTCTTAGAATTTCAGTTAAAAAATATTTAAATTTAGAAGAGGAAAATGATTCCTCTGGTTCTTCTGATTCTGCTACTATCCCCAAGGCTGTATAAGCTTTTCTTACTACTCATAATTTTTACTATGACCTACGCAAATATCACGATTGAAGATCTCGCAAGTACTCAGCCTGACCGAATCATTAAAACGGTTAAGATTAGTGGTCAATTGGACGAGAGTAATGTGGATGATCAGTCTAAGACAATTTATGATATTTTGACGGCTACTCCTCAGAATTTGTATTTGATTTTTGATTTTTCTGAATTGGAGTATCTGAATAGTAAGGCAATCGGTTATTTAACGGATTGGTACGGTAAAGTGTCAGCCACTAACGGTAGAATAGCTATTGCTCAAGCCAAGGAGAATATTGTTGATATCTTAAACGTGGTTGGTCTTACTCAATTGATTACCTGTCATGCAACGTTGGATGAAGCTAAGGCGGGGATGATGGCTTAATGGAAGAATGTCTTTGGCTCAGATTGCTTTTTTCGTATAGACTGTTTTCATGAATCATGAACCCAGGGTTGCTATTGTGTGTGATTGGTTGACGGATATGGGTGGTGCGGAGCGTGTGATATTGGCTCTGCATAAACTTTATCCGAAGGCTCCACTCTATACATCCATTTACAATCGATCGAATTTACCTCAATTTTCAGAAGCAGATGTGCGTACGTCTTTTTTGCAAAAATTGCCTGGAGCTCAGCGTCGTCATCAGCGCTATTTAGCTCAGATGCCGCTGGCGTTTGAGTCGTTTGATTTAGATGAGTATGACATTGTGATTTCTAGTTCTCATTCATGTGCGAAAGGAATTATTACTCGACCGGATACATTGCATGTGTCTTATTGTCATTCGCCACCTCGCTATTTGTGGGATGGAGCTCATCAATATGTAAATGACTATCCATGGCCTAAAATTTTGAAGAAGACGTTGATTCCATCTCTTTTGCATAATTTGCGTGTGTGGGATCGAGCAGCAGCTGATCGTGTGGATCGGTATATTGCTAATTCTCATTATGTGGCTGGTCGTATCGAGAAATACTATCGTCGGCAGTCTGAGGTTATTCATCCACCAGTAGAATTGGATGTTTTTGAGCCAGTGGAACGTGAAGATTATTATTTGGCTGTGGGAAGGTTGATTCCTTATAAGCGGTTTGATCTTATTGTGGAGGCGTTTAATCGGAATAAAAAGCCTCTAAAAATTGTGGGTATTGGAAATCAGTATAAGAAATTGAAGAAGTTGGCCTCTCCAAATATTGAGTTTCTTGGGATGGTGTCGGAGGAAGATTTGAGGCGTTATTATAAGTATGCGCGGGCGCTTATTTTTCCTCAGGTTGAAGATTTTGGAATTACTCCGCTTGAAGCAATGGGGACGGGTTGTCCGGTGATTGCGTATGGAGCGGGTGGTGCGTTGGAGACTGTAATTGAGGGAGAGTCGGGGGTGTTTTTTGAGGAGCAATCAGTGGAGGCCCTGGTTGAGGCAATTGATGGTTTTGAATCGATGACATTTGATCCTGAGAAGGTGCGCGCTCAGGCCGAAAAATTTAGGTCATCGGTGTTTGCTGAGACGTTGAGCTCGTTTGTTGACCGGGAGTGGGCTAGGTGGTGTGAATAAATAGACTTGGAGTTTTGGCTATTCGAATCTAGAATTGAGTTATTATGGATCCCCGAGAATTTTTTGTTTTATTGAAGCGTCGTTTATCTTTGATTCTTGTTGGTGTGCTGGTTTTTAGCGGTGTGGCATTTGTATATACAGGTCAACTTGAAGCTGAGGAGGGCACTACAATTTTTGTGACTATGGGCGCAACCTTGCCAAATGGGGTTGCGGTTGGTGCTCTAGGTGCGAGTCAGAATGAGAATGTGGTTGATCAGTTTACTCAGACGGTTCAGGGATGGGTGAGCAATCCTGATTTTCAACGACGAGTGGAGGAGCATGTAGGAGAGGCTGTTTCGATGGGGGTACGTAAGCAAGAAAAGCAGAATTTGATTGTGACGGTGTCGCCTGAATTTGCGGCTTTAAGCGTTATGATGATTTTGGATGAAGAGATGCTGGCTTACAACGAGCAGACCAATACGTCTTTTGTGGTGGCTTTGTCGTCTATGACGTCTTACCTGAATGAGCCAAACCTTAAATTAAATTTGTTGATGGCAGTGTTGCTTGGATTCTTAGTTATGGGCGTGGGAGTGGTGATGGCAGAATATTTGCGTCGGACGTTGACCTTTGAATTTCAGGTCGCATCTTTTTTGGGGGATTCTCCGCTGGTGCGTTTAAAGTCTAAATTTGTGCGTTCGGATTTGGATGGTTTTCTGACTCTTTACTCGAAAGGGAATGGTAGACTTTTCTTGCTTGAATTGGGTGATACAGGGTTTTCTCATCACCGAGCTCATTTGGAGGAACACCGAGTTTATTTGAAGGCGTATCCAAAAGATTTAAAAGGAGAAATGGCTGTTGATCGGATGATAGTTGTGGTCAAGTTGGGGGTTAGCTCAGAAGATCATGTTCGAGAGATTCGTATGTTGATAGGAAAGTCGGTTCCTTATCTTTTGATTGTTTAATATGCGTATTGGCGTGGACGTACGTCCTTTGATGCATGGAAGAACGAGTGGAGTGGAGAATTATATTCGCTCTTTATTGGACGCTATGTTGGAAGTTGATGATGAGCATACGTATGTGCTGTATTACAATTCTAAGAAAGATTGTGATGCATTTCTTGGAGGTTTTGATGGGCGACGTGTGAAAATCGTTCGCACTCGTTTTCCAAATAAATTTCTTCATATTATGTGGAGGTTTTTAAAATGGCCAAAGGTGGATAAGTTGATTGTAAGAAAATTGGGTCGATCTATTGATGTCTTGTTTGTGCCTGATCCTCGGCCAGCCCCGGTATCTAAGGGGATTCGTAAGGTCACGACTTTTCATGATTTGTCGTTTGAACGGTATCCTCAGTATTTTTCTTGGAAGAGTCGTTTATGGTTTAAGGTGCTTTATCCTCGTCGTGAGATTGAGAGCAGTGATGCCTTGATTGCTGTATCGACATTTACGAAAGGGGAGTTGATGGATGTGTACGGGGTGAAAGATACTAAGATCTCGGTTGTTTTGGAGGCTGTTCCTGGTGTTTTGAAGCGTGTGATTGATGAAACTGAGTTGGCGCGTGTGAAAGATAAATATAGTTTGCCTGATTTGTTCTTTTTGACGTTCTCGACTTTGGAACCTCGAAAGAATTTGGAAAGTGTGATGAAAGCTTTTTCGATCTTTCAGAAAAAGCATCCCCTTGAAACGTATCGATTGGTGATGGCCGGGAGGCGAGATTCCTCTATGTTTGGTAGGGTTTTTATGGAGGAGCATCCGGATATTTCTCCGGTGGGATTTATTGACGAGAAAGATAAAGCTGCTGTTTATTCGTTGGCACGTGGTTTGTTGTTTGTATCAACGTATGAGGGCTTTGGTTTGCCGGTGTTAGAGTCAATGAGTTGTGGAACGCCTGTTATTGCGTCTTCAGTGGCGTCTATGCCTGAGGTCGCTGGTGGAGCGGCGATTTTGGTGGATCCTTATGATGTGGAGGCGATTGCGGATTCCATGGAACGATTAACCCACGAGGATATTTATGGGGAGTGTCGTCAAAAAGGACTTGAGCGTGTCAAAGCTTTTAGTTGGAAGAAAGCAGCTCGGGCGACGTTGAAAGTGCTTACTTCGTTTTAGCGGTGTAGTCTTTGATGAAAATTGAAATGGCGGTTGCGAGTGGGACAGAGATGATGATGCCAATGATTCCCATAAATTGGTAGCCAACTAACATGGCGACGATGATGATGAGTGGGCTGAGGCCGACCGCTTTATTCATGATGAGTGGAACGAGGATATTCCCTTCTAGTTGCTGGATAATGATGTAGGCAATTAATATCCAGAAAGCGTACATGAGGGATACGTTGAGTCCAATGAGTAAGGCTGGGATCATCGCAATGATGGGGCCGATGACGGGGAGTAGCTCTGTGATTCCGGCGATCATAGCCAATGTGAGAGCGTAGTCTACGCCGAGTATCACTAGGACAACGTACGTTAGAATGGCCATGGCTAACATGAGTTTCAACTGTCCACGTAGCCAATATCCCACTTTCTCTTTGACCGCTTCGCTCTTAGCAAGAATGTATTGGCCGTGTCGTGATGGGAATAGTGAAAGTAGGAAGGTGTCGATGCCTTTTTCGTCTACGACCATGAAGAAGGTGAGTACCATGACTAAGAGTGCATTGAGTGCTCCGTTGAAGATGATTTTCACGGCGGTAAATGTGTTGCCGGCAATTCCTTGAAGTTGATTTCCTATTTGTTCTAGTCCTGATTGGAGATTGTTGATGAGTAGTTCTTGGTCGGCGCCTTGTATGAAATCGCTCACTATTTGCTGAAGTCGTGCGGTGTAGGGGAGGCTCCAAAGTTGTTCTCCATGTGCAAGATTGGTAATGATGTCTCTAACGCGTAGGGCAAGTTCTAGTGTTTGGCTGGCGATGAGCGGAATGAGCGTGGAAATAAAGAGCACCATGACTGCAATAAACACTACATAGATCCCGATGATGCTGACGGCTCGGGGGATTCGTTTCTCTTCTAATTTGTCGACAATACCATCAAGGGCGGCAGCTAAGAAGAGGGATACGAATAGTAGGATGAGTATTTGACGTGTTTCAAATAGAAACCAGGCTAGGATGAGTAATCCAATGATAACTAGAGAAGCTTTGGCCACGCTTGCCATGGAAAATTCCACGACCATGTGATGGTCCTTTTTGTGGAGCTTTTCAGTGGTGGGGTCTTTTAGTATTTTGTTGGCTTCTTTTCGTTTTTTTGCTTGCTCTTGTTTGAGTTTGTTGACCTTGTCTCGTAACTTTTTTACCTGGTGACGCGTGCGAGCGAGAAGGGTATTATTCTTTTTTTTCATTTGGGGGGAGGTTAGGTGATCGCGACTTGAATGATATTAACTAGAATCCATGCCAATAGTGTGATGGATAACCCAATGAGGGCGTAGGTGATGGTTTTCTTGCCTTTTTCTTTGTCGTCGGTGATGCCTCCAGTCATGTACCAGAAACCACCTAGCAGTACGAATAGGACACTCACTGTGCCTGCAATCCCGATGAAGAAGTTAGCTATGTACGAGATAAAGAGCGGAAGCATCCAGAGGCTTAGGCGTCCTGATTCGATGGCACATCCTAAGGCTTCATTCTGGTCTTTTCTGTCAGCTTCGGTTATATAGTTTTTTAGCCCCCCATTGTCTCGGCCTTTTTCATATAGAAATAGGTCACATGCGCTGCTGTATATTTTTTGTAGTTCTTCGTCTCCATTTAACCTAGATTGATATATTTCTAGGACGTCTCCTTCTGGATTGGAGGGTAGTACAGTTCCTTGCGCAAAAACCATGCTAGGAATAAGTAGTGTGAGCAGGGTGCTTAAGGTGATGATTTTTTTAAACATTGGGAGGAGTTGGTTAGCTGGTAGTCGGTAGCTTTTAGTTGATAGTTGTAAGTTTACATGGATTGGTTGTTTGCTTCAAATAATGCGCGTCCTAGTCGTACCATGGTGGCTCCTTCCTGTATGGCGATGGTGTGGTCGTGGCTCATTCCCATGGAAAGTTCTTTTAGGTTGTGGGTGATGGCGAGCTGTCTGAGTTCGCTAAAATAGGGTCTGGTTTTTTCTGGATTTTCGTGGAAGGGTACAATGGTCATTAGTCCTCGTAGCTCTAAGTGGGGGAGGCTTTGTACAGCATTTAGAACTGATGGAAGTTCTTTAGCGGTTAGGCCGTATTTGTTTGTATCATTGGCTATGTTTACTTGTAGGAGGATGGGCATGTTTTTATTTGCTTTTTCAGATTCATTATTTATTTTTCTTGCTAAGCGTAGGCTGTCGACGGATTGAATCATGTCGAAGAGTTGAACCGCTTCTCTAGTCTTATTTGTCTGTAGGTGCCCGATGAAATGGCGTTCATGGGGGAGGGTTGATTGAGCTGGTATGTGGGGGAATTTTCGAGAGGCTTCTTGGATTCTATTCTCGGCGATAATGTGTGCTCCGGCTTTGATTGCGCTTGTTATGGTTTCGGGTGATTGATTTTTTGTCACTACTACTAATTGGACATTAGGGGGAAGGGTTGATTTAATGTGTTCTAGATTGGCAATTAGGCTCATTTCTGTTAGGATCAAGTTTGTTATTTATTCAATTCTACGCACATGTTACCTGTAGTGGCAATTGTCGGCCGACCCAATGTTGGGAAATCGTCTCTTTTTAATCGTTTAGTTGGGAAGAGAAGGGCTATTGAATCAGAAGTATCTGGAACGACTCGAGATCAAGTTTCTCAACGAGTGCGTTTGCATAATTATGAGGTTTTATTGATTGATACGGGTGGATTAGAATTAGAGTCTAAAGGGGATATTGAAGCGGATGTTCAGAGTCAGGCAGAGGCTGCGATTCAGGGAGCTGATGTGATTGTTTTCGTGCTTGATGTACGACACGATCCAACGGCGGCTGATTTTCACGCGGCTGAATTGCTTCGTAAATCTGGTAAAGCTACGATCATGGTGGCTAATAAATGCGATCATGTGTCTCGTTTGGAGGAGCGTACGTTTAATTTTTATGAATTAGGTTTTGGTGCGCCGGTTGCGGTTTCGGCTATTCATGGGACTGGATTGGGTGCGCTGAGGGATGATATTGAAAATGCGCTTACGGAATTGAAGTTTGACCCTAAACAAGATGAGGTGGTTCGTGCCAATGGTTTGCGTCTCGCTTTCCTAGGTCGTCCGAATGTGGGTAAATCATCTTTTGTTAATGCTATTTTCGGGAAGGAAAAAGTTATTGTTTCGGATGTTCCTGGTACTACAAGAGATGCGGTGGAAGTTCCTTTTGAGTATGCTGATCATCCATATGTTTTGGTGGATACTGCAGGGATTCGTCGTCGTGGAAAGGTGGAGAAAGGAATCGAAAAATATAGTGTGATGCGAAGTTTTCAGTCTATTGATGATGCGGATGTGGTGGTATTGGTCATTGATGCGAAGGATGGTGTTAGGGCTCAAGATCTGCATGTTACGGAGTTTGTTCTTAATGAAAACAAGGGTCTTATTGTTGTTATGAATAAGATGGATTTGTTTGAAGATCAGGAACAGGCGCGTTCTAGGCTTACGCATTTGCTTAGAAAGCGTATGGCATTTGTGCCGTGGGCTCCGGTCGTTTTTACTTCAGCTTTGAATCGTAAAAATTTATTTCCTGTATTGGACATTGCGCATCAAATTGGACTGGAACGACAGAAAATGTTGAATCAGAAAGAATTGGATTTTTGGTTGGAAGATACAGTATCGGCTCATTCGTCTGCTGGCGGTAAGTTGAAGCGTCGAACTAAAGTTGAGTCAGTTAGGCAGAGTGGAGTCGCGCCTCCAACGTTTGTTTTTAAAACGAAATTTTCAGATCGTATGCACTTTTCATATCCTAGGTATATTGAAAATGCACTTCGTGACAAATTTGGGTTTGAAGGAACTGCGGTTAAATTGATTTTTAAGTAGTCACTTAGTAGTGTTTCAAAATCGCGGTTAGTTTTCCTGACCATTCTTCGTAGATTTCATTCCGTTTGTCTATGTTGTGAAATTTTAGAATGTCTTGATCAATGATGACATCGGTTTCCTCGAGGTTAAGCTGAGAGCGTTTTTCTTTTGCGCGCTTTAATTGCCATTCAGTGAGTTTGTTCTCGAGCTTTTGTCCCCACTTGGTGTCCCATAGTTTTTCTTGCCATCCTTTGATTAAAACTGCCCATTTGGGGGATTCTTTGAAGTGGTGCATGTTGTACAGGAGTCGACGTTTAAAGAATTTTTTTGCCCATTCTTCGTTGTCGTCTAGGATTTTTTCGTATGTGAGTCGGCTTCCTGCAATGGGTTCTAGGGTTTGAAGCCAGTAGGCTAGATAAAGATCGTAGGGTTTTTTTTCAATATACTCGCATTGAAGAGTTCCTTCAGTTGCAAAGAAACTTAAGCAGAAACGTCCTGAGACTTTATCTCCATGTCGTCGAACACCAAAAATGTGTAGCCAAAATGTTAAGATGAGCCGACTGATAAATAAGCGTCCGGGCTTAGTAATTATAAGCAAATCAATGTCGCTTGTGTTACTGGTGTTGTTTGTGGAAAGATTGTTACAGATTGCAGCCATTCGAAGGTATGGGGTGATGTTGAATATCCATCGAAATCGGTCGATGCGTTTCCATAAACCTTTGGCTATGATGTCTCGATCATGGCGAGTGGAAATATGGTCTTGCTCTCCTTTGAGCTGATAATAGGATCCACGTCGGGTTATTAGTTTGCTTTCGTTCAGTGTCATTTCAACATGGTGCTGGTCTGGTTCGAGTTTGTAGAGGAACTTGGTTGTTTCATCAACGGTCAGTGGGTATTGAAAAATATCGAAATAGGCAAGCGTGGCAAGCACTGCTTGCTTGTAGTTCAGCTTGTCGTAGCTTTGTTGATGGCGGGACCTCCCGATAATTTTCTGTGCTAAGCTTGGCTGTCTGCCAGGGTGGACGTCGTTTTGCGACGTCTGTTGCTGAGTTTTAGTTTCGGGGTCCATGAGTCGATGATATACTGGTTTTATGAGTTCACTCAAGTCAATTGTGTCGAATATTCCGCATGCGCCAGGCGTTTATCGCTTTTTGAATGAGAAAAATAAGGTTGTGTATGTGGGAAAGGCGATTGATTTGAAAAAACGTGTAAGTTCTTATTTTCGCAAGCAAAAAGATCGTCCTAAGCGGCTGGAGAAATTGGTAGAATCTACAGTGGATATTGATTATACGGTTGTGGATTCGGAATTGGAGGCGTTGATTTTGGAGACAAATCTTATTAAATCGCTTCGTCCCAAGTATAATGTTCTGATGAAGGATGATAAGAGTTATGTTTATTTGAAGGTGACTGTTAATGAATTGTATCCACGAGTATTGATTGTGCGCAAATTGCAGAGGGATGGGGCTAAGTATTTTGGGCCTAAAACGTCAGCTCGTTCACTTCGTCGTGTTTTGGATGCTTTGAAGAAAGTTTTTCCTTATCGTCATTGTCAGCTTTTTATTCAATTGAAGGAAAAAAAGACGCTCAATGTTGAGGATCATATTAAACGCTGTTTTGGGACATGTGTTCGTAGTGCGGAGCCGGAAGAGTATAGAAAGGTGATTGATCAGTTGATATATTTTTTTGAGGGGAAGACGGATGAGATTGGAAAATCTCTTAAGCAACAAATGGCGGAGGCGGTTATAAATCGCCAGTTTGAGCAAGCTGCCTTGCTTCGAGATCGATTGGAGGCGGTGCATGGATTGCTTGATACGCAGAGGGTTAGTTCGACGGATCATGTTGATCGCGATGTTTTGGGCTTAGTTATTGAAGGAGGGGCTGCGTATGTGACCTTATTTATGTTTAGGGATGGAAAATTGATCAATCAGGATAATTTTACTTTGAATGCAACGGATTTGGAGTCTGGTGCAGAGTTAGAATTGAAGGAAGTTTTGTCAGCTTTTGTTCAGCAGTATTATGAGAGGGCGAGTGATTTCCCGGGTGAAGTTTTGTTGCCCACTGAGTTGGATGATGGCGTTTTGTTTGAGGAGTGGATTAATTCAATGGCGGATCATCGAATTAAATTTCTATCTCCTCAGCGTGGGAAAAGTCGTAGACTGATTGAACTGGCGCAAGATAATGCAAAAAGTTTTGCTCGTCAGGCTCAAGTTAAGTGGCAGGCAGGGGAAGGGAAGGATGTTGGTGCTGCGTTGGAGAGTTTGAAAGAAATTTTAGAATTGCCACGTTTGCCTAAGCGAATTGAATGTTATGATATTTCCCATTTAGGAGGTACTGATACGGTGGGGAGTATGGTTGTTTTTGAAAAGGGATTTCAGAAATCTTCTGATTATCGTCACTTTAAACTGAGAACAGTTCAGGAGAAAATAGATGATTACCAGGCGATGGGGGAGGTTCTCACTCGCCGATTCCGTTATTTGGTGACTCAGCCTAGTTATTTAAGAAAACCGAAGAAGAAAGAGTTGGAGGGGATTCGTGAGATTTTAGAGGGTGAAAAATTGGATAGCGAAAATCTAGATCAGCATAAAATGTTGGTTGTGGAGAAGAAGAAAAAAATTGTAGGATTTGCACGACTCAAACCTGTGAATGATGATGAGTTTGAGTTGTCTTCTATGTGGGTGGATTCTAAGTTTAGAGGCCAGAATTTAGGAGATGAATTGACGCAGGCGTTGCTTAGGAAGGTAAAGAAAGGGAAGATTTTCACACTTCCGTGTGCTCATCTTATGGATTGGTATGGGGCTATGGGTTTTAATGTTGTCAAGAATGTCCCGGAAGTTTTTCTACCTAAATTAAAACGTTGCCAGGAAGTTTTTGGAGATGGAGTGGGAAAGTACATGGTTTACCGTGCTCAAAAGAAAGATCTGGATACTTCGTTTAAGTCTAAGCCGGATTTATTGGTTATTGATGGAGGAAAGGGGCAACTTAAGGAAGCGGTTAAGGCTCTTAAGGCTGCGGGGCTGGAGATTCCGGTTGTGGCATTGGCTAAGCGTATTGAAGAAATATTTGTACCGGGAAAGTCGAAATCGATCATTTTGCCGCATGAATCGGAAGAGCTACAAATGCTTCAGCGTATTCGAGATGAGGCACATCGATTTGCATTGAAATTTCAGCGAAATTTGCGTGGGAAGCGGATGGTGAGTTAAACTTCGATTATTATGTCTTTACGTGATCAAATTGAATCTGATTTAATCTCCGCCATGAAGGCGCGGGAAGAAGTTAAATTATCTACACTTCGGATGCTGAAGAGTGCTATTGGTGCGTTTGAAGTTTCTGGGAAAGAGAAAGTGGTGGCTACTGAAGATGATGTACTGGCTATATTGAAACGCGAGGTGAAGAAACGCAAAGAATCGATTCGCCAATTTGAGGAGGGTGGGCGTCAGGATCTTGTTGCGTCTGAACAATTGGAGTTGGATGTTTTAAAGGAGTACATGCCGGAAATGATTGGGGAGGAACAGATTCGACAGGTTGTAGAGGAGGTTGTGCAGTCAATGGGAGTGACGGGAATGAGTGACATGGGCAAGGTTATGGGGGCTAGTATGGGGAAGCTGAATGGCCAGGCTGATGGAACGTTGGTTAAAGATGTGGTGATGAGCGTTTTGAGGAAACTATAAAACAAAAATTTGACATGTGGCTTTTGTCACAGTAACCTTACGTTAAGATTATTATTTAACTTATTTAAGTTATGGAAACTCGAAACTTTTTTCGACTCTTTCTTGCCTCACTATCTGTGGGCGCCCTTTTACTTACTGCTGGTTGTGCCGGTTCTTCTGACGATGTCGAAGAAATGGGTGATGACACCGTTATGGAGGAATCTGTAGTGGAAGAAGTAGTAGAGGAGGTTGTAGAAGAAGTTGTAGAAGAAGTAGCTGAAGAGGCTGTAGAAGAAGTAGCTGAAGAGGCTGCTGAGTAATTGGTGTTAAAACAGTTCTTAATAAGAGTCCTCATTTGAGGGCTCTTATTTTATTGTTATTTCCTGGAATTGGAACTATACTCAGTGGGATTTTTGAAATTTAACTAAACTTTTTATGAGTGCTGCTCCAAAGGGCTATGATATCTGGA
Organism: uncultured Candidatus Peribacteria bacterium; assembly: GCA_964491515.1. Classification (GTDB taxonomy): domain Bacteria; phylum Patescibacteriota; class Gracilibacteria; order UBA1369; family UBA12473; genus CAZBGQ01. Next base: position 12,749 of record CAZBGQ010000009.1, read on the forward strand.
AATTTTCTACATTTTTGTTGATAGGGATTATTGTGGGTTATGGGTTTTCTCAGTTTACGGGTGGTCCTTCACAGGTCGTGGTTGCGCCAACGAATCAACCCTTTCAAGGTGAAGTGGCGCCTTCCGTCGCTCCTGTTCCTGTTAAGGTTTCTATAGATGATGATGCTGTTCTTGGTGATCCTGATGCTCCTATTACTGTGGTTGAATTTAGTGACTTTGAATGTCCCTTTTGTCAGAAATTTTTCTCCAATTCACTTCCTTCAATTATTGAAAATTATGTGAATACTGGTAAGGTTAAACTTGTTTATAGAGATTATCCTTTGGCCTCTCATTCTGGGGCTTTCCTTGCCGCTGAGGCAGCTGAATGTGCAGGGGAGCAAGATGCTTATTATGCTATGCATGATCTGCTTTTCCAGGAGTTATCTGTTTGGAATATTGCCGCAGATCCAGTCCCAATTTTCAAGCAGTTTGCTGCTGATTTAGGATTAGAGGTGTTAGAATTTAATGCGTGTATGGACAGTCATAAGATGCAGGCAGAAGTGAGTGCGGATATGAGTGATGGTATTGCGGCTGGAGTTTCTGGAACGCCTACCTTTTTCATCAATGGTCAAAAGATCGTTGGAGCTCAACCATTTTCTGTATTCAGTGGCTTGTTTGACTCGATTCTAGCTCAATAATTTCCCCCTATGTTTTGTGATCAAGTATCAGCGATCTTTGTGGCTGGGCGAGGTGGGGATGGATGCATGAGTTTTCGACGTGAAAAATATGTTTCTCACGGAGGTCCAGATGGCGGTAATGGAGGAAAAGGTGGTGATGTTGTGATAAAGGTGGATGGGAACTTGAATAGTTTGATTGGCTTACGTAAGCAGAAGACTTATAAGGCCGAATCCGGCACAGCTGGTCATCGTTTTGATAAGGCTGGGCGAAATGGTGAAAGTATGGTGGTTTTTGTTCCACCTGGAACGTTGATTTATGATGAAGAAACGAGTGATTTGTTGGCGGATTTAGTTGAACCGGATAGTGAATTTGTCCTTCTGCAAGGAGGCCGTGGTGGATTTGGGAATGCTCATTTTGCTTCCAGTATAAGACAGGCTCCTGATTTTGCGGAAAAGGGTGAACCGGGGTCTGAGATTCATGTTCGATTCGAAATGCAGTTGGTTGCGGATGTGGGAATCATTGGGCTGCCTTCTGTAGGTAAGTCTACGCTTATTTCTCGAGTAACAGCTGCTAAACCTAAAATTGCTGAGTATCATTTTACGACGCTGATTCCAAATATGGGAGTAGCCGATATGGTGCCTTGGGGTGGTGATAGAGGTCAAAGTTTTGCTATTGCGGATATTCCAGGATTGATTGAAGGGGCTCATGAGGGTAAAGGCTTGGGTCATGAATTTTTGAGACATGTTTCTCGAACTGCAATCTTGGTTCATGTTTTGGATTGTCAGTCACAGGATATGGTTAAGGATTATCAGGTCATTATGAATGAGCTTAGGTGTTATGATCCTGAATTGGCCAATCGACCTCATGTTTTGGCGATCAATAAGGCGGATACGATCGATGAAGAAACGCAAGGATTACTTTTGGATGATTTAAAAACGAGGCTTGAAGCATTGGACGTGTTGGTGGATGAGGTGTTTTTTGTTTCCGCAGTGACGGGAGAGGGGCTTAAAACGTTCATGTTTCATTTGTGGGAAAAGGTCTGTGCTTTGGATGAGATGCCTATTCGCCATGAAGTTGAAGGAGATTCCGGTTATCGCGTTTTTAGGCCTCATCTGGAGGTAGAACGGGGTGGTTTTGACGTGGTAAAGGATGGGGATGCTTTTCTTGTCTCTGGCAAGCGAATTGAACAAATTGTTGTGATGTCTGACTTGGCAAATCGATCGGCGGTTTTGCGTATTTTTGATGTAATGGAAAAGATGGGCATTTTGAAAAGAGTTAGATCCATGGGGGGGGAAATCGGGTGTTTTATCCGGGTGGGGGAAGCTGAGTTTGAATTTAAAGGATAGGTCTTTATAATCATTGTATGAAACTTATTGTGGGACTCGGAAATCCAGGGAGTAGGTACGAAGGAACGCGTCATAATATTGGGTTTGATGCGGTTGAAGCACTGGGTGAACGATTGAAATTAGGAGGGTTTCGTAATGAGTCTAAGTTTAAAGCCGAGGTTGCTCGAGGTGAATTTAATGGTGAGAAAATTATTTTGGCACGACCTCAGACGTATATGAATTTATCTGGGGAAGCAGTGCTGTTGCTGAAGCAGTTTTATAAGATTGAGAATGAGGATTTATGGTTGGCTTATGATGATGTGGACTTGGCGCTTGGAGTCTTGCGTTTGAGAGAGGCTGGATCTGCGGGGACTCATAATGGGGTTAAGTCTGTGCTTCAGTTACTGTCTTCCGAAGATCTTCCACGCTTTAAGTTGGGTATCGAAAATCGAGGTAATATTTCTCCTGTTGAACAGGATATTGCTAGTTTTGTGTTGGAGCGGTTTCGGAATGAAGAGCGCTTTCAGGTTGAGGAGTTGGTCAAAGTGTTTGTAGAAAGTGCGGTTCATGCACTTAAAAAGGGTTTTTTATCTGCTCGAGAAAAGTTTTCTCAATAATTCGCTTGCTTTTTACGAGCAAACTGATTACTTTATCACAAGTCAATTAACTGATTTATTATGTTTGCAATCGTTCAATTCGGATCCACACAATTTTCAGTGAAGGAGAAGGATGAAATCTTGGTCGATTTGACGACCATGGAGGAAGGAGAAAATATTATGGCAGATAAAGTGTTGTTGTGTTCAGATGATGAAGGAACAAAAGTTCAAGTTGGTACTCCTTATCTCGAGAATGTATCGGTTGAGTTTCGTGTTTTAGGAAATGAGCGTGGGAAAAAGATCCGTGTTTTCAAGATGAAACCTAAGAAGCGTTACAAGAAAACTCAGGGTTATCGTTCTGATTACACGCGTTTGAAAGTTCTTAAAATTTCAGCGCTTAGTGCTACTGCTAAAAAAACTCCAGCTAAGAAGGCTCCTGTAAAGAAAGCGACTGTTAAGAAAGCTGAGTAAGAAATTGTTGTAATTCTTGAGGAAGAGGGGCTGTATAAGTCACCTCTTTTTCTGTAGTGGGGGAGAGGAAGCTTAGTGTGTGTGCATGAAGAAATTGTCGAGTAAGCCCAAGTTCTTTGGCGGCTTGATTCATGCTTCTTTTCCCGTATTGCTTATCTCCAAAGACAGGAAATCCTATTGAGCTAAGGTGTACGCGGATTTGATGAGTTCGTCCGGTCTCGATGATTATTTCGAGCAGGGAACTGGGGAAAGGTTCTGAGAATGCCTCTTTTACTTCATAGTGCGTGATGGCATGACGACTTCCTGGTCGACTGGTTACGCTTATTTTTTGACGATGGGTTTCGCTTCGATTTAAGGGCGCGTTGATGGTTCCATTTTTGGGTTTGATGTGTCCACCTACAAGGGTTTTATAAACCTTTTTGATTTGATGTTTTTCAAATTGTTTGGCTAGATGTTGGTGGGCTTTGTTGGTTTTGGCAATGATGATGAGTCCGGAGGTGTCTTTGTCGAGACGGTGTACGATGCCGGGCCGATTTGTTCCGCTGAGGTCACTGAGGTTCTTTTGAAAGTGGAATAAAAGCGCGTGAGCAAGGGTGTGGGTAGGGTTTCCTGTGCCTGGGTGAACGACTAGCCCTGCTGATTTGTTGATCACTGCATAGTTATCGTCTTCGAAAACAATGTCCAAGGGAATGTCCTCTGGGATGAGTTGCGATGAAACCGGAATTAGGTCGATGGTTATTTGGTCGTTTTCATGTAGTTTGTAGTGGGGAGTTATTTTTTGTTTGTTGACTCGAACTTCCCCTGATATGAGGTGTTTCTTCCACATGCTGCGGCTTTTTTCGGGATAGGTTTTGTGTAGCCAGCTATCGATTCGTTCTCCTGTGCTGTTTTCGGGTGAAATTTTTTGCATGATTAGGTACACTGTATCCGATATCTTCATTATTTAATAGGCCCCTATGACCACGGTAAAAGATTTATTGGATCGAGGTACGGTAGATGTGATTGTGCGTAAGGATCTTGAAATGAAGCTTAGTGGTAAGAAAAAATTACGCGTAAAGCTTGGGATTGATCCTTCGGGGTCGGATCTTCATATTGGCCATATGGTGGTAGTTCGTAAGTTGAGGCAGTTCCAGGAGTTGGGACATCAGGTGGTGCTGCTGTTTGGTAATTTTACTGGGCAGATAGGTGATCCTACTGGTAAATCTGATACGCGTGCTCCTAAGACTCAAGAACAGCTTGAGCAGAATGCTAAGCACTATTTGGATCAGGTCTCGAAAGTTTTGGATATTGATAAGGTTGAGGTGGTTTGGAATGCTGATTGGTTGTCTAAGTTAACATTTGCAGATGTGGTGCAGTTATCTTCTTTGTTTACAGTTGCTCAGATGTTGGAGCGTGATATGTTTCAGACTCGTATGAAGGCAGACAAGCCTATTTCTATGCATGAGTTTCTGTATCCGCTTATGCAAGGATATGACTCGGTTCCAATTAAGGCGGATGTGGAGATTGGAGGAACTGATCAGACGTTTAATCTGTTGGCAGGTCGTACGATTCAGAGGGGATATGGTTTAGGGCCGCAGAACATTGTTACGGTGCCTTTACTTGAAGGGCTAGACGGAAAGAAAAAGATGGGGAAAAGTGAGGACAATTATATTGCAGTGGCTGATTTGCCTAAGGATATGTATGGAAAAACAATGTCGATTCCGGATGATTTGATTTTGCGTTATTTTGAGCTTGTGACAGATGTTTCGTTGGAAGATATTGAGGAGATGGCCGCGTTAATGAAGAAAGGAGAAAATCCTCGAAATTTGAAAATGCGTCTCGCTCGTGAACTGGTCACTCTTTATCATGATGCGGATGCTGCGATTTTTGCTGAGGAGCAATTTATAAAGGTCTTTAGTGATAATAAGTTGCCAGATGATATTCCCGAGATGATTTTTAAAGAGAAATCGATGTTGATTGTGGATCTTTTATTCGTATCTGAATTGGTTTCAAGTAAGAGTGAGGCTCGTCGTTTAGTTCAAGGAGGTGGAGTTAAGGTTGATTCTGAGAGGGTTTTGGGTATAGAATTGGAAGTCCCCATTTCAAAGAAAGGTGTGTTGATTCAGGTGGGGAAACGTCGGTTCTTAATTGCCAAAACTAACTAGAATTATGGCTAAACTTCCAGCACTGATTGAGCTTGTGTCGCCTAGGACACTTCAGCGTTTACAGGATAATTTTGCTAAAGCTTTAGGAATTTCCTCGGTTATTTTGGATTTGGATGGAAGTTCATTGACGCAGGGTCGTTTCAACAGTGAATTTCTTTCATCGTACTGTCGAGGTGATTTTAGAGAAGCAATAAAGGCTATTGAGCATCGGAAGACTCATATTTATGAATGTCAGTCGGGTATTTTTTCGTTCACTGCTCCAATCATGGTGGATGGACGTCCTGTTGGTTTGATTAAAGGAGGGCAGGTTAGATTGGGAAATCCGGATCTTCAATTATGTAAAAAGCGTGCTGAAGAGTTGGGGGTTGAATTTGATGAATTTCTTGAGGAATATTTGAGTTTGCCGTTATTTAGTCGTGATCGTCTTGTGGCTGCGGCAGATTTACTGCGTATGGTGGCTAGTACAATTTCTACTATGGCGTATGCGGGGTTGTCTGCGGAGGAAGAAATCCAACAGGTTACGTACATTAATGATCTTTTGGAGGCTGAGGTGAAACGAAAGACAGGAGATCTTAAGAAAGCTAATGATCGTTATCGTATGCTGCTTGAAAATGCGGAAGATGTTATTTATACAGTGGCGGTGGATGGTGTTTTGACGTCGATCAATGCATCTGTTTCTCGAATGATTGGTTATGATCCTGAGGAGGTTATTGGTCGTCATTTTTCTGAGTTTGTGGCTCCTGAGGATTTAGAGAAAATGACAGAATCTTTTAGGCAGATTTTTGAGGGCACCAAGGCGGGTAGTTCTGGCATTGAGTTTCATCTTGTTCACAAGAAAGGAGGGAAGCGTTGTGTTGAATTGAATAGTCGTGCCATTAGGGATGCTACCGGTCGTGTTGTCGAAATTGAAGGTGTTTTACGTGATATTACTGGTGCTCGTGAGGCACTTAATCGGATTGAGGCTTCGGAGCGGAAGTATCGTCTTTTGTTTGAAAATTCTTCTAAGCCGATTTTTGTTTTATCTAATGAGGGCATTTGTATGAATGTTAATTTGGCTCTGGCGCGGCATCTTGGTTATGAGTCTGTTTCTGAAATAGAAGGGCGTAATGTTTTGGAATTTATTCCTGAGGAATTTCACAAGGATTATCAGCGTGTGGTTCAGACCAAGATGTTTGGGAAGGAGGTTTTGTGGGAAAATGTGATTGTAGCGTTGCTCAAGAAATCAGGTAAGAAGGTGGTGGCTGATGTGGCGTTTTCGAGAGTTTCGGATGACATTTTGATGGGTATTTTGTGGCATCAGCGTCAACAGCGTTCGTTTTTGTCTAAGGCGATTTCCAAGCATCGCCAATCGGAGCAGTTGAGCAATCTTTTGAAGAATTAATTAGAGGGTATGCATGAACATCGAGGGTTGCTTAAGACACGTTTACGGGAGGTTCTTCGTACTACGGGGCCTCATTTGACGGCGCTTAAAGATTTAGGAGTGGTGACTGTGGAGGATTTTTTCCATTATTTTCCGCGTGCATATCGTGATTGGAGTGATATGAGTACTATTAGCGAATTGCGTGGTGATCAGGTTAATGTGGTTCAGGGAAAATTGACTCAGATGTTTTCTCGAAGAACAAAAACCGGTAAGACCATGACACGTGCGATTTTAGTAGATCCAACTGGAGAGGTGGAAGTTTTGTGGTTCAATCAGTCTCATATCCAGCGTATGTTTCGGAATGGTGATGAGGTGGTTTTAACTGGAAAGATTAAGTTTGAGCGTGCCAAAGTTACAATGATGAGTCCTCAGTATGAGGTGGTTCGTAAGAAGCAATTACATACTGGCCGGTTGCTGCCTGTTTATCATGAACATGATCGTGTGACCTCTAAGTGGATTCGTGAAAAAATAGCACCTCTTCTTAAGGGGACGCGTTTATTAGAAGATCCGTTACCGGGTACGATTATTGAGGCCGAAGGGCTTATGGCTTATTCTGAAGCGGTGAGGGCAGTTCATGATCCTCAGTCGGAGGAGCAACTGGAGCGGGCACGTCATCGTCTGGCATTTGATGAGTTATTTTTGTTGCAGCTTAAGGCGCTTCGGCGACGTGCTGAATTTCGTCGCAATGCTAAGGATGAGGAGCGAATGATGACTCTTGATTCTGAATTGTCAGTTTCTTTTTTGAGTCGTTTATCATTTGAGTTGACTGGAGCTCAGAAGCGAGTGATTGAGGAGATTGGCAAAGATTTGTCGTCTCCTTATCCTATGATGCGTTTGCTGCAGGGAGATGTTGGGGCGGGGAAAACGGTGGTGGCGGCATTTGCTTTGTTGCACACTGTTAAATCTGGATTTCAGGGTGCTCTTATGGCTCCTACGGAAATTTTGGCTCGCCAACATTATAAAAGTTTGTTGCTTTTATTAAGTGACTTTGGTCTTAATGTTCAGCTTTTAGTGGGTAGTTTAACGGTCAATCAAAAGGAAGATGTATCTCGACAAATTGCTACAGGGACTGTTGATTTGGTGATTGGGACGCATGCGCTTATTCAGGAGGGGATTCAGTTTAAGAAATTAGGATTGGCGGTCATTGATGAACAGCATCGGTTTGGAGTGAAGCAACGAGAGCGTTTGGTGGAGCAGGGGAGTCCTCATACTTTGAGTTTGTCGGCAACTCCTATCCCTCGGACATTGGCGATGGTGGTGTATGGAGATCAAGATGTGTCTGTGCTGGATGAATTGCCCCCAGGTAGGCAAGAGATCATTACACGTCTGGTTCCAGAAAAAAAACGTCGAGAAGGAGAGTTATGGATTGCTGACCAGATTCATAAAGGTCGGCAGGTTTTTATTATTTGCCCTTTGATTGATGAATCTGATGTGTTGGGTGTGAAGGCAGTGACAACTGAGTATGAACGGCTTTCTTCTGAGGTTTTTAGTGAGTTTAGGATTGGCTTGCTTCATGGAAAATTAAAAGCTGCCGACAAGGATTCAATCATGACAGCTTTCAGTGGGGGAGAGCTCGATATTTTGGTTTCTACTTCTGTTGTTGAGGTGGGAATTGATGTTCCCAATGCCACTATTATGTTGATTGAGGGCGCTGAGCGGTTTGGTTTGTCTCAGTTGCATCAGTTTCGTGGACGTGTGGGAAGAGGGGAGTATCAGTCATATTGTTTTCTTTTTACAGATTCAAATTCTGAAGAGGCTCGTCGTCGTTTGGGTGCTTTGGTTAAGTATTCAAGTGGTTTTAAGTTGGCAGAAATTGACTTAGCGCTGCGTGGTCCTGGTGAGGTTTATGGGGTACGACAAAGTGGGATTCCTGATCTAAAAATGGCATCATTGGGGGATACGGAGTTGGTTGCTCGTGTACGTCATGTAGCGGCTCAGTTGATTCTTAGAGATCCCGAGCTTGAATGTGCTCCGCGGTTACGTGAGCAATTGGAGGTGTTTGAAGCGCTAACTAACGACGTTTAAACCATCTCCATGGGAGAACAAGGTCTAAGCAACCGCTTACTTCTAATTGATCACGTACTTGATCAATTAGTCTTTCTGGGATGGTTTCTAATCGTGCGCTTTGTACTTCAAAACTTGGGGGTGCTTCTTCTTCGAGTATAATTTCTCCCTTAATACGCTTGATGAGTTTTGGCAGTGACTCTCTATTGATAAGGCTGCCTAAATAGGCTCGTGCTTCTCGTCCATTTCTAATTCTTTCTGGATGCCTTTGATTCATTCCTTGTGCAAAACCGATTACGGATGAGTCTCTCATTCTGTCAACCATTAAGCGTAGGGTATTTTTATTCGGGTGTGTTTCTAGCGTTGCCATGATTAATGGTTGCATGTTTCTTAGTGTGCATGCATTGAGTGCATTGATGGATTCGACACAGTCGGTGATGTGAAGATGGATGCCTATTCGTGTAGGGTCTTCTCTATGCATATTTTGTTGGTTGGCGTATAAATTTACTTTTTTTTGGTGGGGAAGTAAAGTGTTTCATCAGCTTTTTTTGTTGAGGGCCTTAGAACGCAAAAAGTGCTTTGTTCGTTTTGAGTAAGCCATTTGTTTGGCGTTGTATTTTTATTTGTGGGTGAGTCTGGTTTTTTGTTTTGATGAGTATGAATTTTGTTCGTTTCCCACTCGCTTGGTTTGCACAAGATATATTGTGCAAAGTTAGATTGAGGTGGATGAGTACATTTTTTATACCTCCCCTATTTTTGTGTTCGATTCGTGTTTGTGTCCTGCTTGGGCTTTTTGTCTTTTTTCTTTTCTCTCTGTTGATCGAATCCGGTTTTTATGGTAAAATATATAGATTAATTTAATCTGTTATGTCTGCACCTCCTCCCCCATCGGCTGGTAGTATTGAAACTCCTGAATCGGCACCGCCGGAACAGTATGCTGTTGCTGCTGTTGAGGCTCATGAGGCATTGGCTGAAGAGCCCCCTTCTCGATCTCGGCGCCTTATTGAGTTTTTGTCGAGTGCAACCAAGCAGATGTGGGAAACTTTTAAGGGAGCTGACCTGGTTGGAAAAGGCGCAATGGTAGCTGCGGGAGCGGTTACGGCGTATGTGGGAATTAAGCTTATTGAGAAGGGTGTTTCTCTTTTTCGGGGGTCATGGAATAAGGTTTCTAGTCTCGGTGATTCATTAGATGAGGGATTGGAAAAGGTGCGTGGATTTTCCATTAAAAAGACCATTGCAATTCTTGTTGGTGGGTCTGCCTTGGTGGCTTTGTTTACTAATATGGATGAAATAATGGAATTGTGGGATGAGGCAAAGCTTCACCCTGAAGGTTTGTTTGAAGGTTTGAAGGCCGGTATTGCGGCTCGAGTTTTATCGGGTGCGTTAGATATTTCTGATGAAAGATGGGATGAATTGGCTGCAGAGCACTCTTGGTTTCCTTCTCGAGAGACACGAGATGCGGCTAAGGGGGTAGTTACGGATGTTAAGGATAGCTTGGAAGATGTAAAGAAAGGCATTGATGTTGGTCTAGATAAAATGGCCGAATGGGATGAAAAGAGTGGATTGAAGGCGTTGCGTGGACGTATGTGGGGTTTTTTGGATGAGAAATTTGAAGGATGGCGAGATAGTCCGATTTTGGTCATGATTAAGGATTTAGATGATCCAGCTAAGATAGCTGAGCATTTGAGTTTGGACACTCCGGAAAAACGTTCAGCTTTTTTGGATGAAATGCAAGGGGCTGCATTAGGTGCTGGGGCGGTTGGGGCAGGTTCCTATTTACTTCATAGCTTGATGGACTCTCCTTGGGTTGGTCCAATTACTGGTGTCAATGTAGCTCTTTATATGGTTATGCAAAATGAGAAAATGGATGCGGCTCTCGTAGGGTCTTTTAAATTTTTGAAGGAGACTGCAGATGCACTGCATAATCAGGTACAGCTTGTTGCCACTAAGATGGGAATTAAGCCTGAATGGCTCTTGCTTCAGGATGAAGGTTTTGGTGTTAAGAGTATGATGGATTATACATTCAAGAAAATGATTGAGCATCCTGATTTGACGGCCTTAACTATTTTGAATGCTGGCTTCCTTGAGAGAAAATTAATTTGGTCTTTTATTAAGGATTCTTTCTTTTTCATTGTTAATGCAGCTCAAGAGACAGGAGAGTTCATTATTGAACACAAAGAAGTTTCAGGGCTTATGATGGCTGTAGGGGGGGTAATTTTAATTGAGCGTCGAAAAGTTATTAGTGATCTAGCTGAAATTTTCTATCCTGATGACGCTGATGCTCGTCGTGAATTTATAGATGATATTACTGGATTTCTTAATAAGTTCGAGATTACTCGGATTTCTGATACTCCGGGTAAGACCGAAGCGGCGCTTTTACCTGTTTATGAGCGTTTTATAAAGGATCCTCTGGAGTTTATTTCTGATCCGGATAATTCATTGGCTCTTTATGAGTTGACTAAGGACGGTCACTTAGAGTGGCATGTCTTAGAACCAGGGAAAACAGTGGCTGTGGGTTGGTTTTTCGGGGCAAATCCTCTTAGTAATGCTCTTCATTTAGGATGGTATGAAGTTGAAGCACTTTTTGATGAGTGGGATACTCGTGGATTAAGTATGGATAATCTGGGTGTTTATGGAACCTATACGGGGGAATTGGTTATTACAACGGCTGCAATTTATGGAGCAGCTCGGAGCGGACTTTTTCAACTTGGAGGTTTTCATGGAGCAGAAGGCGGTACAATGCGTGCGATTCGTGCTAATTGGGCTCCTTGGGCTCCTGAATTTCGTCAAACTCTTCGCAGTATGGCTCGTGCTTCCTTGGATACGGTTACTTTGAGTGAAGCAACTAGTGCTCTTCAAGGACGTCGTTTACATAAAGTTTCATCTGAGGTTGCTCGAGTTTTGACTGTGGTTGAAGAAGTTAAGGGTAGTGGTAAAGTTAGTAGTGCTAATTTACGTGAGTTAGCTATTGCAAAGAAAAATATGGGGCGTTTATCTGCTCGGGGTTCTCAGGTTCATTATGCAGATGCAGAATTTATTACTGAAGTTCAAGTGCTTGATAAATTGGTCGAAGATATTTGGAGTGGATCCAATACAGCTCGTGCTTCTCAAGCAGCTGGTAAATCAACGGAGGCTAAGGCTAAAATCTCTGAAATCAGTGATATGGCCGGTGAATTAAAGAATAAGCATTCTTTGACTCAGTCTAAGTGGAGTCGCCGACTTGGTCGTGTCCAACAGTTAATTGATGTTAAGTTTAGAGGTATTGAAAGTGATTATGTACCCGTTAAGCATGGACAGGAAATCACTACTCGTGGGATTGAGCGGCTTAGTAATCCAGCGCTTCGTGCTCATGCCCAAGAATTGAGTTTGCATGGCCTCTCCAGGGAATCTCTTATTGAATTGGATAGATCAGGGAGCTTGACTGAATCAGCAATTAAAGATTTTTTGAGAGATGTAAAGAGTGATAAAACTTTGGCTCCCAAGATGAATGAGATTGCATATATGGAACAATATGCTAAGCAACTCAAGTTTGTTCATGAGTTTCAAAAATATGGAGCTCTTGCTATGGTGATTGCAATGGTCTATGGATTTCAGCATGCAGACGATAAGGCTGATTTCTTGATTCAAACTTCTGCTCACTTGAGTGGATTTGCAGCTGGCGTGGGAGCTGTTAGGGTGGCAGAAACAACTATGACAAATAAGCTTCCCCCTATTTATCGTTTGGCAGCTGATTTAGCTGTTGGTACGGTTTTTGCTCTTGGCGCTGGGAAGGCGGTTGATGCTTATGCTATGGAACCTCTTGATAAATATTTTCCGAATCGCAATCAAGTGGATTTGGATAATATTAGTTATTCTATGTATGTTGCTGGAGGTGGACCTGTCTTTGATATTTTTGAATTGGCTGGTGTTGGCGATGGTGTGAATCAAAATACTCATCCGTTAGATTATTTAACGGATAGTGTGACTACACTACGTCCATTTGGGGGAGGATTTTTTGATGATGGAATGCTTCAGGAAGTGCGTCTTAATGATATGGCTGAATTTACACAGAAGGCGGCTGATAAAATTGAAAAGTATGAGGGTAAGATTGCGAAGAAGGCGGAAAAGAGAAGGGGACTTGATCCATCGAGTGCTAAAGCTATTCAATTAGATAAGGATATTATGAAATTAATGGAGGCTATTCTTCATCTCCAGACATATGTTGATGGAAGATGGGTGCATGAAGTTCGTGAACTACTTGAAAAACAGGAGGAATTGGTGCAGAAGGCTAGATTAATATTTATGGAAATTGCCGATGATCATGAATGGCCAAACGATACTTTTGGTGATCGTGGCTCAAGTATGGTTTCTTCTGCGGTTACTCGTGTGGGATCTGGTCAGGATCTTGTGGATAAAGAAGATAAAGATATTTGGCAATATTTATCGGATTATCCTGCGGTTGATACGGGTGATGGGAAGGGAACGAAAATCTCTTTTAGAGATTTTATAGCTTTAGCTACTTTAGTTGATATGAGAAAAAAACAGCTAACTCAATTAGGAATGGATATTTATAATGGGCCAACATTTTTTGAGAGAGCTAGAGAAGGAGCTACACTTAATTTGCCTGTCCCGGATGCTGATCCTTCCCCAGATACTGATACTGAAGATTTAGCTGATTAACTCCCCTATTTTATGTACATCACACCTCAAAAATTCGCGGAATATCTTAAGAATTCTACGTTGTCCCCTACTGAACAGCGTAATGTTTTAAAGTTATTGCCATCGCTGACGGCTGAACAGATTCAAGAGTTGGGAAAAGTATTCATGGATGATGTTGAGGAGCAGCAGGAGGTTTTGCAGGATCATGAGCAGAAGCGGGATCAATTATTGTTGAAGTTTAGTATTGAAATGGAACAACTTAAGAATGAATGATTTTGAAGAGTCTTCCGAGGATAGAATGGAGCATTTCGGTGTTTTGGCTGAGGTGGATGCTCAGTGGAAGGGTTTTGAGGAGGCATTTAGTGAGTTCGAAGTTTGGGATGCTGCATGGAGCGAGAGTGATGAGAAGCGTCGTGAGGTGATAAAATTGGAGCGTTTATTGGCAGGTGGGGATGTGCCGGAAGGATTTGTTGAAGGGATTAAGTTGTCGATTGGTTTTTTCTCGCGCAATCAGATTTTGCAGCTTGAACGTTTGACTGAGCACCTTGGAGAGGGCCAGGCTGTAGAGAAAGATCAGGAACATTTTGAAAAAGGATCTGAAAAGGAGGGAGTGGATACTTTTGGGGAGCGTCAGATAGTTTTGGCTGGCTTTGATGAATTGATGATTAAGTATTATGAATTGGTGGCTCGTTTGGCTTTGAGTGGGCGTGAAAAGGAGCAAATTGAGGCTTTAATGAAGGTTGCATGGACGTCGATTGAGGCATGTGCAACGGCTATTAAGGAGGCGGTGCGTAAAGGGAAGAGCCTCACTGAAATTCAGTTGATTGTGTTTCGGTTTGAGCAACAGTTAAATGCGCTGGATCCGGATCATGGATTTGTGCCTAGCAAGATTTAGTAGTCCTTCTCCCGCTTGAGCGGGTTAAGCCGGATTATAACTTCTTAATCATGTAGGTGCCTACAAGTTTGTATCCCCATTTTCGGTAGTATTCTCGGGTTCCGATAGAGGCAATGACTGCCATTTTTTTGATGCCTCGGTCACGGGTGATTTGCTCTGCTTTTTCAATGAGTTTTCGGCCTAAGCCTAGGTGCTGTGGGGCGGTTTTGTGTGTTTTTCCGATTTCAACTTGAAATCCGTAGGTGTGGATTTCTCGGATGATGGCGCAGCCGTTGAGTTCTGGTATGAAATGGGATTCGCTTGAATTTAGGTACGAGTGAAAACGTAGACGGAGTAGTGATAGAAGTTTGTCGTGGCGCTTGTCTTCGTATGTTAGGAAATATTCGTGTCCATCAGAAGCTTCGAAGTCTTGCTGTTTGTAGGTCACATCTTCTTCTCTCACATCGGCACCGCGGATTTCTCGGCAGCGGATGCAACGGCATTCCCACTCCTTTCCTTCGCGTTCGCGTTTTTGCTGAATCATTTGACGGAGATTGGTGATGAGAGAGCCGGAAAGTATGCTTTCTCCAGGGATGTCTCTAATGAGGCGCTCTATGCGTAAAAATTCGGGGACTTCTTTTTTGATGCGTACGATGAGATTGGCGAGGGTTTTATCGTCGTAGGATTCGTATTTCCCGTCTTCCCACCAGCGTTTTAGTTCGGAAAATGGGACGACGGAACAGGGATAAAGTTTGAGGAAGTCTGGTTTGTAAGCAGCGTCGGTGAACACGGTTTTCATCATTTGATAGTCGCGTTCAGGGTCTGAGCCTGGCAGGTTTGGCATCATGTGGATGGCAATTTTGAATCCAGCGTCCTTGATGAGTTTGATGGCTTCTTTTCCTTGGGCGACTGTCTCTCCCCGCTTGTTGAGCTCTAGTACGTCGTCGTAGAGGCTTTGAATGCCGATTTGAACCTTAGTGCAGCCAAGCTTGCGGAATCGGATGAGTTCTTTTTTTGTGACGTGGTCGGGGCGTGTTTCTAGGCTCAGTGCGATCATGCGGTGTTCGGCTGTTTCGTTGTGTCGTTGAGCCTCTTCAAGTTTGCGAAATTTGGTTTCATTCAGAGAATTGTATAATTGTCGGACGAAGGCGGTTTGGTACGGATGTGGATAAGAAGAAAAGGTGCCTCCGAGTACGATCATTTCGACTTTGTCGGTGGGATGTCCTTGGTTTTTTAGGCTTCGGAGACGGTTTTTTGTCTGTAGGTGTGGATCGAAGTCGTTGAGTACGGCGCGCATTGCTCCCGGTTCGTTGGAGAGGTAGCTTTTGGGCATCCCTTCTTCGGTTGGGCAGAACACACATTTTCCTGGGCAGTAGAATGGTTTTGTGAGAACGGTGACTACGCTGACTCCGGCAAGGCTCCGAATGTTTCGTTTTCGGAAAAGCTTGGCGAAGTGTGGTTGATCGTTAATTTTGCCTTCTTTCTGGAGGCGGTGGTAGGTTTTTAAAATTTCAATGTTGGCTGGAGTGCTCACCCCCTCCTCTTTTGCGAATCGCTTTTTGAGTTGGGTAAGTTCTTTTTCGGATGTGATGTTCTGATCGACGGCTTGTTTAATGAACGTCTCCAGCTTGGGGACCCCCTCAAAATCACCTCCTCTACTGCAATCTGCCATTTCCGGCTGTAAATGCTTCACCGTTCCTTGACGTATCTTTTTTTGATACGCCTTCGTCCCGGGTTCAACATTTTCGCTCAAAACTGGCAAATTTCGTGACGATGCGGTATTTTTCAGGGGGTCCCTATTATTGTCACCGGTTTGCATGGATGTAATCTAACCTATGAAACAGGAAACTGCAATTAAGCTTCTCGAGAAAGTCCGTACCACGTATGACACGATTGCGGCTGACTTTGATCGTACGCGGCAGCGAGTCTGGCCGGAATTTGCTCGATTTGATTCTTATCTGGTTGAAGGAGCACGAATTTTAGATGTGGGTTGTGGGAATGGGAGGCTTCTAAAGTACCTGGATGGGAAGAATTTTAGATCTTATAAAGGAGTTGATAATTCGATTGAACTTTTGTCGTTGGCTAAAAAACAGCACAGTGGCTCCAAGATTTCCTTCAAGGAAGGGACGCTTATGGATGTGCCCGTTAAGAACGGTGGGTATGATGCGGTTTTTTCAATAGCGGCGTTGCATCATGTTCCTTCTCGTGAACTTCAGTTGAAGGCGTTGGGTGAATGCAATCGGGCCTTGTCTCCGGATGGATACTTGTTGTTAACGGTGTGGGATCTGTATCGGATGAAGTCACTCCCCTATTTTCTGCGATCAATTTTTCGATCTTTGTTTAGTTTTGGAGATTATTCGTATAAAGATCTGTTTGTTCCGTGGGGGAGAAAAAATCCTAAAATGAGGTACTGTTATGCGTTTACGATGAGGGAGCTGAGACGATTGTTGATGGATGCGGGATTTGAAATTGTGGAATCGTGGACGGTGGGAACTGGGAAATCAGGTAATCATGTGATTGTGGCTAAGCCGTTTGTTCCTTCTAGTATTCGTCCTGGGGCTCGGATTATGGGTGTGGATTTTGATGCGGTGACATTGAATGAGTCGGTTGCGTTGGTGGCGCGGTTTTTGCGGTCGGGGCGCCAGCATTTGGTGGTGACTCCAAATCCAGAGATTTTGCTTAGGGCGAATCGTGATCTTAAATATCGGAAGATTTTGAATAAGGCGTCGCTGAAAGTGGCGGATGGAGCCGGCATCCTTTGGGCGTCGCTGTTGGTTAATTCAAAAGGTGTGAAACGTATTTTCCGTGGACTATTTGAATTGGTTGGAATGGTTGTCATGCCATGGCGGTCGAAGCGTATCTTTCCTGAGCGTGTAACAGGAGTGGATTTGATGGAAAAGTTGCTTGATCGTAGTGCGGTTATCGGAGCAAAGGTGTTTTTGTTGGGAGCGGCGGACGGAGTTGCTGATCAGGTGGCTGAAAAATGGCGCGTGGCGGACATTGTGGGAACTTATGTGGGTTCCCCTGCTTCCCGTGATGAATCGGAAATTATTAAGCGTGTGAATGAATCTGGTGCGAATCTTTTGTTTGTGGCCTATGGCGCCCCAAAACAGGAGCAATGGATTGATCGTAATTTGAAAAAAATGCCTAATGTTAAGGTCGCAGTTGGAGTTGGTGGAGCATTTGATTTTGTAGCGGGTGTTCAGTCGCGTGCTCCTGAGATGATGCAGCGTGCGGGACTTGAGTGGTTGTGGCGTGTTGGGCGTGAGCCTAGGCGGATTAAGCGCATTTTTAATGCGACGGTGCGGTTCCCTTGGAAGGTGATGAAAGGTTGACTTGGGGATTGTTTTTCCTGTCTATATATTGTATAATACTCTAATGGTAAGAGTTTCTAATTTTTTCTTATGTCTGAAGAAGATCCCTCGAAAGCTGCGGAAACCCCCAGAGATCGCCTGAGTTGGGAGGAGATTTATGGAGATATGCCTGAAAGTATTCGCGATTGGCCTCAGAATCCTAAGCGAAAGGACTATTTGAGTCCTGGAGTTTTTGTTGATCTTACTCGGATGAGGGTGGAGTCCTGGATTGGAGAATTGAGAGCTGTACATGAAGCACGTGGAATGGTGCGTCTTTATCTTGGAATGGATAGTTTTCCTAAAGATGAGCCTTTAATCCGTGTTACTATTGTGGAAATTCCGGAAAAAACCAGGCTGGATCCTGTGTGTGGTGATATTGTTGTGGAGGCTGAGGGAGTTCGGGCTACAATTTCTGCGTCAATTTTTTACAACTGTATTAAGGGGCCCCATAAAGGCATAACTAATGTTATTGGGCCAGTGGGTAGAGGTTGGGCTACTCGCCCTCCTGATTGGCTTGGAAATGTTGGTTAATCCTACTACTTCTTCCCTTTCTTCTTAGCTTTGGCTTTTGGTTTTTCTTCTTGTTTCATGCGGTCGTGGACTTTTTTGGTTGCGACTTCGACGACGGGACGGGCCATTTTCATGATTTCTCCGGTCATTTTAAGCGGAGCGACGATCATTTTGTTAACACGCTCAGCAGACTGTTTAACGGCATCGCTGGCTTTGTTTACATCACGGAGAATGAGAATTGCATAGATCAGAACAACTGAGAAAAATATTGTCATTAAAGCCACTCCAATGGAGAGGATAATATAGAGTATGTCGAGTGCGCTTAACATGGTGGGAGGGGTTAGCTTGACTTAATTATATCATGAAAGTTTTTTGCGTAACAGGTCATTGACCATTTGTGGGTTGGCTTGGCCCTTGGATGCTTTCATGATTTGGCCGACCAAAAATCCGAGAGCTTTTTGTTTTCCTTCTTTGAAATCCTGAACTGGTCCGGGATGTGCTTTTAGGACTTGGTCTATGAGTGTGTCTATGGCGCCGGTGTCAGAAACTTGCTTGAGGCCTTCTCTCTCGATAATGGTCTGTGGAGACTCCCCTGTTTCGTACATGGCATTGAAGACGGTGGTTTTGGCTGTGTTGTTGGATATGTCTCCATTTTTTACTAACATCAATAGTTCGACCATTTGTTCTGGTCTTATGGGGCTTTCGTTCAGTGATTTTGCGTCAGTTTTTAGTCGTCCGAGTAGTACGCTTCCCACGAATGAGGCGGCACTTTTGGGGTCTTTTGTTCCTGCTGCAACTGCTTCAAAGTAGACCGCGCGTTTTGGGTCTTCGCTAAAGAAAAGTGCTTCATCTGTTGAAAGACCGTAGTCGCTGATGAATTTTCGCCGCTTTTCTAGTGGAAGTTCAGGGATTTGTGTTGTTAATTCAGCGATGCGTTCATTGGTAATCGTGAGTGGTGGTATGTCTGGTTCCGGGAAATACCGGTAGTCTGCGGCATTTTCTTTGGTTCTCATGAGTTTGGTTTTTTGCTGATCATCTAGCCATCCTACGGTGATTTCTTCGTCCATGGGAGTTCCTTCTTCCCAAAGTTTTTCTTGACGCTTGATTTCGTAGTTGATGGCAGATTCAAGGGCGCGGAATGAGTTGAGGTTTTTTATTTCAGCGCGGGGATAAAGTGTCTCCTCCCCTATCGGTCGGGTAGATACACTGGCGTCGAATCGCATCATTCCTTTTTCCATGTCGGCTTCAGACGCTCCCACATATCGCATGATGGATTGCACCATTTTTGCGTAGGCGGCGGCTTCTTCGGATGAACGCATATCAGGGTCGCTCACGATTTCCATAAGTGGTGTTCCGGAGCGATTGAAGTCTACTAAGCTTCCTCCTCCAACGTGAGTGAGTTTTCCAGCATCATTTTCTAGGTGGAGTCGGGTGATATTGATGATTTTTGTGGTTCCATTGAATTCAATTTCTACCACTCCTTTTTCGGAGACTGGTTCATCGAATTGAGAGATTTGGAATCCGTTTGGTAAATCTGGGTAGAAGTAGTTTTTTCGATCGAATTTGGAGAAATTTTTAAGATTTCCTTTGAGGGCTAGGGCTCCCTTGAGTCCTTTTTCGATGGCTTCACGGTTTGGTACAGGTAGCATTCCAGGGAACCCCATGCAGATAGGACACACATTGGTATTTGGCTCTTTTCCGAAAGAGTCGTTGTCGCAGCCACAAAACAGTTTGGTTTTGGTGGATATTTGCGCGTGGATTTCTAATCCGATGACAGCTTCGTATTTATTCATTGAGGGTATTATACTTATCTTTGATCTTGGTTTCCAGGTCTTTCAGGGTTCCATTATTGTGAATAATGATGGTCTTGGGATGCGGGGCCGAGTGATGTTGCTTGTTGAATATTTTTATCTGCGCGGGCATTAGTTCACGCTCCTTTAATCGTTTTGTTTGAGTCGAATCATCGCACTGTATTATCCAAAGTTCATCCAGGAATTTCTCGAAAAGTCTGTTTTCGTAGATTGGTATCTCAAGCACAATTAGTCCGTCTTCTATTCGTGCGAGTTGTTGTTTGATTTCTTCGGCGACTAGCGGATGAATCATTCGGTTGAGTATTTCCCATTTTTTGGGGTGTTTGAAGAGGGTTCTAAGTAGCTTGTTCCGATTTACGCTGCCGTCTTTTCTGAGATAGGTTCCTTCGAAAAAGGCATGAATCTTGATCGCACCTGGCTGGCCAGTTTGATATAGTTTGTCCACGATTTTATCGCAATCGATTCGGGTGGCTCCTTGTTTTTCAAGAATCTTGGCGGTGGCGCTTTTCCCACAGCCAATTTTGCCTGTGATGCCGATAATATGTCGGTCGTTCATAGTGTTCTAAAGTTTGAACCCCAAATCTTTGAGTGCTTGCTTAAACTGTCCTAGGGCACGTTTGCTTTCCCCTTCTGAGATTGTGATACTGAGTTCGTGGGCGATGCGGTTGCGAAGTTTGTGTGCGCTCCATACATTGTTTTGATTGGTGAAAAGTGGGCCTGCCTGCTTAAGTTTTCCCCCTAGTGAGCCTTTGTAGCCTCTTAATTTGAGTCCCTCGTCTAAGATCTTATCTGCTTCTAGAATTGCATCCTTGGGGCTTAAAGGTAAATTATTCCAGTGTTTTCGAATACGTTTTTGGTCGCTCTCTGAAATCTTGTTTCGTTTGGATTGTGTCCAGAAAATTAGTCCTATAAATATTAGGGCTAAGATGGTGAGAATAGTTATGATAAGGTTGGAACTCATAGTTTTCTTTCGCTACGTCACTTAAAGTTAGAATGGTCGCTCATCATGCTGGCTAGCATTTCTTTGAGAGATTGATGATCTCTGAAGCTTTTGTTTCGCATGAATTCGTTTTGTGCATTTAGGATTTCTCGTTCGACTGTTTTTGGGAAAGAGACGCTATCCAATCCTACTGGTTGTCCTACCCCCAGTCGTTCGATTCCAATGTTCCCGTAATTCAGAATAATTGCCCAGAATCCATTCATTTCGTAGGAGACCCCTTCAATGGTGTGATATTCAATTCGTGTGGAGCTTCGGTTCCAGAATCCGGTCCATTCGAGGTCAATGAGGCTTTGGTTGGTAATAATTAATGCGTCGAAGTACCAATCCAGAAAAAAGACTACAAGTGATGAGGCTCCTAGGGTTGCCCATGCTGCCCATGCAATCCAAAATGGGGGCATCATTAGATAAAAAAGACCAGGAAGCGCTAATCCAAAGAAGAAATGTTTTACGAAATCTCTGTAAATCGTAAAAGGGTGTACGTGCGCGGCGTAGAGGATTTTTTCTCCTGGGTTTAGGTGACTTCGATAGAGTATGTTTGCGAGCATGTTTCTAGTTTAACGGTGTGATCACATCTGGTCAATTTACTGGTTCTCTGTTAGAGTTTGAAAGATTAACTTTTTCTATGCAATCTCGTTCCAAAACTATCTTATTGTTCGTCTTAGATGTTCTGCTTAATGTCGCGGTGATTGTGTTTCTGGTGATTGTTATACGCTCTTTCATTGTCTCTCCTTTTCAGGTTTCTGGTCCTTCTATGTGTGACACGTTTAATAGTTTTGAAGGACGCTGCGTTCATGGCACTGGTGAATATATTATGATTTATAAGTTGGGCTATCTTAATGTGCTGGGATGGCAAATCGGGTTGCCAGAGCGGGGGGATGTTGTTGTTTTTACTCCCCCAGGAGATGAGACGGGAGAATTTTTTATTAAGCGCGTGATTGGGCTCCCGGGTGATGTAGTAGAATTAAAGGATGGTGATGTTTATCTGAATGGATTTGAATTGGATGAATCTGCTTATTTGAATGATGTGAATTTGGGGCATACTGATAGTTTTAATAAAACGACGTTGTTTGAGGTTCCTGAAGAGCGATATTTGGTATTTGGTGATAATCGTAAGGTGAGCAGTGATGCTCGTCGTTGTTTTGCTCAGACGGGATGTCGTTATGAAGGTCGTACTTCATTTATTTCTATGGACCATATTCAAGGTCGGGCTTGGGTTGTTTTGTGGCCATTGAATAGGATGCGCTTTGTGGATCGTATGGATTACTGATAAAGGGCTTGACATTATCGCTGCTTTAGTTTATTCTAGCTCCCTTTTGTAAAACCTAAACCTCTTACTTGTGCCTAGTCCAACTGATGCTCTTAGTTCATCTTCCCTGCCAATCCCAGAGAGGGCAGAGGCGGATCTGTGGGAAATTTTCTTTCGTGGGTGTTTACGTATAGCTAGACAGCATGGAGATACCCCAAGGGGCTATCGGGCCTTGTCTATGTGTATTACTAGGGGCATGGAATGTCATGTACGTGATGATGAATCAGCTGAGCTTTTTGGTGCATGGTTAACAGGAGTCTTTGATGAGTGTGCCTTTTCTGAAGCTGGTAGGGCGGCGGTTTTCGCTTCTCTTCATGGACGCTTGGATATGCGTGAAGCAAATGAACCAACTGATCCCATGGGTCGGTTGGAATATTCTTACCCCTTTACAGTAGAGTTACGTAGTCGTCTTACTGGGTGGGAATTGAAGTTAGCTAGCTCCGACTTGTAATGTACATTTCGACTAGAACGGCGATAGTGACGAGAAGTAATCCGTTCCACCATTTGAGGACTCCCATAATTAGGAAACTAATGCTAATTAGTGTGCATATGCTTAGAAGCAGACCTTGTCTGAGTGATACGCTTAGGTGATGGTAGTGAATTTCGTTTTTTCCGATCCATCGGCGTAAGCCAAAGCCGATTACGGTGAATGTGCTGATGAAAGCAAAAAACAGGCTAATATAGAAGAGGCCGAGTGCCAATGCGGTGGATCCGTATGGATCCAGTTTTACGATTACCATCCCCCATGCAATCCAACTAATGATGGCGGTTAAGCCAATCGTTAGTAAATATTGTTTGTAACTTTCGGTGCTGTTTTCGTGTGTATTGTTGTGGGGATATTCTAGTTCGCTCATTTGGATTTAGATTTGGGTTTGGACTTGTTTGCGTGGAAGAATCCTATTGCTAGGATATAGCCTAACACACCTGTTCCTAGTAAGAGTAGCGCAAAGGTATGCATCTCACTGATGATTGGTGCTAAGAATGCTGGGTTAACGTTGAATTCGGGGAGTATGGAGTTTCCCATTTTTTCGATGCTAAAGATTGAGGCAAGAATCGAAGAACCATCTATGATGAGTGTGCTTCCTACCCATAGGGCGACTTTCCAGAATGGCCTCCATGTTAGGAGTCCAATTAGTATTAGGCAGAGGGAAATAGCAGCCAAAATCAGTGAAGGTATCTGTGTTTTTCCTTTTGTGAGTGCGTAGGTTAAGGTGTTTTTTTGTGATTCATTCAATTGTGACTGAATTTCGTCGAGGGGCACATTGAGTTGATCTGGTATCTGTTGGTTGATATTTTTGGTGAGTTCGTTTTCGAAGGAAATTAGTTCAAGTTCTTCGGGGAGTGACTCGTTGATAAAGGGGGCAATTTCCTTTATTGCGTCAGGAATTCGATCTTTAATGGGGCTGAGTGAAATATTTATTTCGGTTGGTAGGCTATCTCCGCCGAGTTGTGAAAAAACGTGTTCGATGGTTTGTGAAAGTACTTCGGCGGGGATGATGTTTCCTAGTTGGTTTTTTAATTCTTCAGGGTTTATGTCGTTTATTCCTGGGATTTCTGACTGGAGCTGTTTGATGATTTCGTTTGATGCTTCTTCGTAGATGACTTCCTCAAAAAAATCAGACTTATAAAAATCAGGACTTAAGTAGGTATTGAGAATTCCGAGTGCAAAGGCACCCATGACTGATATACTCATCGTTATCCAGATGAGAATTCCGGCAAAAAATTTCCTTAAAAAATTCATATTCGTTACAATAGGATATGTGCGTATTTTAGTTTATTTTTTCTTTTATGGCGACCTCAAAAATTTCACTTTATTTTCTTGGGACCGATGAATTTGCTTCGGTTGTTTTGAGTCGATTGGCAATGGATGAGTTGTTTGAGGTGCGTGGCGTAGTGGTTCCTCCGGATCGTCCTCAAGGAAGAAAGAAGGAGTTGCGCCCCTGTCCGGTGAAAGCGCGCGCGCTTGAGTTAGGACTTGAGATTAGTGTGGATCCTCAGTCGCTTCTTGAAAAGGAGGTGGATTTTTTGATAGTGGCGTCGTATGGGCATTTGTTGAGTAAGGAGGTTTTGTCTGTGCCACGTGTCGCTTCGTTGAATGTGCATGGATCGCTTTTGCCTCAGTATCGCGGGGCCTCCCCTATTCAGGCCGCTCTTTTGAATGGAGATCGTGTGACTGGTGTTTGTTTGCAGCGAATGGTTTCTAAATTGGATGCAGGGCCGGTTTATTCTTTTTCTGAAGTTGCGATTCGTTCTGATCATGATGCGGCTACGTTAAGAGAAGAAATGTCTGAATTTGGTGCGGAGCTGGTGGCTCAGTCACTTTCTGGTATTCGGGATGGAGATATTGAAGCTTTGCAGCAGGATGAATCTTCGGTTTCGTATTCTCCTAAAATTGATCGTTCTAGTGGTGAAATTCAATGGTCTTCACTGTCTGCTATTCAAGTTGAGCGTACGTTGAAGGCGTACACTCCTTGGCCAGGTATTTATACTTTTCTTGATGGAAAACGTTTAAAATTATTGGGAGGACATGCGGAAATGCATTCAGGAGTCCCTGGGGAAGTTAAAGATGCACCCTTATCGGTTGGGACTTCGGATGGAGTTTTTGTGTTGGATAGAATTCAGTTGGAAGGGAAGAATGCTGTATCTGCTCAGGATTTTGTCCGAGGCAATCCAAGTTTTGTTGGTTCTGTTTTGGGGTAGCTTGAAATTCCGATTACCAGTCCGCTGAGTAGAATTCCCTGAGGAAGGCTTATTAGATAGTGGTCGAAAAATCCAATTATAAGGAAAGCTGTTATTAGTGCGTAGTGAGTTTGTCTTTGCCGGTTGAACTTGAGTAATTTGATGAGTCCCATGAACATGATGGCGAGTGCTGCAATCCCCCACTCGTTTGCGATCAACAGATAGATATTGTGAGTTGGTTGGGATTGCCAAGGTTGAAGTTTGGTGTCGCTGAATTCTTGCATGCGTGAGGTGAACTGATTTAGGCCGATTCCTTCAGGGTGTTCAAAGAGTACCTGTGTGCTGATTTCCGTGAAAAGCACCCGTTCGCTGCTGAATTCCTGTTCTATCCAGTAGGGAGTGCTGAATCGTATGACTAGGAAGAGCATAACTACAATAGGAATACTGATCTTTCGTGGAATGAGGCGCGTGATGATAAGCGCTATGAGTAAGGCTAAGAATGCTGCTTTTGAGGCAGCTCCGATGAATCCTGCTCCAATTAGAAGTATGGAGATGGTCCTGAATCGTTTGGGAACTGATTTTATGAGGAATAGGCCTAGTAACGAGAATCCTGCGAGAATATTGGCGTGAGGTAGTGTCCCATAACTTCGGATGAAGGTGTGTCCGAGTGCGGTGATTTTCGCGAGGCCTGGAAGGTCAGGGTCTAATGTGGATTCTCCTAAAGACTCGAGTCCTATTGAATGTTGAGCTGTTAGTTGTATTAGCGCTATTAGTCCTTGAAGGGCGATGCTTGTTACGAGAATGTTTTTAACTTTATCTAGTGAAATTAGGTTTCCGTGGATCATTAGTACAGTTCCTACTGCGGTTCCAATGTGTATCAAGGTTAAGCTTGCAGATATCGTGTCTTTTGCCAATGTGCTGGAGAGTACGGCGAAACCTAAGATGATTAGGGTCAGACCTTTTACTTTCTTGCTAAAGTTGGCATGTGGAATCCATAAGCCGAATGCAATTAGGATTAGTATTTCACTTATGTATAAGCTGAAGCTTGTGTATGGATTGAAAAACCCTAGACTTGAACTTTGCCAAAGAAGAAGAAATGATGTGAATGGAATGGTAAATAGTCCCGCCGCCCAGAAGGCTTGACTGACTTTTTTAATCACATTCATAGAGATTATTTATTGTGTTGATTCCTCAGGGAGAACGGTGATGGGGAATAAACCCGCAGGAGGAATGTAGAGGTTAGCATTGGCTTCAGCTTCTTTGAGTGCGTCTTTTGGTGATTTGGTGGCTAGAACGTCTACGATGGCTTTGGTGAATAGCTTGTTGTAGGCTTGAGGGTTCGCTAGCAATAGACTTTCGGCAAATCCAATTTGATCTGCAAATACGCCGTAGATAGCGTCTTCTTTTTGTACTTCTATCATGTCACGTCGGCTGGTGGGTCGTTTGGTTTGTTCGTGGTAGTGTTCGAGGTTTTCCTTGCCTACTAGGTAGCTTAGGAACTTCCATGCTTCTTCGGGGTGCTTGGAGGTTCGTGAGACGGTCTCTGCGAAGTAGCTGGCGAAAGTGTCGCGTTTTTCAGTGCTTGTCTCAGGGTTTTCGAGCTGAGGGATGGGGGCTATTTTGACCACATTTTTGCTAATGGTTTTTCGCCCTTTTTTGTCGAGATCTTTTATGGTGTCTTGGATTTGTTCGTATAAATAGGAGTAGCCGATGATCATGGATACTTTGCCTCGAGCGAATGTGGTGATTTCTTTTTCGTCACTGTCATCGTTGGCTAGGTAGGCGTTCCAGTTGTAGTATTTGCTGCTTGGTAGTGCGAATCCTGTAAAGAATGCGAGTGCGTCTGCTGCGGGTGGTGTGGCTCCACTGGCAAACGTAGCTTCGGTGTATCCACTGTCGTAGAAATCAACT
Source organism: uncultured Candidatus Peribacteria bacterium (assembly GCA_964491515.1). GTDB lineage: Bacteria > Patescibacteriota > Gracilibacteria > UBA1369 > UBA12473 > CAZBGQ01. Next base: position 39,448 of record CAZBGQ010000009.1, read on the forward strand.
CCGTACTGGATGAATAACAGGTATAAAATATCAATAGCTCGAAGGATATTGTCAGAGCGCCCAAGGGCAATTCCTGCACGTTCAAAACGTTCAAAGCTGTTGTCTGATTTGGTTAATTTGAAAACATCTTCTTGAAGTTCTCCCCATGTTGAGGCCGGCTTTCCGCGTGAGGGCACCGCGTCTTCGAAATGCTCGCTGTTGTAGTAGAGGGCTAGGGTGTCTACATAGAGTGGAAGCCCATAAATCCGATTGCTGCCTGTCTCGTCCGGAAGAATTAGATCATCGGCGGCAACCTTTACAAAGGTTTCTTGGAAATCTTCAACTCCAATTAGGTTTTGAGGTGTTGGGCTGAGTTTTTTTCGGTGTTTCACGAACCAACTGTTGTGCATTGAAAAAAGGTCTGGCCCCTCCCCTTCTGCTAGTTCATTGATGATTAGGTCTAGGTACTGTTCAGGATCGGTGAATTTCCGGTAATTGATGGTGACGTTTCGGTTCTGTTTCTGGTATTCAGCAATGATAGGAGTAAATACATCTTCTCCGTCAAAGAGTCGATAGTACGTTAGTTGCACCGGTTCTTGTTGTGCTTGTTTTACTGGAGCTTGCTTCTTGCCGCACCCGCTTAAGGCGACTACTACGGATGTTGCGATGAGGACCGCAAAGAGCTTTTTCATGGAGGGAGGTTATCGTTCGCTGTTAGTATAACCTGACTTCACCCCTCGGAGAAAGTATTTTTTTGAGAGGGCGTAATAGTAGAGTGATTGAAGTCGTCCACCCGATATGCGGTTTCCGATTTGGATGCCTTTTATTGTTACAGGATTTGAAAGGGCCAGAAGGCTGGCTTTTTTCCAGTGTGGTGGGACTTTTTTGAGCTCAGGGTATTTTGAATCAATGATGTGCGCAGATTTCCCAATCATTTCCATTCGTTTTTGAAGTCCTTTTTCGTCCATCGGATGGTAATGGTAGGTTGTGGCTTTGGAGTTGTAGATCATGTGCATGCCTTTTTCTTTTTGTAGACGATATCCAAGTTCTATGTCTTCCCATCCATATTTGCTGAAAATAGGGTCGAACGGATTTTCTCCTAACAAATTTCTTTCAACTGATAGATTTGAGGTGTAGAAGAAATTATAATCTGGTCTTTCTCCACGGTTTAATTTTTCAAAGGCAAATTGGTGGCCTCCGAATTTTCCTAAGATTGAAGACCCATTCACCATCCACTTCATGAAGGGATTTATTGTGAGATCTGGGTGCCACTCAATGAGGCCGAGTACGGATGTGTGCTTGTGTGGGCTTTCTTGGTGGCTCTTCCAGTGTTCGCTGAGTAAGGTTCCGGAGGGGATCATGTCGTCCCCCATTAAAAGGACGATGTCACCCTTGGCTACGGTGAGTCCGTGGTTGCGAGCATTGCCCTGGCCGGCATTTTCTTGAGTGATACCGACCAGGTTTAGTGGGCCTTTTTTGAACTGTTCAATCGTGAATTCTGTGTTGTCGCTACTTCCATCGTTGACTACAATTACTTCAAAATCTGTGAGTGCCATGGTTTGTTTCTCTAGCCCATGAAGGGTCATCGAAAGAATGTCGGCACGATTGTATGTTGGAATGAGGACACTTATTTTCATGCTCGCAGTATAGGGGAAGCGTTTTTATGCGGCAACTGCCTCTTTTTCTTCCTCTTCTTCTTTTATCATCACTAAGTCACCGTCTTTGGCTCGTTTGGTTTGGATGAAGTTCACACTTTCTGCCGTTATTTCTGTTACGAAGTGGCGTTGTTTTTCTTTGTCTTCGAAATTGCGATTATGAAGTCGTCCTTCTATATAGACAGGGCTCCCCTTCTTTAAGTATTTCTCGCATAGATCTGCTAGCCCTTGCCATGCTATTACTTTGTGGAAATCAGCGGTGCTTTGCTTCTCTCCGTCGTCGTTGCGCCACACGTTATTGGTGGCAATGGCAAAGTTGACTACACTTTTGCCGGTTTTGGTGGACCTAAGCTCTGGATCGGCTGCTAGGTTTCCCATAAGGATGACCTTATTTACGCTTCGCATAATGATAAGGTTAAATAATAAGTGATCTAAAGGTAGCTGAGTGTCATGACGAAAAGGTTTCAAAAAAATGAACGAATCGAGAACGGCTTGCGGATTTCCTTGGATTGTTCTATAAATTATCTACTTAATCTGTTTTTATGTTTACCGGACTTATTCAGGCCATTGGACATGTCGATTTTATTGGGAAGACTTCGGTTGGTCTTCGTCTTTCTATCCAAGCTCCTTTTGCAGAATCATTGCAGCTGGGAGAAAGCGTGGCGGTGAATGGAGTTTGTTTAACTGTGAATGATGTGTGGGAGGGTGCTTTTGCTGCGGATGTTATGCCGGAAACCGTTGATGTTACTACTTTGTCTCAACTTAAAGAAAAGGATCCAGTTAATTTAGAGCGCGCGCTTAAGGTAGGTGATCATTTGGGAGGGCACTACGTTCAGGGTCATGTGGATGGCGTTGCAACGGTTGCTGATTTTTCTATTGATGAATTAGGGGCTCGTTTAAATATTGAACCCCCTTCGTCTTTGATGAAGTACATTGCACATAAAGGTTCAGTTACTTTAAATGGAGTTAGCTTAACGGTTAGTGGCATTACTAAGACAACCTGCGAAGTTTCGTTGGTCCCTCACACGCTGCAGGAGACGACGTTACGATCCTTAAATAAGGGTGATGTAGTTAATGTAGAGGTAGATCTTTTGGCACGGTATATTGAACAACTTAACGTTTAAGTTATGAAAATTGGAATCATTGTTTCTCAGTGGACTCCGGCAGTTACCGATAAGCTTTTAGAGGGCGCGGAGACAGGTCTCACTGAAATGGATGCGGTGTATGAAGTTTTCAAGGTTCCTGGAGCGTTTGAAATCCCTGTAATGGCTAGTTATTTAGCAGCACGAGGTGATTTTGATGGTTTGATTACTTTGGGTGTTGTGATTAAGGGGGAAACGGACCATTACGATATGATTTGTCGTGCATGTGTTGATGGAATTCAGAGGGTTTCTTTGGACTATAAGATTCCGATTTCATTTGAGGTATTGATGGTGAGTGATGTTGCGCTTGCCTTGGAGCGTGCAAGTGACCATTTGCCTAATAATAAGGGATATACAGCTGCGGGAGTGGTGGCAGATATGGTTTCTTTGATGCCTTAACGTATTAAGCTTGAGAAGAATTGGGAGACCGAGTAAACTGAGTTCATGAAAAATCCTCCTACCCTTCATGGTGTTGATGTTCGTGGAAAGTGTGTGCTTGTGCGGGTAGATTTTAATGTTCCTTTTTCAGGTGGAAAAATTTCTGATGTGACTCGTTTAGAGGCGGTTCTTCCTACAGTATCTCATCTTGTTTCGGAAGGTGCGCGTGTGGTTTTGATGTCTCACCTTGGGCGTCCGGATCCGAATAGCCCAGATCCTTCTTTAAGCTTGGCTCCAGTTGCTGAGGCTTTTTCGGAATTATTGGAGCGTCCGGTTCAGCATTTGTCTATTTGTGTTGGGGAAGAGGCTGAGTCGGTTGTGGCTTCGATGGCTGATGGGGATGTTTTGATGCTGGAAAATACACGTTTTTTTGAAGGAGAAAAGAAGAATGACCCCGAATTTGCCCAGGGTCTGGCTTCGTTGGGTGATTTATTTGTGAGCGATGCTTTTGGGACAGTTCATAGGGCTCATGCTTCTACGGTTGGTGTGGCGGAATTGCTTCCTTCTTATGCAGGGTTTCTCCTTGAGAAGGAGATTGCTGCACTCACTCCCCTGTTGGAACATCCGGAACATCCATTACTTCTTATTGCGGGTGGAGCTAAAATTGATACTAAAATTGGAATTATTAAAAACTTTTTGGATAAGGCAGATGTTTTTATTATTGGTGGTGGTTTAGCAAATACCTTTCTGTTCGCAGAAGGTTTTGATGTAGGAGAATCTCTTTATGAGTCGGATAAGCTTGAGGTTGCACAGGAGATTATGTTGGCTGCGGAAGCTCATAAGGAAAAATTTATGCTTCCTGAGGATGTCATTGTGGCTGATGAAATTTCGGATACCGCACTGACTTTGGACATTCCAGTGGAAGATGTGGAGTTGGCCATGAAGATTTTGGATGTGGGAATGAATGCCATCTCTAAATATGTTGAGGCTATTAAGGAGGCAAGGGTCATTGTCTGGAATGGGCCTGTCGGTTTGTATGAGATGAAGCCTTTTGAACGTGGTACAAAAGAGATTGCAAAGGCGGTTTCGGAAGCCACTGCGGCGGGAGCTACCTCTATTCTTGGTGGTGGTGACACTATTGATGCTATCAAACGATTTGGTCATTCATTCGATGAATTCACCCATGTTTCTACAGGTGGTGGGGCGATGTTAGAATTTCTGGAAGGCAAAAGATTGCCTGGGATTGAGGCGCTGGGATAGGTAGGGCTTATATCTTGGCAATGTCTTCTGTGGTCTTTCTGATTGCGCCCTTTAGCTTTTTGCTTGCTCCTAATCCTCCGATGTTTTGAGCTTCTTTGCCTAGTGAGGCAGCAAGTTCTTTGGCTTTTCTTAGTTCCCCTTCTAGCCCTGCTACTTGTTCTCTGAGTTCTCTGAGTTCTCTTGTTCGGTTTCTCATCTCCGATTCGGCGGCTTCCTTTTCTGCTGTTAGGGTGTCGATAGTGTCCCCTCTTTGGTCTCTTACTCGTTCTATCGCTGCTTTTTCTCTTTGTCCCCTTTCTAGCTCTCTTCTTAGGGTGACTATTCCTTGTTCCGCTTCTGCTTTTCTTGCTTCACTTGCTTCTATAGCTCTCTGAGCGGCAACTCTAATCTGGTCGGCTTTTCCTCTTGCTTCTTCTATGGTTGCTACGTCAATTGTCTGTAAGCGCCAGTCTGGACGACTTCTTTTGTCTATAAGGTGTTGGATGCGTTTTGTTCCCAAAGTGTACAAGTTTTGTTCACTTTCTCCGTGCCTTCTTCCTTGAATATCTCTCCTTTCATGTTGGTCTCCTTCCATATAATTTAATACTTTCCTTAGTGTTGAATGTGTTTTAGTGATTACCTCCATATCAACAATTAACTCGGGATCCCTCTCTCTTACTTTTTTAGCAAGTTGATTATTTGATGCATGTCCATCTAGCTTTTCTAGGCCAGAAACAAGTATCCATCCTTCTTCGGTCTGTTCCATCTGATCTGCCCATGCTCCATTATCAGGAGTTATCCTGAGATAAGTTTCCATTTCTCTTAATTGAATATCATTCTTATTGTCCTCGTTTTGAATTCGACCTAAGAATTGTAATCGTTGCATTTCTTGATAGAAAATGAACGTCTCTTCGTTATCAAGTGCTGAAGATATCTTGTTTAGGTGTACGTTTTTAGCTTCACTTCTTCTTCTAGCCTTATCACCTTCATAGGCCATTCCTACTCCGTTTTTAATTTTAGCTGTTGATCCGTCGAGAGTCTTACACAATGCTATTGCTTTCTCCTCTCCGTGTCTTTGGATCATCTGATTAAAGAATCGATCAGCGGCTCTCTCAACCAGGTATTCAGCTTCTGCATGTCGGCTGTTTGTGACTTCAAGGCCTCCTTGATATTGTGTTCTGTAGAAACCTTCAAGTCCTTTGTTAGGTTCATAGGTAGCTGGTCGCCAAGGGTATGTTTGTCCGAATGCTGCCTTTAGTCTACGTTTTGCAGTTTCAGCGGTTTCCGGAGCTTCCACTATTTTTAGTTGCCAAAATTCTGGAAGTCCCTCGCTACCCATCTCTTCTGGTTTCAATTCAGCTGCTTTCGACCCTGCTGCAGCTGTTTTCTCTTCTTGTTTTCTTTGTAGTCTTACCCATAGCTCTTTTGCTTTCTCCTGTGACTCTTCTGCCATCCTCTTTATCTGTGGGAGGACTTGACTGGTGAAAGTGTCTTCTAGTTTTTTCTTGAGCGCTTCGTACTGGTGGTTCCCCAGTCTTTCTTTTTGAATTTCAAGTTCTTCTAGTTTCTTTTTGTATGCTGCGGCTGTTTTCTTTATGTCTCCCAATGTTCTCTCAATTTCTTCTGAGATCTGAGTGTCTTCTCCTAACTCTTTTTCTGCATAGGCAGCTGTGTTTTTGAGTGAAGGTAGCGAGTATTGGTCTGCATTGTCACCTTCAATTATAGTCATCCATCCAGAAATGCGTGATCCGACTTCTAGTTCGGCGTTAAGTGCCTGTTGGGCTTGTTCATATTCCTGTTTTCTTGCTTGTCTTGCCTCTTCTTCTGCTTGGGCTACTGCTTCATCTATCTCCATAAATGTTTCGTCAAATATGCTTCCAAGCCTTGGCCCGACTGTTAGATCATCTGATGTCATTTGCGTAGGTTATATTATTTGCCTTATACTATTTATATGTCATTTTCTTGTTTTTGTCAACCCCAACCTAAACTTTAAGGGTAAGGGCTTGTGGTCGGAAGGACCTTTGCTGCGACTGTTTCCTGGTTTATTGACTGGTGGTCGAAAGCTGTGGTGGAATTTTTGGAAAGCAAACAATTGCCTGGGATTGAGGCGTTGGGATAAGTAAAAGACAATACGACGACAGTCCCATGATCCCGGTGGCGGGAGCCTCTTTCGAGGTCCCTTTCCACCAGGTGGGGTGCGGGGTGTCGGCCCGCGGGGTGTTTAGCCCCGGACTAATTCTCCAGTGGTTCGAGGGTTGAAGTCAGGGTGCGCTGTACGTCTTCTCGACTACCGGCCGTGCCGGTGTGCACCACCCTCGAGGTTGGCCATCATCGCGTGGCGGGGCTGAAGCGGGTGATCTGGCCTCGCGCCGCCACGGATGATTTCGGTGGACGAGTGTCCACCAATCTTCATCTGCATGGGTAGTTTCCTCCCTTCTCCCAGGTTTTTTTCCCTTTCGGGCTTTTCGGTATCCTGGGGACCGTTCTTGTTGTCGTCGTATTGTCAAAGGTCGGTCGCGAGAATGTCTCACGACCAAGAATCGGAGTCATTCTACTAGCTATCAACTTG
>CAZBGQ010000010.1:0-45676 GCA_964491515.1 uncultured Candidatus Peribacteria bacterium
GCTGGAGGATGAGAGAGCAACCGGATCGAAGACACCCTAAGTTCGCGATTGATCAAAAAGTGGCGAGTTATGCACGGCATTAAGCGGGCCACGGATGTGGAGTTTTGGGTGGGAATTCCGATTTTCGCCCGCTATAAGGTTGCACGACCTGTAATATTATGATATAATTAACAGATTGGGCTACTATATAACCTATCTCCCGTGTCTCTCGTTCTACTCGGAAAAATTATTCTTTGTTTCCTTCTTGCCTGTGTTCCCGCCTTTATCTGGGGCTACATCTTCTATAGGAAGCAGCCAGAACCAAGGAAATGGGTGGCACTTACCTTTATTGCCGGTATTTTGTCGGTGGTACCTATCATGCTTTATAAGTTTGCATGGGAATGGTTCCCAAACCTGAATGTTTTTGTTTATACAGACAATTTAGAGCAGGATTTATTAGGATTTTCGAACCTTATGTATTTGCCGTTGGGAATAGTCCTAGCCTTCATGTTTGTAGGGGTATTAGAGGAATATATGAAGAACATTGTGGTGCGTACAACAGATCGCAAGCATTTGGCCTCTATTGATGATGCTATTGAGTTTTGTATTATTGCCGCGTTGGGATTCGCTTTCGTCGAGAACATTATGTACTTCTTTTATATTTGGAGTTATCAGGGGTTCGAAAGTCTATTTGTTTCCTTTATTTTCCGATCAGTTTTTTCTACATTTGCACATATTTTATTCTCAGGCATGTACGGCTATTTCTACGGAGTGGCTCATTTTGCATCACCTATTTGGCAGGAAGAAATTCGCGCCAATCGTCATCCAATCATTCGAATGATGCACAAGGTCTTTCACTTAAAAAGTTCCACGTTATTTAAAGAAGAAAAGATGTTGGAGGGACTGCTCGTTGCGATGGGTTTGCACGCAATATTCAACATTGCCCTTGAGGTAGGATGGACGTTTGTTATTGTCCCATATCTTGTTTTGGGATACCTATTACTCTCATACTTGTTTGATAAAAAAGAGAATCACAAACGATACAATCGCTTTATAAAAAATCCACTAACAGGGAACGATTAACCTAATTTCCTATGGCACCTGGACAATTAAAAGAAGAGGGTGATGCACCTGAAGGTTTGACTTCACCTTCAGCAGAAGGCACCAGAAAAGTTGCTGACCTTGAGGCTCATCGATCTGGTACGGCTGGAGAGGTCGTCGAAGCATTGACCTCGCCTGAGCAGACACTTGAAAGTACATTTAAACGATACAAGCGGCAAGTGGGCGGTTATATAAAGGCACTAAGAAGTGAGGTGCTGTTTAAGCAAGAACATCCAGCTATTGTGGGGAAAATTAGGCGTATGGAAATGGATAAATTGGCTTTAAAAGCGGTGCTTTCAGGAGACACTATGAACGCAGCTCAAAAAATGGAATACCTTCTTGCCATGGAGCACGAGGTCAATCGCGGCATTGTGAATCAGATAGGAGGGGTTTTGTTGCGGCGACTGAATCCAATAAAAACTGCACGCAAGACAGGATGGGATTATTACAAAATGTCAATTTCGAGTGATTACGTTAGGGCCATAGAAGAGGAAAAATATTCGCAAGAAACAAGGTTCAATGAACGCGAGAATTTTATACATGGCAAGGTTTGGGATAAAACCACTAGCCCTCATGAGTACCTAACCTCGCAGGCACGTAGATACGAGCAAGGAAAGACTCGTGATAACAGAGAGGGAAAAATAGCGCCAATCCTACGATTTGTAACAAAAACTATGGGGCGGCTCATTCGCTCACAGGATGCAGCCTCCACTGAAGAAGCAGCCTAAAAACATCTAACAGATACGGACTTGTTGGGCAGGTAAATTCATGGTAACGTACCTTTTGTACCTAATTTAGGAAATAAGGTTAATTAGTTATGTCATTGAAACACATTGTCGTTAAGGGCGCGAAAATTCACAATCTCAAGAATATTGATGTGAAGATCCCGCGTAATAAGCTAACCGTGATCACTGGGCTTTCTGGTTCAGGGAAGTCTTCTTTGGCTTTTGATACGATTTATGCTGAAGGTCAGCGACGATACGTAGAAAGTTTGTCTACTTACGCACGGCAGTTTTTACAACTCATGGAAAAGCCAGATGTTGAATCTATTGAAGGTCTGTCTCCAGCCATCTCTATTGATCAGAAATGTGCCAGCCGTAATCCTCGGTCTACGGTGGGAACCGTTACGGAAATTTACGACTACATGCGTTTGTTATTTGCAAAAGTAGGGAAGCCACACTGTCCGGATTGTAAGAAACCAATTGAACGGCAAACGGTGAGTCAAATAGTCGATCATATTGCGGAAATGGAAGAAGGTAAGAAAATAGTGCTTCTTTCTCCAGTCATAAACGACCGTAAAGGCCGTCATGAAAAAGTATTTGAACGAATGAGAAAAGAAGGTTTTGTACGTGTACGTGTGGATGGAGAAATAATGACCATCTTAGACATCCCCGAACTCGATGAAAAAAAGCGCCACTCCATTGAAATTGTGGTGGATCGGTTGGTAGTCAAAGATTTGGCCCCTAAATACCAAGAGATGAAATCCGGCCAGAAAATCTTATTGCCCAACGAACAACGTTCGCGCCTGGCCGACTCAGTAGAAACCGCTGTTAAGCACGGAAATGGTGTGATTTATGTTATGGACTATGAGTCTGGAGAGGTGGATATTTTTTCCGAAGCGTTTGCGTGTGCGGATTGTGGTGTGAACATCGCAGAAATTGAGCCACGAAACTTTTCATTCAACAGTCCGCATGGTGCGTGTGAAGCGTGTCATGGATTGGGGAATAAACTTGAAATTGATGAGCCACTTATCATTCCAAATAAGCGATTGAGTTTGAACGAAGGGGCGATCATGCCCTGGTCCTCTACTACATCACACATGGATTGGTACAATAAGTTATTGTCCGCCGTTGCTAAGAAACATAAATTTTCTTTGGATGATGCGGTCGAAGATCTCAGTAAAGAAGCCATGAATTTGATTTTGTATGGGACAGGAGATGATAGCTACACAATTCAACTTGATCGTAGTTACACTAGTACGTTTGAAGGAGTGATCCCTAATTTGCAACGACGTTATGTGGAAACTGAATCCGATTACGTTCGCACTAAAATCGAACAGTTCATGCAAGTGGTGGAATGTCCAGAATGTAAGGGGGAACGTCTTAAGAAAGAAATTCTTGGTGTTAAAATTGAAGGAAAATCAATCGTGGATGTTACGAGAAATTCCATTGATAAAGCCAATGATTTTTTCAGCAGCCTGACCCTCACCGAAGCGCAGGTCAAAATTGCAGAACCAATTCTGAGAGAGGTTAAACACCGTCTTAAATTTCTCGACAATGTGGGGATTTCGTACCTAACTTTAGATCGAGCTGCCAATACATTATCCGGAGGAGAAGCTCAGCGTATTCGATTGGCAACACAGATTGGATCGTTGCTCCAGGGTGTGCTTTATGTACTGGATGAACCTACGATCGGTCTCCACCAAAACGACAACGAAAAATTAATCAAAGCCATCATAAAATTGCGTGACATTGGGAACACGGTGCTCATTGTGGAACATGATGTAGACACCATGCTTGCCGCTGATTACTTAATCGACATTGGGCCAGGCGCAGGGAAATATGGAGGTGAAGTGATTTCTGCGGGAACCCCTGCTGAAGTCATGAAGGACAAGAGTTCAGTCACTGGGAAATATTTATCTGGTGAACTTAGAATCGAGCCACCCAAAGAAAGGCGCAAAGGAAATGGAAAGGAACTAATCATTACCGGTGCTGAAGAGCACAATTTGAAAAAAGTAGATGTAAAAATCCCACTTGGAATGTTTGTGGGAATCACCGGTGTTTCTGGTTCAGGGAAATCCACACTCATCAATGACATCTTAGTTAAGACTGTGGCCGCTAAGCTGAACCGTGCTAAAAATCGTCCAGGAAAACACAAGGAGATTGTTGGTATTGACCAGCTCGATAAAATAATCAGCATCAATCAAGCACCGATTGGTCGAACTCCTCGTTCTAACCCTGCTACTTACACACGTGTATTTACGGACATTCGCGACTTATTCGCTGGGACCTCTGAAGCGCGAACTCGTGGGTATAAGGCTGGCCGCTTCAGTTTTAATGTAAAAGGAGGTCGTTGTGAAGACTGCCAAGGCGATGGAATGAAGAAAATTGAAATGCACTTTTTACCAGATATTTATGTGGCCTGCGAAGTTTGTCATGGGCGCCGTTATAATAAAGAGGCCATGGAAATCAGTTACCGTGGAAAAAATATTGCTGACGTGCTTGATATGACGGTGGACGACGCATTGGAGTTTTTCGACGCGATTCCTACCATTAAAACCAAGTTAGAAACATTGGTAGCGGTGGGACTTGGCTACATTCATTTGGGACAGCCAGCCACCACACTTTCTGGAGGTGAGGCGCAGCGTATCAAGCTTTCAACAGAACTTTCCAAGCGTGCTACCGGGAGCACATTGTATGTCTTAGACGAACCCACGACCGGGTTGCATTTTGACGATGTGCGAAAATTACTCGAAGTATTGCAACGACTAGTAGACATGGGCAATACCGTACTCACCATTGAGCACAATCTGGACGTCATTAAGTCAGTAGACTATGTGATTGATATGGGGCCGGACGGCGGCGAAGCCGGCGGAATGGTGGTTGCAGCTGGAACCCCTGAAGAAGTCACCAAAATTAAAAAATCCTACACCGGACAGTGGTTGAAGAAAATGGGCGTAGCGGGAAAATAAGACGTTTGGCTAATTATACGATCAGATCGTTTTTTCGTGGAGACACCGCAAATTTTCATGATACAATATTTGCATGAAAACCTCCCGACTCAGTGCTATCTTTCAGCGCCTAAGATCAAACGCAGCCGAAACATTGGCTGAAGTTATTATTGCAATAACAGTACTTTCGCTTGGGACGGGAAGTGCCACTATTTTAGTGCTGACCGCCGTGAACGCAACAACTTCTGGGGAAACACGTCTGGTTGCCTACAATCTTGCACGTGAAGGGGTAGAAGCGGTTCGTAATATTCGAGACACCAATTGGCTACGATTCCCAGGAGATCGAGATGACTGTTGGGATACGTACAATCTGACAGATCCGGCGACGTGTAATAGCGCGAAGTTAGGAGCCACAGGCATAGGCAAAGACATCACTGTTACTCCAAATCTCACAGATTCGGATGCCTTTTTCACATGGACGGTGAATGAGACATCAGTCCCCGCAGATCAAAAACTCTACACAATCGATATCAATGCGACCGATCCAGGTGGAACATTTTACGTTCACGATTCGCTTTATCTTGGTGCCATTGAATCTCCTTATAGCCGTAGTGTGAATGTCCTTTTAACACCAGGAAGTGCCTCAGACCCTGCCCGTATGTTGGTTACTTCCACCGTTAGTTGGGATGACCGGGGCGTTCCTCGTAGCGTTGAGTTCAAGGATCAGCTCATTAATCATTAAGATGTATGAAAAATAATTCCGCCGCCTCCATTCTTTACGCCATTGTGATCACCACGATCATTATCGTGACGGCCGGAGCAATGAGCGCCTCTTTCATCCGAGCAAGCCAACGCAATCACGACCTGTTTAGATCGACTCAAGCACATTACGCCGCCCGTGCCGCCATGGAAGAAGGTCTGGCTAACGCCGCATTGAATGGTGAGTTGGGATATGAGAATGAAGACACCGCTGCCATCAACTGGCCTACCGTTGACTCCACTGGTGAATACAGTATCTATGCGAAGTCAAAATGGTTGGGCTGGCAGAGTGGGGTGCCTGCTCCCGATGCGACCTGCACACTCACAACCCCTGCCGACTGTTATGTCGTACCTATGCCTGGCACCGGAACGGTGGGCGGCGATACCTGCGAGTTCACAGATCCCACTCAACCATGGTCAAGCGACCTCGACGACGACTGCAACTGGAATAAAATCGAATATCAAGAGACGGTGTCGATCCCTTTGTATTATGAAGATGCGGCTTGTAGTGATGGTTATTGCAATCCAGCAGAGTTTGCAGAAGAGCTCAATAATTTAATTATTCGTGTGAGAGTGCCTTTCACAGGTTCAGGACCGGGGCCAGACTTAGATGGGCTAAGCACAGTGGTTGTTAAGTGGGAGATTAGTGGGGAGTGTGACACCACTGGAGACGGAGTGGGGGATACAGCATGTTATATGGAAGAAATGCTGACAGGGGGCCTAAATAGTAAGACAACAGCACAAAAGATAAATACAGCACCTCAATACACCATTTTAACAGAGGGGAATCAAATTGTTGATAATATGAGTCCAAGCTTTTTTAGTATTTTAATCGGTGATTTTTTGAATTCAACGACTGCCACTCTTGGATTCGAGGCCATAGATCCGGTCCTGAAATTGGGAGTCATTTATCCTACAACCACGGGGTTAGGAGCGACCAATATCCCAAATCTCGAATATCAGATTCTTACCAACAAATCTATTTCAGGTAATAAGATTATTTATCAAGCGGAAGGCCAATCAGAGGGGCGCCAAGGCACCTATACACGTAGTATCCGTGCTAGTCAGGGGCTTGAAAGCAATGCGGTGGTTAACTTCGTGATCCAGAACTGACTTGACAGCAGACGCTTAATCGTCTTATAATCACTTGCCATACCCTACTATTATGGAAGGTTCTCTTTCAGATAAAGAAATCGCTGCATTCATGGTTTTAGCCATGGCTGGAACGGTTGTTGATGGAAATTTATCTGAAGAAGATCGTCGAGGAAAAGTTCTCGCGGCATTGGCCGCTGCAACCGCTGCAAGTGCTGCGAGTGTGGCTTTGGCAGATCCAGATGAGTTTTATGTAGGATTAAATCCCTCCGCGGATATGGAAGTGAGAGATCCCGGGGGAGTCCTATTAACAAGTGCTTCTGTCAGCCTTGGCGGTGATCCTTACCATGAGGATATTGTCTCTCTTTCCACTCAAGATAGTACGTTGGTATCAGTTTATGATTATTCGGGAATCAATGGAGGAGATGTATTTGAAGTGACAGACTCAGGAGTCAATGCATTAAATTTAGGGATGTCTCATCCTATGGGGCTCTCAGTGGATGAGTCTGAAGGCCTTTTTGTAGTGGTCGATAGAGATACCAGTATTGTTAAAGTATGCGAAACTGCAAATCCAGTAAATTGTGAAGATTATGATTTGTCGAGTGTTGGTATTAGTTTAAACAAAGTACAGTTACATTCTACGGCTACAGAACCTTATGTAGTAGCATTTTATCAATATGACGGATGGGCTGTGTTTTCATTGGGGCAGGATACAGATTCGGATCCTTTCCCTGATGGAGTGGCTACCTGGAGGGCTGGAAGTTCAAGTGGTTACGTCACGCCGGATAGCGAAATGTACAGATTTAATGGCAACCAAAGTATTACATATACCATATCAGCCGGGATAGATGAGCTCGGAGCCATTGAAGTCGATGGATCCAGTTTGAGTAGTTTGGCTAGTGCAAGTTACACACCTATAGGAACCATGCCATTTTCAGTAAATGGTCTTAGTCAAGCTGATAGCAACCTATATATATCGGGTAATGGATCGTTTGCTACAGGGAAATTAGAACAGTACAGTATGGGGATTACCCCTGCTACTACCACTTGGAATGCCTCTTTTAGTTTAGGTTTTGCTGAGCAGCCAGCAATCAATGGTGTCTCTTTTGATTCCGATGGAGATGTGTGGATGGCCTATTCAGATTGGAACGGAGATGATCATTTCTTAGAAATGGATGCTCTAAATTTAACTCCTACTGGCGTAGTTCAGAGCTTTACGGGGACTCCTACTGATGGTGTTCAAGTCTTCTCCATCCTCACCGACGGTTCATCTTTACCCGTAGATCTTGATGGAGACGGGGCGGACAGTACCATAGATTGTGATGACAACGATCCACTTAACTTTCCGGGGAATCCGGAAGTGTGTGATGGGGCGGACAACGATTGTGACACGGTAATTGACAATGGATTTGATGGAGATGGAGATGGCTATACAAGTTGTGACACTCCGATTCCAGACTGTGATGATGGCAACGCCGCAATCAATCCTGGCGCCACGGAGATCCTTTCCAATGGACTTAATGATGATTGTAATCCGGCCACACTGGATGATCCTGATACGGATGGAGACGGTTCTCCTCTTAGTTTGGATTGTGATGATGGAAACGCAACCAACTTTCCGGGAAATTCGGAAGTATGTGATGGGGCGGACAACGATTGTGACACGGTAATTGACAATGGATTTGATGGAGATGGAGATGGCTATACAAGTTGTGACACTCCGATTCCAGACTGCAACGACAGCGATCCGTCCGTCAGCCCCGGTGCCACGGAGATCCTTTCCAATGGAATCGATGATGATTGTAATCCGGCTACCTCAGATTTACCGGTTGATCCGGACAATGATTCAGATGGATTCCCTGCAAGTGCAGACTGTAATGATTCAAACGCGTCGATTTATCCAGGCGCACCAGAAACATGTGACGATGGGACTGATTCAAATTGTGATTTAAGCGACAATGGAGGTGCAACGATTGGATTGGTTCCAACCTTTATAGACGGAGATTCAGATGGAGAAGGAGCCGATGGAGCCTCTCCTGTTGAATACTGTCCAAGTGAGGTTCCCGTTGCCACAGTGCTTAGTGCTGGCGCGGATTGTGATGATGGAAATGCTTTGATTTTCTCCGGTGCTTCAGAAACATGTGGTGATGGAATCGACCAAGACTGTGATGGGGCTGATGAAGTTTGTCCTCCCGGAGACAATGATGGAGATGGATACAGTGAAGAGGAGGACTGTGATGACACCAATGCTGCGGTTAATCCTGGAGTGGATGAATTGTGTTCTACCGTTGGAGTGGATGATAATTGTAATAATGCTGATGAATCGGTCGAAGGATATTTGGCTGCAGACGCGGAGGATCTTTGTGACGACGCGGATGGAGATGGAGCGGGAGATCCCACTAGCCTAGCCACTCAATGCCCGGCTCCAGGCCTAGTCAACGAAACCGCCCCAGAAGATTGTGACGACAGTAACCCTCTTAGGTACGAAGGTGCCCCCGAACTTTTGAACGGTCAGGATAATGATTGCGATGGAGTTGATGCTCCTGTTATAGGGCAAGACATCGCAGGCCGAGACGAAGCAGTACTCGGAAGTACGACCGATGTGAGCGAAGCCGGTCCAAACTTTTTGGAGGCAGGAGGAAGCAATATGACGCCGGTGCAGGTGGAACGAAACATTGATGGATTTGGAGATCCGGTGGATTTATTTGCTTATAGCCGCGTTGATCCATCCCAACCAGGGACCTTTACCGTGAATCGGGTGGGAGAGCCTGAAATTGTGGTTTATGAAATGCCACCTGATGCCCCTACAAACTACGTTCCAGCTACTTCCGCTTCAGTGACTGGAAGTCGTTTAAAGGTTCAGCACAATATAGATGGGACAATAAAATATGAAGTACTAAATACTACGGGGAACCATAGAGTAGAAATTGATACCACATTTTACGAGCCGGCCATGTGGGACGCCTTTTTGGCAGCGAATCCAGAGGAAGATGATATTTTTATCTTGGGAAGTGGGGAATATTTAATCACAACAGAAGAGGGAGAAGTATTGTCGACTAACAGTGCTTTAGCTCAGGATATTATGGATTTCGCTGAAGAATTTGAAACTGGTGATGACGATGATTCCTCTACCGACGATGATGATGCCACAGCAGATGACGACGATGTTACGGTAGACGATGACGATGTCACGATTGACGATGATGATGCCACTGCAAATGACGACGACGTTACTGTAGATGACGACGATACTACCCCTGAAGAAATTGATGGATGTGAAGGCTCCGGATGTAGTGTAGAAGGGCAAGCCGATGGAACAAATCTTGATCACATGCCTCCTATGAATGGGTCAGTCTTGGCAATGGCGGTTCTTCTCAGTGTTTTGAGAGTCCGTCGTACTCGCATGTCAGACCCATGGCTTAAGTAGGGAATAGTCAAAAATCATTTTTTCTGGTATAATAATAGGAAGTATTCGAACCTGTTTTCTTCCTCATGATTAAAAACAAAACAAAAAAACGTCTCATCTACGGAACCGCCATTGCAGTGGGGGTCACATTATTGGTGAGTGTGTTGGCTTCGTGGAATCCGCTCAATAAATGGCAGCTTAAATTAACCAATCGACTGTACACCGCCAGTTCTCCGAGTGAAGAGATTGTGATTGTGGGGGTTGATGAAAGATCCCTTGGTGAAGAAGGTGGATTAGGGCGTTGGAATCAGTGGGATCGTATCTTGTACAGACAAGCTATCGATAATTTAGAGAGAGCAGGGGCAAAAGTAATTGGGATTGATATAATTTTTTCTGAAGAATCAAAAGGATTAACGGAAAAGGCATTAATGCATCTTCGTAAAAACGAAAAGACATTCAATGAAGGAATCGAAACCTATCTTGATGATCCACATCCGAGTGATTTAGCGTTAGGGGAAACTTTTGAAAAGTATGAAAATATTTTTTTGGCGAAACTTGGAAATATCGATCGCGAAGATTCTAGCAAGGTAGCAACTCCAGTTGAGCCAATTGAAATTTTAGGCAGTAATGCTCAAGCCGGATGGACCATTATTTACCCCGATGAAGATGATGTGGTAAGGCGAGTTCATCCAGAGCTTTATGATGTTCCTGCCAATGAATGGGACAAAACCTTTTCACTTAAAATTGCGGAATTTGTCGCGGGAGAAGAACTATTGTCCGATCCAGAACCATATCTGATTAACTACCAAGGTACGTCACACACATTTAAGTCGATCTCATTTGTGGATGCCTACAATGGTATTTTCAAAGAAGACATTAAAAACAAAATCATTCTCATTGGCGCCACCACCGAGCGCCTTAAGGACTCCTTCCCGACACCCACCTCTCATGACATACTCATGCCCGGCGTAGAAATCCACGCCAATGCGATTCAGACTCTGTTAGAGGGCAAGTTACTTGCGGAGCAGGGACTTGTTTCTCAAATACTTACCATCGCGTTCTTAACGGCATTACTCACGTTTTTGGTTATGTTTATGGGGATTGGTCCGGGCTTGGGAGCCGCCGTCGGTATCATCGCGTTGTATCATCTGGGAGCCAAGCCGGTATTCGACCAAGGCCTAGTGCTGAATTTGATCTATCCAAGCATCGCACTTTTCTGGGCGTATCTTTTGACCACACTCTATAAGTACCTAGTTGAGACACGAGAGAAGTCGCAATTAAGCGGGGCTTTCGCCAAGTACGTGAACAAAGACCTCGTTCAGAAAATCTTGGAAGATCCGGACGCCTTAAAATTGGGTGGAGCCAAGCGAACAATTTCTGTGTTTTTCTCAGACATTGCCAATTTTACGAATTTTTCTGAAGCCAATACACCTGAAGCGGTGGTCGAACAGCTGAATCAATATTTCGACGTAATGGTAGGAATTATCATGAAAAACGGAGGCACTCTTAATAAATTCGAAGGTGATGCCATCATGGCATTTTGGGGCGCGCCGTTAGATCAACCGGACCATGCGGTGTTAGCTGCTCAAAGTGCGCTTGAATGTCGCGCTGCTCTCAAAGGACTTCATGAACGTTGGACGCAAGAAGGAAAACCACTCTTAGATTTTCGAATTGGACTGTCCTCCGGAGAAGCTATCGCTGGGAATATGGGCTCAGTGGATCGTCTTGAATACACAGTCATGGGTGACATTGTAAATTTGGGCGCACGCCTCGAAGCTGCCAATAAAGTCTACGGAACGCACGTTATGATTTCTGGTGAAATGCAAGCGTTGTTGGGGGAAAACTTTGCACTTAGGCGTTTAGATCGTTTACGCGTAAAAGGAAAAGAGCAACCCGTCGATGTGTATGAGCTCATCGCCCCAGCCGGTCAACTTACAGATAATCAAAAGCAAATAATCGATGCGTTTCAT
Organism: uncultured Candidatus Peribacteria bacterium; assembly: GCA_964491515.1. Classification (GTDB taxonomy): domain Bacteria; phylum Patescibacteriota; class Gracilibacteria; order UBA1369; family UBA12473; genus CAZBGQ01. The sequence continues at coordinate 11,978 of CAZBGQ010000010.1, forward strand.
CAAGCCATCGAATATTACCGAAACGGAAAATTTGACGAGGCCATTGTTCGTTTCAATCAAGTTGGACAATCTTGGCCGGACGACGGACCCACAAAAACGTATCTTAAACGATGTGCTGAGTTAAAAGCTAGTCCACTCACGGAAGGCTGGGATGGTACGTGGACGTTGACAAATAAGTAAAATTAATCGGCACTAGAAATATAATTTAGGCAACCTCAATAAATTGCCTCTTTGGTGATTGTGTTTTATAAATAGGGTATTCGTTAAACTCATATTTATGAAAAATCCATCAGCACCTTGTAAATATTTGATGATGATGGAATCGCCCCCACAAGGAATGGGCTATTGGCCGGAAGGAATTGGAAATGCGGCGCCAGGAAACGGACACATGCTGGACTCTCAAGAAATTCAATGGCGAGGTCACATTGACGTTTTGCGGGAAGAGCACGGGGATTTGATGAGATCCCTGATTGAGGCTGAGGTGCCTTTGATCGTCGTTCCTTATCCCTCCCCGGAACTTTTTGACCAACCGGGAATAACACAGGATATTGAGTTTATGAGGGATCCTTCACTGGGTGCACAGAGAGGGGAGGCTTTGATTCTTCAAATGGGCGCCCCGAGTAGAAGGGGGGAAGCCGAAGTAACAGGGATTATCTATGATGCGTTAGGAGTGCCACACAGGACTGCACACAGGGGAATTCATGAAGGAGGAAATACGAAAGAAATCCAGATTGGAGATGAAACATGGTATTTTTCCGGAACCTCAAAACGATCAGGAAGAGATGGATTGGAAGAAGCCTCAGAGTTTTTAGGTAATTCCGAAGAAGGAGTGAGGCATGTTTTATTGGCGGTGGACAATGGGCTGCATGTGGATTGTATTTCTACTGGGGCCGTATCTCCAGAGGGGCAAGTGATTTTATCGTCATGGATGGATGGATTTACGCCCGACTCACAGCGAGCGATTGAACAGGCTGCTCGAGATTTAGACGCCGATTTATATGAATTGGATAAGAAAGATGCAGAGGAATTAAATAGTAATCGTATCCAGTGGGGTGATCATCTATTTACAACGGGGCGCTTCAATAATAGAGCTGCTCGTGAAGCGATTGATAATTCAGGGCTTCAAATTCACGTAACCCCTTTATCTCAAAACTTGCGTTTAGGAGGCGGCATTCATTGCCTAACAAAAGAAGTATTCATGCACACGCCGGTAGATGCGGCGATGGCAACTGCACACCTCACAGAATCAGGCCTATTTATTCCAGGAGGAGAAGTCAAAATTTATAACAACTATTAACATGACAGTTCAAACACTCGAGACCCTTTCACAAGAAGAAGTTACGTTAAGTACTCGTATCGGAGCCATGACCGATTTTGCGTTGGGATACCAGCGTGTCAGCCAACCTGAAATAATTCCTGCATCCACGGTGGATGAATTGAGGCTTCGTTTTGCAAAAGTAATCGCCCGTGTCACCGCATTAGAGGACATAGCTGATGATCTCATCCGAGGTTATAGCCGTTCTTTGACGCCAACGGATCAAGTCCTACGTGGGGTTTTTGAGGAAGTTGATTTAAGTGAGCCTCTCTCCATTGAGGGGATAGATTTAACTCAGTTAAAAACACGCATTTCGGCTCTTGAAGTCAGGCTTGCAGACCCAATGAAAGGGTATTTCCGGGGGACAGCCGCCGCTTAGATTAGAAAACTTCAGCTAGCATACAGCGTGCGCTTCCGCCTCCAGCCGTTTCAATGGTTTGAAGATTGGCAGTCAAAATTTCTGATCCACTATCGGTGAAAACCGCTCGTTGCTCTTCGGTTAGTGCATCGTGGGCTTGTTGAGACATAACCCAGATACTATCACCATCAGTGTTATGAACTTCAAGCATGTTCCCTGCAAAATGATTAAGCTGATCCATGGAAATCTCAAGAATGGTATGACCAGTTTCTTCAAGCGTGTTACGAACCCAATCTAATGAAGTTTGTTGTGGAATAGCCTCAGGGCAAAGAACTGCCACCTCATTACCTACAGACATTAGAACATTGGTATGGTAGATAGCAGCCCCGTCTACTTGAACAGGATCAAATGAAACGACACGGTATCCAAGTTTAGAAGCAAAGGTCTCAAGAGAATCTGGAACTGTACGCTCGGAGAGTGCAGCATAAACAATTCCATACTGGCGGTCTAAGACCATGCTCCCAGTACCCTCTAGTGGAGCACCTTCGTCTTCGAGATGAGATAAATCGGTCTTATCAGGGAACTCGTGCCCGGCCTCAGAAAGCGCTGCCAAGACATCAGGTTCTAATTCTCTTTCCGCACGGCGATTTTCTGCTTTCATAGGATAGGTAACTCGGCGGCCACCTTTGTGAAGTGACAACCAATTATTGGGAAATATTGAGTCTGGAGTGTCAGGAGTTTCCGTGTCTTGAACCACCACCACATTGATTAAACGGGCGCGTAATTTTGCAACAAACTCATCAAACTCAGCTAAAGCTTGTGCTTGAACCTCCGCTTGAAAAGCCGCAATCTCTTCCTCCGTTTCAGGTGCTCTTCCATCAGGTTGAATTTCTTGCTGGAAAGTATTATCTCCCATGGTTTGCTCATTGCAGCGAAAATTGGCCGGGCGAATCATAAGAACAGTGTCGGTGGTTTGGGGGCTGGATGAGAGTGTCATAGTAAAGTGTATTAGAATATAAAAAAACTTACATACGTGTGGGAACCTGGATATTTAGGAGATTAAGTCCTTTCTCAAGTACTAGAGATACGGAACTGAATATACGACGATAGGCGGCTTGTTGGGCCTGAGGCATATTTTTGTAGCGTGGGAAGTCGGGACTGTTTAGAGAATAAGCTTTATTCGAAAGAGAGGCCAGTTTATACAAATAATCTGCCAATGTATGTGGATTAAAGGAAGCAGCAGACGTGGCCAATATCCCAGGGAAATCACCCAGTAGTGAGAAAATAGCATGGAATTCTTTCGGCATAGAGCTAAGGAATTCAGTGGAGAATGGGGCGGGCTCTTCATCTACAGCAAGTGCTTCCATCAGACGCTTCACTCGGACCACCGCGTATTGAAGATACGGGCCACTTTGGTTCTGAAGATTTAGCATGGATTCAGGATCGAATTCCATGTCACGTTGGCGGCCTTGTGTGAAGTTTTGATAAAACAGTGCGCCAACACCAATGGCTTGTGCCGCTTCTCTTAACTCTTCCGGATCGGCTTCTGCTCCATAGCGTGCTTCTAATCCGCTAAGCGCGGATTGGGTCAGTTCATCCAATAATCCTTCCAATCCGCCAGCCCCTTCGCGGCTGGAAATTTTCTCTCCATTTTTAAGCATCAGTCCAAAATTAACATGAACTCCTTCACCTTCTTCGATATCTCCTAATAGCCTAGAAATTTCGAATAGTTGGCTCATGTGATTCTGCTGCTCATTTCCAATAACATAGAGTGCGCGATTGGCACCAAAAAGATCTTTGCGTTTACGCATGGCCGCTAAATCACGTGTTAGGTAGAGAGAGGCTCCATCTTTCTTTTGTAATAGTCCAACATTTCTGCGCCCACCGGTGTCTGCTCCTTCCGAGAAATCGACCAGTACGGTTCCTTCTTCGTCACGTGTTGCAATCCCTTGTTCAAGAGCTTCTCGGACAGGATCTCCCATGTCGTCTTGATAGAAACTTTCACCCAGATACATGTCAAATTCTACGCCAAGCCGTTTATACAATCGCTCAAATTCAATCAGAGATAAACGTCGAAATTCCTTCCATAGATTAATAATTTCAGGGTCTCCATTTTCAAGTCCTGAAAAATTGGCTCGACCTTCATTTGCCAATTCACTCTCGCCAGCAGTTTCTTCGGCCTTAATAGCTTGCTTAACGCGCTTATACAATTCTGCCAAAAAGGCGACCGGATCTTTTTCCGGATCAATAGTAGTACGGACCTCATCTGCCCAGCGACGGTGAGCACTTACCAGCTGGCCGAATTGCGTGCCCCAATCTCCGAGGTGATTGATTCCATACGTGATTGCACCATTTGCCTCAAGTAAGTTGATGAGAACTTGTCCGATGAGCGTAGATCGAAGATGGCCGACATGCATAGTTTTAGCAATATTCGGACTTGAAAAATCGATCACCACTCGTTCAGAGCCAAGCGAATCGGAGTTCCCATAGTCACTTCCCATCGCTTCCACGGTGGCAAGAATATCATTCTCTAAGGCGGGTTGATCAAATTCAACATTGAGATAAATCCCTGCCCGGTGAAGTTTGACGGGGAAGGGGAGTTGTGCTTCTAGCTCAGCAGCTAATTTAGGAATGATTTCTTTCATGTAGCGCCTCATGGGTGTTCTTTTATCTTCACCCTCTTTACGAATGAGCAAGGAAGGCAATTGAATAGAAACATCCCCTTTAACATGAGAAGGAGCAGAGGCAAGTTTAATGTCTTCTGGAGCTAATCCATAGGATTCTAGCGTAGTGGCAACGGCCGATTTTAACGCCGCTTCACGTGCTTGGACGGGATAGGATTCAAACGAAGGCAGAGTGGCTAATGCCGCGGCTGTTTCTTTAGATGTACGCAAGGTGATTGCTTCTTCGGCAAGACCCGCATTGGTAGCTTTAAGGGCATCGAGAGCGTGAGCCGGTTGCTCAGGCTGTGTCAGTCTTTCGGACTCTAGTAGAGAGGCATCCGTAGGATCTTCAATCATGAGAAAACGTTTAAGACTAGGGAATAATCTTAGTTCGATATATCAATATTTGTCAACCAATATGTGAAGACATGGGGTTAAATATAGTCCCATATCTATAAATAAAATGGGTATTTGACAATAAAATAATGGGATTATGCTGAAGGCATACTTTTGACAGAAATCTTATTGGCAATATTGGCCACTTCTTTGTGTCCACTTCCGGAGTTTATTACGACAGTAGTAGCCTCAAGAGGGATTTTTTTAGAGTCATACAAATTTCGCAATGCAGAAAAAACTGTTGCAGATGTCCATTCAGGGAAAAGCCCTTCTATTTCTATAGCATAACGCATGCCATCAATTAAGGAAGATTCGCTCACGGAATGGACGAACCCATTGGTCTGGCGAAGTGCGTGTAAGGCATTGGGTGAGTTAAAGGATTCCATAGCAACCAATCCTTCTGCTAAAGAATCTTCAACAGTTTCGATGATTGAGTAATCCTTTTTCCCTTGACGTAGTGCCTTTTGCAAGGGGGCAGCATTCTCTATCTGAACGGCAATAAGTATCGGCAATCGATCAATTAAATTAAGGATTTTGAGCTCTAGGAATCCTTGATAGATTGCAGAAATCAAACATCCGTTGGCGCTGGGAACTAAAATATAATCTGGCACACCCATGGAGTCCCATAATTCATAGGCAATCACTTTGTCTCCCTGCCCACGCAAGGGATGAACGCCCGCACTGATGTTTATGGGAGAGTCCTCTGTTGTTTGATCAACTAAAGTCCGATGGCAGTCTTCGTAATGTTCTCCAAGTTCTTTGATTTCTCCTCCAAAGGTACGGATAAGATCTTTTTTGCTTTGAGAGGTTGAGGTTGGCACAAAACAAGTCACTTTTGCTCCATATAAGCGTGCATACAAACTAGAGGATAGTGCCCCATTCCCGGAGGAGGCCAAAGCATAATGACTCAATTTTTTTTCAATCAAATATGGAATCAGTGCCGCACTTTCCCGATCTTTGAAGCACCCTGAAGGATTTCGCGTTTCTTCTTTGAAAAAACAATTCGGATATATTTTGGAGGAAACCAGGGGTGTGTTTCCTTCTCCTAAAGACTTAAACGACGACAATTCTTTAAATGGTAATACCTCCTGATATCTTTCAAACCAAGGGAGCGATTTATCTTTGAATCGGTCTAAATCAATTGATGAATAATCGTACTCAACAACCCAATGGTCATAATAGGGGGATGAGATTTCTGCTGTCAGCCGACGAAGAAGAAAACTATTATCGGAATTCGTGAGGTGCTCCTGTAACGGCGCTTCCATTGGCATCCGAGAAAAAGTTAAAATAGGGGAGAGCTTTATGCCCAAAGGCTGCTCTTAGAATATCACGAGTATTACGTTGTTGCCCACGCCATTGCCTGGGCAGTACGTTGATGACCGCATGCGCTTCAAGGCTATCAAATTTCAGCCAATTCAGTGCAGCATCAAGTAGAGCGCAACTCCAATCACCTTTATCAGGTGTTTTGAGATGAACGCGACGAGCTCCTCTGTTTAGTATAAATCCATCGCCTTCAGGCATGACTCGTGCGACGCGGTGCAGGGTTTTAAGCATAGTATCAGCGAGTGGAATCATGTCGTTTTCATAAACAATATGGTCAATGTCCCACCCTAAGCGAGCAGCCTCATTACAATAAGCATCAACATCAAGGGTGTTTTTCTCTGGGTGGTAGTCATCTATAAATAGAAGGCCTGTGACAGTGTGTCCATATTTTTCAAGAAAGGCGGTCAAAAGAGCAGTTTTTCTCATTTCGTCCCAATGTCTATCAGTTGGGACATCATCGCCGTAAATGTGGCCTCCTTCTACGACAAGATCTTGCGCTCCAATACGATCAAGGGTTGCAAGGAGTTCAGTGAGATGCTGCCTAAATTGTTCTTCGAAAATAGCCAAATCAGCCGGGCTTATCGGGGTAGGAGGGATTTGGTTAGGGGTACGTAAAACATCGCCTTTTTCTTCGATAGGAGTGTCCGCAGCAACCCGTATGAGGTCAGGGAAAGTCTTAGCTTGAAATCGAGGAAAACCAGAAGCCATAGTATTTAAAATTATAAAGCAAGAGATTACTATAACTATTTTTTCTATATTAGCAAGGTTTTTTTATTGGCCCAACCTTTTAGCGTATTCATTCAGCCCTAAATTCCCTGGGGCTCCCAGGCTAACCTTAGAAGCAAGGTTTGCTTGAAGATCAAAATTAAGATCGCCGTTCAATTGAGACATAGCCTCTTTGTAGGCATCCCGGAACGGGAGGTCTTGGTTCTTAACCAAGTCATTTGCCACGTCCGCCGCAAAAATCCCTCTAGAGATTTTCGCTTCAATTATGTCGGTGTTAGGGTGAATAGCTTTAAGCATGCGGCTCACCATTTCCAGTGATCCTTGTGCGATATCAAAACTATCCAAAATCGGAGCCTTAACAAATTTGAGGTCTTTGTTGTAACCGGAAAGATGATTTTTGGTGAGGTCCTGAACCTGATGCTGAAAACTTATCACCAAGCTGACTTGTCCACGTAGCACTTCCATATAATCCAAATTCTTTTTTTGAGGCATTATACTGGACCCGGTAGTCATGGACTCATCCACATCAAAATAATTAAATTCCTGAGTGGTGAATAGAATCATGTCTTGCGCGAATCGTCCCAACGTTAACATCACTTGAACCAAAGATTCCAAAATTAGACTTTCGAACTTACCTCGACTGGTTTGGCAGTAAAGTGAGTTCTGTTGAACCCTTTCAAATCCCAAGGTTTTCGTTGTCATCGCGCGATCCAACGGGAAGGACACTCCAAATCCGGCTGCCGATCCTAGAGGATTCTGATCGATTACGCTGTGTGCCAAGGATTGAGTCATTGCATCATCCAGTAAACTTTCTACAAAAGAAGCAAAGTAGTGACCCAAACTCGATAACATCGCTTGTTGAGTGTGAGTGTATCCAGGGAAAGGCACGCGTTCATGCGTACGAGCCATATTTAGGAAATCCTGAGCTAGTGATAGCGTAGCTTCATGCGTTTGTGACAGTTTATCTTGCATAAGCAATCGAGTGGCCACTAAAACCTGATCATTCCGGCTGCGCCCGGTATGGATTTTTTTGCCAGCCTCTCCACATGTTTCAATGAGTGAACGTTCAATCGCACTGTGACAATCCTCATCTGAGGGAGTGAGCTGGAAATCGCCGGAGTCATACCGTTCGAGCAGGTTATTGAGTGCTTGTTGAAGTTGTTCGTTCTCCTCTGCTGTTAGGACATCTATTTTAGCCAGCATAGAGGCATGAGCTTTGGAGGCTTCGATGTCGTAAGGGATGAGCAGATTGTCGGGAGTTCCTTTACTGATAAGAAATGAGTCATTGAAAGCATCGGAGGTGGCACCGGATTTTTTGTCCCAAATTTTACTCATGATTAAGATGTTTTAGTGGCTAAATAAAGTGCCACGTTCCCGGGAAGGATTGTGGTCTTAGGGAAAATAATATACGAATCTTGGGCAGCCTTGATGGACTGAGAATTTTCAGTAGCAATGATGTCTCCCTTTGAAACTTTATCAAAATTTGAAAAATCATGTGCACATGCAAACGAATCATTTGATGGGATAAGAACATCATAAATAAGTAAATGCGGAGGAGTCGAGAGTGCAATATCTAGACCAAAATCATAACTTCCGGTGGTTTGTAAAAATTGCTGAACGGCAAGTAAAACAGAGGTTTCATCTTGAGCTCCTTGGCTCCATCCAGATTCATAAGTAAGTCCAATTCCACCATGGCGATCTACAAAATTATCGGTTGAGGAGGAAAGATCAGGCGGTCGGAAATCAAGCGACGCAGATACCACATAATCTACATCAAATAAATGAGCCAACCCAAAATGATCATCACTAGGTTCACAGTAAACAAAAGGGGTGGAAGGTTTGATGGTGGAATGCACATCCAAAAGATAGTCGGACTCTGTTAGAAACGGGGCTATCATTAGTGCCCGTTGTTCTTCTTTCTTGAGAGAAACAACTGGTTTTTCTTCAAGCTCAGTAAAGTTCTCCCCAAAAAGACGATTCATGTCCACTTCAACAAAACGAGTGTTTTTTTCGTGAGCGGCTGGATTTCCCAAGATGAGGTGAACAGTTCCCTTTAGTTTATCAGTAAGTAGGAGGGCTTTGATTTCCGGTAGTAAGGTAGCTCCAATACGTTCATTCCCATGAATAGATCCCATGATCGTTACAACTGGACCGGGAGATTCACCAACAATGGTATGTATAAAATTATTCATCTTGGTAGGTTGTTTTTTCGTCGTCGTTTTCAACAATCATAGTTCCCACTCCTTTTTTAGTCAGAACCTCCTGAAGAAGACTGTGAGGGGAGAGACCGTTGATGATGTGTACACGCTTAACTCCTCCTTGAATTGATTGAATACAGTTCTCGACTTTAACCTTCATGCCTCCCTGAGCAATGTTCTTGTCAATACAGTCCTGAGCTTCTTTCAAGGTAAGCGTTCGTAGGAGTTTTTCCCCATGATAAACACCTTCACTAGTGGTGAAAAGGATGAGCTTTTCAGCCTTCATTTCAATGGCAATTTCAGTGGCAATAGTGTCCGCATTGATATTTACAATGATGCCGTCATCAGTCACTCCGAGGGGCGAAACAACAGGTAGGTATCCTTTTTCTAGAACATCAAATAATACTTGAGGATTCACTGCTTCAACGTCTCCTACAAAACCAAAATCAACTTTCTTTTTGCATCGTACTTTAACATCGAGCAGGTTGCCATCAAGACCGCTAATTCTCATGCCTTTTATTTTCAACTTTTTCATCACACTTAAAATATCCAAATTGAGACTTCCTCCAAAAAGCATTTTGACAACTTCCAGATCTTTGTCTCCGGTAATACGACGTCCATCGATTTTAGTGGGGGTATGTCCAAGTTGCTCAGAAAGCTCGTCTGCCTGAGTTCCTCCACCATGAACTAAGATGACATGAATTCCATGCCTTTTGAGTGCTTGAATATCTTCGAGCATATTCTTTAAAATTTCTTTCGAACGAACCACTTCGCCACCAATTTTGAGCACAAAAATCCGGTGATTGAACTTGGAAAAATAAAACTCTTTTTTACTCGGGGACATGATAGTTATTGTGAAAGAATGGAATCAAGGATTCGAATGCATTCATCAATGTCATCCGTAGAAATAGTGAGTGGAGGGGTGAGACGGTAGGTGTTTTTATGGCTAGCCCCTCCAGTGATAAGTCCATTGGCTAGGACGGAATTTAAAAAGTCGGGAAACGCCTGGTCTAGTTCAAAGCCCAGTAAGAATCCTTCTCCACGGACCTCTCTAACGTGTGGGAGTGAGCGGAGTTGTGCCTGAAGATAGTCTGATTTTTTAAGAACCTCTGCAAGGAAGCCATCGGAACTAATAGTAGACACTACCGCAAAGCCGGCAGCACAAGGAATAGGGCCTCCTCCGAACGTACTCGCGTGATCTGAAAGATCAAGTTTCTCAGAAACGGAATGGTTGATGAGTACGGCCGCAATAGGTAGTCCAGTGGCTAGCCCTTTAGCAGAAGTAATGATGTCCGGAGTGACTTTGAATAGTTGGGCCGCCCAAAAATATCCGGTGCGACCCACCCCAGTTTGAACTTCATCAAAAATAAGGAGGATTCCTTTTTCTTTACAGAAATTTGCCAAGTCTTGATAAAAAGAGGGGGGAGCCTGAAGGACACCACCAATACTCTGAATCGGTTCGCAGATCACCGCCGCGGTCTCATCGTCGTACGCCTGAATGACACTGTCCATGTCTCCAAGTTCAGCAAAGCTCGTGTAGTCATCTAAGTTAGGAGTAAAGCGATGGTAGGCATCAATGCCGGTTACCGCCAAATTGGTGATTGCACGACCATGGAATGCGTTTTTAAAGGAAATTATTTTTTGTTTCCCGGTATGTTTTCGTGCCATTTTAATGGCCGCTTCATTGGCTTCAGATCCAGAATTGGTGAAATAAACTTGATAAGGCTCAGGGGCCAATGTGTTGGCTAGCGCTTCAGCTAGCTCAATCGCAGGAGTGGTATAAACAGCATTTGAATAAAAAATAAGGGTTTCAGCTTGAGCAGTAATGGCCTTCGTTACAGCTTCGTGGCAATGCCCAAGTGAACACACCGCGTGCCCTCCATAAAAATCGAGGTACTCTTTTCCTTGCTCATCCCAAACACGATTGCCTTTCCCTTTCACTAAGGTGAGTGGGTATTTTTTATATACAGGCGCCAAGTAGTGTTGATCTTTTTGAATCCAATTCATGACGTAAAAATTAAGGAAATAGGGGGCTAAGTTGATTCAGCCCGGTGGTTTCATCTAATCCAAACATGAGGTTCATATTGTGAAGTGCGGTTCCTGCAGCCCCTTTAACCAAGTTATCGATCACCACTTGAATGACCGGTTGACCATTGACAAGCGTGAAAGAAAAATCAGCGTAATTAGATCCCACCACATCCGCCAATTGAATCTGGTTTTTGACTCGAACAAAAGGAGAGGAAGCATAGGTTTTTTCAATTAGCTCAAGTGCAGATTCGTCTGTGATAGGCGATTTCAAAGAAAGAAAAGCAGTAGCATGAATCCCACGACTGAACGGTCCACTGGTTGGCACAAATGTAAGCGACTCAATGGGAATCTTAAGAGACTGGGCGATTTCCGGAAGATGTTGGTGAACACCTATTTTGTAGCTTTTCATATTATGAGAGCGAATCGGATGGTGAGTCCCATCGCTAGGAGATTTCCCGGACCCGCTAGATCCGGTGACTGCAAGGATATGAGCCGTATCTATAAGCGAGGCAAAGGGCAGTAAGGCCAACTGGCACGTAGTCGCAAAGCATCCTGGATTAGCAATATTATTTGCATGAGAGATTGCTTCTTTGTTTCCTTCCGGAAGGCCATAAGTGAAATCATTCAGCCCTTCTGGGAATGTATGGTCTTGTTTGTAATACGTTTTAAAGTCGTTCGAATTTTTTAGTCTAAAATCACCGGATAAATCAATGATTTTAGTCTTGCCAAGTAAATCGGGAACAATGAGTGATGATTGGAAATGGGGGAGTGCCAGAAACACCACATCACTTTCCTCGGCCACTTGAGCAGGATCGGTCTTAGTAAGCATGAGATCGCATAAACCTGATAAATGAGGCCATACAGAGCTAATAGCTTTTCCTGCATGAGAATGTGAAGTGAGGTGCTTAATCTCAACATTCGGGTGAGCGATGAGGAGTCGAATCAGTTCCAATCCGGTGTACCCGGTGGATCCAATGATGGAGACAGTTATTTTTTTAGACATGAAGCGTTGAGGTCATCAAATAGTAATTTATTTTGAGTGAGAGCATTGTAGGCGGAGATAGAGAGGGTATCTTGAACAAAGCGACTACCGACTTCGTTGTCGGTCACAGGGCCAGAGATAAGATCAAGAGGAGCCCCAATCTCTTCGCACGTTTTGGCAAGTTGAACCGCTCCGACCGGGTCGTGAGCGCATCCAATGTGTGCAGCAATATTTTTTTGAATGTCTGGAGCTTTTAGAATATCAAGCACGCCATATTCTCCGAAAATTCCGTCTCCAAATTCGATCACAATGAAATCAGGATTATCCTTAGATAAGTGATGGATGGCGCCTCTCGCAATATCCACGACATTGATTTTGGATCCAACGGTAGACGTACATCCGGCATCCACAAACGACACCACTTTTTTAGCGCCATAGTCTTTCATGTTTTCAGTGTCTCGTAGGGCGGCAATACCGGCAAGTTTGGTGGCAAAAATAGTGAGGCCAGCTCGGGTTGCGTGCTTGATGATCTCTCCGGCGACCGAGGTTTTCCCTACATTCATACAAGTGCCACTCACAATAATGAGTGGAGCGGAATGCTCAAGTGTCGGAAGTGGATTAAACAACGTGAATTGATGAATATTGAGGTTTTTGGTTCCATCTGTGACCGCTCCAAGAACTTCTGCTCTTAAGGCATGGCCAACTTCTTTCACATTTTCGCTGGTGCAGAGTCCGGCCACGCCACCAAGATTAAGCACGTGAATGGTGTCACCAACTTTTAGAGACTTGGGAACCTCGCCGACAAACCCCTTAAGGGCACGTCGATTGCCTAAGGCCACCGCAATCACGTCTCCCTTGTGTAATGTCGAAAGTCTTCCGGAAACCAGCTCAAGCTGATTGTAGACGGTTTTGTCTTCAAGTATTTTTACAGCCAGGATAGCGCCTTCCTCACAGTCAATATGATCTGAAATAATCACCGGATCAGGAAGGTTTGCATTTATTACTACCGAGGCAATTTTATCAAAAGAAAGTGTCATGTTTATTGTGTTAAAAGATAATGAAGCAGTCCCATCTGGGCCCACATCCGATTTTCAGCTTCTTGAATCACTACGGAGTGGTCAGAATCAAGGACCTCATCACTCGCTACCACATTCCTGCGAACTGGTAGGCAGTGCATGAACGAGGCATCAGAAGTAAGCGCCATTTTGGCCGGGGTGATGCTCCAGTCAGAATAAGCAGCTCGGAGTTTTTCTTGAGCCTCCCAATCTCCAAAGAGATCGAGTGATAGCCAACTTTTGGCGCACACTACTTCTGCGCCGGCGAACGCGTCATCTTGGTCGTGAGAGACAGAGAATGAGCCGCCGGCGGCCTCGGAACGTTGTTTCGCTTCTTGCATGATGGAATCATCCAGTTTGAATTCGGGAGGACAGGCCAATGTGACGTTCATTCCAAACAGACTGGGAAATAGCAATTGAGAGTGTGGCGTCGCGAGTGGAAGAGGTTTTGGGTGCGGCGCCCACGATAAGACATAGTTTTTTTGTTGAACTTCTCCCAAAAGTTCTTGGAGGGTCAACATGTCTCCCAAGCCTTGGCAGGGATGAAACACATTGGACTCCATGTTGATAATGGGTTTGGTCGCATACGTTAGGATTTGTTTTAGAAAATCATCATTGAGCAACGCTTCTTTTGAGGTTGTGAACGCCGCATGATCAATGGTATTCGATTTTGACGGGATGAAGTCACTTTTTCTTATGGCAATAACATCAGAGTAAGAACAGACTACTTGGATAAATTCTTTGAGGTGTTCACTCGCCGCACCATTCATAACCGCGCCTTCCTTGAATTCCAGCACGCGGCTGTCAGACATAGTCATAGTATTACAAATGCCTCCCAATTTTTGCATGCCAGTTTGAAACGAAAGCATGGTTCGTAGTGAAGGATTATAGAACAGGCAGGTTAGAACCTTGTTCTTGAGCACATCAGATCCATTATTTTTTTTGAATGTTTTGGCTTGATCCAACATGGACTGAATGTCCGCTTGAGAATAGTCCAGGGATGTAATGAAATTTTTAGTCATTGTTATTTTAGATTATGTTTTTGATGGGCGATCACACCTTCCAATCCATAGATTTTGCAGAAGCCGGCAGCATCCTTTCCGTCCCACAATGAGTTTTCCTCGCCATACACACCAAGAGAAGTGTCTAAGAGTGAGTATTCACTGGTTGAGCCAATGGGAATGATGTTCCCTTTAAATAGTTGAACTTTGACCTCTCCGGAAACGAATTTTTGGCTAGAACCAATGAATGCTTCAATGTCTTGAATGAGCGGGTCAAATGCCAGTCCTTCATGAATCATGTCACCCCATACGGTGGCCAAATGATCTTTCCAGAAAATTTGCTTGGATGTTAAGACCGATTTTTCCAATTCTTTATGAGCGTCAATCAATACGCTCATTGCGGCCGCTTCAAAAGCAATACGTCCTTTGATGCCTAAAATGGTGGTTCCTAAATGGCTGCCTTTTCCAATGCCATGTTTGTCAGCAAGCGCCTTGATTTTTTGAATGAATTGCACCGAACTCAATGCTTCCCCATTCAGTGCCACTGGCATGCCTTCTTTAAAGGTAATGGTTATTTCTGCTGGTGCGTCAGGAGTGTTTTTGAGGGGAGTGACGGAGGGATACACTTCTTCTGGGGGGAGTCCCATGGTGCCGGTGGTTTCTTTACCTCCAATCGTGGTGCCTAAAACACCAATATTAATGGAATAGTCTTTGGCGCCGGCAGGAACCTCAATACCTTTTTCTTGTAGGTACTGAATCTCCTGAGCTCTGGTGAGGCCTTTGTCTCGGATGGGCGCGATGATGGTCACTCCGGGAATGAGCGCTTTTAGAACCAAATCAAATCGGACTTGGTCATTGCCAGCTCCGGTTGATCCATGGGCGACTGCGGTGATATTTTTTTCTTTGGCAAGTTCGGCGATGGCTTTAGCGGCTACGATTCGTTCAGGTCCTACACATGCGGGATAGCTGCCACCTCTTAAGTAGTTTCCTTGAATGATTTTGGTGACGTAATGGTCGTAGAGCTCATCTTCCGCATCAAGCTGGAAATGTTCACTAGCCCCAAGAGTTTTACTTTTTTCGGCAATCTCAATAAGCTCTTTCTTGGTAAAGCCTCCGGTGTTAACTGTGGCAGTGATCACATCATAACCTTCTTCCTTAAGATAAGGGATACAGAAGGTCGTATCGAGTCCGCCTGAAAATGCTAAGATTATGGATGTCATTGTAGGTTGATTAAAATACAAAAAAACTCTCTTCACTCACCATAGGAAAACCTATGAATGAAGGAACGAGAGTCGTATGACAGCACGTGGTACCATCCTTCTTCGTCTATCTTGGATAGACCTCAGCCCATACTCCAGCATGACCTGGAAAAATGGAGATGTATGATAACGGACATCTGCCGGCAGAGCCTACTTGTCTCAATGAGACTTTCTTCGGATGCTACTTGGAGTAAAAACTCCACTAAGGCGCGTTCAATTCTTAATGGTTATCTGGATCTCAGCACCCCAGACTCTCTTGGAACCAATGAAGGAATCTACTCTTCCTTAAGTATTTGAAAGATAAAACAAAGATCAATAAAGCCAAACCACTATAAGCCCTTATGGTCTAATGTCAAGCGGCAAAATCTTAAGGGGCTTACGAGCGTGTAGCGATTTTATAGATCTCTCCTTTTTAAGGGATAAATGCTTTAATAGAATATAATAGAATTAAATGGATAGCATGTAAAAATAGATAAAACACGATAAAAACATATAAAACATAGAAAAATAGGACAAATATGAATAAACTAACTTTATGCTTGATTAAACATATTTAAACATGATAAAGTTAATTCAACCTAAGGACCCACCCAGAAAAATTCCCTGAAGAAAGCCACAAATGGCCAATCGAATTCTTACGGCTGAGCAGGTCGCCAAACTCCTGCAAGTCCACCATCTGACGGTCCTTAAGCTCATTAAAAGTAAGAGGCTCAAAGCGAGTAAAGTAGGTCGCGTTTATCGTATACGAGAGTCTGCGGTCGACGACTTCCTAGATGAGTCCTCAACTTAATTTATTTACCTCCGCCCTCCCTGGGTCACAGGACACACGGAAAATTATCACTATGGCTAAAAACCGCCACATTTCCCGAGGTACATTGCAAAGGCTCCTCGCCGTATCGTTTCTTGATACGGTTTCGTCGCCCTTGCTTCGTCTCCCGAAAAATGTGCCTATTTTTTCCTCACAGCGATAATTTTCCGTGTGTCCGCTAATAAACCTACCTTCCATCATGCTGTTTAATTGCCTACATTGCTGCAAAGCAATCTCCTCCCAGGCTCCAACATGCCCTTATTGCATGTTAGAAACAAACAGCATGGTGCGTGAGGTTACCCCCGCCGCCGTTCCAAAGGCTCCCAAGTTCGCTTTTTTCATGAAACGATCTGCCTACCGAGCACGAAAAGCTGCGGAAGGCATTGCGGACAAACTCCCGAAAAAACTACCAGAAGCTCCGAAAATGCCCAACATTGCACAAGTAGTGAATGGGCTTCGTGCGGTTAAGCATTAATTTTTTTCTCCCTTAAGGAGAGGTTTTCCCTTGTTTGCTATGAATGCCTTTAGATGATTGGGCCAATCCATGCAGCGGTTCTTTAGTTGTTTCGTCCACAACCGCACGCAATTCCTGGAGGCGAGTGACGAGGTCTTTGGTGATGTCGGCTGAACCTCGGGAATATAGTAGATCAAATCGGGACAACATTTCTGCTTTGTCTTGTTCTCGCTGGTAACGGTCTCCTTCATAGAGCGTTGAATTCTGAAGTTCGCTGATGGTCAGTGTCTCTCCATTCTTTTGGGCATCTGCAGCCAATTCATCTGGGTCGCGGAGGGGAGTCACATCGTTGGTTCGAATGACAAGCATTTTCTTGAGGAAACCAAAAATAGAGGAACCACCTCCATTTTTTTCGCCGGAATCACTGGCTTCGGATTCCTCCTCCGGTTCAGGACTTGAGTTCTGTGGGGGGCCGGCAATCTCACTGAGTTCTTGCACACCTTCTTGAAATTCTTTCCATTTTTCTGCGACTTCCTGCCAAGGAGAGGTGGAGCAGCTGACATACTCTTCAAGGCGATCATCGTATGAATCCAACCAACCTTGCATGGCCTCTTCAAGTTCTTCGTCAGTGATCCATGCTTTGTCATCCACAAAGCGTTCCTTCATAGCAAAGTAGAGAGCGAATTTTATGGAATCAAAATCTTCAGCCAGTTTATCTGAATCACGTTTGTAGGTAGAATCTTCAGCTACTGGAACAATGTGTCGTATAAAGTACTGTTCCATTTTCAGATTCCGTACTTCAGTCTGAAGAGTAGTGAGTTCAGGGGCTGCACAACTCTGAAAGTACAAACCTCGAATTTGCTTCATTTTGGATTCGATCTTACTATCGATCGCAAAAATATCATCCTGCTGACAGCGATTTCGCTCAAACAGATCTTGAAAAAAATCTTTGGCATCATCAGAACTAAGCATATTAGAAATGAAAACACTGAACTGATCTAAGCAAGCGGCACCACGTTCTTCGGCGGCATCGACCGCTACGTCTGCTGTGTCTTCAGCCGGCCCATCTTGGGCGAAGACCGTCGAGCCCACAAGCATTCCTACCAGAAGGACTAGTAGGCCGAGCTTCAATGAAAATTTAGGAAACGTCATAGTAAAAAATTAGCTAGCTGCAGTTAAATCATTTTTGCGTTGCTCCACCACTTCTTGAGAAAGCTGAATCGACGTGCGGAAACTTTGAAAATAGAAATTCATTTGATCCATTTCATAACGCATTGACTGATAAAAATCAGTGGATGAATCAAACTTAGCGGCAGTGTATGATTCTTCAAATTTGAGCCGGATTTCTTCTTGTTTACGATCGTATGTTGCAAGCGCTTCTTCATAGATTTGCTGTTGAGAATCCCCAGAAGCACTCATGGTGTTTTGGTACAAGATGGCTTGGTCTAGTCCATCTCCTTTTGTGCTTTTAATATCTTTCCCTTTTGTTTTACTCGAATCGGTTGTTTTGGCAAAATCTACACCTAGCGCATCTTCCATGAAGTCTCCAAAATTCTCCACAAGATTCACCCCCGTGATGAGGCCGGTGGCATCGGGTGTTTTAATCGGCATTGCAATCGGAATGAAATTCAAACTCACTCCACTGTTGAATAAGCTCTTTTTACAGGTTGAGGGTTCCATGAGATTACCGGAAACTTTTCCTGGTGTGAGGCTTTGAGCCGTGGTGTCCCGAAGGGTTTTTACAATGTATTGAACATGACATTGAACGCAGTTGGCTGTTTCCGAGTACTTAACATCAGGACGATTGGTGAACTTAATTTCGAGACAGAAAATGTCGCCGCAGAGATTCGGAGGGCCACTCCAATCTGCAGGAGTCGCCGGCTTGAGAGGGGAGTCAATATAAAGGGTTCCATCCGGTCTCTCCATTACGTAGGGAGGATGGGCTGGATCGTAACGCTCAGGCAAGGACGTCTCGCCATCACCATCTCCGGAGGCATTGCCGTCTTCGTATCCGCCAGCATCGGCGTCTACGTTTGTATCATCGTCACCATCATTGCTTTGGGTTTCCTCAGGGATTGCGTCATTAAATGCCGCTTGTAATCCCGAATCGGCTTCACATGCTAATGGATTGAGAGAGCCATTGTCTTCCAGCAGAAAATCGTCGTTAGGATCTGATGTTTCCGCTGTTTCGGTAAGGGATTCATCTGAAATATTTTCAATCGCGGTCTCTTCTTCTGAGATGCTACTTGAGTCTTCACTTGTTGAAGTTGATGCTGAGTCTCCACCGTCACCTCCGTCCGGACTGGGGCCACTCAGTGGCAAACTGGCACTGTCTTCGCTCGGAATTCCGCCTGGAAAGCTGGGAAGCCCTCCACCACTAGCTCCGCCTTCGCTTGTACTTTCATCTCCAAAAAGAATAAGTTCTATAATTTCTAAGTCATAGACCACATCAAATCCAGAGTCGTCCGTTCGCCCATTCACAAATATTTCTTGTGGGTAAGTATCAAGAAACATATGTGTTTGAAACTGTTCATCCTCCAAAAAGTTTTCGTGAGTGGCTTTCATCTCA
The DNA here is from genome assembly GCA_964491515.1 of uncultured Candidatus Peribacteria bacterium. Classification (GTDB taxonomy): domain Bacteria; phylum Patescibacteriota; class Gracilibacteria; order UBA1369; family UBA12473; genus CAZBGQ01. The sequence goes on from CAZBGQ010000010.1 coordinate 31,113, forward strand.
TCGAAAAGAGCCAAGAGGGCCTCATAATTTCCTATAGCTGGTTGCGTATCCTGGAGAACTCCAATATCTCCTTTCAAAATTGCCTGCATATCGTTGGCATTGTATTCATAGTGCTCCGCCGTTTTAAGAATTGCCGAACTTTGAGGTTGAACTTTAAGCATTTTATAAATGCTCTTATATAAATCCTTTACTTCTGGACGTTGCGGAGTGCCTCCAAATGTATTAACTAGGCTTGATGAGCCACCGCTAATTTGCTCATCCATAGAGGGCGGAGCCTCTTCCGTTTCTTCAGCAGCCACTGCCGACGTCCCCAGGACGAGGGCGCTAGCAATGAGCAACGTTATACTGAGCCAATAAAGGCGACTTAAGTGCATGCAGTGGTGGTCACATTATGAAAAGTACCTGGGAATTTTTCGATTTCCTTACGAACGTCTGATAAACCATCTCGATAAGATTCAAGCGATTCAATCAATCCTGAATACTGTACGTGGAGCGGATAAAAAGTTTGGAGTTGATCGTAGGCGCCGACCGTTGTCTCAAGAATGGGGCCGGCCGCAGAAATTTGCTCATTAATCAGTTTTAGGCGGCGATCAAATTCCCCAGTGAGCTGGTTGATGTTTTTAGGTTCATTGTTTTGCTTATCCTGTATGAATCCACGGTGAGTTCCCATTCCTTGGACAAAAGCATCGTATAAATTCACCGCACGAACTCCCAAACAGAAGGTGCTGATGTTTTTCTGATCGCTACACTCTTTATCCTCAGGTGGTTCCACCCTATACGAGTCACCATCTTCTGTGATTGAGAAAAGCTTTTTAATATGGCCATTGACCAACTTGTTCATGTCATTGTGGTAGCGCAGAATTGCTTGATCCAATCCCACTTTATTCCGACTGTAGCGGAGCACGGAGGCCTCTCCGGCAGATGCGCCTGGTAGCTGGACAACGGAGGTCACCAGTATGGTAACTGAGAGGAGAAAGAACCAAATTTTAAACGGAATTTTTCGAAGCATAGGGGGGGGTTATTCCACAGTGTTTTGAATTTTATCGGCAAACGCTTTAAAGCCTCCATACATTTCACCAAAGCTACGATTGAGACCTCGCATTTTTTCATTTACTTCTTTGAGCTTAGTCACAAGGCCATAGCTTTTTTTTGCTCCAGCACTTTGAATGTTGTGATTGGTGAGCAGGGTTTTGACTGTTTTTATTTGATCAGCCACCACATCCACACATCGATTATCTTCGTCGATGATACGGTCAAAGGTTTGAGTGTAATCTTCGCTTGCACGTCGGAATTGCTGAACCAAAAGGTCTTTCAACCGGTAACGATATTCATCGTATTTGGCGTATGCTCCTTCAATCAAGGTGCTGTTCAAGTCTTGCGATAAATAATGAGTATTCAAAAACTCAACAATGTCTTCGGTAAGTAAAGCCATGGGCTCAGCGATGGTTTCAAGGCAACTCAACTCTTCTTCATCAGTGCTCTCCTCAACCGCAGAAAGAGGATCGGGAACCGCGGACGTTTCTTCCGCAGACAGTGGCACGATGAATTGAAGAAGCAGTGCTCCCACTAGCAGTAATGTACTAATGACGTTCAATGGTTCTTTGAGGAAACGAAACGCACGCATGAGGAGGGGAGGGTTACGGGGTGGGCGCAAAAATATCGCCAACTTCTACTTTATTACTGATCGAGAGAATCACAGAATTTGCCGCATCCATAATAGCAGCAAAGATCGTATCACCTGAGGCAATATCCGCACTGTTCTCTACCGTTAGGTCACAAGGACAACTATTACATTCAAAGGTAACAATATAGAGTCCGGGATCAACATCAGAAACTGCGTTGTCTTCTTCTAGGATCGAATCTTCAAGCGTTTCTTCCGTTATGTCGCCTGTGTCTCCATCATCGCCAGAATCGGACGCCGTCGCTGGATAATCATCTTCCGGAGTGGAGTAAGGCTCAGTTCCTTGAAGAATCTCATCTCCATCGTTGACGCCTCCATGATCGGTGTCGGGATCAAATGGATCGGTGCCATAGACGTCGATTTCATCATTATTAATCAGTCCATCTCCATCAGAGTCGTCATCACGACGGTCAAGAGGATCATCGCCATTTTCAATTTCTTCTCCATCCAAAAGTCCTCCGTTGTCGGTGTCTTGAGAGAAAGGATCAGTGCCATAAACAGTGACTTCGTCATAGTCAGAGATGCCATCTCCATCTGAATCCCTAGCAGCAAAACAGTTCACTGCAGACAACACACGTGAAGCCATCAGCATGAAATCATAACGTGAGAGGGCTTCCCCGGGGTTGGCTGCTTCTTCCGGAGTGATAATAAAGGTTTGGCCCTCCCCACCCGTAAAGGAGACCAAATAAGGATCCAGATTTTGAGCCACGTCCATGTACGGTTCATACCAGGGGTTTCCTACTTGCACGGAGCTTAAATCAAGCGCACCCAATGTCTCTAGCGCTTCCAAAATAATCTTTGCGCCCTCAGCTCGATTGATTGGTTGATTTGGTTTGAAGGGAGACATGCCCGCTTCATTCAGTTCTCCTAAGTAACCATAAATAAATCCTTGTAAGTAGGATTCTTTGGTGATGGGGTAGTACCAAGGTAGGTCCTGTTCCTGGGTGTAAAGAATATCGTAGAAAACATTAGGAGATTGATACGCTTCGGCGCGCGGATCAATACAGAGCATGGCCAGCAAGACTTTGGTGTATTCCGCGCGCGTAATGAGCTGGTCAGGTTTAAACGCGGTGCCTTCCGCAGTCGGGAAGCCATCAATCATATCTAATTGAACAAATTGATACAGTTTGTCATACAGTGGATCATTTACAGGAATATCGGTGAAGTACGATGCATCATTAAGGTTAGGATCGGTTCCACGCTTCAATTCATCGAAATCATCCAGTCCATCTCCGTCCGAGTCGGCGCTATTGGGATTGGTTCCCTGAACAAATTCCTCTGCATTGGATAAGTGGTCTCCATCAGAATCTTGGTTAGCATCTTGAGCATCAAACGGATTGAGTCCCGCCCTAAGTTCGTCTAGATCTGAAATACCATCTTCATCCGAATCAAGACCATCGAGGTCTTCACTACTAAAGTCTAAGTAGGTTTCCACTCCGCGATCCAATCCAAGATCTTCTGCATTGAGGAAGTGGGTCTCTCCATCCTTAGCTCTCGGAGAAATAAAGATTTCCATCCATACGTTTTCTTCTTCTCCAAGCGTCAAAACAATGGGAGCAGCTCCATCCTGATCTGCGGTCGCATTCACACTGGAGAGGTTCTTAACTTCCAAATCCGTATCTGATAATTGGTAAATATTCCCATCCGTATCAATCACCGCCCAGCGGGTATTATTTTTGTCAACAAGCATCACGCCACCGGTAAATAACGGTGCGTTAGATGGCACTTTTTCAAGATGAAGGTCGGCGGGCATGTCGACCGGCTTAACATGCACCCCACGCATTGAGGCGACCGTATCGGTGGTGTATTTGACGGTCGTATCGATTTTTACGTCCACATTAGAATCTGGAACCATAATAATGTAGAGCAGCTCAAAGCCACTTGGATCAATCAAAGCTACGCGTGTCGGCCATGGTAGTTCTGCACTACGCACTTCTACGGTGTAGCCGCTTTCAGTAAGAGATAACTGCCCGGTGTCCAAATTCACGGTGGCTACTTCTTCATCCAGTGAATTATAAATGGCCCATTCTTCCGTGAGTTCCAAATCAGTGATTTCAAACCTGCCTTCATTCACAGTGAAATATTTATCATTTTCTGTCGCTGCTGGTGTGGAAATCAATTCGAAGATTCCATTGCGTTCACGTGCTAGAACAAATGGAATGCCTTCTGCTGAGGTCGAAATGGATCCCTCTACAACGCCAGTACGTCCAGAAGAGGCATTCAAGGTGATGTCTGGGACGAATGCATTAACATTGACCACCGCACCGGCAACATGTCCGGCTTCATCCCCAACCCAGAGCTTGAAAGGTCTCTCACCTGGTGTATCCCATGGCCCAACTTCTAGAGTAGGATCATCCCAATCATTTGCTTTGGATCCATCGCCGTCCGCATCCACCAATGGATTTGTATCATGGTGTGCATTTTTATCATTGGTTGGATCTCCATCGTCATCGGTATCAACTTCCAAGTCTATATCCCAGTAATAAGTAGTGATTTCACTGTCTGTATCGAATGAACCACTGCCGTCGAGTGTGAGTGTTTTGAATACGGATACACGTTGATTGGCCGCTCCAATATTTGGATAGGGGAGCCCATCATCTGCACAGATTTGTGGAGAGAAGAGTTGAGTTTCACCCCAAGTGCCTCGTCGTCCATCTGCAAGAATAGATCTTATCTGAGAGTAGTAATCTCCATTTTCAAGAGCTAAATCTAAGGTAGGAGCACTATCATTTGGTAGCGCATGCCACTCAAAGTCTCCGGCTCCATCATATTCAGTTTCTGTGTATCCTTGATTCGATTGATTCGTTACCGTGATTGAACGATCATAAACAACACGTTCACCCTCGAGGATGATCATGCCTTCGAATGCGACTTGAGGATCGTCACTGATTGAATCCCCAATAACTTCAACCCATCCACTATCCACATCCATGGTGAGTGTTCCGGTGTAGCCACTAGCGATCCGGAATTGGGTATTTTCAGGAAGATCAAACTCTACTTCGCCATCACTGTCGCTGAATGTAAGCACAACGGTAGCATCTCGTACGGTGTGAATTAAGTCTCCGGGTGAAACCTCTACTGAGCCAGACTTAACTAGATTATGAATCAATTCACCGTCTGGTAGAAGAGCATGGTTCCCAATGTCGAGTAGTATGGTTTCTCCAACTTCGAAGTCAGGAACAAAGAAGCTGGTGTTTTTCTCAGCCGTCACACGACCATCTCCGGATGGGAATTCAAAGTCCATTCGCAGCTTATCTTCTTCACTTTCTAGTGCATTGCCTGGAAGCACCATCGAGAGAGCAATGTCTTCGACCGCATCGCCACGAAGGTCGCTAAGCGTTGGAACCAATGGGTCAGAAGGTGAGAGGAATGTACCCCAATGAGATTGAGATGGATCATCCGACTCAAAGTTGGGGAGTGCATCAAATCGTTTCACTTCATAACCAAGAATATTATCGTAGCTCTGTTTCCATGTGGCGGCGGCCGTGCGGTTGCCATTGTCCTTGGTACGATACAAATTCACGGCCGGGGCTTCTGGGAGGAGATCTTCTAAATTAACAATAGAAGGAGGCTCTTCGTAATGGTCAAGCGGTTCGTTTCGATTAAAGTTTTCTTTGATATAGAGGTTAGCTCCATAACCATAGACAATGTCTTCATCGCGATCATTGTCCATATCTACAAACACTAAATGCGATTCATCTGAATCTGCTTCCCCTGTGTATTCCACCAATCGTTCATTCACCGCTGCCACGGAATTATAGATAAAGAGGCCTTTGTTGGTGAGGACTGGCTCGGACGGACTGGCCGCGCCACCGTTCCCAAATCCATTGCTGGTGTCGACTAGATAACGTTGGCTAGACTCATCCAGATCTTCTAATTCAGAATCAAATGGATTGGCTTCTGTGGTTGAAAATTCATCCACCACCCATTCTCTCATCTTCTCAAATACAGAGTCACTGCCATACACCGTGTTCCCATTTTCTTGAGAGGAGGCCAAATATGTTGACCCGGAAAAGTTTGATTCTTGTTGGTTGATTTCTGCAATCCAGCGGTTTACATCATCCCAATTAGCGTCCTCATCATTTTCGACCAATGACGCTAAGGCTCGATTACCATTTTGATGATCGCTAAAGCTTGCGATCAATTCATTTCGTAATCCATTCAATGGGGAACTATCCAAATCAGTTAGAGAGCCGGCATAGTAGCGGCCTTGAATCTCATCAAAGCGCTGATTAATTTCTTTTGAAGTGAAAGATAGATAACCTTGGCGAGCTGTGAGATGGTGTACTTCCGGAACGTCTTTATTGATCTCTGCTTGTGCCAGTGCCAACGCTTCTAAGTCTTTTACAGATTGTGTCCATTCTTCGATGAAAGGTTGAACATACGGATTGTCTATCATTTGCAAAGCTTCATTCGCTACTAACATGTCATGCATGTCTCTCTGTTTTAGAGAGAGGGGACTGTCTAGTCCGTCCGGAGCAACATCGGTGCTTTCATCTACCACCTCTTCAACAAGTTCCTCCGCGTCATCTAGCAACGCTTCGGCCTCATCTAGAAGTTCTTCAGCTGCGTCCACTCCTTCCTCGAGCAAAGCTTCCGCTTCTTCAAGGGCCTCATTGGCTAAATCCACCGCTTCATTCGCCGCGTCCGTGGCCGCATCCAGTCCGGCATTGACGCCTTCTTCGGCGAGGTCTACGGCAGTCGTGAGTCCTTCGTTGGCCAATCCAACCAAGTCAGTGACTAAGTCGCTTGAGGCATCCGCCGCCATTTCTACAGCGCGCACAATACCATCGAAATTAAGTGCTAAATTGATATGAGTAATGATTTCAATTTGATCCACAAAATCAATGGAAATCGGCGGCGCTTGGAATCCACCTCCCAAATCAAACGGCATCGGCGGATCCAACGGACGTTGCGTCATATCTTCAATCGATGTCTTGAGCGATGTTTCAGCCGTCGGAACGATTCCAGATTGGATCAAGCAGAGAATCTTGATCACGCCAGAGACGATGCCCAATGTGACTTGAACCGGTTCAGGTAGCTCTGGAATCTTGGGTGGAGGCGGAAGATCTGGAAGTTCTGGAATAGGAATTCCTGGAAGTTCTGGAAGATCTGGCAAATCAGGTAGCTCCGGAAGCAATGGGATCGTAGGAAGATTTAACCCTGACTGCCCGGGGACTCCTGGAAGTTCTGGTGTGCTTGGAACGGATGGCGTGCGTGGAACCGGAGGAACATCCGGAATAGTGAAACGCGGCAGTTTAGGGATTAGAATAGGTTGTTGCTCAAATCGAATTTCAGGCCACACGACAGTGAGTCCTGCCTGAATCTGAGATAAATCAAACACAATATCCGGCCATCGCGGAATTTCGATGATTGGTGGTTCAGGAATAAACACGAACAGTTTTGAAATAAGCTCAAACAAACTCATCCGATCGTTCGTACATTGATCACACGAAGATTGGTAATCCAACGCCAGCTGGAAAATCTTCTTCCAACTCTTGAGTGCCTCTTTCGTGTCATAGAATGCGGCAATCCATTGTTCAACTCGGCCTTTATTGATGACCACCCATCCAACCAGATTATTGATGATCGCATCCAAGTAACAAATAATTTGCTTGATGTAGTAGGATTCCGCATTGCGCCATTTGAGTAGCTTCTTAGGGAACTGTCGATAGTCCTCTAGTGTTTCCAGGTTTTTCTCAACATTGGCCATGAGCTGTTCAATCTCTTGAATGGACGCCGCGTATTCTGGTTTGTCAAATTCAGGTTTTTCCCAATTTGGTTTCTTGGCCGCCCACTGATCTTTCATGTCATCCAACCACTGAGTGGCATCATTTTTAACTTTTTCAATTTCATCATTGGTGATCGCAGGAATTTTGAACTGAACTTCTTCCGTTTCAATTTTCAAAATAGGGAACGAATTTAGCACAGTAAGGATCTTTTCTAAGCCTCTCAAATCAGCGGAGTCGATCTTGTCTACGTTTTGAGGCTTGAAGGCCCCTACAATTGACTGCGGATCTGGATAATAGAAGTAAATGTCCGGTAAATCGGTCAATTTGTTCACCACTTCTTCTGATTGCTTACGTAGCCATTCCGCAAACGGTTTAGGGAATCCGGGCACACGACTGCCACTGCCAGAATCCGCGGACACTGAATAAGAACCTAAATCATAATTAATAAGGCCGCCACTTTCCGAGCGTCCTCCCGCACTGCCGCCGGGGATGGCACCGCCGAACGACATTAACATATTCATGCCAGAGCTGATCGCCGAACTTGCTTTAGACATGACATCGGAGAGTGCGCCATTGATTGCATCACATATTCCCAAAGCTTCAAAGAGTGGAATCGCAAACGACCAACATTGACCGCTTAAGTAAGAGCCCACACAAACCGACATGGTGAATCCTAGCGTTGTTGTGATTGAAACATAAATCCGAACCGCGGAGGTTCCTTGCCATGGGAGAGGAGGCCATACGAATGGGATTCCACTAGCTGGGGCTCCAAACACCGGAATGTGAGCCATATCCATCGGAACGGAAGGAATTCCCATGACGTTGATAGGTCCAGGAACTAAGAATGCAAAGTTGATTGGACTGGCAATACAGCCACCAGAACACAACATTTGGCTCATCAATGTTTCCATTGTGTCTCCCACCATCCCTACAATATCGCCCACCATGGTAAAGCCGGCATCCACATTGGTCATCACATCTTGAGGGTTGAAGTTTCCATTCATGTCATCCCATAGATTGTTGAGACCATCTCCATCTTTATCTTGAGAAGTCTGTTGTTCATACAGGTCGGTCGCAATCGCTGGAGGACCGGTGTCACTATTTCCTTGAAGCATGTCAGGTATGCCATCGTCATCATCATCCTGATCAAAATCAATACCCAAATCGGAGAAGAAATCAGTCTTTGGTGGCGGTTCAGGCTGCGATGTTTGTTTAGTGTAGTTAACTTTTCGTAGGCCATCTTCTTGGTATGTTCCATTTGAGTAGAAGAAAACAAGTTGCCCCGTTGGGTTGTCTTCAGGGGAGGCAGCAATGTCGATGTAGTCATCATCCGGATAGGTAGGATCCAAGTCCTGACCCATAAAAATTTTAACTTTTGGAATTGATACACCGGCCACCGTCGCAGAATAAGAAACTTCCACGAACGATCCTGGCTCAAGGATTAATCCACTCACCATAAATGGTCTCACGCTCATGCCGGTCTTGGACACGACCGCTTGGTCACAGCTGGCACCCGGGGAATCGTCACAGCCGATACTCCCCCAATTCAAATCAAGCATGGTTGAAACCACATCTGTGAAAGCCAAATCATCGATGGTTGACGTGCCTCCATTTGCAAGACGAACGGTGTATTCTAATCGATCTCCATCTTTAACAATGCCGCCGTTCACATCCACTCCGGTCTTAGTCGATGCCGCAAAATCATCATCGATATCGGCATAAACGAATGTCACATTGTTTGTGATTCGAGGTTCATCAATCGTGGTAATGATGGAAGGATTAGATTGGTTCCGTGTATTTGCAACAAGGTCTCCAAGAATCCCAGGTTCAAAACCGCCAGTCGGCAATCCTTTAATAGGTTCAGCGCTAAACTTTTGTTCTGTGTTTCCAAACCCTTCTTCTGCGGGCAGTGGGAACTCTTTAAACCAGCCATCATCGGATTGTGACGATCCACTTTCCTCTGGCATTCCTGTATAGTTGATCATCACTTCTTCAATAAGTTCTGCGGTGTCGTCAACTTTGAGTCCCAAATTACCTAACAAATCGCCTTGAGGACGAATCGTTCCTTTATCGTTATAGAAAACCAAAATGGATCCATTTAGATCTGAGATGATTAGATCAGGGTAGTCATCTTGATTCAAATCTTCAGACTCAATTTGTTTGATGGTGCTTCCATCGATTTCAAGCTCTAGATTCTTTCGAATGAAATTAGCATCATGATTCGTATACTGATAAATACATACTTCACCTTGGACACAGGCTTCCGCCGTGGCCACCACAAGGTCGGTTTGGCCATCTTGGTTGAAGTCATTTTCTGTCATGTCGATGAGACCATTACTGAAGTTAAGTAATGAGCCTTTATTGTTAAATCGAGGATAGGAATCGGTATTTTCTAATAGATCTACTACGCCATTTTCAAACGCCACGAGAATATCAGTGAGGCCGTCTGAATTGTAGTCAGTAGCGGAAACATCTTGAATTGTTTCTGATCCAGACAAAATTAGTCGCCCAACTCCGGAGGTGAAGCCGGTCGCAGAGATTTCTTGAGGATTGGCGTCCGTGAGACGGATCGTAGGATCTCCCAACACAATGCCAATGTCTGAGGCATAGAACTGATGTGATTCTCCAACCATCATTCCATCGGTGAGTGCCAACATAAACTTATTATCTCCATCAAATCCAACCCCTGGAGAGTTCTGCGCAGACTCCAGTGAATTGCGACCAAGGCCTGGTTTTTGATTAGAGGGAAGCCCTTCTGTTTTGTCCACGACAAACATGCCGGTGGCATTGTAACTGGAGTTCCCACTATAAGAAGTTTCATATCCATACATGGAGGAATCCACGCCCATGAAGTACACGCCAGGAGAAAGAGAGGTCCAATCTTCCCATTCAAAGTGATTATCCAGTTGTGTTACATCTTCCGTAAATGTTTGTTTCCATAACACTCGGATAACGGAGGCACCTCCCAACATCACATCAAACGAAAGTCCATCGTACTCCTCATTAACCTCCAATGAATAATTAGGATCATAAAGTTGGATTTGACCATTTGGCTGCAAACGAACAATCTCATTTTTATTTTCTAGGAGACTGACGTTGCTCTTACTTTCACGTAGCTCATAACGAGAATGTTCAAGAACAGGCTGCACGTACATCCCCTCATTCTGCACGGCCTTCAAGTCATCATCTAAATTCAAAATATAAAAATCTGAATTTGAAGGAACCACTACCCCTTCGACCACCGTTTGTTTGGAGAGGAGGTCTTTTACAAAGAATCGACTTGGAAGAGTAGAACTATTAGAGGGGAGGATCGACACATCCACCGCATTCCCATCAAGTACGGACAGTTTTCCCTGCGAATCCATAGCCGCTAAACGACGAGAAGGTTCCGGTTCGCTGAGTAGGCTCAAAGAGGCTTGAGTGGTTCCAGAGAAAGTAAACCAGCCTGCCACATAGTCTTCTTTCGTCACATCACCAAACGGCGCACCAAGCAGCGTCCCAAACAAAACATCTGGTTCAATATCAGCGAATTCAGGTCCCGCAACTTCAAGTACGCTGTTGATCGTATGGGCACCATAACGTAATCCAGGACTGGAAGCGACAAGGTTAACCGGACCAGTTAAGTCGCGAGCACTGACTTGGAAAATCGCCATGCCTGCGGATAGAACTCCATTGGCCAAATCCACCGCACCAAATCGAGAGGTGTGAGGTGTGACCCGCAATCCAATTGGCGTTGAGAAGTCCGTATCTACAAAGTTTCCATAGGCATCATGGGCCTTCACCTGAACTTCAACCGTCCCCGGTGGGCCCAGGCTAAGAGTCGTATCAGTGGGGCCGTCACCAAGTCCAAACACTTCCGCATCGCCACCTAAAAAGGAAGAGGTGGGGGGGGCATAATCTTCATAAACAAAAGCAACGATAACTCCAGCATTTTCGGCATTGGTTACCGCGACTTGTGCTGCATCCGCGGCTTGAGTGGTATAAGTTTGAATACTATTAAAATTTGTATGAGCTATTTCAATGAAATCTGCGGCGAGATCCATAGCCGTTTCCGCCGCCGCGTTATCACCTGCCGCTAGAGCTTCTAGTGCAAAGAATACTTGTTCCTCCAGTCCCTTCATTGCATCACTAACCATGTTAAGTGCCGCCTCAGCAGACTGAAAAGCAGCAAACGCATCACGAGCTGACAAGACCGAGGCGGCTGCAAAATTTGCAGCAAGTCCTTCAGGGTCTGCTCGGGTCGCTTCAATCGCGCCTCGAGCCGCTTCTAACGCGGCGGTATAAGCATCATTGGCTCTACTGGCGATCTCTTCGGCATTTTCCGTCATTGATTCCGATAGTAAAGTTTGGGCGGCAGATATACTGTCGTCCAATTCCTCAGTTTCTTCTCTCGCCGCTTGGGCTGTTTCAATCCATTGTACAATGAGGGGTCGACTTTCCAACGCCAACGGCTCCGCCGCCTCGGCTGGATCAGAAATAGTCACAACATCCGAAGTAGAAGAAACCTCAAGGTAATAAGCGGGGCCTGGGAGTAATTTAAGGGGAAGCGTTGAAGGATCAAACCCAACCATGGTTGCAGTTAAATACGCGTCACCTGCGACTGTTGATGAGACAAAATCCACACTGGCTTTGCCATCTTCCATTCTAACACGGGTGGGTCCGGCAAAGGATCCATACAGTTCATCCAAAAGAGACACATCGACCACTCCATTGAAATCGCTCAGTGGTGCTCCTGAATTGTTGAGCACCGCCCACACTTCAATAGTGGTTTGAGTCACGCCATTTGCGGTGAGTTCTGTGTTGTTAGGATGTAGCTCGAGTGCAATATTGTCGTACACCGAGATCGGAAGAGTTCCATCCACATCGCCCACGCGGGCTAATACGGTGGCAGTTCCTTCCTCTTCTCCAGAGATCAAATCAAAGCTCATCTTTCCTTCATAAACGGTAGTTTGAATGCCCGCTTGTTCAGTATCGTCATCTTTATAATCAATGGATCCAGGACCATTGACCGATAAGGTCACATCGTACGGATCCATGTAAGCGACGTTGTCGTACTGGTCACGCAACGTGAGATCTATGGTGGTCTTATTCAGTCCACCAGTCTTGAGGAAATTCAAATCACTCGCTAGATCAATGGTAAATGGTACACCTGGATAGACGTGCAGGGTGGTGTCCACAATTGGTAGTTTAACTGGAGAAATCGACGCTGTAATGTCGTAATAGCCAGACGTAGTGCTAGCCAAAAGTTCGGTCTCTGCAACCCCATCGCTCATCCGGACTTGCGCGCGCAAAATATCAGCATAAGGATTGATTGGGTCGACCGCGACGAATTCAACAATAGTAGAATTATCGGTGTGATCGGGGAGTCCATTCTCATCAATCATCTCCGCTCGTAGGAATAGTTGAGACGCTCCATCAGCAGGAATTATTTTAGTAAACTGTTTGCTTTCAAATATAACCTCCGCTTGGTCGACCGCATAAACTGAGTCACGTGAAAGGTGCAGGCCTGCCACATGAGCTCCGTCATCCCTGTCCAACTCATCTGCCTCTTCAAGCGCATCCAACGGATCGGTGCCAGCCAGAATTTCCTCGAAATCAGAGACGCCTCCATCGTCGCTGTCCGCATCAAATGGATCGGTGCCGAGCACGCTTTCTTCAATATCTGAAATGCCATCCCCGTCCGAATCTGTGTCAGCTTGTGGGGGGGCAATCACTTCGATGTCTTCATCATCCTCAATCACCTCATTATCATCTGTATCAGTTTCTGTGGGGGGAGTTACGTCACCATAATCATCCGTTGGGTCGCTAATAGCATTCTGGTTATTGACCACTTCAATGTAGTCATTTACGCCCCCATAGTCGGTATCAGGGTTGAAAGGATTGGTTCCAAAGTTATAAATCTCAGCTTGATCGGGAAGTCCATCTCCATCGGTGTCCACCGCTCTACAATCTTGAATCCGTGTTAGGTTTCCAACCATCATGGCAAACTCTCCTCGCGTAATGGGAGACTCAAGCCATGTTTTAATCGAACCATTCTGAATCAATTCTCGTGCAAACCAAAGGTCAAAGGTGTCACCTGATCCACCATCCAATTCATTGAATCGTCCTGGTGGATATAAGTGTCGTGATTGCGCCGCAATCACATAGTTCATGTACCACGGAGCACTCATGTCCGAAACATCCGGGACAGAGATGCCTACCGTTTCCAAAAGAACTTTGGATGCCTCAGCGCGACTCATAGTGTTCTTAGGGAGATAGTAACTAGCAAATTCTCCGCCCTTATATCCTGAAATTAAATCTTCGTTACGACTGTGTGCCACACAGTAGAATAAGTTTGGATCAATGTTCGTGTCGGGGAAAGGATGTGGTTCATATTCTCGTTCAATATCCTCTCGGACGCTTGTTGCGAACGCCGTACAGTCCACACAGACAGCTCCTAAGTTCAACTTAGTGAACTCCTCACGGGTAATTGAATCTTCCGGTCGGAACGATCCATCCGGATAACCGGAGGCAATGCCACGAGTATAGAGGAGGATGACATCTTCGTAGGCTTCGTGGTCAGGCAATAGATCGGTAAATAGACGTGCATTGGGCACGGTTGGGTTGAATCCATTCTCAAGCTCTGTTGAATCAGAATAGGAATCTCCATCGGTATCAGTTTTTTCAATGTCAGTCCCAATCGTCCATTCTGTTAAGTCATTCAATCCATCACCATCCAAATCAGGAAGAGTACTTTGCGCAAAAACTCTAGGGATGGTGGTCAATGATTTCCAAAGAGAAGGAGCCCATTGGGGGCTAGGTGTGAATGCTAATGGCTTAGGTGTCACTGGCGTCACTGAGATGTCCAATAAACTGGCTTCCGTGCCCATCACCACATCAAACAGTACACTCTCTCCTACGTTCACGGTGACGTGAACATGAGGATTATCAATAGCAGAATAGGGGGCGGCAGGCTGGAGTGAGGTCACTAATCCATCTTTCAAATAAACACGTCCATCAGTCTTCACCAGTCCGATTAGCTGAGTGCCCCATTTCAAAATCGCATCGGCTTCTATTACTTCAATAGTCCAGTCATCAGTAGGGTTTCGATCCAGAATTCTAACATTATTTACCACACCACTAAGCGCGCCCGGAGTTGTTTCCACTTCCAA
>CAZBGQ010000011.1:0-42260 GCA_964491515.1 uncultured Candidatus Peribacteria bacterium
TCCATTCATTTGGTTTTCTGCATTGACGTTGAATTCGAACTGTCCAGTGAAGGTTTCAGCTTCAAAATCGAGCATCATATCGCCAGTAGAATCCATGGGAATTCCCATGTCGAAGCCATCGCCGATATGGCTAAAGCTATTGTCTCCGGTGCGTTCCATGAAAAATCCATTTCCTTCACTGTGGATGTGGATTTCATTGGTGATGTCACTTCCTGTGTCAAAGTCATAAACATATTCCATTTTCATTTCTCCGCTTTCCATATTTGTGAAGTTGGAAATGCCTGCGCTTCCTCCATTTTCTCCGCAGTCATCTTGGCCTTCACTTAAATCCATATCCCAGTCTCCTTCGGGTATATTGTAGGGATTGTCGATCATGCTGAGGTCGATGTCGACTAAGTCCATTGAAAAGGGAAAGTCTTTGGCTGTGGATGAATAGTTAACGTGAATGACTCCGGTTATGAATTCTCGTGTGTCGGCGTTGAGTTCGAACCATACGGTTCCGCTTCCTCCATCGGGGACAGACCACGGTCGTACGCTGCTTTGGTACATGGCTAATCCAGGATAAGGTTGTCGAGATAGGATTACTGTTTGGCCATCTGTGAATAGTGAGGCAATCATGCCAGATGCGGAGACAAATAATTCTGCTGGTCCGTCCCCAAGTGGGTCTGTTCCGTGAAGGGCCCAGTTGCCTGGGTATGGGGAATTGCTACTATAGTCAAATGTGTCATTTTCAGGTTGAAAAAAACCGTAAGCGGTCCAAATTGAAAGACCGATTAGGGCAAGGATGGCTAGGCTAATGGCTCCTTTTCGGAGGTGTTTTTTTGAGGACATTGTTGTAGGATTAAATTGTTACACTCTAATGCTAACGAAATGTTGTTAGAATTATTACTTGTTTTGGCTGGATTGTACTTGGCCTGGACCTTAGGAGCAAATGATGCGACGAATATTGTGTCAATGGCGGTGGGATCGAAAACGATTTCTTTGCGTAAGGCGATGATTTTTTTTATTTTGTGTTTGGGGGTTGGAGTTGTGTTTTTATCGGGGAATATTATTGAGACAGTGAGTTCGGATATTGTGTCTCCACGTTTAATTACTATGGGGCATGCGACCATTGCATTGTTGGTAGCTGCATCGTGGGTTCATTTTGCGACTTGGAAAGGGTGGCCGGTTTCGATCAGTCAATCTGTGGTTAGTGCGGTAATGGGTATTGGGTTGATGGAAAGTTGGAAGGCAGGAGTTCTGTTGTTGCATTGGCAGAAAATTTCGATTTTGGCAGGGGTCTGGCTGATTTCTCCGTTATTGGGGTTTTTGGGTGGCTGGCTTTTATTTAAAATTGTGCACCGTTTTGTTCGACATCGTCATCTTTACTTTTCTGATACGTTGCGTGATTTGGTCATGCGTCCTTTTCGTACGATAAAGGAATGGATTGCTGGGGATTTGCGTCAACGTGAGCGATTATTTAAAGGAGGATTGGTTTTGTCTGCAGGATATATGGCGGTTGCGTTGGGTGCCAATACTGTGGGGTCGACCACAGGACTTATTTATTCTGGGTTTAGGGGGCATGATTCAGTTTTGGGAGTGTCTTTGGAGAATGGGAATCTTTTGTTGGCGATGAAATTGATGGTGCTGGTGGCAGTCGTGTTAGGAATGGTTACGTTTGGTCAGCATTTGGTGGACTTCATTGGAACACGCTTGGTGGAATTGAATGCATTGAGAGGAGCGGCTATCCAAGTAACGTCAGCGTCTGTGGTTTTGGTGGCTGCGTTAATGGGCTATCCGATTTCAACAACTGGTGTTTTTGTAGGAGCATTTTTGGGTGTGGATAGTGGAGAAGATCATCCGCGTATGAAAAAGCATGCGGCGCATAGTCTTAAGATGGCTTTTTTGGTGACGATTCCTGTGACTGCGTTTTTGGCTGGTGGGTTGACGTGGGTGTTGATCTAGGACTAGGCTGTTTTGGCTATGGATAAGCCACCATTCCAATTCGGATCTTTTTTGATGCGCTCAGGGGATCGAACCCTAATGGGGCTGGGAATAGCTGAAGAATGGAGAGCGTATACATTGGAACAGGCTGAGGTGATGTTGGAGGATTTGAGGCATTTTCCGGGATGGAAAGTGGGTTTTTTAAGTTATGAATTGGGAATGGCGTGGCAGGGGATTGCGTCGGATAAGAAGGATTTATTTAAGACACCGTTGCTTCATTTTGTGGCTCCTCAAGAAGTGTATGTTTATGATGATGTGGAGTTTGAATTGGATTGGATGAAGGAAGGTTTTGAATTCAGTGCGTCTGAATCTGAGGCCATGATGAAGAAGAGTGTTTATAAAAAGGCGATTGCGGATATTCATCGTTATTTAGAAGAAGGTGAAACGTATGAGGTGAATTTTGCTCATCGTTTTGATGGGACGTTTGAGGGAATGCCATTGGAAGTGTTTCGACGGTTGCACCAAATCAATCCTTCTCCATATGCGTGCTATTTGAACTTTGATCCAGTGACGGTGGTGAGTAATTCGCCTGAGCAGTTGGTTCGTGGAATTAAAGTGGCGGATGGAATGGTGTTGTCGACGCGACCGATTAAGGGAACGATGCCGCGAGGAAATGATTCGATTGAGGATGAAAAGTTGGTGGTGAAACTTTTGGAAAGTGAAAAAAATGAAGCTGAACTAAATATGATTGTAGATTTGGCTCGTAATGATTTAGGCCGAGTGAGTGAAATGGGGTCGGTAGAAGTGCGTGCTCATCGTGCGATTGAAACTTATTCACATGTGCACCATACGGTTTCAGAAGTACGCTCGGTTTTGAAGAAAGATTTGGATTGGGTGGATGTTTTGAAAGCGGTTTTCCCTGGGGGTTCTATTACTGGAGCACCTAAAAAGCGAACCATGGAAATTATTGATCGTTTGGAGTCGGTGTCTCGAGGTATTTATACGGGTTCGGCGGGGTGGGTTTCTCCGGCGGGAGAGTTTGATTTCAATATTTTGATTCGGACATTGGCGTTTCAGCGTGGACTGAATAAATATTCATTCCATTCGGGAGGAGGTATTGTGATGGATTCAAATGCGGAGGATGAGTATGTTGAAACTTTACATAAGGCTGCGGCGCTTGTAGAATCACTTTCCTAGTCGTTTAAGGCTTAATTATGGGAATTGTTTGTATTGATGGTGAATCTCACGAAGAAGTTGATCCAATTCCTGGAGAAGCGCCGGCTTATCATTTTAAAGAAGGAGTGTACGAAACGCTCAGGACGGTACGAGGTCGGTTGTTCAATTGGTTGGAGCATCGTATTCGTTTGGAGGCGTCTGCGGAGAGTATGGGATTTAAAATTCCTCGTTTAGTAGTAGAAGATATTGGAATGTATGCTCAGATGATGGTGGTTCGAAATCAGCAATTGTGGGGGGATGAGCAAGAAGCAAAAGTGCGGATTCAAGTTGATCCTGATTGTCATTACTATGTTCAAATCACGCCCCTTTCGGAGGTTTCGGATCGCGTAAGAAAGCAGGGGATTTCAGTGGAAACGGTGGAGATGGAACGTTTAAATCCTAAAGTTAAGGCTATTAATCCTGAATTTGTTGAGTGGGCTGCAAATATTAAGAAGGAGCGAGGTGTTCGTGAGCTTTTATTGGTTAATGAGCAGGGAAATATTACGGAAGGATCGATGTCGAATGTATTTATTGTTACTCAGAAAGGAGTTTTGGTAACGCCTGGTGAAGGAGTTTTGGAAGGTACGACTCGTGCGAGAATTTTGCAATTGGCGAAGGAGTTGAAAATTTCTGTTGAATTGGGGTCTTTGACCAGGGAAGAGGTTTATGGAGCACGCGAAGTGTTTATTTGTAGTGTGTCGAGTGAGGCGATTCCAGTTGTAAGTGTTGATGGACGTAAAATTGAAACGGGCAATCCTGGGTATGTAACGTTTCGATTGGCAAAAGCGCTTAAGGACTCTCGTTTGGAATCTAGATAATGATATTAGGCTATGAGTAAATCATCTTTAATTAAGAGTCCAGTGGTGATGGGGGTTTTAAATGTGACGCCAGATTCTTTTTCGGATGGTGGGGAATTTGATGGTGTGGAACGAGCGGTGGCGCGTGCGAAGGAAATGATTGAGGAGGGCGCACAGATTATTGATGTAGGAGGAGAATCTACGGGGCCAGGGTCGGTGGATGTGCATTTAGAGGAAGAGTTGGGAAGGGTTATTCCGGTGATTCAAGCAATTCATGAGCAGGTGCCTGGGGCATTGATTTCGGTGGATACGTGGAAATCTGAAGTGGCACGACAGGCGATTGAAGCTGGTGCAAGGATGGTGAATGATGTGACAGCTCTGAGAGGTGATGAGGACATGGCACGTGTGGTGGCGGAGGCGGATGTGCCGGTGGTGATTATGTATTCTAAGGATGGGTCAGCGCGAACAACGGGGGAGGCGATGGAATATGAAGATGTGGTTGCGTCGGTTCGATCTTTTCTGGAGGAGCGAATTCGATTTGCAGAGGAGGCTGGAATTTCTCGGAAGAGGATTGTAGTGGATCCTGGGATGGGAGCGTTCGTTAGTGGGGTTGCTAAGTACAGTTTGGCATTATTGGAAAAGCTTGAGGAGTTGCAAGGGTTAGGTTGTCCCGTTTTAGTGGGAGCGTCTCGTAAAAGTTTTATAAGAGATATTTGGGGAGGAGATCGTCCAGGGGATCGTCTGAAGGGGTCGCTCGAAGCGGCTAAGTTGGCAGTTAAAAATGGAGCATCGATTGTCCGAGTTCATGATGTAAGAGAGACAGTTTCGGCTTTGGGGCTTGATTTAGCGAGTGTTGGTGCGTAACGTTAGAGGCGTCTTCATCTTTAAAGAAATATGATTATGAAAAGAGAATTACTTTTTTTCGCTGGGTTCTCGATCGGGGCTTTGATGATTGGTGCTTTGATTGTTTCTACTAAACCGATTGAGGAGGTGGAGGTAGTTGCTCCTGTAGGGGTGGAGATTGAGGCTGAAGAATTAACGTATCAGTATAAGAGTGATGAATTTGGCTTTACGTTTGATTATCCAAAATCTTTAATTAGAGATGGGAATTATTTTTGGGAGCCTGATCGGTACGCAGTTTATCAACAACTTATTAATGCGGAGCCTGAAGGGCCAGTATTGATTTTCCAAAATTATGAGTTTTTAGAGGCTAACAAATCGGTTGATCAAACACTTGAAGCATATGCTGTTGGTAGGCATTCTTTTAGTGGAGCCACTTCTTTTGAAGAGGCTGAAGAAGTTGAGGTGATTATTCATCAGCAAGGATGGAGTCATGAGGAAAAAATAATTGGTGATTATGAAGTGGTTTGGATTACTTTCCCTATGGAGCGATTTGGCCCAATGACTTATTTTTATGTTTACAATGGAGATGTGGTTATTACTTTTCGTGAATATTCAGAAGGGCCGGAGTTTCCTGTGATGGAGGCTATGATTGCGTCACTTAAATTCGAAAAATAATTCTATGTTTGTTACTAAAGGATTTACGTTTGATGCGGCGCATGCACTGACCCGGTATTATGGGAAGTGTGAGAACCTGCATGGACACACTTATCGTTTAGAGGTGACGGTGGAAGGGCCTGTCCATAAAAATGGAATGGTTGTTGATTTTGTTTTGTTGAAGCGAATTGTGAAACGGGTGGTGCTTTCTAAGCTTGATCACCAGAATTTGAATGATCATTTTGAAAACCCTTCTGCAGAGAATATTGCGGTATGGATTTGGGAGCAGCTGCAGGACTTGGATGCTTTATTAACGGAGGAAGTGGAAGATCCAAATTTGGGGGATGATTTGAAGACTTATTTAAAAGAAACGGAGGGATTGGATCGAGGTGGCTTGGAGGGGGTTCGGCTTTACGAAATAATGCTCGCTGAAACAGCGGATAATGTGGTGAGGTATCAGGGGTAGGAGCTAGGAGACTTCCTCGGTTAGGCCATCTGGTTTGAGTTTTCCTGTTCGATCGAAGGCAAGGTTGGTCGTACGCATCCCCCCTTGTGTTCCTTCTTTGAAGTGTGCCCAATGCTCTGGAGTCTGTTGTCTGACTTGCGGGTGCGCGCCTTTTGATTGGCGTTTAAGTGGATGAAGTTCCCATCCAACGTGCCCGGTAGGGCTGATGGCGAAAGGACCTTCGTGGCTGCCTAGTGTCACGCGGGTCATGGTTTCTCCTGGTCGTTGTTCAAATCGGAGTCCAAAGCTGTTGCTGCAAGATTTAAACCGTCCAACCTGAGCGATGTAGTTGGTACCATCCACATTGGTTCGTGTGCTCATCTGTACGCCTAGGTATGGGTTTCCGACTGAGTCGGGGACCGCGATGCCTCGGAAAACTTGTTCGTAGCTTTCGCGGTTTCCCTCCCCATCGTTTCCAACAATTCCTTGGTGGTTTATCCCCCATGGGAAAAAGTCAGCTTCTGGAACGTGGGTGGCTTCCCATTGATTGTCTGGTGCGGTTCCTCTTACTTTTGCGGCAGCTCTTAGTGCTTTGCTGACTGCATCTCTGGCGTTGATGATGAGGTTCATGGCCCCTGGTCTATTAAGTCTATCTAGTTCGTCGATTATGGTATCGAGTACTCTGGGTGTGATTATGTCTAGGTCAGTGAGTACACCGTCGAGGTCGTCGCCTCCATTGATGAAAGCGTCAAAATTATCTGGTGCGAGTGGCGCGGGCATTCCCATGCGATGTTGATTTAAGGTTAGGAGATTGATTCTACTCGTTTGTTCTTGGCTGTCAATATTTCTTTCTTTTCTTTATAGTGTGTTTAATGTTTGAACTTTCTTTTAATGAACCGTGGTTTTTGCTTCATGCGTTGGTGGCGCTGAGTGTGGTTTTGTTCTGTTTTCGTTTGGGGAAAGGCTGGCTCATGTCATATATTGCGGTGAGCATTGTGTTAATGAATATATTTGTAATGAAGCAGGTGAATGTTTTTGGGCTTGAGGCGACACTCGGGAATGTGATGTACGCGTCGATCTTTTTTGCAACTGATTTGTTGTCTGAGCATTATGGTCGTGCGAAGGCGTATAAGGCAGTTCGTCTTGGTTTTTTTGCGGCGGTGTTTGCGATGGTGATGATTCAGTTTTCTTTGTATTACGAGGCCAGTGAGTTTGATTTCGCTCAGGGTTCGTTTGAAACGTTGTTCACGTTGTCTCCACGGATTGTTTTTGCGTCGCTCTTCACTTTTATGGTGACTCAGAATTTAGATATTTGGATTTATCATAAAATTAAGCATTGGACGGGTGAAAAATATTTATGGCTTCGTAATAATGTTTCGACAATTATCTCTCAGCTTATTGATTCATTTTTGTTTACGTATTTGGCTTTCTATGGGCACTTTGAGGTATTGCATGAGATCGCGCTTTTCACATTTATTATCAAGATGATTATTGCGTTTCTTGATACACCGTTTCTTTATCTTTCTAAGATTAAGCCTCTGGAGCCAGAGACAGTGCGTAAGCGTGAACACACTAGAATTGGGCGGATTATGTCGCATATTGCAGGAGAGGAGTAATTGGAGAGTATTTTTTTAAAATATTTTTATATGAAAAAATTGTTATTATTGTTTGGAGTTTTGGCTTTAGTGGTTTTTTCTGGGTGTTTGAACGAGGATGTTGTTGTGGATGAACCAGGGGGCTCAATTGATCCGGAGGTTACTGAAGAAGCAAATCCAATCTATGTGGGGACTTTTGAGAAGGAATCTGTAGTGGTGGTGGCGTCTTCTGAACTGGAGGATGATACGGGATATGGGTTTGCTTATAGTCCGTCGAATGTTTTTGATTTGGATTATTCAACGGCGTGGTGTCCAGATATAGATGATCCGGACCCTTGGATTCGTATTATTTTTCCGGAGGAGATTGATTTTTCAAGAGTGGGGACGGTGGGTGTCGTTCCTGGTTTTGCTCGAGATGAAACTATTTACTTTCAAAATAATCGAGTAAAGAACTTGGAGTTGAGTTATGGGGGAATGGGTGGTTTGAGTGTGAGTTATGGGTTAGAGGATGAATATGGAATGCAGTTTGTCGAATTCCCCAATGAGGGTGGCGTTTGGAGTTCGGTGGTTATTAGGGCTAGGGATGTTTATTCAGGTTCTAAGTATGATGATACTTGCATTTCAGAGATTGATTTTTGGAGTGAGTGGGTAAAGCTAAAAGATGCACAAGCTGCTTTGAATTATTATGAGAAGTATAAAAAAGATGAAGCGATTAGGCCTGTTCGTGTTGAATCTACTCAGTTTTCTTTGCCATTTGCGCTTGAGGTTTGTGGTGAATTGGATCTTTCAAGTTTTGAGAAAATTTCCTTGAAGGATGATGGGTATTATTTTGAGGTTGGAGATTCTATTGTTCTTTCTGCGAAGATGAATGAATGGGCTTCTTCTGCTGATGAATTAGTCCTTAAGTTTATAGAACGATCGCATTTTGGTGATTTTGTTTCTGAGGAAGCACTTGAACCAAGGGTTTGGAAATCAGATGTGGTCGAGGTTAAAACTTGCGGTGATGGTGATTCATATGTTTCTTATGAGATTGATGATACTCCAATTGGGTGTCTTTTCGGGGAGTGTTATGTCGAGTATTATTATCAGGATCGTTATGTGGGAACGTCTCCTGTGTTTAGTTATCTCCAGTAATGTTAATTAAATTTAAAAAATAATGTATGTCAGAAATTGAAGTTAAAATTTTAGGAATTGATGCAGATGATGTGGCTGCTACGTTGGATAAACTTGGGGCTACACAGTTGTTTGATGGACTTGTTAAATGTCGGCATTTTGATCGAGAAGGGGGAGGGCTTCGCGCGTCGGGGCGATTGTTTCGGTTGAGACGTTGGGAGGCGAAAGAGGGAAGTGGCTTTGATGGGAAATTTGAAATTTGTTATAAAGGTCCCAAAGAAATTGTGGATGGATGTAAGGTTCGAGATGAAGTAGAGACGACGGTGAAAGATGCGGATAAATTCGAAGAAATGATGCTGAAACTGGGATGTCATGTGACATTAAATAATGATAAGCGGCGACGCTCTTATGAGTTTGGAGAGGTGCATGTGGACATTGATGAGTACCCAGAAGTACCCGCTTATATGGAAATTGAGGGGCCTAATCGGGCGGCGATTGATCGTGCGATGGAGGTTTTGGGATTGAAGAATTATGAGATGAGTACAGAGACAGCTAATGAACTATTTGCACGATTGTGGTCGGAAGTGGACTTTGATCAATTGCATTTTTAGAGATTGCTAAGAGTTTGACTGGGGTTATAGATGTTTGGTAGTGTTCCCTCCAAACTTAATTTTTTATATGGAGGATTTAGATTTAGTTATTCCGGTCACTGAAATGCCTACTCCAGGGGAGCTGGAGGCATTGAGAACACCTGCACCTTCTTTTGATGATTCTATGATTTTAGCGGCGATGACAGATGTGTTAGATGATATTGGACCTAGGCGACTTTCTTTAACAGATGCATTGAGTGCAGTTGTGGCTCAAGCAGTTCAGGCTCTTGGATATATTGAGCGAGGTCCGGATTTGGTTCGTACAGTGGTGGCGTTTTTGATACGACATTTGAGAATGAAACCTATTGAAGAACGTAAACCTGAAGAATATGGAGGAGGATTGGTTGCGCTTCAACATCGGATGGCTGAAGCAACGAATCCTTCTGATAAAATTTCTGCAGGTCTTGCTTTAGGTGATCGTGGAATTTGGTATTCCTCGGGGCGAGGAGGGCGGCGTGTAAGAGACTTGTTTTCTCCGGAATATATAAGACAAGTGGCATTGAGTGGATATTATGGAGCGGTGGTTCTCGCTGAACGTCATCCTTTGGCAGCAAAAGCGCCTCAAGCGGGGAGTGTGTCTTTTTTAGTGGAAAACCCGGAAGGTCGATTTGGTTGTGCAGTGGAAGTTGTTGAAAGAGTTTTCCCTCGTCAAGATCCGGATGATCGATATGTGATTCATTTCGGAGATCAGGCGATTGAGGTTCCCAGGAGTGCAACTCCTTGGTATGTTGAGGATGTAGCAGGGCACTTGCTCTCTTAAATCCTTAATTTAATTCTTTTTATGGCAGACTATCAATTGTCAGAAGATTCTTTGGAAATTGGTGCGTTGGCGCCGGATTTTTATTTAAAGGGAGTGGAGGGGGATATGCATTCTTTGGCGTCGTACAAAGATTCGGTTTTGGTGATTGCGGCGGTGTGCAACCATTGTCCCTATGTTCAGGCTTATTTGGATAGAATGATTGATTTACAGGAGCGATATTTGGATCGTGGGGTGAAAATGATTGGAATTAATTCAAATGATGTTTCACGTTATCCCGATGATTCGTTTGAAAAAATGGCTGAAATGGCAGAAAAGCGTGGTTTTAATTTTGATTATTTGAGGGATGATGATCAGTCGGTGGCTCAGGCTTATTTATTTGAACGTACTCCTCAGTTTTTGGTCTTTGATCAGGAACGACGGTTACGTTATACCGGTGGATTGGATGATGGGTGTCGTGATGTTTCTCAAGTGACTGAGCGACCGTTGGAGGACGCTATTGTTGCGTTACTTGAAGGACGTGAGGTCGCTCGGCCGGAAGCGCCTTCGATTGGATGTTCCGTAAAATGGGTAGAGTAGGTGTTCGATGAACTAGAGAATTTCTAGGACTTCGACGTCGAAATTGAGGGTGGCTTTTCCTGGGATTGTTCCAGGGATTCCTCCTTCTCCGTAAGCCATGTTGTAAGGAATAACGAGGGTTCGTTTTCCTCCTACTTTCATTCCTTCAACACCAACATCCCAGCCTTGGATTACTTGCCCTACTCCGAGAGTAAAGTTGAATGGAGCGCCTCTATCGATAGAGCTATCGAACTTAGTGCCATCGTCAAGCGTTCCGGTGTAGTGCATGCTGAGCTTATCGCCTTTTTTTGTGGTTTCTCCTTTTCCGACAAGAGTGTCTTTGTATTTGAGTCCTGAATCGAGTGTGACGTATTCATCGGAGTTTGTAGTTGTTGATGAGTCTGTAGCTGAGTTTTCGTCTTTACAGCCGGTAGCGACCGTGGCTAGACTTCCGATGAGGATGAACATGATGATGAGGTTAAATATTTTTTTCATTATGTAGGGGGGTTAAATTCGTGATTCATCCTAGCGTTTTTTTAATTGTTTGACTATGTTTATTCTTAGATATCATGAAATTGCCTTGAAGGGCGGAAATCGTTCGTTTTTTGAGTCACGTTTAAAATCTCATTTAAAGGAGGCTTTTGTGACTATGCCGAATGTGGAGATTCATAATTGTCGTGATCATTTTGAAGTGGATGGATACCAAGAGGATGAAGCGGATTTGGTTCGGGAACGTTTGGGGCGAGTGTTTGGAGTTGTGAATTTTTCAGAGGTTGAAAAGCTGTCGATCGAAGGTGGATTTACAGATGAGAATGTGGCTTTGGTTGGAGAAAAGGGTGTGGCTATGGTTCGTGAATATATGGAGGCTGAGGGACTAGATAAGCAGTCTGAGGTGACGTTTCGTGTGAGTGCCGTGCGACGTGATAAGTCAATGGATGTGAATTCTATGGAGATAGCTCGGAAAATTTCTGGAGTGGTATTGCCTTTGTTTTTAGATTTGAAAGTTCAATTGGTGCGTCCACAAGTAGAGTTGTTTGTGGAATGGGATTCGGAAGCGGTTCTGATGTATGTGAATAAAGAATCGGCGGCAGGTGGATTGCCAACGGGATCTGCGGGGAAAGTGGTGTCATTGATTTCAGCGGGGTTTGATTCTCCTGTGGCGAGTTGGATGATGATGAAACGTGGAGCTACGGTGGTTTATGTTCATTTTCATAGTTATCCGGCGGTGGGAATGGAGTCGGTTGAAAATGTGAAGCGTATTATGGCGATTTTGAATCGATATCAGTTGAGTGCGCGGCTTTATTTGATTCCATTGGTGGACTATCAGAAATTTGTGGTGGCGAAAGCTCCGGCGCCCCTCCGAGTGCTTTTGTATCGGCGTATGATGTTTCGATTGGCCCAACGAGTGGTATGGAGAGAGAAAGCGAAAGCGTTGGTAACGGGAGAGTCGTTGGGGCAAGTGGCGTCACAAACACTTCAGAATATTCACGCGGTGGATGTGGTGTCCAAGTTTCCGGTGTTTCGTCCATTGATTGGGACTGATAAGCAGGACATTATTGATTTGGCTGAAAAGATTGGAACGGCGGAAATTTCTAGTCAGCCGTACGAAGATTGTTGTTCGCTCTATATTCCTAAATCGCCGGCACTGGCGGCGCGCCCCGAAGAGCTCGAAGAGGCGGAGGCAGGATTGGATGTGGCGCGCTTTGAAGAAGAGTTGTGGGGAAAGAGAGAAGTGCTTCGCAGTGATGAGGTTTTATAGTCGTGTTTTTGCTTGGCGTTCGGCTAGGTTGGCTTTGAGTTGTCGGTAGACTTTTTCATTGGCGGTTCCTGTCTCTATGAGTTGTTCCAAAACTTTTTCTTCGACATGGAAAGCGGCTCTTTGTGCGAGGTAGAGTTGAATTTCGTGGCAGGCTTTGGGGTTTTCTTTCTCGAGTTTTTTAAGTTTTTCCTTGGCGCTTGTATACCATTTTTTATATTTTTCTTGGAATTCTAGTATGATTTCTGTTTTGAGGAAAACCTTGGTTTGTTTGATGTCTTTGAGAGTTTCAAGAGCTTCGTTGGTGCTGATGAGGCGAGCTCGGTACATTTCGTAGCGAAGCATGATTTGGCGACGGCGGATGTTTTGTCTTAGTTTTTTGAATCCACATTTTTCTAGGAAACGAGCTAGCTTTCCGTTGGGATTGAAGAAAGTAAGTTGTCCAATGCGTATTTTCTTTTTGGCGCTTAATTGTTCCAGCTGTTGTTCGATGTTGTTTAGGAATACGCCTAAGAGTTCTTGAGTTATTTCTCCTTGGTAGTACAGTTTTGTGAATACTTTCTTCTCAATCCCGAGGAGGTGTTCTTTTAGAATTAATCGAAGCTGTGAGGTGTTGAGTTCACGAGCGTTTTCTAGAAATAGATCTTTTACGTTATCGTTGGATATTTTGCAGTATTTTTTGTAGCGGGCGAGTATTTCATCGTAGGCTTCTTGGGAGATGAAGTTTTTTTCACGCATTTGTTTGAACTTAGCGTTTACTCTTTGGTTGATTAGGACTTGGTTTTCTTCGTGTTTGAATTGTTCGATGGTAGAGAAAGAGCTTAGACCAAGCCACTTGAGAAGTGGTTGAATGGTGAGGCCATTGAAAATAATGGTGAAGAAAATGATACCCACTGTGAATATAAGAAGTTCTTGATAGAAAGGGAAAGTTTCTGGGAGAGTTAAAATCAAGGCGATGGCAAGAGCTCCTCGGAGTCCACTCCATTGCATTATGTGCATCCAAGAAAAAGGAATGCGATCGTGTTTGAAGGTTAGATTTATTAGTGGGAGAAGTGTGTAAACCATGATCATGCGTGCGACTAGGACAACTCCGATTAAAATGGCGAGAGGAAGTAGTAGGGGCAATACTAGGTCTTTTGTGCTGAAAATAATAAGCCCTACCATGAGGAATAAAAGTGAGTTTGCTAGAAAGGCGGAATAGTCCCAAAAGTGCGTCATGATTTCTTTGACGTTTGGTGAGATTTTATAGGCGCCGTAGTTCCCAATTACAATTCCGGCAGCCACTGTGGCTAAAATCCCGGATACTCCGAGGAAATATTCGGCAATGATGAATGTGGCGTGTGCAAGAATTAGGGTTATCGAGATTTCAATTTCTTTGGAGTCTTTGACGTAGTCTAGTGCTTTTGAGAATAAATAACCTAGGACTAATCCTGTGAGTAGTCCCCCCATGACAACTAGTATGAAGCTTTCGAATGAAGATTTGAGGCCAATATGTCCTTCTAATAAAATCCCGAAAAGTACAAGGGCGGTTCCATCATTGAACAAACTTTCTCCTTCTAGGATGGTGGAAAGTCTTCGTGGGGCTCCCATTTTTTTAAAGGTGGCTAAGACGGAAATAGGATCAGTGGCAGAAATGAGTGCTCCAAATATGAGGCAGGTGCCCCAGGGAAGGTTTAAGAAATAGTTCATTCCAAATGCGATCAATCCGGCGGATATTAGCATCCCTAGCGTGGATAGCGTTACAATAACCGGCATGTTTTGAGTGAAGTGTTTAAAATTGGTGTGAAAGGCAGATTCAAAAATTAGAGTTGGAAGAAATACATAGAAGACTAATTCTGGAGATAATCGAAAGTCTTTTAGGAATTCAAATAAAGAAAATGTTTGTGCGATGTATCCCATCCCTAGTCCTACTAAAACGAGAGCTACGGTGTAGGGGAATTTTGATTTCCGTAGTGAATAGGACACGATTGTGGCTACAAATAGCAGCGTGATAACAGAGAGAGTGGAAGTTAGGACTGAGCCGGGTTCCATGAGAAGAAGTGATTATAGGTGTCTTGAAAAATCGCGAAACTTGAATAGTTTTCGGCCACGCGCGTAAAATCTTTCAAGATGATGTTTGCGGGGAAATGAGTAGTAGCGAGGTCTCCCTTTTAATTTTAGTGGAGGGAGATGGATGCCGTGTTGAAGCTTGAGTAAGGTTTGAATAAGGAGTTTGCTTCCGTGTTGAGCGGAACGTAGTGCGAGGCTAAATTTGGTATCATTTTTTTTGATGGGAAATTTGATCTGAGCGATGATGTCTCCGCTATCAATGTTTTCGTTGATGTGATGAATGGTGACTCCAGCGAATTTTTCGCGATTGTGGAGTTTCCAGAATTCTGGCCAGAGACCTTTGTAACGCGGAAGTAGTCCTGGGTGGAGGTTGAGAGTTGCGATTTTTGCGATGGAAATGATTTCTTTTTTGAGGATTTGGTCGAAAGAAACGGAAACGACTAAGTCCGGATTCCAGGACTTAAGTGTCTTTACACTATTTAAGTGGTTGATGTTGTCGGTGTCGTAGAGTGCAAGGTTGTGTTTTTTGACGAGTTTGTCGATGGTCTTCCATTTTCTTCCTCGTCGCCAGAGTGCCACACTTGCGATCGCAACTCCGATTAAATTAAGGTAGACGGTTAGCGCGATGAGCATTCCATAAAACAGTCCCACTCGGCGAAGTCCATAACGGATGTATTTCCAGTAGTTTTTTTTGAATGGTGAAATGTCTGAGCGAACGATGCCGACAATGTTTAGATCTTTGCGTTTTAGGAGTCGGTTGAGAGTTAATTCAGCGCCAGTGTGTAGTTTGGGAATGAGGAGGACAATGCGCATGGACTTATTTTAGCAAACTACTTAGGATACAGCCATGAGCCTATTTTTTGCTATTCGAATCCCAGAGGAAATGTGGACGCCCCTGACGCTTGTTCAGGAGCGATTGCCTAAGTTGCCAGGTCTTCGAATGAGCGTGACACAGGATTTTCATGTGACGTTTAAGTTCTTGGGGGAGTGCGATGCTTTGCAGACATTAGAAGCGTCGGTGAATGCACGGTCTGCTATTAAGAATATGCGTTTTGTTCCTGAAGATTTGGAGCTTTCTTATTCCAAGCTCAATTTGTTTCATAAACATGGGCGGCCGAATGTTTTGTGGGCTGGTCTTAAAATAAGTCCACAATTGTATCAATTTCAGTATGATTTGGAGGAAATGATGATGGAGTTAGGATTTAAAGGGGAGAAAGAAAAATTTCGTCCTCATGTGACATTGGCACGAATTCGTGAGTTTAGAGATGATTCGAAAATTCCTGAGTGGAAGGAGACATTTTCCAAGTTGGGTGTTCAGCGGAAGTCGTTTAATGTTTCAAGCTTAGAGCTGATTGAAAGTAGTTTTGAAGCTGGGCATGCGCCTGAGTATAAGACAGTGGATACTTTTCCTTTTATTTGAGCGAATTCCCCGGTATCATGACGTCTACCATTTAGCTTTCTTTTATGGCTACGGCGTATCTTTCTTTTGGATCAAATTTGGGTGACCGACTTTTGAATTTCAAGCAAGCGAAGGCGCAGCTTGAGTCGTTTGGCATTGAATTTGTTTGTGAGTCTAAATTGTATGAAGCGGAGCCTTTTTGTTATTGCGAGGAGGACAAGGATCAGCCGTGGTTTTTGAATCGAGTTTTTGAAGTTTCAACGGTGCACAGCCCTCTGGCGTTATTCCTTTTGTGTAAAGAGGTTGAGTCTCGTATTGGTAGTGACACGTCGTCTGTTTTGGAAAATGGGACACGACGGTATTTCCCTCGTTTGATTGATTTAGATTTATTGTTGTATGGGCGGGAAGTGGTTGAGACGGAACTTTTACAAGTTCCTCATCCGCGATTTCATAATCGTCGCTATGATTTGATTCCGTTGGCGGAATTGGTGCCAGAGCTTGTATGTCCTTTGTTGGATAAGACGGTGTCTGAGCTTTTGGAGGTGTGTGAAGATACGTGTGCGGTGCGTCTTTATGAACCGGTTTTAATGAATTAATATGGATAGTAAATTATTGCGATCATTGATTGGATCGCTTCGACTTCGGGTGCTTGAAATGGTGGATCGAGCTCAGAGCGGAGATGTGGCCATGAGTTTGGCTGTGTTGGAAGTGCTTGCTGCGTTGTATCTTGGTGAAGATAATGACCGTCCTATTGCGCAGTTGGATCCAATGAAGCCAAAATCTGCGTCTCGAGATTATGTGGTGGTGTCTGATTCTGCGATTGTTCCGGCCTGGTATGCGTGTTTGGCGGAGGCGGGATTTTTTGATCGAGATGAATTGAATCATTATGGGAAGCTGGGCGCGTTGCTCACGTGTATTCCCACGGTGAAAATTCCAGGAGTGGATACGCGGGTGGAGGCCCCGGGACGGGGACTGGCCGTGGCAGAAGGGATGGCTCGGGGCCTTCTCTTAAATAAGCAGCCGAATCGTGTGTTTGTGGTGCTCACTGATGAAGATTTAAAACTAGGATTAACATGGGAGGCTATGATGGGAGTGACCTACGATCGTTTGGCGAATGTGACATTGATTTGTTGTCATTCTGGATCACAGAAGGTGGCGCCCCTTCAGGACAAATTGGAAGCGTTTGGCTGGAAGGTTCTCAAGTTGGTGAATGGTCATGATGTTAAGGAGATTTCTCTGGGTTTGGCGCGCGCGAAAGAATCGGTTCGTCAACCTACGTGTGTTTTAGTGTCGACGGTGTTGGCAAAGGGTGTTCCTTTTGCGGAAGGTAAGTTAGTCTATAGAGGTGCTCAGTTGTCTAAGCCGGAAATGACGGCGGCACGATCAGCGCTTGCTAAGCTTTAGAGTTTCTAACTTTCAATCATGGCATTTTTTCATCGAAAACCTCAGTGGGGAGTCTATTTTTCACAAGTGATGGTAGGAATTTTATTGGCTGTGGTGCTGCTTTTGGGTGTGCCGGCTTTTTCTCTTCATCCTTCGCTTGGAAAGGAAGTGGTTGTGGTAGAAATGGCGTCAGGAGATGTGGCTAAATTTAAAGTAGAGGTGGTTTCTACGTTGGAAGATCA
Organism: uncultured Candidatus Peribacteria bacterium; assembly: GCA_964491515.1. GTDB lineage: Bacteria > Patescibacteriota > Gracilibacteria > UBA1369 > UBA12473 > CAZBGQ01. Next base: position 17,380 of record CAZBGQ010000011.1, read on the forward strand.
AGCTCGTGGTTTGCAGGGCGTGGATACGTTGAAGTCAAATCAGGGGATGTGGTTTCAGTATGAGTCTCCTCGAGAAATGGCGTTTTGGATGAAGGACACGTTGATTCCGTTGGATATATTATTTGTGAATAGTGATCGAGAAATCATAACAATTCATGCGTCCGTTCCAACGTGTAGTGAATTGGATCCTTTGCAGGAAAATTGTCCTAGTTATTCGTCGGGTGGAAATGCGCAGTTTGTGTTAGAAATTCCTGGTGGTGAAGCGGTGGCACAGGGAATTCAAGTAGGAGATATAATTCGTTAATAAGAAATTGTATGTTTTTCAAAAAACGAACACTTAAAAAAGATGAAGTTAAGCCAGTTGTTCCAGCGGCTCCAGATTTGGATGTCTTGCTTAAGCAGCTAAAGCGACGTTATAAAAATATGGTGGTTGTGGAGTTGGGCCGTTCGGCTCGGCATACATTTGCGCAAGCCGTAGGGTATGCATTGGTGGGTAAAATTCCTGTGGTGATTGGACCGGCCAGTATGATCGATGAAGGATGGGAAGTGATTCGTGACAATGTGGTGGGATCTCAGCTCAACGTTAAATTTCTGGTGACTTCTGGACAGGTGGATCGTTTCCCTGAAGGAGAAGTCATAAAAGTGGGGTCGCCAACAGAATTGGAGGGCGTATTACGGCAGATGATGGAAAGTTTTGGTCCGGCCTGTGTTTTGGCGTATAGTGAGGGTACTTAATCCTTGCTCCCATGCCTACTAAGCGCATCAAGTTGTTTGCCGGAAATTCCCACCCTGAATTAGCCAAAGAATTGGCGAAAAAATTAGGAATTAAATTGTCTCCTCAGGAAATAAAAAGATTTTCTAGTGGTGAGATTTATTTTCGTCCATCTGAATCCGTACGGGGACAAGATGTTTTTGTTTTGCAGACAGCGTCGGATAATGTGAATCAGGATCTGATGGAATTGTTTATTATGTTGGATTCGCTTAAGCGGTCTTTTGCGGATCAGGTTCATGTAATTATGCCGCATTATGGATATGCGAGGCAGGATCGCGTGGCTTCTCCGCGTGAACCGATTTCGTCTAAGTTGATGGCTGATTTGATCTCTAAAGCAGGGGCGGATCATTTGTTGACTTTCTCACTTCATTCTGGGCAGACTCAAGGGTTTTTTGATTTTCCGGTAGATAATATTCACACGCATAAGTTGTTTTATGATTATTTTAAGAAGAAAAAATTAAAGGATGTAGTGATCGTTTCTCCTGATGCTGGAGGTGGAAAGGCTGCGAAGCGATTGGCAGATCCATTGGGTGTTAAAATTGCGATCATTAATAAGACTCGTCCAGCTCACAATAAGGCAGAAGTTATGTCTGTTGTGGGTGATGTGGAAGGTAAGACGTGTATCATTTTTGATGACATGATTGATACAGGCGGTTCGGTGGTTGCAGCGCATGAGGCTTTGCTTAAGGAAGGTGCCAATAAGAATATTTATTTGGCAGCCACGCATCCGGTATTTTCTGGGCCATGTATTGAACGACTTAAAAAAGTTAAATTTAAGGAAGTTGTAGTTACCAATACTATGCCGCTCCCTAAGGAGAAGCGGTTTCCGGGATTAAAAGTGATTTCTGTGGCGCCGATTCTTGGTCGAGCGATTAAGTGTATTCATGAAGGTAAATCGGTATCTGGTTTATGGGAGTAGTGATTTTTATTTATTAAATGTTTATGTCATGCGAATTTATATGGGATCTGATCATGCGGGATTTGAGTACAAGAAAGTATTGAAGGATTATTTAATTGAGTTGGGTCATGATCCTGTCGATCTTGGTACATTCAATGGCACGGAATCGGTGGATTATCCAGATTTTGCGCGTGAAGTAGCAGAGAAAGTTTTTGAAAATAAGAGTAGTCGTGGATTATTGGTGTGTGGATCTGGTACGGGGATGTGCATGGCGGCCAATAAGGGGGTTGGTGTTAGAGCGGTTGCTGCTACAACTGAATATTTGGCGGAATATGCACGCAAACACAATGATGCGAATGTGCTTTGTTTAGGCTCGCGTGCGATTGATATTGATCTGGCTAAATATCTCACGAAGGTTTTTCTCTCAACTGATTTTGAAGGAGGTCGTCACGAAGTTCGTGTTAAGAAAATGTCCACAATGGAAGGTGGCGAAGGCATTCACGAAATTAAGGTCAAGCATGTTAATGACTTGGGGACGAAGGGGGAGTAGCTATAGCATGGGTTAACCGTGTAGATCTTCTTATTTTTTGCCGTAATAAGGTTGGTGAGCTACAAAATGAACTCTTTTCCCATTGATTGTTGTTGTTCGATCATTGCTGCGGTGGTTGTGACCATAAGCGGCGACAATTCCTTCTTGTGGGTTGGCTAGAGGATGTTCAAGTAAGTTACTTCCCATGACAATGGATTTTTGATTCCACCAAGTGCGCCATCCCTCTGGGGTGACTTTTTTCCCTAATTTTTTAGTCCAAAAGGCAGCTTTTCTTTCATCTTCTGCCGGGTCACAGATGAATGGAATTCCAGTTTTGCGCTCGAGTCGTTCATGTTCTTCGGTTCTTTTAGGTACAAGAAATTTCACAAGCGAGGGATGCGGAAGTACGTGAGTCGCAACAACATCAATGTCAGGAGTGAGTGCTTGGGCGGCTAAGTGTGTTAAGTCGGGGAAAGATCCTAATTCTCCTCCAAGGAGAGTTGTGCCGTCAGGATTTTCTTTATAGTATTTGATAATGTCTTCCCTGGTTAGGCCTACAATTGATGGATCAATGAATTTGAGGTCATAGAATAGGTTGGCTAGAAGGATCCGTAGGCCTGTTCGTGTGCATCCGATGATAGGAAGATTTCGGGGAGAGTGGACTACATTTCCTGGGTATCTAAGGGTATGCCATGGATCAGGTCGCCCACGAAGATCGTGATTTCCTGGGCTAAAGAAAATTTCTTCGAAGTGAGGGGATAGCCCCTCAAGTAGAGCATTTATTTGACCAGTTGCATCTTCTCCGTTTTCAGTTAAGAAGACATCTCCTAAGCAGAGAAGTGTGCTGCTCTGTTGAGCTCTTCTAATATGTTCTACGATTTGATCAGTAGGGGTCTCGAGGTCGTAATGCCAATCCGAACCTAAGTCAAAGCTAGTGCCTCGAACATCAATGGTCCTAAGGGGCGGAACTGGATTTTCGGTTAGCTCAGGCATGGTTAATTAATTAAGAAGAAATAATTTCCCTTCGCCTTTGTGTATGGTTATTTCTCTGATGGCATATCTAGGGTTTTCGCGATTCTTAGGGTTGCCATGTCTTGTGGTTTACAAATCGCTGGGTCGGATGGAGCGGTTGGAGTTCCTGGCATTTGAGGTAATTTTTGTAAAATGCCAGGCTCGTCATTGGCTTCCATGAGCATGTGTTGGAATAGACGAATGATTCCGCGCATGACGTGATAAACAAAGGTGGGCGGGTCATTGATTATTTGTTCTAACTCCTCTGGAGTAATGTCTGATGCTGCTGCGTATTCGGGCGCACTTAATCCTCTATTATATGATTGGATCATGCTCATATCTAGTGATAAAGCGTAGGCTGCTACAGGGTCCTCTGGATAAGCTTCGCTAAATTTTGCTCCCATTCCTAACATTGCTCCTGTTATAAATACATTCATGTCTCCATAAGTTTCTCCACTATGAAGAGCTTGTTGTTGTTCTCGCATTTTGTAAAACCTTCTTACGCTACTTTCTGCACATTCATAGATGTCGCTTAATAAACCATCTTCAGCTGGTACTCCTATATAACTATTATTTTGGCGGTTTTCGAGCTGAAGAATGCCACTGCTTTTGTTTCCGTTTTCGGGGTGCATTAAGGTGAAACTCATTTTCCATCCACTGTCTGGGGAAACTTCCATTCTTCCTTCGAAATCTTGGCCATTGAGCCTAGTTCCGAATGTTCGGTTCCAATTCCATCGGCGATCCATGTCTGCGGTTGGATAGGGTTTATCCAAATCCTCTCGTTCGGCAAATTTTTTCAAAAGGGCATTTAGCCCCATGATTTCTTCAGGCTGAATAGCTAATTTGGCAATTTCTACTCCCATTGGGTATAGTTTTTGCCTAAAGTGTTCATAAATGGCCTTTTCGACTGGTTCCCATACGGTTGTATGCATTTGGGTGAGCCAATAGGCGTGATCGGTTTCTCCACGTCTATATTCTCGATGTATGGTTTCTCCTGTCCAGGGGTCAGTTTCACTTTTATAAGTAAAAGATCTCCTGCATGCAAGCTGTTCATAGGCAGCTTGAGCTTTTTCATATGCCTCCATTATCTCTGGTACATGCCCAAAAAGTTTTGGAGTTTCATCTAAGATGAATTTGCAAGTTCCGTATCTAAATTTAGCTATAAGTCCTTTTAATCCCATTAATCCTTCGATTTCGTGAATGATGGTTTCTTGTTGAAGCTCTGGGGTCTGAAGTGTGTCTGGAGACATATTTTTAGGTTAAGGCTGATTATTTTATATGGTTCCTCTTTTTTGTCAACCCCTAACAAGCAGTGATTTCCTTGAAGTCTCATCCTTGGGACAAGGAGGGAAGTTTATGTTTAACCTGTTAATATATATAATATTTCCGGTCACCTTATAAATTCAATGCGTACTTTGTCTCCTGGCTTGAGTTCGAGGAATTCGCGGACCGGCTTGGGACTGGTGGATTGGCCTTATGGGGAGATGGAAGTGTCCATTGTGGAGTTTGTTTCACGCATGCTAAAATCACGGCATGAGTCTTCCACTAAAAATTGCTCCGTCCATATTGTCTGCGGATTTTGGTAAGTTGAATGAGGAAATTGCTTCAGTGGATGAGCATGTGGATTTTTTGCATGTGGATGTGATGGACGCTCATTTTGTTCCGAACTTAACGTTGGGGGCGCCGGTGGTGAAGTGTTTAAAAAGTCGTGTTCCGATGGAATGTCATTTGATGATTACAAACCCGGAGAAATATGTAGAGGATTTTGCAAAAGCGGGAGCGTGGATGATCACGGTTCATTGGGAAGCGACGAAAGATAAGACGAAGGAAGTTTTGGAGCAGATTCGTGAGTTGGGAGTTAAACCGTCATTGTCTCTTAATCCGGATACGGATGTGGCAGAAATTGAGCCTTATTTAGATTTGGTGGACATGGTCTTGGTTATGAGTGTTCACCCTGGATTTGGAGGTCAATCGTTCATTGAGGAGGTGTTGACTAAGGTGACACGACTTCGTGAGCTTAAGCCGGAATTGGATATTTGTATGGATGGAGGAATCAAGGCGGATACGGGAAAGCAAGCGGTGGCGGCTGGGGCAAATGCGTTGGTGGCTGGCTCGTATATTTTCAAGGCAGAAGATCGATTAGCTGCGATTGAGAGTTTGCGGGGGTAGGTTTCAGGGGGGTCTTAATATTATGTGTCTCTTTCCCTTAATTCGCATTAGGAAATAGGCCTCTTGGGTTTGCCGTTTTTTACCGCGCGATGTATTCTTTTCGCGATCTTTTAATATTTTTTAAAACCCTGCCCCATGATCGTTGGAACCGTTCGTGAAATTAAGAATAATGAAAATCGTGTTGGATTAACGCCGGTGGGTGTAGCTGAATTAGTGAAAGCTGGTCATCGTGTTTTGGTTCAAGAAACGGCAGGAATGGGGTCCGGTTATTCAGACGAAGATTATCGTGCGGTGGGTGCAGAAATTATGCGTGATGCAGCTGATGTGGCATCTGAAGTTGATATTTTAGTGAAAGTGAAAGAGCCGATTCGTGAAGAGTTTTATTTGCTTGATTTATTGAAGGGGAGGACGCTTTACACGTATCTCCATCTGTCCGGAGTTGAAAAATCTATCACCAAACGTTTGCTTGAAAATGAAATTACTGGGATTGCGTATGAAACAATAGAAGGTGAAAATGGTGGGTTGCCATTGTTGGCGCCTATGAGTGAAATTGCGGGAGTGCTCGCTACCCAATATGGAGCACAATATTTACAGAAAAAATATGGTGGAGTGGGAATGACTATGGGGCATATTACGGGAACTGAGTTGGCTCATACTGTGGTTATTGGAGGAGGTGTCGCTGGAGAATTTTCAGCACGTACTGCTCTTGGAATGGGTGGTTATGTGACATTGTTTGAACTTAGAGATGAGCGTATTGCTGAATTGAAAGAGCTTTTTGCTGAGTTGTTTGGACCTCATATTTCAAAAAACCTACAAGTTCTTAAACCAGAAGAACCTATTTACAGTAAAATAATTTCTGAGGCAGATGTGTTGGTTGGAGCTGTTCTTGTAAAGGGTGCACGTGCCCCAGAAGTAGTCAGTGAGGTTCAGGTTAAATCTATGAAACGTGGAGCAGTCTTGGTTGATATTTCAATTGATCAAGCTGGTTGTATTTGGGGAGCACGTGCGACTACTCATGAAGAGCCTACGTACGAAATTGATGGTAAAATTTTCTGTTGTGTGGCTAATATGCCAGGGCAGGTTGCTCGACAATCTACTCAAGCATTGACTAATGCTACGTTGCCTCATTTGCTTGAAATGGCGAACAAAGGTGTGGTTGAGACATTGACTGATTCATATAATCACAGTGGTCGTTTTGCTCAGGGATTGAATACCTACAAGGGGAAAATCACTTATAAGGTGGTGGCTGAAGATCTTGATATGGAGGCTTTATATATGGATCCGAAAGCAACTTTTGATCAAACGTCATTCAATATATAATTATGCAATCTCGTCGATATAAGGTCGGAATTTTAGGTGCGACTGGTATGGTCGGCCAGAATTATGTGCGTCTTTTAGACAATCATCCTTGGTTTGATGTGACCTATGTAGCTGCGTCTCCACGATCGGCTGGTCAATCGTATTCTGATGCGGTGGCTGGACGATGGCAAATGGTGACAGATATTCCTGGAGGTGTGCCAGATTTGATGGTTCAGGATGCAAATTTAGTTGAGGAAGCCGTGGGGAATTGTGACTTTGTTTTTTCTGCTTTGGAAATGGAGAAAGCAACGGTCCAAGCTTTGGAGGAGTCGTATGCGGCGGCGGGAATTCCTGTGGTTTCAAATGCGTCTGCTCATCGCTGGACTAACGATGTTCCAATGATATTACCAGAAGTAAATGCGGATCATCTAGATATGTTGTCGATTCAAAAAGAACGTCGTGGATGGGATAAGGGTTTTATTGTTGTGAAACCAAATTGCAGCGTTCAGTCTTATCTGACTCCCGTTCATGCATTGCGTGAGGCGGGTTATCCAGTGAAGCGAATGATTTTGACTACCATGCAAGCGGTGTCTGGTGCTGGTTATCCAGGGGTGCCGTCGCTTGATATGATTGATAATATTGTTCCATATATTGGAGGTGAAGAGGAAAAATCTGAACGTGAGCCACAGAAAATTTTGGGTGATATTGTTGATGGAGCTTTTGTTTTAGATGAATCGTTGGAGATTGCAGCGCATTGTAATCGAGTTCCTGTGATTGATGGGCATACGGCGTGTGTTAGCCTTGAGTTTGCGGATAAAAAACCGTCATTGGATGAGATTCGATCGATTTGGGCTGCGTTTAGTGGAGTTCCTCAAGCGCTGGAGTTGCCGTTTGCTCCTAAGCAACCGATTCATTATCGAGAGGAGGACAATCGGCCACAGCCACGTAAAGATCGTGATTCAGAACGTGGAATGGCGGTGACAGTTGGACGTTTGAGAGAGTGTCCGGTGTTTGATGTTAGATTTGTTGGGCTCAGCCACAATACGGTGAGAGGAGCGGCTGGGGGCGGAATCTTGAATGCGGAGTTATTGGCCGCAAAGGGGTTATTATAGTATTGTATACAAAGTTCTTCTGAAAATTAACCCTCTCTTCATGTCTAAAGTCTATTCTGCTGGTCTTGTTTTATTGATGCTCGTTTTTGCTGGTTGTCAGTTGGCTTCTTCTTCCTATGCGACAGGTTCTGTTGTTGATGAGGCTGGGGATCCTGTGAAAGAGGCTCGTGTTGTTTTTGAGGCAGGCGAACTTTTTTTGGTTCAATTTTCAGATGATGCGGGGAATTATAAAATTGAAAACCTAGAAGAAGGTGATTACGTGGTTTCCGCTAGTGCTCAAGGATGTAGGGATTTAGAGCTTTCTTATGTGTATTCTGGTGGGAATGTGGAAATGGATCTGGCGATGGATTGTTCTTAGAAGTTTTTGGTAAGTCTCTCGGCTGCAGCTTGGGTTTGTTTCAAGCTGGGGACTAGAGCGAATCGAACGTACCCTTCTCCAGGATTGATGGTGGTTCCATCTGCCTTTGTGCATTCATCAGAAATCCAGGCTCCGGGAGTGACGACGATGGCTATGCTTGGATTGAGAAGTTTTTGTGCGAATTCTACGGAGGTCATGCCTTGTGGGACTTTTTGCCAGAGATAAAAGGCGCCTTGAGGGGTGGCTGGTTCTAGGCTAATTTTAGTAAGCGCTTCTGTGAGGACGTCGGCTCGTTGTTTGTAAAGCGTACGTTGAGTGACCACATGATCTTCGTTCCCAAGGGCGGCGATGGCGGCAGATTGAACGAAGTCGGGAGTGCCGGAATCGATGTTGGTTTTGAGTTTCTTGAAGACGTCGATGAGTTCGGGGTCTCCTGCTACCCAGCCGATTCGATAACCGGTCATGTTGCTTCGCTTGGATAGTGAGTGAAATGTGATGACATTGGAACCTTCAAGTTCGGAGACACATTCGAGAATGGAAAGAGGTGATTCATCGGTCATGTAGATGTCGGTGTAGCATTCGTCGGAGGCTAAAATTAAGTTGTGTTGTTTGGCGAAATCGATGGCGCGCTTGTAAAATTCTCGGGTGGCAAGGGCGCCGGTGGGATTATTTGGATAGCAGAGCCAAAGAATTTTAGCTTTATTTAGGATTTCAGAAGGGAAGGAGTCGAAGTCGGGATAGAAGTTGTTTTCTTTGAGAAGGGGATAAAAATAGGGGGTTCCTTCAGCAAAGGTGGTGCCTCGTTTGTAGGGAGGATATCCGGGAGAAGGAATAAGAACCACGTCTCCTGGATTTAGGATGGCTTCTGGGAAATTGAAAACGCCTTCTTTGGACCCTACAGTAGAACAAATGTGCGTATTGGGGTCGAGTTCAACTTTGAACCGAAGTCGTGTGTAGTCGGCTACGGATTGCCGAAAATCTGGTCGTCCTACGTAGCTGGGGTAACCGGCGGTTGCGTAGTCATCTGCTCCTTGTTTGAGTGCGTCTCTGATGAATTGTGGCGTGGGGTCGATAGGGTCGCCTACCCCGAAGTCGATGACATCAATACCTTGATTTTTGAGCTCAGCGACTTTGTCGTTGACTGCGGCAAAGGCGTACGCGGTGAGGGATTGGAGACGGGTTGAAGGTTGAAACATAGATTAGTTTTTAGTTGATAGTTTTTAGTTTTTAGTTGGCACAACCATGAGGTGTTTGAGGTCTTTTAAGGTTTCGCGTTTGCGAATGAGATTGTGTTTGGTTCCGTCTATAAGGACTTCTGAGGGGCGACCTTGAGTGTTGAAAGTGGAGGCCATGCTGTAGCCGTAAGCACCGGTGTCGAAAATTGAGAGGAGGTCTTTTTCTTCGAGTAGGGGGAATTTTTTGATGTCTTTATATTGGTCGGTGTTTTCGCAAATGGGGCCGCAGACGGTGTATTCTTCGGTTGAATCTTGGTCCATTTTGTTGGCACATACGACCGCATGGTAGGAGCCATGTAGTGCGGGACGGACAAGGGTATTCATCCCAACATCGGTGCCGGCGAATCGCTTGGCGTCGTTTTTGATGTTGTGAACACGTGCTAGCAGAATTCCGGCGTCGGCGACAAGGTATCGTCCTGGTTCGCAGTCTAGGCTTGGTTTTCCAATGATACCGCGGTTGATGGCTGCGTGGTAAATGGAGGCTATTTCTTGTGCAATTGTGTCGATGTCGAGCGGGGCTTGTTCGTGATTGTAGGGGATTCCAAATCCTCCACCAATGTTCATGAATTCAAAGGTGATACCAACTTCTTTGGAGACCATTTCCATGGTTTCGCAGAGAATGCGTGTGGCATTGGGATAAGCATCTGGATCTAGTCCTCCGGTACCGGGCATCATGTGCATTCCAAATCGTGTGATACCGGCGGCTTTGGCCATTTTGTAGCCTTCAAGTGCGGTCTCAGCATAGACACCGAATTTAGAGTCTTTTCCTCCGAAGATGTTGGTGGAGTGGCTACCGCTGCCAACTCCTGGATTGAGACGGAAAGAAAGGATTTCTGGTTTTCCAAATTTGAGGAGACGAGGAAGAGTATTGATGTCGTCTAGGTTTATTTTGTCTACGTATTTAAGTGCGTGAGCAAGGTCTTCGTCAGGGTTGTTATTGCCGGTGTTGATGATTTTTTCTGGGGGGAAGCCGGCGTGGCGTGCTAGTTCAATTTCATTGAGGCAGGAGGCATCGGCGCCGGCGCCGATGCCTTGGAATAAACGGAGGATCGCTAAGTTGTTGTTGGATTTGATGGCGTAATGAATTTGAATGTCGATGTCATTTTTACTGAAAGCCTGTTTTAGGCGGCGATAGTTATCGAGAATTCGATTTTTTGAATATACGTATAGGGGCGTTCCATACTCTTCGGCGAGAGTGGTGGTGTCGACTCCTTCTATGAATAAGTGGCCATTGTTTTGAGTGAGATGAGGAAGATTGTGGATCATTTTCGTTAGTTGATAGTTTTTAGTTGGTAGTTATTAGTCCTAAATTAGATAAAATTTTACTCATTTGTGCGGTGTTTGCGTCGGACATGGGGGTGAGAGGAAGACGTGCGTGTGATTCAATCTTGCCCATGAGTTCGAGTGCGGTTTTGGCTGGCATCGGATTGCTTTCGATGAAATTAAAGTTCATGAGATCAAGTAGTTTGAAGTGAATTTCTCGTGCACGATCCCAATTCCCTTCGAGTGCGGCAGCAATCATTTGGCTGAAATCATGAGGGGTTTCGTTGGCGACCACAGAGATACAACCTTTGGCGCCGACAGAGATCATTGGTAGTGTGAGAGCGTCATCGCCAGATAGTACGTGGAAGTTCTCAGGTGCTTCCGCCAAAATTTCCATGACTTGGCTTAGGTCTCCAGAGGCTTCTTTGACGGCTACTGCGTTTTCAAGTTCACGTGCGCAGCGAAGTGTGGTTTCGGCTGGCATGTTTTTTCCAGTTCGTCCGGGAACATTGTAGAGTACCATGGAAATTCCAACTTCATTGACTGCTTTGAAGTGTTGAAACATGCCTTCGGGCATGGGTTTGTTGTAGTAGGGGGTGATGGTTAGGATGGCATCGGCTCCCGCTTCTTTGGCGAATTCGGCGAGCTCTACGGCTTCTTTGGTGCAGTTGCTTCCGGCACCGGCAATGACCGGGATGCGACCATTTACGTGGTTGATGGCGGTTTTTACGACGAAGCGGTGTTCTTCGTGTGTGAGGGTGGCGGATTCTCCAGTGGTACCACATGGAACGATGGCATTGGTGCCTTGCTCAATGTGCCAGTCGATGAGTTCGCGGTATTTTTCTAGATTGAGTGAGCCATCTTCGTGGAAGGGTGTGATGATGGCAACGCAGGATCCTGTAAACATAATGTTAGTTGTTAGTTTGTAGTTATTAGTTTTTAGTGACGTGCGTTCATTACGATTTCATGAACGGAATCTCTTCTTGTGAGGAGATTTTATAAATTGAGGTTATTTAGATAATCTTCAATTGAGAAAAATCCTTTTTTCCCTTTGAGCCATTCTGCGCAAAGGAGTGCACCCGATGCAAAACCTGACCGGTTGCGTGCGGTGTGTTTGATTTCAATCGTGTCGGCTGGAGAATCGAATAGTACGGAATGAGTTCCGGGTATGGATCCTCCTCGTGTGGAAGAAAAGTGGAGTTCATTTGGTTCGATTTTTCGATTTAATTCGTTGGTAACAAGTGTGGTTTTTCGATCAATGGTGTCGAGAAGGATTTGGGAAGTGGATCGAGCGGTGCCAGAAGGGGAGTCTGCTTTTTGGTTGTGATGAAATTCATGGCCAAATGCGTCGTAGTGGTCGAAATGATTCATGAGTTCTCCTCCGCGGCGGACCATGTCCCAGAATAAGTGAACTCCGATAGAAAAATTACTGGCCCATAAAAATCCGATCCCTGCATCTTCAACTTTTTTCTGAATGATTGCTAAGTCATCGGTCCAGCCGGTGGTGCCTACAACGACGTTTACTTTTTTGTCGCAGTAGATTTGAATGTTTTCTTTTATGACGGAGGGATGAGTGAAGTCGATGGCGACATCTGTCGTTGAGAAATTCGCTTCCTTGAGTGTTTTTACGAAATTACCGGAAGGTTCAGGTGCGCTTTTTGAGTCCACGACCATGATGATGTTGTGGTTTTCTGTGGCGAGGTTTTTTATTTCTTGTCCCATTTTTCCGTATCCGACGAGTGCGATATTCATTGGAAGAAAGTGTTATGAAGTGAGATGACTGCGTGTTCGGCTTGGTCGGCCAGTACAATGAAAGTAAGATTGATTTGAGAGGCGCCCTTGGAGATCAGTTCAGTGGGGATTTTCTCTCGGGCTAGTGTATCAAATACTCGTTGTTCGACGCGATAGTCGTTTTTGAGACCGTTTCCCACGACGGAGATGAGTGTTTGGTGGGGGATGACGGTGACTTTTGAAAATGTTTCGAGATCTTGAATGAATGCGGCGTCAAATGAATCGTCTTCTACGGTGACGGACACACTGACTTCGGAGGTGGCTAGTACATCGACAGAGACTTTGTGTGTGGCAAAGGTGTCGAATATTTTAGCGAGGAATCCATAAGGTCCTAACATTCGTGATGAACAGATATTTATTACTGAAATTCCTTTTTTGAAAGCAATGGCCTTGATGGAATGTTCGCTGATTTCATCGGTTTCTAGAATGGTGGTTCCGGTGGCCTCGGGGTTCATTGTGTTGAGGATTTTTACGGGGATGTTTGCCTCAACGGCTGGTTGAATGGTTTTTGGATGAAGTACTTTTGCTCCAAAATAGGCAAGTTCGGCGGCTTCTTGGAAGTCGATGTTTTCGAGCACGCGTGCGGTGGGAATGAGGCGAGGATCACAGGTCATCATGCCGTCTACGTCAGTCCAAATTTGAATTTCAGTGGCTTTGAGTGTGACTCCCATGATAGAGGCTGTGTAGTCGGATCCTCCACGTCCAAGAGTGGTGGTTTCTCCGTTTTCTGTTGAGCCGATGAATCCGGTAATCACAGGTATAATTCCTTGTTCAATGATGGGTTTAAGTGCGGTTTGGATTTGTTCTTGTGTGATTTTCCAGTCTACTTCAGCTCCCCCAAATTGATTGTCGGTCCTGACTAAGTCTCGGCTTTCAAATCGTTCGGCTTTAAGGCCTTGGTTTCGTAGAGTTTCAAGCATGAGCCAACTGGAAAGACGTTCGCCAAAAGAACTGATCACATCTAGGTTATGTGCGCTAAGTTCTTCGAGCATCATGATGCCTTGGCAACGTTCTTCAAGTTTTGTGAGGATAGATTCAATTTCGGTTTGAATATCGGGATTGGAGGCAACGGCGAAGTGTTTGTCCCGAATGAGAGTTAGGTTTTTTTGAACGGTTTTTTTGTCCTGAGCTAGAGCTGCGTGAGCGGTGGCAATGAGCAGGTTGGTGATTTGGCTCATGGCAGACGTCACAATCACAGGGTTGTGTGTGGTTCGGTTTGCAATGATTTGTGCGGCGTTTTGGATGCGATCACCTGAAGCAAGGGAGGTGCCGCCGAATTTCATTATGATTGGGTGCATGATGTGTTTTAGTTTATAGAAATTTTATAAAAAATCCGCTCTGGCTTAGCGGATGTGTCTAGGGAATTTTTTGCACGTCCTTCTAAGCCCGGGTAAATGGGTTCTTCTTTATCTTCTTTGAAGATTTAGAACGTGTGTGCATGCGCAGATCATAGCACGTAATTAGGAGCTGTCAAAGTAGAATGAGCGATTGAGGTTTTAATCTGAAAATCTTGTCACAGGAAAAGATTTTGGGATGAAATATGGCACTTTTAATTGCTTTTTGGGGCTTTAGGTATTACATTTCTCCCGTTCGAGGATGATTCTCGTTACGGTCCCGTAGCAACTACGTAGCTACAGGGCCCTCCGATCGGGTTCACGTGGAAACAAGTTTCCCGTTCACCCTCACTACGGTCCCGTAGCTCAGTTGGATAGAGCGCACGCTTGCGGAGCGTGAGGCCACAGGTTCGAATCCTGTCGGGACCACCATATTGTTGTCGTTTAAAAAAGACCCCTTTTTGGGGTCTTAGTTTTAGGTTGGAGTTTTTATAGATGCCTCAACATTGCATCAATACGATTGCCCCTAGGGCGGCCCTGCCCGATTACGAGTTTGAGGCTTGAATGACCTGTGGAGAGGCTTAGAGGTCTGGTGGTGGCTGGTTTTTCAGCGGCTGCTTTATTAGCATCGTGTTGTGTTGCCCATTCTTCGAACTGTCTTTGCATTCCAGAAAGTGGAAGTGTTTGTTCTGGTGCAAAATCACATTGAGCAATGGATTCCAGTGTGGGGACCAATTGGCGTAATATAGTTAATGCGTTGGTTCGATCCAATTGAGTTCCGTTAGTTTCTTCAACGTCTTGTCTCTCGAGGGTCATCCATGTGTTTCGAAAGTGGGGAAGCATAGTGCGGAGTTCTTGAATGAACTTAATGTCGTCCGCATTAGCGGTGAGGGTTAGTGTTTCAAGGTCTCTAAGAAGTGTTGTGGCATGGTTCATCTCTCCAGGCTCCCATAATTTTTGATCATTGAGTGCGGTTTGTAGGCGAATCAATTGTGGGAGAAAGGTTGTTTTTGGGCGGCCTTCCGGGAGTGCGGCTTCGGTTCCATCATGAATGCGTTCCCATGGGGGCGTTGAATTTTGCATGAATTTTAAAGTTAAGTTTGAGTTGGTATTTAAACATTCATTTTACTCGTTGTCAACCCTTCTTCTTGACTTTTTTGTTTCTTGTGGTACGATTACTCCCTTGTTTAAGCCATTTATAGCCTTTTTGGACATGGTGCATCTTTCTTTCAAACAGTATTGCCAGCTCATTGAACTTCGCCTTCAAAGTGAAGTTATGTTGGGTCGTATGGAAGTAGTTCCGGTTCCGGATCCTCGACTGTTTGCTCGTGTGGATGTGATGCGTCTTTTTACGGAAGTATTGGATGGTGTGATTAATCGATATAGGGGTAGGTAGGATGTACTCTCTCTTGTTTCCCGTGCTTTCTTCCGTTAAACTCCCTCCGTTATGTCACTTTTACCAGTTTCTTCGAAAAAATTTGAACTTGTTTCTGAGTACACTCCAAAAGGAGATCAGCCGCTCGCGATTAAGAATCTTGTGAAAGGTCTTAAAAAGGGAACAAAACATCAGACGTTGCTTGGTGCTACCGGTACAGGTAAGACTTATACAATTGCTAATGTGATTGAGCAGGTTCAAAAGCCGACGTTGGTAATGGCTCATAATAAAACACTTGCGGCTCAGCTTTGTAGTGAGTTCCGTGAGTTTTTCCCTAAGAATGCGGTGCATTATTTTGTGTCGTATTATGACTATTATCAGCCGGAAGCCTACAATCCAATTTCGGACGTTTATATTGAAAAGGATGCGTCTATTAATGATGAAATCAATAAGTTCCGACATGCGGCGACTGCCAATCTACTCTCGCGTAGAGATGTGATTATTGTGGCATCGGTTTCATGTATCTATGGATTGGGTTCACCTCAGTCGTATTTGGATTTGAGTTTTGAAATTAAAGTTGGGACAGAAATTCCACGTGATCGGTTGCTTCGAAAGCTCACGGATTTGCAATACAATCGATCGACCACTGATTTTAAGCAGGGAATGTTTCATGTGTTGGGAGATGTGGTGGAAATTTTCTTGCCCGGACAAGACACGATTTATAGGCTTGATTTTTTTGGAGATGAAATTGAATCAATTGTGGAGGCGGATGCTTTTACTGGAGAAGTTGTTCATGAATTGGAATCGGTTCGCGTGTTTCCAGCTAAACATTCCGTGACTACGCGTGAACGAGTTGAATCGGCATTGCAGGCGATTCGAGCAGATATGGAAATTCGTTTGAAAGTTTTGAGGGAGCAAGGGCGTGGATTCGAAGCAGAGCGACTTAAAACGCGTACGGAGTATGATCTTGAGATTTTACAGGAGACCGGTTATTGCCCGGGCATTGAGAACTACACTCGTTATCTAAATGATTTAAAGCCGGGTCAGCCATCTTCTTGTTTGCTTGACTTTTTCCCAGATGACTTTTTGATGGTGATTGATGAGTCTCATATCACGATTCCTCAGGTGGGTGCGATGTACAATGGAAATTATTCGCGTAAAGAAAATTTGGTGAATTATGGATTTCGTTTGCCGTCGGCGCATGATAATCGACCGCTTAAATTTGATGAGTTTGAGAAATACATGAATCCGTCGATTTTTGTATCGGCTACTCCGAGTAAATATGAATATGCGAATACTAAAAAAACTGACATTGTTCAGCAAATCATTCGACCTACTGGGTTGTTGGATCCGGAAGTTGTGATTCGCCCGACAAAGGGGCAGGTGCTTGATTTATTGGATGAAATTAATGTGAGAACTAAGCGTGGTGAACGTATTTTGGTCACGACATTGACTAAGCGTTCAGCAGAAGATCTAACTGAATTCATGACAGAAAAAGGAGTACGTGTGCGTTATTTGCATTCAGATATTGATACTATGGAGCGTGTTGAAATTTTGCGTGATTTGAGGTTGGGTGAATTTGATGTGTTGATTGGAATCAATCTTTTGAGGGAGGGACTTGATCTCCCGGAAGTATCGTTGGTGGCAATTCTTGATGCGGATAAGGAAGGGTTTTTGCGATCGGCCACTGCGCTTATTCAGACCATTGGTAGGGCGGCGCGTAATGCGGAAGGGCGCGTGATTATGTATGCGGATAGAGAAACTGATTCTATGAAAAAGGCGTTGTCTGAGACGGCTCGTCGTCGTGTGGTTCAGGAAGCGTATAATGTTAAGCATGGGATTACTCCAGAAACGATCATTAAAGCGGTCCATGATTTGGCAATAAGTAAAAAGGATAAGGCTAAGAGACAGGTTCGGCATTATGATGTGAAGAAAATTCCAAAGGATGAAGTGGAGCGACTTCTTCGATCTCTTGAGACAGAAATGGATTTGGCGGCGCAGAACATGGAATTCGAAAAAGCGGCAGAACTTCGTGATGAAATTGATGGAATGCGAGAGGAATTTGGGCTATAGGTGATTTTAAAATAGTGGGATATCTTTTTGTCTTGGTTTTTAGTTACCTGGTGGCGTTTTTTGCCATCATTGCCATTATAAGTTGGGCATAAAATTGTGATGCTTTGTGGATTTTATCTCGTCGACTTTTGGCTAGAACTTTGAAAATATCTACTTGTTTTTCAGGGTGTTGAGGATGCGGGTCGGTTCCGACATAAACGGCTTGAACTTCTGGAGTACGTGCGTGTATCTCAATCCCAGCAGGGAATTTCCCTGTAATGGCAGCTTGCTCAAAAAGAATGTTTGGACCCCATATGACGGCCACCATTTTTTCGTCTTGAGTAACATTTACAGCGCCGCTCGGGATTAGGACAAATTTCCCTGGAGCAAAAAGTATTCTTTCCCCTTCCTTGTAGGTTGTTCGGTGAATAGTATTGGGGTCTACATACATTTGGTTGGGGAGTGTCATTTTTAGGCGTGGGATGGGGGTGCCTAATTCTCCTCCTAGCTCTTTTTGTATTCGGTGATTTAATTGGCTAAGGGTATCTTCTGCGGTGATTATTTTTTTCAGTATTTCTATCTGGTCGTCTGTTGAGAGTTTTTCGAATGCTGCTGGATCTATTGAAATGTAGGGGGTGGGAGCAGAGGTCCTAATTTTGCGTGTGGGGGCTTCTCCTATGAGGATGAAGGGGTCTATGAGTTCGAATTCTTTTAGGTTTAATGTTTGTGGTGGTTCTGTCCCAGTAAAGGCAAATAGTCGTGCGTCTTTGGTGGTCATTAAACATTGTGGGTTTTCCTCCTCTGGAGAGTGGATGAGAGCGTTGCTTCCGGATCCACTGATTTCTGAATGGAGTTGAAGTATGGTGATTCCCTCGGGGCTGAGTGTTTGGAAAAAAGGATTTTCTCGTAGAAATCCTTGTATCAATATTTCATCCATGGTCGGTCCCATTGAAATAGGAGCTGTTGCAGATTCTCTGCGCGGTGGTAGGACGAATATGCCGGTGGTTTCATGGGAGGGTAAGGATGCTGTTGGATCCCATCCTGTTCGTTCGGCCTGGGCAAGAAACTCTTGTAGAGCTGGGCCAAAATAGGAGTCTAGTTCTTCTTCTGGATCGGGTTCTTTGGCTGGGTCGTCTGGGTTTTCGATCTTAGGCTCGGGTTCTTCATCGAAAACTCCCCAGAGAGTGTCAATATTTGAGTTGTTTCCCATAGGATTTTAGCTTGAAGCAGCCTGATCTCTTAGCGTGGATTGATGTTGTGCAATGCCTTTTAATTTGCTGAGTAGGGCTGCTCCCATGTCATCTAGTTGCATTCTGTAAATTGGGCTACCAGATGCTTGTAGGGGGATTTCCCAAACTGCAGTGTCTGTGGTTTCTGCAAAGATTCTCGCGGTGGGTTTGTCAGTGTCTTCTTCGCTGAGTGTGGTGATTTCTCCCATACGTGCCCCTGGTGTCATTCTCCCTAGAGTTCTTGTTCCGGTTTCATCTTTTACAAGCGCGGATCCTTCTCCGAGGATGTATTGTGTTCCTGGTTTTAATTCTATCTCTTGTCCTGGCTGGTAGGTTACTTCTTTAAGATTTGGGTGCCCTGTGAACCACGTTGGTATTTCAGTTCCTCCGTAGCTGGGGATTTCTATGTCTCCACCATGTTCAACGACGTCTATTTGATCTCTTAAAAGGTCCCTATTGGTTTTGCTTAGAAAGCGTGCGCCACGGATGGCGTTTGCTTTGAGTATGTTTTGTTCCTCTGGGTTTAAATCTTCAAGTGCGTCTGCGGGAATGAAGAGTACCGGTGTAGGTTGTCCAATTACGGCTAGTTGAGCGCTGGGTTCAGATCCGAAGGCGAGCATAAATTCTCCGATATGAGCTCCTTGCCCAACTTCCCAAATAATATTGGCAAATTCCCCGGTGTTTTCGTCCATGACGGCAAACTGCGCTTTTTCCGGGCCGGTCGAAATGTAGAGACCTTTTGCTCTTATGAGTTGAGTGTGTCCTAGTGTCATTGGAGTGGCATGAAGCGCGAGGACAGTCTGTGCTTCTTTCGGTAATCCGCGGAAAAATGGAGAGTGTTCAAAAGCTGGGTCAATGGAAACTTCTTCATCCGTGTCGGCGATAGGTTCAAACCTGAAGGTTTGTGTGTCGGAGTGATCTCTGAGAGTTTCTATTCCGGCTACTGTGGCGGGATCAAGGCTTGGATCGAGGGCGGCTGTTGTCTTTGCCGCGGCTTTTTTGAGGGTGAGGGCTAGGGCTTCGGGGTTTTCGGCGGGAGGTCCATTGACTGCTTGTGCTCCGTCGATTTTTACTACTACTACTTCTCCGGCGTCGGGGGTTTCTGAAGGGGGCATGAGTGTATGATTTAAAGTTAGGAGATTATCTTCGCATTATTTGCTTTATTTAGTCAATGATTTAGAGTTGAATTGAATTGAAATTCTAGTTAAATCATTTTTTGGTGGCTGATCTGTTGACAAGTTTGCTTAAACCTGTTAATGTAAAAAGCCCCTTTTACCCATTGATAATGGCGGACCCAAAATCTCCTGGTTTCGACGGCGTGAATGATTTTCCTCTAGAGCCTCCTGTGGAAGGAGGGGATACGGAACACGGTGGTGCTGCGCGTGATATCTCTCCGGTACCAGTGTTTACGGACAAGTTGGATCTAGGCAGTGCGGGTCTTTTTGAGGTGATTCCAGATGATGATGATATTAGTGTTACTTCTTCTGTTATCTCGGGTAGGATTGAGGCGGTGGAGGCCAGTAGGGCTCCTCGTCAGTTTGAAGCAATGAGAGATTTTTTAAGAGCGTTTAACTCTGCCGAAACGGCGCCATTGAATGTGGAAGCATTGAGGATTGAGCTTTTGACAAGCTGGAAGGCTCGTTTAGCGGACTATCAAGAACAAGTTTATGGAGACAATCCTATGTATGGACCCCATCCGGAAATGGATGATTTGTGTACTCGGTTTCTAGACCGTGATCCTACGCCAAAAGAGTTCAATCAGCTTTTGGTAGAATTGTGTTTGGGATCTGGTCAGTCGCATGTATTGATGCGAGAAGATAGTGAGTTTGTTGTGACAATTTTATTAGTTTATGCGACTCGTTTTGTGGGTCGTATCGCGTCTTTGTCAGATAAGTTGGGGTTGGCGTTGAAGCGTTATGATAGTGGGTTTAATACGCCTTATGTGGGCGCGCATCATTTCCCTAGAACGGTGTTGATGCGTGCCGATATTGTGTCATCTTTGGATCGGCAGTCAGGTTTGGGAGAAGATGCAATGCGTGAAAATCGAGTACATTTTTCAGATCGTGTTTCAGAAGTGGAGTATCATCATCCTTCAATTCGTCCTGCAAAATATGCAGGGGATGAAGTGTGCCATAGAACGAATGATTTGTTGTCTGCTCAAGGCTTTTTGGCTGATTTGCAGGCTGATACGGTTGGGAAAGGAGTGTTGGATATTGCGGCGGCGGGGAAAGAAGGGAGTTTGATGATGGTTATTACCCGAGGAAATCGAGTGATGTTGATGGGGCCGGCATTTGCCGTGGCAGAAAAGCATCAGAAAGGAGGTAAAGCGATGGAAGAAAGGCGTGCCGAGGGTGGAGTGTTGGATTTGAGTGATATGGGTAGTGTTCTAGGGGCTTCGCTTGAGGATGCGGCTGGTAATCGTGTTGATCCTGGTCATGCTTTTTTAAGAACGGTTTTGGTTGGGGGTCGGCATGGTTTGGGATCGGTGGGGGCTAGAGGGACCGGAGCTGTTGAAGTGGTCGATGAGACATTGTCAGGTATTCCTTTGGTTGAATCGCCTACGGGGTTTGACATGGAGCCTGTTGAGATGGCCCCTTATACATCGTTAACGGAAAGTTTTTCTGGATATCGTATCCCTGGTGTTGATGTGAATATTGCAGATTTAAATGATCCTGAAGTTGTTGATCGTATTGTTGAAGGATTGGGGATGACAGCGAATAGTCTTTTTGATCTTAAGGTAGAACGTCCAACGAATGTGAAGGCTGCTTTTTTGGGTGTGAGTTTTAAGCCATTTAAATTTCCTCAATGGGAGGATGTTACACCTGAAATGGTTCAGGATTATGGAGGTAAATGGGATGTGTTTATGGCACGAGTGGAAGAGTTGTGTGAAGCTCATCAGGTTAAGCCGGTTTATGAGGATGGGCAGAAAGGATTTTTGATTTTGGGAGCTGGAATCTATGGGAGTTATCCATTGAATGTGGAGGAAAGTTTAGCGCGTTTGTCTCAAGCGTTGTTAGAAGAATTTCCAGATTTAATGGAATGTTTTTCTCAGACTTCTGGGGAAGTGGTTCAAGGGCCGGTAGGAGGAGATATTAATGTTGCCGGAGAGCCTGTGGGGTATTTGGCTCGTTTACTTGAAAAGTTAGGGAATTTTCGTGAGAATACTGAAGGTGATGATCTGTTTCATAATGAAAGTGAATTTTTGGGTGAGCGTGTGGATGCACAATTTGCTTTGGATGAGGCCACGTATCGATCGTTGTTGAAGCGTGGATTTCAAGTGTCATTGGTGTCTCGTAAGTATGAGGGGCTTCGTGGCCTTAATGATGCACGGCGATTTTATTTTGCGTCAAAAATTGAGTTTAATCGTCAGTCACCTCAAATCCCTTATGGGTATGAGGAGCCCTTCGGAGAGGTTCGTTCGATTTTATTTCAGGTAAAGGGACTGACGTTTGAAGGTCTTGAAGCAGATGATGCACCTCAAATTCGTAAAATTGAATTGTTGGCGAATCCAGATGTGGGTGCGGTTGAAGATTTCCGTGAGGCAGTAGCTGATCAAGCTCGATTGGATGGCTACCTTGTTTTAGGGAGGAATACAATTCCTCAGAGGCATCGTGTGTATGGAGTTATTCAGTATGTTTTGAAGGAACTTTTTGGAGGAAAAGGTGAGCGTTTCTCAGCCTTTTTAGATGACAACAATGTTCAAGATGCGGATATGTTACGGTTATTTTTCAGTGCCATTACGAGTGAAAAGTCATCGGTAGACATGAGTGCTTATCGGGAATTAGTGATTAAGGGATTGGTGACGGTGTTTAAGCTTTATTCCCAAAAAGTAAAGCCACTGTGTCTTTTTGCTCATGACCTTGAGGATATGGACGCTGAGTCGCAACGTATTTTCCAGGGACTTTTGGCGGATGAAACAGGAGATAATGGTGGGATATTATTGATCACTACTCAAGAGGGAGATTCTCGTGCTGTGACGATGAGTCGGGAGATGATGGCGGCAGATATTTTCTTGGATGCAGATGATGTGGTCACCACTGGCCATATTCCGGCAATTCCTGTGGAGACGATTGAATTGATTGGTATTCATCCTGAGCAGGGATTATTGATTGTGTCTGGGCTGCTTGGGCTTGAACGGGCGGCTATGCATTCTGATCTGGTTCAGTTCTGTCGAAAAGTTATGGGGGATGAAGAAGCGTGGTCTCCTTCGTTTATTCGACCTTGGATTGACTATTTGTTAGAAAATAATTTTATTGAGCGTGGTAATCCGAATCCGTTACGGTCGTTGAGTATGGCTTATTCTGCGGATTTAACCATGACTCAACGCATGGTTCAGCTTCGCTACGATCGTCTTCCTGAGAGATCGGTGGCTCGGCATGTGTTTGAATTGGCGTCATTCTTGGGAGAATCTGGACCGGAGGATTTATTGTTGGAATGTTTGGTAAAAGATTCTACGACTGAGTTGCATCCAACGGCGTTTGAGGGAGCTAAGGTTCTGCTCGCAGAGCAAGGATTGATGGCATTTGATGGAGCGCAGTATCATTTTCCACAGGGATATATTCCTGGGGCGGGTCGCCGTATTGTTGGATATGATTCGCAGGAAAGAAATGAATATAGAGAACATGTGCTATCTGTGTTATTGGATGTATCAGCTCAGGGGGATTTTGTTCCTTCTAATATGTTGTTTGAATTATCGAATGTTTTGAATGCTCCACAGCGGATTGGCCCGGCTATCCGAGATGTGGTTGCGTCTGGAGCTGCTTATGATCCGGTGAATACTGATCAGTTGGCGCGACAATTTTTAGGTCAAAATTTCCCTAATTTTAAGAAGTTTTCTAGGGAGGAGCGTGTGGCTTATATGGAAATATTTCATGGATGGATTCGAGTGTTGTGTAATTTGAATCGAGATACAAAGCGCTTACAAAAAGGCCTGAAAGGAGCAGAAGCTAAGCTTAGGGCAGTTTCTAAAGGTAAGGTTTTGACACCTTCTGAGGTTGGAGCTTTAGAGGTTGATCAATTGGATGTTAAGGCACATGTTTATTATTTTAAGAGAATGAAGGATGAATTGAGTAAGACGGTTGCTCAGCTGATGGTCGTTAGAGATGCAGAAAGGGCGCGTATTTATATTGGTTTTCATAGAGCACGATTGAAGTATCAAGAGGCAAATGCATTTGTTAGTAGTATAAAAAAAGATAATCCGGATAATGAGGACTCATATTGTAAGGCATCGGAATCTGCTCAGGATGCGGTGCAAAGGTTAGGAATGGTTCGGCAACAGATAGATGAAGTTTTTGAGGGAGAGGTTGATCCAAGGGATGAATTAGTGTTGAGGGATGTTTATAGTGAGCTGGTTAAGATGGAATTTATGGTTAAAGGTTTATTGGCGATTTCCTTACCTTTCCAAGCGAAGAAGGAAGGGCATAAAGCTATTTCATTTAATGCTTCTCGAGATGCAAAGCAATTTATGGATGAAGTGGGTGGATATTTGTTCTCAAATAATGATTTGACTCCTCTTCAGAAGACGTCACTTTATTATCTTATGATTGAAGGCGGTTCGATGTTGAAGAATTTTGATGAGTATCAAGAAATCTTTCGACGTGAATTATCTAGCTTGAAAGATTCAGGGAATATTCGGGCTTATATTGAATTGCAGCTCTATTTCTTTTTGGGAATGGGAGAGAAGGCTCAAAATGATAGAACTCCTAAAAGTTTGGCCTTATTTAAGGCTGAGATTGATGCTATGACGGCTCTTAAAAGTAGTGGCTATTTGGTAATTACTTATACGAATACTATGGAGTATTGGGATATGCAGTTTGACTTAGCGGATTCAATTGAAGAGGCTGAGCGATGTCTTAATGAAGCTGAGCGTATTTGGGAGCTTATTCATGATCCTACTGAGTGTAATCCTAATGAAGTTAAGCGTTTTGGGCCATTTGTTGATAAAAAGCAACAGTTGTTAGCTGAGATGAGAGATCGGTTTGCAGAAAAAAAGAGGAGCCTTAGATAAGGCATCCTCTTTTTTAAATATTAGTGAAACTTAAAGTCCGCCTGGCCAATCGATAGTGTTGATTGGGGTGGTTGTGAAGCCACCTTTAAGATAAGCATCTTGAAGGTTTTGTCGTTCAATGGCTTGGTAGGAGAATAGAAGTCCTACGATGAGGGCTCCAGTCAAAAGTCCAATCCAGAAAATCCAGAAAGGGTGACCGAGAAAGCTTTCATTCTTCATTTGAGAGGGGTTAATGAAGTAAATAAATTAATTTATTTAACTATAACATATTTACAGGCCTCCAGGTCAATCTATATTCATAGTTCCTTCTATCGGGTTGATCTTGGGTTGGATGTAGTATTCTTTTGTTGAAGGTTGGTAGTCGGATCTTAGGTAAAGGCTGCTCTTAATATTTTCGTTTAGAATTGATGTGCTGGCAAGAAGAAGGTAAGTCAAAAGTGCTCCGAG
>CAZBGQ010000012.1:0-5129 GCA_964491515.1 uncultured Candidatus Peribacteria bacterium
TCGAAATTAATTCAAGGAAGAATCTTGCCATGTTTTGGTTAATAAGTCAACCTCTTTTCAGGTTTGTTGTCCGCTATGAATGGGTTTTATTCTCCTTTGCATTTGCATCCGCCTCCAGGGGTGACATTGGGGTTGTCGATTTTGAAGCCTTCTGCTTCGTAGGAGACTAGATAGTCGATGTTGCTTCCTTTCATGTTTTTATAGGATTCTTTGTCGAAAAAGAGGGTGACACGGTGATCGAACCCAAGAATTTTATCTCCTTTTCCTGCGGTTTCTTCGAAGTCCATTGAGTACGTTGGGCCGCTGCAACATCCTCCGGCTTGGATCATTTTTACACGAATACCAAACTGTTTTCGGTCTTCAGCTTGGGCGATTTCTACGATTTTTAGAGCAGCTTTTTCGCTGAGGGCGATGCCTTTTTCCTTGAGGTCTTTACGGAATTTTGAGAGATCGTCGTTGAGTGCCTTTAGCAGTTCAGTGAGGGTGCTTTCTGGCATTCCGTGTCCCATAATTCCTTGTTCAAGTGTTTCGAGAACATTGATGCTACAGCCAAAACAGTGCAGTCCGAACTGTTGCATGATTTCAGAGCCTTTCGGGTGAAGTTCTAGGACGTGACTGATGGTCATGTCTTTTTTAATTTTTGGGGCTTTGGTTGTTTTCGCGGGCATGTTGAAATAAGGGTCAGAAATGGATGTTTACTGTACCGTGCTTATTCGGTCTCTTCAACGGTTTCTTCAACGGTTGCCTCTTCGGGGACCACTATCTCTTCAGCGGGGGAGTCATCGTCGTCTAGGGTTGGGACCTCTAGAGAGGTATCTTCCTCGACGTTGGTCTCCTCGGTGGCTTCTTCGGTGACCATGGGTTCCTCTACGTCGATGATTTCTTCGACGACAGGAGTGGGCTCAGTGTCTACTTCTATTTGTTGATTTTGCGAGAATAGATAGAGAACGCCTGCGATCAATAAGAGTAAAACTAAGATTGCGATAATTGATGAGTTGGCCCGATGAGTACCCATATAGATAGGTTAAGAGCTTAATAAGTTTATTTTACGCCGTTTAGTTTATGTTGGCAAGTTTAGGAGGTGCTAAAGTTGAATTTCATTTTCTGCGGCGATTTTTTAACAGAAGTTTTTGTGGTGGTGGGTGAGGTGTCGGTCTTGGGGAAGGTCAGGTCCTCTTACTTTTTTCTTCATTTTCAGGTATAATAATAAGATTTTTATAAGTGAAAACTATGCCTGAAGATCCATTAAACAAAATCGATGAACCAGCGGAAGAGGGAGTTCTCTCTGATTCTGTTCCGGTTCCGTTAGGGCCTGAAGATTTAGATGATTCTGGCTTGCAGGTTGTGTTGGATGAGGCAGGTACTTCTACACGTGAGGTTTTGGGCCGTAAGTATAGGAGGGGACGTTTTGAGAATTTCCCTGGTGAATTTGAACGTGAAGATTGGCCGGTTTGGTTTAATCAGTTTTTGGGAGTGGCGGCAGAATATGCTTATTATGAGTTGGAAGAACCTCTTTCCAGGGTTGATGATTTAAAAGTTCGTTTAGAGGATCGGGGTGTAACGGTTGATTCCCAGCTTGTTGGAGTTGAAAATTTAGAAACTCGATTGGAGCTTTTTCGTCTGATTAGTGGTCAAACGGGGAGTGAGATGAATCGTGAATTGTCTTTGTTTGGATCAGGATCTTCGAATGCTTTGTCGGGTATGATTGGGCTTGAATATAGAAGAGTGACGACTCAGATGAGGTTGTTTTTGGATGGAGTTTTTAAAAGTGATGATTCTGTTGATATGTCTGCATTGTGTGTGCCGCTTTCTCCGGAACTTACTGAATTATCAAAAAATCCAGTATTGCTTTATGAGTGCGTGGTTCAGGAACAGGTGATCTGTCAGATGCAGATGGTGCGTAATCATATGTGGGAACAGGCTTCGGATATGCCTCCTGGCCACGTTGCAGAAAGTATTCGTCGTGATCCGGATCAGTTTGTTCATAAATTGTGTGGTCCTTTGGAAGGCTCTGTTTATAAAGTGCCTATTTTTTTTCGAGAGAAGCATGAGTTAGGGTTGCCTGCTTATGATTTACCTATTGCAGTGGTGGATCAATTAAGTGCTGAGGATCGAGTTCAGTTTTTGTCTGCTATTGATCGAAAAGTTGCTCAATTAACTGGGCGTCGTTTGAAAGCTCAGCGTGATCGGTTGGGTCATCTTAAATCTGCTTTGCAAGTTGAAGGTCGCGGTGATGATCTTCTCCAAGTTGTTTCTCAGCGTAAGCAACAAATTCCTAGCAGAGATGGTAAGCCGGGGCCAATTCAGAAGCCTGTTGGAAAATGGATTCCATTGGTGGGCCAAACATTTCGTTATGAACCTCGAGTAATGGCTCGTGCTTTGATGGGTACATTGGGCTTTATTCCAGAAGAACTTTATACAAAAAAAGCATTTAGAACGTTGAAGTTTCATGAGTTGGCAAAGTTTTATGGGGAATTGGTTAAGATTCAGAAAGAAAGTAATCATATAGTGGGTGGTTATGCTAAACAGCGTGTATTGCGTGCGCGATCTCAGTTTGTTCGTCATCTTTTTGTGAGTGGAAATGCGGAGAGTGTTCGTGATGAGGGAAAGAATCAAGTAACGGTGGATGTGAATGGACTTTGGTTTAGTTTAGATTCCTTAAAAACGGTAAGAGATAAGAAAGGTATTCGTTCGCATGTGCCTTTTGCTTATGTAGACGATGAGTTTCTGATTTATTTGGTTGAGAATGAATGGATTTCTTCTGAAGATATGAATGAAGTTCGTTTGCAGCGTGCAAAAGCTAACAATGATGTTGTGGCTGTTGAACGTGAGGAGGGGTTGAAGGCAAAACGATTTGATCGAGCATTGGGACGAGTTCATCGTTTGCAGTCATTTAGTTTTGAAAATGCTTACGATGCTGCTTCCATGAGGGAATCTGCCCGTGATGCGTGCCCTAACTCAGGGGCTGCTGAATTTTCAACTATGATGCTTTTAGGTGGTAACTCTTATATTCCTCAAGCCTTGATTCGGCCAGAAGTTCGTATTCCGGAATCAGCTGTTAATTATTTTTTAGAGGATCATGGGCGTGAGTATGGTGTTGATGAAAATTATGTAGGGAAGGTTACGTCCGTACTTCAAATAGCTGAGGTGCTCGGAGCGGTGATTTCTGATGAAGTTACCTTAGGTGAGGGGTTAGTAGCTATGCCAGGATTATCTCATGATAAGGTTGATATGAGGAAATCTCATGATGTGGCGCGGACAGCGAAGGACACGTATCGTGTGCGTCAGCGCATTCTTAATGACGCACGTTATTATGATGTGTTGCGTATGGTTGGCATGGTATTAAATCATGGGATGCCTGAATCATCAGCTGAGGATCAATTTATGGTTTTTAGGGGGCATTTTCAGAAGGCGAGTGGTGGATTGCAGCATCAGTTTTTGGAAGTGGTTTATGGAGAGAAAGTGATTAGAATTTTATTGGCGCCAGATAAACATTTAAATGAAGAGCAACGTGAGGAGTTTGAAAAAATCCCTGAGTTAAATCGTGCAGATTATGAACAGCTAGAAGCTTTTGTGATGACGTATCGGCATATGTCGCTTTGTTTGAGAGATTATATTTTTTTTGCACCTACTCGTCATTTCAAAAAATTCCCTTTTTCCACTCCAAGTAAAGCATTTTCTGCATTGCAAAGAAATATGGAGGAGTTTAATGCGATTTTGTTGACGGAGTTTCCGGATGAATATCCTCAGGCGCAGGTGTTTTATCGTTCGTTTGTTGCTGAGTTTCAACGTTTGAAGCAGGATTTAGAAGCGGAGCGGATGGAGTCCGCGTTTGGTGATTTCGATGAAGAACCTTATGTGCGGATGGCAGACATTGTTTTGGATTACCAAGATTTTTGTGAAAGATTGATAGATCGTTATGGCGATCGATTGTTTAGCCATGAAGATCCGCATGAAGCGGTTCGAGATTTTTCGGTGGATATTCAGCCATCTGAAGTGGCATTTGATTCTCATTTTTTGGATGAATTTGATTCGAATTATTTGAAGAAAAAGCCTTGGGTTTATGATAAAGGGATGAGTAAGTGTGGGCGTTCAATCAAGATTGTAGAAGCGGAGGGGGATCAAACTATCCCTTACGCCATGGAGCAAAAAGCTACTCGAGCCTTGGGATTGATTCCTGGCCGTGCGTGTATCAATTTTGCAGGAGGATGTGCGAATACAGGTTATGATTCAGGGGAAGAAAGTCCGAGTGCTAAGATGTCGCGAGAGATTTTGGAGGTAGCTCATAGATATAAGGCTAATGTGGCTCCTCCAGGGACCCAATCAGGTTTTGGGGTGGATATGGGAAATGCTTGGTTGGATTATCAAAATCGTACAGATCATTTACCGGTAAATGAACGGGCCCATTGTTTTGCGGTATCTCCAGGTGGAGAGACCTATTACCCTGGAAATAAGCGATTGACTACAAGTCCTCATGGAGAGCCGTATGCGATTGGCCCTTTTGATTCAATTGTGACGCCTTTTGATGCAGGTTGGAATTGGCCTGGAGATATAAAAGGGCAGGCACCTTATTTTAGGCATGTTGAATATATGGAGGCTATTTATCAGCGATTGAGTGAAGGAAAACAACGTGTGATGGTGGTGGGAAATGGCGGTCTGTTTACCATCGCTGAGGCTGAAGGTGCGTTGAGAAATAATGTACCCATTGTGTTGACGGAAGGAACAGGGCGTTTTTCTGATTTAGCGATTCAGGTAAGGAGGCAGTTTAATGCAGAAGCTTGGAGATGGGTGGGGGATTTATCGAGGCGTTCTTATTTGGATCAGTATGTTTTGAGTATTATTCGGCATTATTTTTCTGGGGATTCTCGGGTGCGTTTGCTAGCAGATTTTGGAGAGAGTGTTCCTGCCAGAGAGCCTGAACAGGAATTGTATCGGCAACATTTTTATGAGTTTTTGAGAATGAGTATGAATGCTACGATTGTAGAAAGTAAGATTGATGATTTGGGTGATGCTATTGAGGGGCTCCTCTCTTGACATATTTATCTTTTTATATTATGTTGTTTTCTCGCTTTTGCGAGAAGGAATTACAGTGATGTTCGATTTATCGAAGTATCAGCCTCTAATGGTTT
>CAZBGQ010000012.1:5229-23361 GCA_964491515.1 uncultured Candidatus Peribacteria bacterium
TCGCCGACGGGTTCACCTACGCCCCGGTCCGGGACAACGACGCCAAGCAGAAGCCGAACATCCTCCAGTTCGCGCTGCTGTCGGTTCCGGTGAAGGCCTCCAACGTGGGGCCGTTCGTGTCGGTCTTCGGGTACGTGATGGAGCAGGTGGTCGAGAAGGGCATCGAGTCCCTGTCCGATCTCCGCGACTTCGTCCAGGGCCTGATCACCCGCAAGGCGGGCTGGCCGGCGATGCTGATCGAGGACGAAGCCCTCGGTGAGCGGACCTGGAAGGTCTGGGCGGGGTACGCCCGCGAGGCCGAGCCCAACCACCCCAACCTCGTCGAGACCTACGACGAGCTGGACCGCGGCACCAAGGAGTACGACCTGTACCTGAACGCCGTGGCCGCCGAGAAGCTCACCGAGTGGATCGACGACCAGATCGCCCGCGAGGCCATCGACGCCGAGTTCGCGTCCAACTAGACGTCCCCTACTGCTGGGGACGTTGATTCGAAACATACTGGCTTCTGCCAGTCACTGTTCGGATCTGTAATGGACTCAAGGACCTGCTCCGCAGGCCTTCCATTACATGTGAAAAGAACTCGACGACGACCCTAGTGGTGTGTGGATGTCCGGTGGGGCGGCGGCGGCGCGGGCCTGGCCCGTGTTCGTCGCCGCCTTCGGCGGCTTGTTTGATACTGACTCTTATGACTATTCTCTCAAAGGCACAGTGTTTGTGCCGGGTGAGTTGTATCCTCAATTCACCCGGACTCGTTTCTTAATATAGCGTTTTTAGATAGCACGTTTCACAGTAGACTTTTTCAGGACGTTTTTCGTTAAAGCAGGAGCGAGTAGGGGTTTTGCATTGTGTGCATGTTCTATCAAAAAGTTGTCGTGGTGGGCGTAATTTGATGCGTTCTTTGTGTCGGCAATCAGAGCAATTGTGTGGGATGGGTAATCCTTTCTTTTTGTAGTAAGTGAGTTCTTGTTTGATGATTTTGAAGTTTTTATCACATGTTTTGCAGGTCAAAATTTCATTTGTGATGGAGTCTGGCACATTTTGAATGTGGTCCGGGATTTTGTATGTTTGGAGAATTTTTTTGGGTTCGTTGGGATTCTCGTACCAAGTGAATCCTTGGTTTAGGGCTTCTTCCTGAGTGAGTGGAAAATATTCATTGGCTACCGTTTCGTTGTAGTCCCATGGAGATAGTGAGGATGGGAAAAATTCTCCCCATTCACCGGTTGTTTTCATGTGTTCGATGAGGCGCGTGCGTAGTATTTCGTACTCTTCTTTTGAATATTGTTTATTGAGGATGCTGTATTTTTTGTGTTTTAATCCGATGCAGCCGAATAAGTCAGATGACCCGTTGATCATTTCGCAGTAGAAAACATTGTGATTGTAGTGACTGGCCATATTGAAGGCGGAGTATTTCATGGCCAGTGTACTGATGGTTTCGTAGGTGACTTCAGGTTTGTACAGTGAATAATTCATGTCTTGGCAGTTGGTGGCATCTAGTACGTCGTAAAGGTATTTTGAATCTTCGCAGTTGGTGGCATTGAATGAGTGGTGAGTGTTTTTGCAGTTTTTCAGATTATTGCCGCTTGAGTTTTCGCAATTTAGTAAATAGGCGTCACGGTAAATGGCATTTTCTCGACGAAAGTCGGTCCATTGTTTGAGGGCTTGTTGGTTTTTTGAATATGATCCGAAATCGAGTGCCTTTAATTTTTCTTCGTACTCTTCTTTCGTGTGGGGTTTATTGAATATGTAATATTCTTTTTGACGGAGGTTGGCGGAAAAGAGGCAGTTTTTTGATCCTTTTAAGTCATAGGCAAAGGATGATTCTGCGGTGTCGTCGCAGTACATGGAGTAGTTGAGGTCATATCCGTTGTAGACTTGAATGGATTCATAGCAAAGGGTGGAATGGTAGGCGAAAGTGGTGTCGCAGCAGTCTTTTGAGTATTTGGTAAAAAGATTAAAATAGCAGTCTTCGTTGGCTTCGCCGGCAATGTCGAGATAGCAGTTTTTGTCGTCTCCGCAGTAGTTGCAGTAAAGGCTATTTTCACAGTTTACAATGTCGATTCCTAGCCGAGGGACTTGCTGTTGAAGTTCTGCAAATTGCTCAAAGAAGGGGCGAGAGAAGTCGATGTCGCGGCCATAGTCCATGGGGTCCCAGTGGTCGCTGTTCCATTTATCTGGATGATATACGGTGTATGGTTTTTCTGGTGCGTAAATAGAGATGAATGATTTGCCGCTTTTGTCACATTTTCGATTGTAGAAGACACGGTCATTCCGGTAGGTGAGTCGACGTTGGTGTCGGCAGTCGGGGCAAAGGGAGGGGGAGGGTACGCCAAGTTGAGAGTAGAGTTGTTTATCCTCTGTCGCGATGGTGAACTTGGTTTGACAAGTGGAGCAGATTTTTGAAGTCATGGTGGGGGAGGATGTCATAATGAGGTCTTTTAGATGGTCAGTTGGTTCAGGTTATACTCTAACAGATCGCCACCATAAATCTTGAATGTGTTGGGGTTGGAATTGAGACCAAGTCCAAAAGTTTATGGTTGGATTGTCTCTAAATTTTTTTTCCAGGGCGATTTTGAGCTCTGCGGCTTCTTCTCGAGTTAGGGAACCTTTTTTTATGGCAGCGAGTTCTCTGCCTCTAGCTGATCCGGTGGTATGTCCGTAAAAGTATTGAGCTAATTCGGCTTCTTCTTCTGTCGTTAGATTTCCTAACTGAGTGGGTAGATTAATGGGTTTATAGCAATCTAATCCTTCTATGAATTCCGGATAAATAGTTACGCCTTGAGCAGGGGTATCTTGTTCTGGTTGTTTGATGACTTGAATGATTGCGAGGTGTTGATCATTTTCCGGGAAGAGTTCGGTTATAGTAACTTGATCGGTTGGTTTAAGTTCGGGGAATTGAAGATAGGTTGAAGTTTCTTCAATCCTGAATGCTTCTGCAAGCTCTGCGACGGCTTCCGGTAATGGCATGGGAATGTTGAAGGTGAGTTCAAAGAAATTTGAAGTTTCCATGGTGGCGGGGTTAGGGTTGATTGACTTACGCCGCAATTATGCGTTAATCTTATCGAGTGGCCAATACCACCACGTGGTGCTAGTTGACACCATTGATCTGTTAGTGGTAGAATATATGTATTATGTATGAAGGAATTTTTACTGAAATTGGGCTTTCTCCGAATGAGGCTAAAATGTACGAGACCATGCTTTCGGAGGGTGAAATGACGGTGGGTGAGGTGTCTTTGAAGTCTAAAATTCACCGTCGCAATGTGTATGATGCAATGAATCGGCTTATCGAGAAGGGGTTGGTTTTTCAGATTATGGGAAGTGGTGAAAATTTGTATCGTCCGGTGGATCCTTCTAAGTTGATGGAATTGGTGGATGAGAAACGGATGAAGCTGGAGGGAGTGATGCCTCGACTTGAAACGATGTTTAGTGCTCGTCCTGAACAGGAGGCAGCTTTTATTTATAAGGGCATTGAGGGTTTTAAAAATTATTTACGTGATATTTTGAGCGTGCAGGAAGATGTATGTTTTATTGGTGCAAAAGGGGCGTGGTTTGATCCACGACTTCAGACGTTTTTAGATCGATTTTTGGTAGATGCGAAAAAGCGGGGAGTGAAGTACCGTCATATTTTTGACCATGAGGTTAAAAATGAGGCTGTACGTGTGCCTAAATCGGTGGGTAAGCCTTATAAATTTTTGCCGAAAAAGTATTCCACTCCAGCCATGGTTGATATTTTCGGGGATCATGTGGTGTCATTTACGGGGGCAGGTTTAATGGAAATTAACGACGACATCACGATTTTTGTAATCATAAGTAAGCCTATGGCAGATAGTTATCGAAAGTGGTTTCAGTTTATGTGGGATTTTTGTCCGGAGTGGGAAGAGTAGGTTTTGGGTGCCGTTGTGGATGGATTGGTTTGTGGTTTGTGGATGGGGGGGCTTTTTGTAGTGGTTACGTGTGGTTAGGTGAGCCTCGTTTGCCCCCGTGTCATATTTTGTTCATGGTTCTGTAACCATTAAAATGCGGGTACATAACGGCGCAAGGTGAAATGCTTTATCAAGCTCGAATAACAGGTTGAAAAGTGGTATCATAGACCCTCACTAATCCCTCTAAGTATGACCACCAAGGAACTTCACAAACGGTTCTCCGAATGCGGAAAAAACATCAAAAAATTAATGAGAGAATGCGCATTAATGTTACCTGAAATCGATCGTCAACAAATCTGGAAGAAGGAAGGATTTGGGTCAATCTACGAATACGCAGCCAAACTAGCTAACATGAGCCGCTATCAGGTTGAGATGGCACTCTGGACAGTTCGCAAAATTGAACACATGCCCGCGCTTCTGAAGGTTGCGCAAGAAAAAGGCATTCATGCCGTGAGACCGGTCGCAAACGTGGCCACCACGGAAACAGCTGAGTTCTGGGCGGATAAGGCGGAAACTCTCACCGTTCGCGGGCTAGAAACGTACGTACGGGAAACTAGAAAATCTTGTCACGTGACAAGTCTTCAACCTGCAAAATTGTCCAAAATGACGATAAATGTAGCCCTTCCCGAGACTCTTGCCAAACGATTGGATCAACTGAGCAAGCGAGCCGACTTCGAAGAATTATTGGGTAAATTCCTAGACAACGTTGAACAAAAAGAGGCCGAAATTAAACCCGATCCAGTCCAAACCGATTCCCGTCACATTCCTGCCAAAATCCGCAAGCACGTGATCACGCGAACAAACAATAAATGCGCTTACCCAGCCTGTAAAAAACCAGTTTATCAGTTGCACCACACAGAGCGGTGGGCCCTAAAACATGCACACGATCCCGATCGACTGCAACCGCTGTGCAAAGAACACAACGAACTGGCCCACCGCGGGCTTATCGAGAACGAGGAAAAATCGCCAATCGAGTGGAGACTACGACAAGAGCCGGACAAAAAACACCCTAAATTCGAAATTGATAAGAGGGTGACAAGTTATTCTAGACCAACATCCACACTCCAATGGCAATGAATATGAGGCCGCTGATTTGTGCTATAAGAGTGTGATTGACTCGTTTTGCCATCCATTTCCCTAATTCGATTGCAAGTAGGGTGACAATGGCAAGGGCAGTTAGGACTCCTAGCAGAACGATTAGTGGGTGATATTGTGTGGCGAATAAGCCGGTGGCGATGTTGGTGCGGTCGCCGATTTCTGCGATGAAAATGAGTCCAAAAGTTGAACGGAATAATGTGCTGGCTTGGAGTGTTTCGGGGGAGGTCTCTTCTTTACTTAGGATGGATTTGATCCCGAAAAGAATGAATATAATTCCGGCGCCTATGGTTAGGATCTCTAGATTGATCATGTCGGCGAGTGAGTGTCCGGCAAAGGCGGTGAGGGTGTTGATAATGATGTAGGCGGTGAATGCGCCGCCAAAAACGGTTAGGTGACGATTGGTTTTGGAGGCGAGTAAACTCACTGTTAAGAAGCTTTTGTCTCCAAGTTCGGCGAGGAGCACGGTTAGGAAGGGGAGTATGAGACCGTCCATGCAAGCTATTTTTTAAATCCTTTAATGAGGCAGTCACGGATGGCTTCTTCGATGGGTCGCATACGAATATTTTCAGCGGCAAGTTTGTCTGTGTTGAGAAGGCAGTTGGAGCGTCCGGCACAGGCATATTTGTCATACATTTCTTCGACCGACATGAGTTCATACGTGTAGGTGGGGTCGACCAAGTCTCGATAGAGATCGAGAATGGTTTTGTGGTCGATTTGTCCGGGATTGGTCATGTTGTAGATGCCGGTTTTCTCTTGTTTGATGAGTTCGTAGGAGGCGGGGAGTAGGTCTTCGATCACGGTCATGGAATTGGGGACGTTGATTACTTTGTCATATTTGAGGATTTTTGAGATGAAGTTGCGTTCGCCTGCATTGGCGTCGATAGGCATGCGTAGTCGAAGTTGAAGTACGGGAAATTCTGAGAGCATGCGTTCAGACCAGGCTTTGGTTCGGCTGTAGAATGAGCCCTCGAAGTTAGGTTTATCTGTTTCGGAGAAGCCTTGGCCGTTGTTATCACCGTCGTATACACAGCCTGAGCCTAAATGGACGAGGCGAACACCTGCTTCTGTGCAGGCTTGCGCTAAAATAAGTGGGCCGGTCACGTTGGCGTAGAGGGTTTCGGCTTGATGGGTTTCGCACCAGTCTACGTTGGGTCTGCCAGTTTTTCCGGCGCAGTTTATTATCACATCGGGAGTGTGTGTTTTAAGTTCCGCTCTGATGGCTTCTAGGTCGCCGATGTCTGATTGACTGGGGATGACCGTTTCGCCGTGTTCGAGGAGAAATTTTTGAAAGTGTTGTCCGAGATAGCCGCGTGGGCCGGTGATGAGGAATTTCATGGTTTCTATCTTACCTAAAAGTATTGTTATTTGCGATACTTTCCTTTTGAGCCGCATCGCTTACTAAGTGGAATATGGTGCCCAAAGTGATGGCGCGTTTTATGTTGTGGGTTCTGGGCCCTCGTCGTCCGTGATTTTTTTTATATGTAAAGCGTATCTTCATAGGTGAGGGTGGCTTTTGGCGTGAATTTCAGGTATAATTTCGTAATATCAAAAATAAAAATAAACCTAATGCCTTCTGCGTTGAGCTCTGAAAAGATTGACTTTGATTCCATGAAATTTGTGGCATTGGAGCGCTTTATGTCACGTTTAGATGAAGCTGATACGGTGGGTCGTGATGTGGATGAATTGCAGTATGATTTTATGGAACGGTGTGATCGAGTTTTGATGGAGACTATTTCTGAATGTGTTAAAAGAGAGGATGTGGTTGATTTTGAAGACGCTGAATTGCGTTCAACGTTGTCATCTCAATTGGATTTGGCTTTAGAGGATGCGGTGTCGCTTCCTGCATTGATTCAAGAATCCTTGTTTATTTTGGAAGCCATGGAAGATGTGACCGATGCGTGGTTGTCTGTGGTCTTGTTCGATGAAGAAAAACTTAAGGAACTTTATGGCTTGGTTCAAGCGTTGGGAGAGGATCAAGAAGAGTACCATGCGAATCAAACCTTGCGTGATTTGATCATGGAATTTGTGTATGCATCTCCGCTTTTGACAGGAGAAGATTGGATGCGGTTTCATTTATTGATTGAACATATGTCAGATGAAGCGGTTATTTGGGTGATGAATCGATTTTTGAATGGTCACCTGGAATACATTCAAGTGCTTCAGGTCCGTTGCTTGGATCATTATCCTGAATTGGCTCAAAAAGTGAGATCTCGTCTACTTAAAGAGGCGAGTCTTTTTGCGAAACGGCTTGGATAAGGGGGTTTTAGGTTCTTGTTGTTATTGGCCAAACAAAGTGGCCTATTTGCCAAGTCTGTTTTTGGAAGAATGCTTGACCATTATGAGGTGAATGCCTAGACTTGTATCTACCATATTTAGTGTCCTTGTTGACCCTTAAGCACAATATCTAGTGTTTCGTCCGCTTAGAGCGCTCGTGTGGCTTGGTTTTGCTCTTTTAACCCTCCTAACCCATGTCTTCTTCTCCGACGGCCACGCCGGCCATGGTTCATCCTAAGTCAGAGCGTGATAGTTTTTTTCAGTCCCAAGTTGGGGCTAAAGGTTTAAAAATTTCTCGTTATTTCACTGCTAAAGGACAGGACCCGTTCTCTAGTGTTGAATTTGAATTGCGTACGTCTCGAATTACTAATCCTGATGGATCGATTGTTTTTGAGCAAAAGGATTTGGAAGTGCCTACTTCATGGTCACAGGTTGCGACAGATGTATTGGCTCAAAAATATTGTAGAAAGCAAGGAGTACCTCAAATTGATCGAAAGACAGGAAAACCATTGTTGGATAAGAAAGGTAATCCGGTCCTCGGCGGAGAATGGTCTGCGAAGCAAGTGGTGGGCCGATTGGCTGAAACTTGGAGATATTGGGGAGAGAGGTATGGTTATTTTGAAACGGCAGATGATGCTCAGGCTTTTGAAGATGAAATGAAATATTTATTGGTGACACAGCGAGCGGCGCCTAATAGTCCTCAATGGTTTAATACGGGATTGGCTCATGCTTATGGGATCAAGGGCACGGCCCAAGGTCATTCGTATGTGGATGAAGCCACTGGGAAAGTGAAGAAATCAGAAGATGCGTACACTCGACCTCAGCCTCATGCGTGTTTTATTCAGTCGATTGAGGATGATTTGGTGGGGCAGGGAGGAATTTTTGACGGAGTGACTCGTGAAGCGTTGCTGTTTAAATATGGATCAGGAACGGGATCAAATTTTTCTCGTTTACGTGGGAATAATGAAGCATTGGGAGGCGGTGGTAAATCGTCCGGTCTTATGAGTTTCTTGCGTGTGTTTGATCGAGCGGCTGGTGCTATTAAATCTGGCGGAACCACACGCCGCGCGGCCAAAATGGTGTGCGTGAACATGGACCATCCTGAAATTGAAGATTTTATTAATTGGAAAGTGATTGAAGAGCAAAAAGTGGCCGCGCTCGTGGCCGGTTCTAAATTATGTTATGAACATCTTAAGGGAATTGTTGATTCGGTTTATGAGAAGGGAGCGGAGGCAGAATCCAATCCTGATCTTAGGCGTCTTATTCTTAAATCCAGTAAAGCTCACATCCCGCTTAATATTGTTAAGCGTGTGATTTTGATGGTGACAGAGAATGGCCTTACCCCTGAAACATTCACATTTGGTGTGTATGATGTTGATTTCCGATCAGAAGCGTATGCAACCGTAAGTGGTCAGAATTCTAATAATTCAGTGCGAGTGACCAATGAGTTTATTCGTGCGGTTGAAAAAGATGGCACATGGGATCTTATCAATCGACGAGATGGGTCTGTGTATAAGACAGTTCCGGCTCGTGATTTGTGGGAACAAATTTCTCAAGCGGCATGGATGTGTGCAGATCCTGGATTGCAGTATGATTCAACTATTAATGAGTGGCATACGTGTCCTGAAAGTGGACGAATCAATGCAAGTAATCCTTGTTCTGAATATATGTTCTTGGATGACACGGCGTGTAATTTGGCGTCTGTGAATTTGGTTAAGTATTATGATGAGAAAAAGAAAGAGTTTGATATAGAAGGGTTCCGTCATACCTGTCATTTGTGGACGATGGTGTTGGAAATTTCTGTGCTTATGGCGCAGTTTCCATCTGAATCGATTGCTAAGTTGAGTTATGATTTTCGTACGCTCGGACTGGGTTATGCTAATATCGGATCACTTTTGATGCGTCAGGGAATTCCTTATGATAGTGAGGAAGGTATGGCGATTTGTGGTGCGATCACCGCACTTATGTGTGGAGAAGCGTATGCGACTTCTGCTCAAATGGCTAAGATCCGTGGCTCATTTCCAGCTCATGATAAGAGTAAGGATTCAATGTTGCGTGTGATTCGAAACCATCGCCGTGCGGCTTACAATGTTGATAAGAGTGAGTATGAAGATCTTTCGATCACTCCGGTTGGTATTGATTCAAAATTAGTGAACAAGGATTTATTGTTAGCAGCTCAAGATTCTTGGGATCGTGCTCTTGAATGGGGGACGGAATATGGATATCGAAATGCTCAGGTTACGGTGATTGCACCGACAGGAACGATTGGGCTTGTGATGGATTGTGATACCACTGGAATTGAGCCAGATTTCGCGTTGGTTAAATTTAAGAAATTGGTGGGTGGTGGTTATTTCAAAATTGCTAATCAGTCTATTCAGCCGGCTCTTGAAAATCTTGGTTATATGCCTAAACAGATTGAATCGATCCTTCATTATGTAAAAGGACATGGAACACTTAAAGGTTCTCCTTCTATTTCGCATGATGCTTTGCGTGAGCGTGGATTCAGTGACAAGCAGTTGGTGGCGATTGAAGGACAGCTTGAAAGTGTGTTTGAGCTCAAGTTTGCTTTTAATAAGTGGACGTTGGGTGAAGATTTCTGTCAGGAAATTTTAAAGATGACAGAATCACAGTTGGCTGATCCTAAGTTTAATATGTTGGTTCACCTTGGATTTACAAGTGCAGAGGTTGAAGAAGCCAATATTTATGTGTGTGGAACCATGACAATCGAAGGCGCTCCTCATCTTAAAGAAGAAGATTATCCGGTGTTTGATTGTGCTAATCGTTGTGGCTCGACCGGAGAACGGTTTATCCATTGGAAGGGGCATGTCAAAATGATGGCGGCCGCTCAACCGTTTATTTCTGGTGCTATTTCTAAGACCATTAATATGCCGGAAGAAGCCACGGTTGATGAAGTTAAAGAAGCTTATTTGGAAAGTTGGAGGTATATGCTTAAGGCCAATGCACTTTATCGTGATGGTTCTAAGTTGAGTCAGCCGCTTAGTACTTCGTCTTTACCTGGGAATCTGGGGTCATTGTTTGATTTCACAGATGCTGAATTGGAGATGGAGCCACATGAAATTCATCGGGAAGTGGTTGAAAAAATCATTCAAAAGCCATTCCGACGTAAGTTGCCAAATGAACGTCACAGTCTCACTCATAAGTTTAGTATTCAAGGACATGAAGGGTATCTTACGTGTGGCCTGTATGATGATGGTCAGCCAGGTGAAGTTTTCATTAAGATGAGTAAAGAAGGCAGCACGTTGTCTGGGATTATGGATGCGTTTGCGTTGTCGTTGTCTCTTAATTTGCAGTACGGAGTGCCGCTTGAAGTGATGGTTCGTAAGTTCACTCACACTCGATTTGAGCCGGCTGGTATGACGCAAAATTCTGAGATTCCAATGGTTAAATCAATCATGGATTATCTTGGACGATGGTTGGCGCTTAAATTCTTGGATAAGGATGTAGCTAAGAAGTATCACAATGAAGAATTGGTGGATCGTGCGTATGAAAATGGTACGTTGTCTCGACCTAATTACGCTCATTTACAGGAAGATTTCGAGAAAATGGTGGCGTCGGTTGGAGGCATGCGTGCCACACAGGGTGTTGGTTCGGAGACGGCGGCTGCTTCTGTAACGGTTGAACGTGAAGCGGTGGCGGTTAAAGAAACGGTCACAGTTGGAAATATGGAACAATTGGGGTCTATGCAGAGTAATATGGCGCTTCGAATGAATAACGAAGACGCGCCCATGTGTACCACGTGTGGATCGGTGATGGTCCGTAATGGAACTTGTTATAAGTGTATTGGATGTGGCGACACGTCCGGATGTAGCTAAACAGAAAGAACCGTCAAATCTCCTCAGGCTCCTCTGGTTAGCTTGGGGAGTATTTGAGGAGCGATGTTGGGAGGAGAAAGTAGGGGGGAGGTTTTTTGATTTGTCGAAATCCCGGCACATGATGTGATGGGTTTTTGTGAAATTGAATTGAACAGAGATAGAAAATTAATTAAAGGCCAAAGGGAGGCAAGAGGGAGGCGAATTGGCCGCCCCCCTCTGCCTGTTTCCCTTGGGGCTCCTTTGATAGGAGTTGTCGTTGGAGCCTCTCTAGGGGGGCTCGGAGCTGCCTGGCATTAGCTCTACGTGCCCTACTTCTTCGGTGGGATGTTGACCATCCTTTCGGATCCCGATGAAGAAGTTTTTTTGATGGGTAGGTGGGAGAGGGGTGTCGCCCCCTCCCACCAGGTCCCGGACTGAGGCCTTCTCGGCCTAGTCTTCGGGGAGCGCGGATTGCTCAACGCGCTCTATTCGCAACGCAGTCTCTCTGGAGGTGTGAGGGCTTACGTTGCGATTTGTAGAGGGGAGAAGCCCCTCTGGGGATTTCAGTCTATAGGCTATTGTCCTTTCTTTTCGGAGAAGATCGTATGTTTCTTTGGCCGGCCGGCTTTTATGCCGGAAGGGCCGTTTGTTTCAGATCAGGTGGATGCCTGGGGGGGTGGACGGCTCGGTCGGGACAGGGCCCTGGACCGATCGCAGGAAGGGGAAGGAGTCGAAGGGCATCCTCTGGTCGCGGATCTTGATCGTTCCTTCGTTCTCGAGGAGGTCGAACATCGAGGGCATGACC
This sequence comes from uncultured Candidatus Peribacteria bacterium, assembly GCA_964491515.1. Lineage (GTDB taxonomy): Bacteria > Patescibacteriota > Gracilibacteria > UBA1369 > UBA12473 > CAZBGQ01. Next base: position 17,139 of record CAZBGQ010000012.1, read on the forward strand.
TTGATGATGTCCTCGGGATCGATGTCGATGTTGACCTCTCCGATGTCGACGCGACCGTTCATGGCCGCGAGGGTTTCGGGATTGGTCTCGAGGATTCCGGTCACCCAGACCCATTCGTCGGGGTCTTCCATTCCCTCGATGAGGTCCTCTCCCACTCCGTGGTGGACTGCGAGGAGGGTCACGACCACCTGTTTCTTCAGCATCAGCAGGACCTTCCACGAGTTCTCCCCGGTCTGTTCTTCGATCTCCATTCGCACGGGATCGAGACGGGAAGCGGTCGGGCGGGTCGGGTCAGCGGCAGCGGGCGTCATCGGTGATCTCCTTGATCTTTTGACGCTATCAAATCCCCCTCAGGGGTCCCATCGCAAGAATTCACGGCGGGCTTTCTGGGCGCTGATAGGTGTGGAGTGCGCGCAGAAAGTCCGCCATGAATGTGGTTTATTTTCTATCTCTGTTGTCAAATTGATCGGATGGGCGTTAAAGCCGCTCATGTCGTAGACGTGAAGGCCGTAACTGCACCGAATGATCAACCTGGGTCAAACCCCAGGGAATGACGGATTTCTATCTTATGAAATCTGCCTTTCTCAAAGGTCGAGGCCAGCACTATTATACCTGTAGGACCTGGTTTGTCAAGCGGCCACTTGGGAAAGGTATGTTTTCATGAATCCTTTCTCGAATCTCATTATTTTGGTTCCTTTAATATTGTTATTTTTGTTTATGGTTCTTCTTGTTAGTTCCTTCATAATATTGGCGTGGTCTTGTGGTCTGGCTTTTAGCCAGGCTTCAGGGAAATCTCCAAATAACTCGTGTCCCGAGGGTGGGGGTTCTCCGAATTCATTGATTCTAATGTGGTCTACTATCCCGAGGGCACTTAAGATTTTGAAGGAGTATTTGGTTTCGTGTGTGCTCCAGATTTTGAGGAAAAAGTTGCGGACGGGCCCTCTTGATCGGAGGAGTCCTTGGGCCGCAATGGCGTAGATGTATTGAGGTGTGTCATCCCCAAGTCGGCCTAAGTGTCTTGTGATTTCGGCTGGTCTTTCTTTAAACATTTTAACAAGTTTCCCTTCGGTTAGTGTCTTTGTGAATTCAACAGTTTCAAGTTTATTGATCCATTCTTCGAAAAATTCACTGCTGTATTCAGGGAATACTCGGTTGTGTTCAGTCATCTCTCTTAACGCTTCGACTCGCTGTCCCCATTTTCCTACACTAATGATGTTTTCAAAGAGGGCATTCCCCTCGATGAGTTCACGTGGTTTCCGGATATCTTCGATGGTTCGTTGGAATGAAATGGTTGTTGATCTGTATTTTTGAAGCGTATCTCTTTCTTGAGAGGTCTGAGCTGCTAATTCTATTGTTCCTAGATCCTCTTCTAGAGTGGTTTCGCTTAGTTTTGTAATCTCAAATTTTGCTAAATGAATGCTTGTTTTCTCTCCTCTACGCTGGAGGATTAGTAGGTTTGCTTGAATTTCTGCAAAGCATTTCGTGAAGTTGATTTCTGCTCCAAGTTCTTTGGCGATTAGGTATAATTTAAGAACTTTCCCAATTCCAGTTAGTGTCCAGGTGTCTGTTGTCATGGCAACAAAGTCTGTGGTCTCTTTTTTGAGCCTTGCAATTTCTTTTGCGAGCCTAATTGTTATTGCTGCTAGAAATGCCCTACAGGAAGCTGGAGTTGTCTCTTTTTTAGAGGATAGGTGTCTTTTTATGTTGGGGATTCCTATTTCCAGGAGTGCTCTTACTAGTGAAGGGGGGGGCATGGTGTCTCCATATTTGGTTATTCTTGTGATCCCATTTTGGGTATGGTCAGTATTGGCTTTTTGTAATGCTTCTGGGTATGTTTCCCCTTTTTTTACGGAGGCGAGTAGTTTGACAGCAATGGATGGTATGTAATATCCACTTGATGAAACTGGGAATCCAAGTTCCCCGGCTTCTTTTTTCATCTTTAGGATGTGTCTTTTTGTTTCGTCTTCAGTTAGTCCTCCCATTAGAAATGGATAATCTGAGCCTGTGGCATCTCTGAGATAGATGCTGGTAATGTAATTTAGTGGCCATCGAGCTCTTTGTGGCTCTATGTTGTGGGCTTGTGTGAGTTGGGTGTAAAGGTTATCAAACCATTCTGCTCTTACATTAAATCTAAGTTGCTTGGCTAGCTCGTAATAGTTGGCCATTGTTTGGAAGTCTTCGCTTTTCATTCTTCTTTGTGCTTCAGGTTTGTTTGAGGGGGAGGCTATGAATCCTTTACATCTTTCTTCGAGCATACGGGCTCCTTCTTGGAGATCAGATTGTACGGCTTCTTCTAGTTCTCTTTGTAATGATTTGTCCTTATTGATGATGAGGAGAAGTTTGTTGCTTCCCATTGTAGCTAGTTGCTCGAGTCTTTTGAATCGATTGAATGGTTTGCTGTGGTTTGTTAATGCAAGGAGTTCTCGGATTGCTGCTTGTCCATATTCAATTCGGAGTGTTTCGTTTAACTTTTCACTTTTTAATCCTCTTAAGTAATTAATTTCTTGTCGGATCTCATCGGCGGTTGCCCCCATTATTTTTGTCCGAGTTTCTTCAATGGTGGTGCCTGATGGTCGTAGGATGTGTGCATAGGATAATTCGAGGGGGGATCCTTTTGTTTTTTTGGGAAGGGTACTTGGTAGTTGTCTTTTCCAGTTTCCTCCTTGGAGTGGTCTTTGTCTTTCCCATGAAATGATCTGGGGGATGGGTTGTGCGGGAAACTCAGAGCTGAATGTTATGCGTGGAGTGGAGAGGGTTGTTGGTTGTGTGGGTTGGCCCTCCTTGTTTGCTTCTGTGCTTTCTGGCTTTTCCCCGGTTATTTCTCTTAAAGTTTTTCCTAGATCTTCATCATATAGGTCCCTGAGTGCAAATCGGTGCATGATTTTTTTGAAGTCTTGAAAACTCCCTTCGGGGTTAAGGATGGCTTGGTTTTTGAGATAAGAATAGGTGGTGTATCGTAGGAATATTTCTTGTTCTTTTTCTGATAAATCTTCTGTTCTGCAAAAAGCTTCCCAACGTTTGGAGGCGGCTAATCGTCGCTTGAATTCATTCATTAGTTTGCTCATGATCGGGTGTTCAGTATCTGATGTCACGATCATCCCATCTGGTTTTTTTGTGCATTTATATTGTGCTTGTGGAAGCACGAAGAATCGCTTCAGTATTCCTTTAGTCTCGATGATTTCTTCAAGAACGTCGGCCGTTACGTGTTCATTGTCGTCGTTGTCTTTTTCGAAGGTGATTCGGATATAGGTTAATGCTTCGGTTTTTGCATTTCTATCGGCGTCAAATAAGCGAGGCGCTCCTTTTGAATCAAAGCCAATGATTAATTTGTAACCATTTGGGGTTTTTTCTCCTATGAGAACTTGAGGGGTGTGGTATGGTTTTAGAATGTCTCTTAGTGGGCTTTGTGGATTGTTTAATGCTAGCCAATCCTCGAGGTTTTCCATGCATTCGGCAGTTTCATCTTGGATGAGTAGGGTTTGTCTGGTTTTTGTTGGATCGGTTGTCTCGGTGGGGGGCAGTGCTTTGTTGATGTCTTGAGTGAGTTCTATGAACTCCTTTAAGCTTAGGCGAGGTAGGGGTTGAGATAGGTCTGGCTCATTGATTTCTGCCGTGCCAGTTTTTTCATCAAGAGTGTAGGCCATTTGTCCGTGTTGAATCATTCCCATGGCTAAGTCGAGGCATAGATCATCAAACTCCGGATTACGGAAACTGGGATTTCTCTTTGTTTCATGTTCTGAATAGACACTATCTTTTACTGGATCGTAGCTGAATTTTCCATGTATTTCACGGTGGTTTTGTCGTCGTGTTAATGCTTCTGGAGAGCTGGTTATTCGGTGCATTCCGGTGATAGATGCGAGAAGTTTTTCAAGGCGGCGCATCACAAGTAATTCATCAAATGGATTTGTTGTTTGTCCCATTGTGTTGGGTAGCGCGAGGGCGGTTCTTAGTGTGGATTTAGTTCGTAATGCTTCTCTTTCGGCATATATTTTTGCCGTAATGGCATAGGGTAGTTGACGTTGGGGTTCTATACTTGTGGACAGGATTTGGTGTACTTGAGTTCCAGCTCTTTTTTGTGCTTTGAATATCTCTCTTGGATCTGTCTGGGCTCGCATGAATTCCCATCCTTTTTTGAGTTCATTGAATTCTCTGGTGTGGCTTTCAAAAATGTCTCTTACAAAACGAATAGCGTTTATTTTGAATCGAGATTTTCCTTGTTCTTGCTTATTTTTTCGACCTTTTGGAATGGTTACTTGTAATTTTCTCCATAAAAATTGAAAAAGTAGGGTCATCATTCTTTCGTTTTGGAGGTCGAAGTTTTCTCGAATGCGTGGGTCGGCTGTTTGAATTAGATAGTCACCGATAATGGATCTTAAGTAGTGAGTATAGTGTTTGAGTGGGTCACCTTTTACGCTTTTTTGGAATTGTATTTTTTGGCGATAGTTGTCTCCCTCTATAATGTTTTCTTCAAAGTATTCGATTAATGTGGTGTAGAGGATATTGCGTTCTTCTTCGGGTTGATTTTCCATAAATTCGAAAAAAGCGGCCCCCAGTTCATGGGGGACATCGCTTTTCTCATAATTGTTGAATTCTTCGTTATCCATGATCTGTGGAATTGGGAATTATGGAGTTGGAGATTTCTAGTCTGGACTAGGCTTCGTCTTCCTCCCTATTACCCTCTCCTCCGTCCTGGCCGTCGCTTGATGGCTCATCTTCGTCATTACCTAGCCCGAGTAGTGAGTCTAGTTCTTTGCTGAGATCAGCATATGGATCTTTTGTGTCAGCTTTTGTGTCAGTTTCTATTACTTCTGGTGCCTCAAGTAGTTTCGGTAGTTTTTTTGCATCCATGCCTGCACTTAGAGCTAGGCTGGTCGCAGCGGCGGTGGCGGTTCGAATGATGGCTGGGGTTGCTTGCATCTCTTCTCTAAAGAGAATTTTAGTAAGTGCTTGTAGTGCTCGAGCACCAGTATTGCCTCCGAAGAAATTCGGAGTATTTTCGTTATATCTTACATTATAAGTGGTGCAGGCTTGTATCATTTGTTTGATAAAGTGATCATAGAGATCACGGTCGGCGTGGCTGATGGCTTCAAGTACGGTGATGGTTTCGTCGCTTATGCCTTCGAAAAGTGTTTGAAGACTTGGGCTCATTATCGTTGCGTGTCCAAATTTTTGGATGTTTTCAATTTGTTCTGGTTCTAGGCCTGGTGCCAGGCTACTAATAGTGGTCATTCTCTCTGCGTGTCTTTCGCCTTTACTGTCTCGACCTCCTGGATGAAGTTGTTCTGTGAGAAGTTGTAGTGCGAGAATGTGTAGGTAAATATCGGGTGTTACTTGTCCATCTTCTGATAGGTCAGCATTTTGAATGTTCGAGAATAGTTCTCGGTATTGTTCAGCTGTAAAGTTGTCTGTAATGGCCTCAATGACAGCAAGGCGATGATCATTTGTTAAGCCTTCTTTTGAATTGTGGAGCATTAGACCTAAAACAATGGCTGGGACACGAAGGTCAAAAATAGAATGCAGAGGTACTTGTGTCAGTAGGTAGGCACCATTTGGTGTGTCATTCATGGAATTGATCCATTCAATTACACGACGGATGCCTTCGCCTAGAGGTAGACGAGCAATTCCCTTTGAAAGAGTGCGTTGGGTGGCTGTTAATTGATCACGAACATTCGCTGCTAATCCGACTCTTGTTTCTTCGTCTTCGGCGCGAGTCATGGCTTGTAGAACAGTGGCCAATGGTCCGCTGAGTGATTGGTGAAGAGCGATAGCTGTTTCCGGTGTCATGTCCCCGAGTTCTTGGTCTTCTGTCGTATCGACAAGTTCTTGTACAGCGAGGCTTCGTTCTGCCGGCAGTACTGCTGCGGCTTGTACGTGGGGTTCTAGTTTTGCTAGGGGATTTCCTTGATCTTGAGAATCAGTAGGGGTAGCTCCTGGTGCGTTTGACATGGTAGTTGGGGTTATTTTTAAGTTAGGTTGTTTATTGTATACAATATTCGAAACTTGTCAAGTTTTTATTGAGGACAACATGGAACGAGGGGTTGGGGTCGGGCGCAATCGCGCCCGCCCCTTCCTCACTAATGCACAGAGGGGTGAGGGGTTTCTAGAACTTGGGGAGATCGACGATCAGTGTGATGGGTGTCCCTGTCGGGAGTACCGACTCGAGCTTGGGGAAGTGCTTCAACAGCTCTTCCCGTTTCAGGCTCATTCCGGTTTCTGGGTAGGA
>CAZBGQ010000012.1:23371-41565 GCA_964491515.1 uncultured Candidatus Peribacteria bacterium
CTCTCCGGGTTGAAGAAGCCAGTCGTTCCCAGATAGAGGGTGACGTTTTCGATGGTCACGATCTCATTTCCGGGGGAACTGGGGGTCGAGTCTGGCAGGAGCTTCGAGGCGACCTTTATGGGGTCATCCTGTCCGTATTCCTGCAGGATCATCGCCAGAATCCAGCTCCGGGGCACCTTCAGCGTGATTCCGATGAGGTTCAGCTGAGAAGTGTCTCCGATCTCAATTCCGCCTTTTATGTCTCCATCGAAGGGAACTAGTCTCGTTTTTTGGGCCATGGGGTTCTTCCGTTCAGCAAGGGCCGTCAATTGTGTGACGGCGTGTCAGCTTCAGCTTCAGCATCTGTTTCCGCGAGTGCCCTCTGTGCTTCGTAACCGATTTCCTGCTGTTCTTGATGTGTTAAGAACTTCAAAAAATCGGTCACGATCGTTCCATGTTGTCAATTCATGTTGGTCGCGAAGCGGTGCCTCTCGACTTTAAAGTGAGGGCTGACTTACTGCGTTAACATGCCTCACCAGTGTGAGGAGAGTTATTGTAGTTCTTTTTTTATCCAACTGTCCAGGAAAGGATCGTAAGTAGGAGTCCTAGAGCCCATGCCCAGTTTTTAATCAGGTTGTGTGGTTTTAGTGTTAGTTCTGGTTTTTTGGAAAAAATAAGGCTGGTTAAGACTAGTAATCCAAATGGGGGGCCGAGATAGATGAGAGGAATTCCTTGATTCCATAGTAAGTTTAATCCAAAAAGTGTGCCTCCGTATCCGATTATCCTTACTCCATAAGCTCTTGCTGGGGTGTAGAATTTTAGAACTTTTTTGTGTTGTGTGGCTTTTTCTCCTAAAAGTTTGATGTCGCTTCGTCGTTTGTGGGTCAAGAAAATAAAGAGGGTACTGATGATTAAGATGAAGTAAGGTCGAGCAGCAACATTTGGCCAAGCAGGTATGCCGGCGAGCATTCGTAATGAAAAATTTTCTGCGATCATTGCAATGTCTAGTATGGGAATATGTTTTAATCCAAATGAATAGGCATTGGTCAGGATAAAGTAGGTTGCCACGATTTGGCTGTAAAAAGTGCCCAATTGCCAACCTATTACGATCACGGTTAGGGCAAGTAGGGTTGAGACAATGATTGCTTTTTTCCCTGAAATTTTACCTGAGGCTAGGGGGCGATCTTTTTTGGTGGGGTGTATCCGGTCTTCTTCCCGATCTACCCAATCATTGATGATGTAGGTTAAGGAAGAAACGGCGCAAAAGCCAAAAAATGCTAGTATCCAGAGACTCCATGGATAAATGGATTTATTGTCCATGAATAGCCATGGTAAAAAAATCACTAGGTTCTTATACCATTGTCCCACTCGAACTAATCGTGTGTAGTGCTTGATCATGGGCGGACTAAGTTAAGAGCTTTTGGTTTGATTTCAATTCTCAGGGTTTTTCCTTTTAGAATGTCTCCGTCTACATCGAATTCGGTGTCTTTTTTAGGTTTGATCACAATGTTTTTTCCTGTGAAGGTTTGGAATTTTGGTGCGTGCCGGAGTAAGTCCCATAATGAGCGTGGGTTAAACACCACTACATTGAGTTTCCCATCGTCTGGTTGGATGGATGTTCCTAATTCGATTTGAGGGAATGGGAATGCATTGAAAACAAGAATGGATTTGGCGAGTACATGGTGGCGTTTTCCATCTATGGTGAGGCGGTAAGGTTGTGCGTGATAGATGAAAAATGTTTTTAGAAAGGTGAGGGCGTATGCGGCGATGCCTAGCTGTCGTTTGAGGTGGCGAGTGGTGTGTTTCATGACATGAACGTCGTAGCCTTGGCCAACAGCAATGAGTCCATGGTGCCGTCCGTTGATTTTCATGATGTCGAGTGGTTTGCTGGGTTTTGTCAGGCCAAATTGGACCGCTTTTCTCACTTGTAGTAATGGAATCTTTAGGGTGGTTGCTAGTAAATTTCCTGAGCCTTGGGGCACGATCACGAGTGGTGTTTTTATTTTATTTTTTATTAAAAGTGAGGCCACTTCAGTCACGGTGCCATCTCCTCCAACCACGATGATGCGATCAAATTCACCTTTCTTAAATGCGGCTAGTGGTTGTCGTTTTACAGGTTTGGTTTCGAACCATTCCCAGGAAAATCCTTGTTTGGTGAGTTCATCTTGAATGATGCGCGTGACGTTTTTCCAAGATTTTGCGCCTGCCATGGGATTGAAAATGACTAACGCGTGTTTCATATTTTAATGACCGTTTTTTTAGGTTCGGGTCGAAATTTTAAACCAAAATTGAACAGATTGGCGACGCCAATGGTCAGTAACCCGCCAAAGGGGATGGCGAAATGTAGGAATAGGTTGTAGGCAATGGCTGCGACGGCGGCGTAAGATATTTGGTCCATGCGTTTGATGGGGGAGGTTTTGGGTTCAATCAACATGATGGCAACCAGAAAGTAGAGAGTGGCGTCGGTGAAGGAGAATAAGAGTAGATCGTTTTCTCCGCGAATCCATAAGATGAGGGCATGTAGGATTAAAAACGTTCCTACGACGAAATATTTTTTCCAGGCTTTGAGTTCGGTTAGAATCCAGATGGCCATAAGGGCTAAAGATAGATATCCCTGATAGTTGGCTCCCCACCATGAGACGAGGGGAGGATCGAAACTAGGAATCATGGTTCCTAGTCCTACTAGAATTAATAAACTGCCCACTGCTGGGTTGAGGAGCGGTCCTCCTTTGATTTTAATGAAAAATTTTGCGGTGATTGCTAGAAATGTGGCAATCAATGGGTAAAGTAGGTCGATGTTTTCAGCTCCATAATGAAGCAGCAAGAATAGAATAAATGCGGTGATGAGTGTGTCGGGGAGGCTTTTCTTCTTCTTGAAAAGTTTTGAATAAACAAAAAATAGTACAAGTGCAAATCCTACGGTGGCGGCTAAATGTAGTGCCACAGGTAATGTTGGAGTGAAGGCGATGGCGCCTGCGCTGTACACGCCTAAAAAGAGTGCGGCTTTATGAAGGAGGGTGAGTTTGAATTTCATGAGAGGGGTTGGGCTAAGGTATTTAAGATCATTGTACCTTAACCTCTCTTAAATGAGAAAATCTCTTGTTTATCGTTTAGTGGTTATTGAACGCGGGTCATGGCGATTTGCCAGATTTGATTTTCTAAAATTATGGTGTCGAAATTGCTGTCTAGATAGTATGGGTAGTACATACTGAAGGGGCCGTCGTACAGGTTGTTTTCTCCTATCGGTGAGGAACGCCAGCCACTGCTTTCAATTTTATTGGCGCCGTTATTGTTGTAGTTGTAACCGCATCGTGAGGTGAGATTAGCTTTTCCGTTTTGAACAAAATCGATTTTAAGTTCGCCAACGACATCGCCGGATGGAGTAGTGTAAGGGACGTTGTAGAACTTCCATTTGCCTTGAGTGATTCCGTCGTGATCGCAAGTAAGTTGAGAAAAATCAACCGCTTGGAAATTTTTGAATTGCTCTCCGTAGGATCCTTCAGCGTCCTCGAGAGATTGAGATGAAGAGTCAGCGGCTTCACTAAACCAGTGACGATAAAAGCTAGGTTCTATGTATTCGGTGGAATAGTCTTCAAGATAATTTCCGGACATCACAGGTTGGCCAGGGAGGTATTCATCTCCTGGTTCGATGATTACAGTTTTTCCTTTCATGGTCATGTGTCGTCCATTTGAATTATTGATTTTTTGCATGACAACATCCACCGTCCATTTTCCGAATAGTGACATCATTCCGGGATTGGCTCCAGGGTTATATGGAAGATCACTCATGATGCTTCCATTGTTTGAATCAGGGGCAATGTATACGGTGGGTTCATCCATTTCTTCCTCTTCCTCGTGAGAATCTTCTTGATTTAGGATTTGGTCGTTGAGTGCGGCTATTTGGTTCATGAAATCTAAGCCGGAGCACCCAGTTCCAATGAGCATGAGTGAAAGAATGAGGACGAATAGTGTGAATTGTTTCATCAGAATCAATTAAAGAGTTGATGGTTACAAAGGGAGAGGAAGTTGTTTCTTACATGTAATGTTGTCCTACGTATTCGATGATGTCGTCGGATTCATACATGGTGACATCACGATCGGTGTCTTGAAGGAAAGGGACTTGATGTTGTCCTCCAAGTGCTAGGAGTTTTTCGCGATTTTTTGATCCACGTGGTGCGAGGATTGAATTGTATTCAATGTTGTTTGATTTGAGAAAAGAGAGGACTTTGTTGCAGTAGGGGCAACCGTCACTGACGTATAGATTTAGCATAGGATCTGGTTAAAGTGTGGTGATTATAACTTAGGTTTACTCAAGTCGGAAATTCCTCTTGGGGGAGGTGTTGATTTTAGGACCCTCTGAAAAAACACACCGATGACTGCAATTTCCATCATTTGGCTACAAATAATTCATGCCTCCTCAGCGCATCGTAACCTTATACGCTTTTGTCGGCTTTCATCATTTTCGCTCAAATGGTTGAAAATTTCGTAACAACGCCGTATTTTTTAGAGGGTCCTGTAAGGAAACAAATGGGTACGGTTGTGGAGGTCTTGGCTGCTTAAAATTTATTAATTTATTGTTATGACTAAAATCATTATTGGTTTAACTGGTCCAATGGGAGCAGGTAAAGGCGAAGTGACTCGTGTGTTGCAGGCGAAGGGTTTTGAGTATATTTCTTTGTCTTCTATGGTGCGTGAAGAAGCACGACGACGAGGAGTAGAAGAAGAACGAGAACAGTTGATGGAGGTGGGGAATTCAATGAGAGAGGAGCATGGTACGGGAGTGTTGGCGAAAAAAGGGCTGGAGAAGATACAGAATTCAGATTGTAATTTATGGGTAGTGGATGGTATTCGTAATCCAGCCGAGATTGTGGAACTTAAGGCGAGTGGATTGGCGGCTATTGTGGGTGTGAATGCGCCGCGGGAACTGATTGTCTCTCGTATTTTGAAGCGTGCTCGTCCTGGAGATGCGACGGATGAGGCATCTATTATTGCTAAATTGGATCGTGAATGGGGTGTTGGTGAACCTGATGATGGTCAGCAAATGGAGCGTTGTATGGAGAAGGTGGATATTCTTATCCAAAATGATGGGACATTGGCGGAGCTGGATCAAAAAATCATTTCGTACTATCATTCAGTTGTCTTAAAATAAACGTTTATGGCTTTCGATCGACCTACAAAAGATGAGTACTATCTTGATCTTGCAAAAAGCGTGTGTCGTCGTTCTACGTGTACGAAAGTTGAGATTGGAGCGGTCATTATTCGTGAAGATCAAGTGGTGGCGACCGGGTATTGTGGCGCGCCTCGTGGGACTAAAAGTTCACAGGAGCATGGATTTTGTTTGCGCAAACAGTTGGGGATTCCTTCTGGGCATCGTTATGAAATTTGTCGGTCGGTGCATGCGGAGCAAAATTGTATTATTAATGCGGCTCGTTCAGGGACTGGTTTGTTGGGAGGGGATATGTATATTTATGGGAAAATTCAGGGACTTGAAGCGGTGGAGGTTTTGGATGCGTTCCCCTGTTTTATTTGCAAAAAAATGCTCATTAATTGTGGATTGAAGCGAGTGATTTGTTCGTTGAAGGATGGAGGTTATAAGATTTTCGAGGTTGATCAGTGGGTTGAGGACTGGCGTAAAGGAGATATTATTGATGATTCGTATCAGTATGGGGAGAGCACACAGAGTGACCTTAAGGAGCCTGAAGTGCCTAAGCCGAATGTTAAGTTCGAGGGGCAATAGTAGATTGTAGGGCGCTAGAAATCTTGATATGCTGGGGCTGATTTTTTAACGCTTTTTTATGAATGTTTTAATTGCTAATTTGTCTGAACATGTGGGAGAACAGGTTACTGTTAGGGGCTGGATGTATAATAAACGAGGAAGTGGGAAGATCTATTTTTTACAGCTCAGAGATGGGAGTGGAATGTGTCAGGGAGTGGTGTCTTCCGGGGATGTTTCGGATGATGTGATGGAACGAGCGGGACAACTTCAAATGGAATCGTCGTGCAAAATAACGGGGGAAGTGGTTCAGCATCCTAAGAAAGAGGATGTGTTTGAATTGCATGTTTCGGAGGTTGAAATCGTTCAGATTCCACCGGATGATTATCCCATTTCAAAAAAAGAGCATGGTCCAGATTTTTTGTTGGATCAACGTCATTTGTGGCTTCGTTCTAAAAAACAATGGGCTATTCAACGGGTGAGGGATGTGATCATTATGGCGATTTATGATTTTTATCATGAGAGAGAATTTATCAAAATCGATACGCCTATTTTTACGCCGAATGCGTGTGAAGGCTCGACTACGTTGTTTGAAGTGCCTTATTTTGAAGATGATACGGTCTTTTTGTCTCAATCTGGTCAGTTGTATCTTGAAGCGGCAATCATGTCTGTGGGGCGAGCGTTTGATTTCGGTCCGACATTTCGTGCGGAAAAGAGTAAAACACGGCGTCATTTGACGGAGTTTTGGATGATGGATGCGGAGGCGGCTTATATGGAACATGAAGAGAGCATGGAGTTGCAAGAAGATATGGTGGTGTTCATCGTGGCGCGTTGCTTGGAACAATGTGGGAAAGAGCTAGAAGTTTTGGAACGAGATATCGAACCTCTTAAAAAAATCAAAACACCTTTTACTCGGTTGACTTATTCTGAGGCGATTGAGGTTCTTAAAGAAAAAGGATCTGACATTAAATTTGGTGAGGATTTAGGGAATGATGATGAGGGACTGTTGACTGAGGGCAGTGATGTTCCGGTGTTCATTCATAAGTGGCCTCGTGCGATTAAGCCATTTTATATGAAAACGGATCCTGAAAACCCGGATTTGGTTCTCAATAATGATTTAATCGGGACGGAAGGATCTGGAGAACTTATTGGTGGTTCTCAGCGTGAAGATGATTATGAAACGATTAAGGCCGCGATTGAGGAGGAAGGTTTAAGTGGCCCTGAATATCAGTGGTACTTGGATTTGCGTAAATATGGATCTGTTCCGCACAGTGGCTTTGGGCTTGGCCTCGAACGCATGGTTCGGTTTGTGTGCGGCGTTCAGCATATTCGTGAAACCATTCCGTTCCCACGAATGACTACGAGGATGAGGCCGTAGGTTTTTATTCTCCGTAGATTTGAGTGTAATCTTCGCGTTTGATGATGCCGCATTTTTTGCAGTTATAACGAATTTTGTAGGTTACTTCAATCGATTTTTTATGGGGAATGGCTTTAGAGGTTCGAGTGATGATGTTGTTACATCCTTTATTGGGGCAGGTCATTAGAATTCCGTGTTTGGCTAGTTTGTAGGTAATTATTAGAATGATAATGAATACGACTCCTCCTGGAATCTCGTTCCATGTGCTGGGAGAAAGGTTGAGTGCGTTGTTTGTTACTTTCCCTAGAAATAGGCCTAATGGTGCACCGATTAGTGTGGTAATGGCGAGGTGGAGTGCTTCGGCTTTTTTGAAAGTGAGTTTGAGGGGTTTCATATTTTGAGAGAGAGAGTGGCTTCTACTGTGTCTTTTGCATTTAGTTTCTCTTTTTTCCTGACGTCTTTTTTTAGTGGGAGAACGTAGGTTCCTTTCTTTTCAGGGAAAATACTGGTTTTCCATGTGGTGTCGCCGATGGTTGCATTGACGCGAATGGAGCCGAATCCTTGTTTTGGTCCTTCATTAAATCCTTTGATGCGTTTAGATAATTCGAACGGAAGGTTTATGAAATGCCAGGAACCTTTTTCGCCGTTCCAAAGCCAAATTTTTGATTTAAAGGTAAATGTGGGATCCATAGTTTTTTATGTTTTGCACCGTTGGCAGTCTTTGAGTAGTTGTTTGTCTAGCATTCCCAATCCTATGACAAAAAATAAAAGGCTTAGTAATTTAAATAGGGTGTTGTAGGTTGTGAAAAAGCTTAAGCTGATGGCCATTCCAAACACGGAGATAACGGGAATGGTGCACAATGTGCAAAATACCGTTAGAGCTCCTAGGACGCCTCCCACGCTTAGACTTGAGCCGGTTAGGAGATTGGATCGACTAAAGTTATTTCTTCTGAATAATTCTAAGAATCCGAGTGCCATCATCCCGGTGAATACACTTATGAGTGAGCTGAATAGAATATTTTGAATATTTAGACCTGCGCCAATGGTGCAGGTCTCATTTTCGTAGCCTGTAAGACGTGCCATGGTTAGGTAGAGACCATAAAAAATGGAAGCGGCTATTATTATGGTTATGAGCCATGATTGTGGTTTTTTGTAGAGCTCTAGGATCGTGGTGGGTTGATTCATGGATTTTAGGATTTATAAACATGTGGTATAATAACATGATGACTAATCTTGATCGAACAGATTTACAAAATAAACTCCCCGAGGGGAGTTTGTCTCGTGGTGTTGAGAAAGTGGATTTTATTTTAAAACATGTGATTGATTTGGAGCGTGTGGCGATTGAAAAAGCGACTCGCCTTGAAAATGGTGATGTTTTGGTGGTTGCGGACATTGCTTGTGGTAAAGGGAATTGGCTTAAGGAAATCACTCCTAGAATTCAAGCTGCTATTAAGGAAGCGACGGGTAAGAATATTGTAATTAAAGGAATTGGTTTGGATTTAAATCCTGTTGAGGCGGAAAATTCAGATACACTTACGTTTCTTCAGGGTGATGCTACAACTATGGAGGGTATTGAAGATGGAACGGTGGATATTGCTCTTTGTTTGGCGGGGAGTCAGTATGTTCCGGATATGTTAAAGGCGCTTGAATCTGGATTCCGAATCCTTAATAAAGATGGTGTCATGGTGTGGGTGGGACCTCATGATTTGATTTCTACTCCTGGTATTGGGCAGGTGATTAAGCAAACTCCAGGAGCGGAGGAAGTGTTTGAACTTATGGGTGTTTCTCGTTTTGGTTTGCAGCCGGAAGCGGTGATTTGTCGACGTCATGAAGACTCATCTTTTGAGGGGTTTCCTTACGAATTTGAGGGAGCGGTGGAGACAGGATGGAATGGATGGGTGGAAAGGAGGGGTTTGCCGACATGTTTTAAGACGGGTGGGCATATGGCGCATTTTAGGCGGGGAGTGTATCGAAGTACGGTTGAGGGAGAATGATGATCCTATCTCTTTTGTTAACTTTGAGGTATATTTTTTAGGCTATGTCTAAAGAAATTCTCCCTATCTTAATTGTTGCGGCTCATACGTCTTTTTTTGTGCCCAAAACAATTTTGAAGGAGATGTTGCTTAGCCCCAGAGACATCAAGAAAGAGGCGGATTTGTATACAGATGAAATTTTTAAAGTTGGGGGAGTGCATTTTTTAAGAGGGCATGTTTCTCGCCTTGTGACAGACTTAAATCGTGCGCCTGATCACATTGAAATGGAGCACATGCTGGCGCATGATGGCGTGGTGGTGAGTGTGAATGAGAACTGTGAGCAGATTTATAAAACTCCTCCGTCTATCGAGCAGATTCATAAGCGTATCGTGAAGTATCATGATCCTTTTCATGCTCAAATTGATGCGTTAAAACCTGAAGTTAAGTTTATTATTGATGGTCATTCGTTGTTGAGTCAGGGGCCGGCTACTAAGGATGATGCAGGTAAGAAGCGAGCTGATATTGTGCTCGGAAATCGGGATTACACGACATGTTCACGGGTTATTACGATGAAGATTGCAGATTTTTTTAAGAAGCGAGGATTTTCCGTTAAGATTAACGATCCATATGGTGGTAAGTACATTATTGGCCATCATTGTTCTCGTGTGGGTGTGAATGGAATTCAAATTGAGGTGAATAAAGGTCTCTATATGAATGAAAAAACGTTGCGTCCGTATAAGCGAAAGATCAAGGTCATGAATCAACATATAACTGAATTGGTGGATTTTTTGAGTAGGGATATTTTGAGCGCGAATTTGTGAGTTCTGTAAAGTAGGGTATGGTGTCGTCATGAATAAACAAAATAGTACTACTTTTTATGGAATGGGCATTGCCCCGGGGATTTTGAAGCGTCTTGATGCCTTGAATTTTGTCATACCAACACCTATTCAGCATAAAGCGATTCCTATTGGAATTAGAGGAGAAGATTTGATTGGTATTGCTCAAACGGGAACGGGGAAAACGTTGGCGTTTTCGATTCCAATGATTCAACGAATGTCTGCGCTTAAGTGCCAGGGATTGGTTATTTGTCCCACTCGTGAGTTGGCATTGCAGGTAGATGAAACCTTTAGGCAGGTGGGTGTTTCGTTTGGTTTGAAAACTGCGGTTATTATTGGTGGCGCGAATATTAAACATCAGGAAAGAGCGTTGAGGGCGAAGCCTAATGTGATTGTGGCAACGCCGGGACGATTGATAGATCATTTACAGAAACGAACTGTTTCTCTCGAGAAGGTTGGGATTTTGGTGTTGGATGAAGCGGATCGTATGTTAGACATGGGCTTTGCTCCACAACTCAAAAAAATCATGGCAGGATTGCCAAATAAGCGTCAAACAATGTTGTTTTCTGCTACGATGCCGCCGAAAATTGCTCAGATTGCACGTCAGTATATGGCTAAGCCATTGCGTGTTGAAGTGGCTCCGGCGGGGAGCACGGCTGAACAAGTTGAGCAGGAATTATTTGTGGTCCCTCGTCATTTGAAAATGGCGTTGTTGGAACAGTTGTTGGGTGAATATCAGGGAACGGTCTTGGTGTTTAGTCGTACGAAGCATGGAGCTAAAAAAATGACACGCCTTGTTGGAAAAATGGGGCATTCCGTGGCTGAAATTCATTCTAATCGTTCTCTTAATCAACGACGCGCGGCTTTGGATGGATTTAAATCCGGTAAATATCGTGTTTTGATTGCCACGGACATTGCGGCTCGTGGGATTGATGTGACTGAAATTGAATTGGTGATTAATTATGATCTTCCTGATAATTCAGAAGATTATGTTCATCGTGTGGGACGAACTGGTCGTGCGGGGAATACTGGAAAAGCTATTTCTTTTGCTTGTCCTGAGCAAGGGCGAGACGTTCAAGCCATTGAAAAACTCATTAATATTCGTTTGCCTATATTGCCACTTCCTGAACTTCCGCGATCTACGGTTGAACCTGATCGTTCATCGTTGCGTGGCAAACCTCACGTAAGAGGTCGGTCGAATCCTCATAGTAAAGGTGGCCCAAATAAATCAGGTAATTTTAGAGATTCGGGGCGACGTCGACGGTAGTTGATTTTGGGTTTTAAGTTTCCCCCTTGATTATTTCTTCTATTTGCATTTTGCAGATATTGTCGGTGTATTCAGTTTTAGGAGCAAATGTGAGGCTGTACTTGGAGCATAGAGCGATGGCTTTTTCGGGGTCTTCATTGTAAAAGGTGGCGGCGATGTTGATGGCACAATCGTATTCGGACCCTATGATAATGCCACTAACATCTTCGTCCATTTTTGCAGCGCATTGTTCGATGTCAGCTGTGTAGGTTTTGAGGGCGAAATAGTGATAGATTGTTTCGAATTCTGATGGCTTCATTGAAAGGGCTTTTCCTCCTATCATTATAAGAAGTATGAGGATCCATGTTGAAGCTTTCGTTTTCTTTTTTGGGTTCATGAGGAATTGATGGTTATAGAATTTTTTGCTTTTTTAGCATGATTAAACTTAATCCACTTAATAGGAAGAGTAGTCCGGAGGCAACAAGAAAGGCAAATTGAATGTCGTATAGGTCGGTTATCCATCCTAGAAATGGGGCGAAAATGAAGAAAAGTCCTCGTGTAATGAAGCTACGGATGGAAATGACGGTGGCTCGGCGGTCGGAGGTGGTCATTTGTTGAATAAAATCTCCAAAAATGGGTGTTGAAAATCCCCAGAGTCCGCTGGTGATGAATAGAAATGGAATGATCCAGAGACTATTGGTATTGCCGATGATTAGGAATGTGATGATGGCTAATCCAGGTATGAGTAGAAGAGAGCCTTTGGGGGAGATATATTCTTCGATTTCTTTTGCGTATTTGGAGCATAGTCCGGAAAAAATGTTCATGCCTCCAATCATTATTCCGAAGTAAAAAATCGGTAGCCCAATGAATTGCATATAGCTTTGGTAAAGCCAGAAGCCTACCAGGAAGAATGTAAGTGGGATGCCTGCGTAGATAATGAAATATTTTAGTTTGCGGTCGTGGAAGGTTTCCTTGAGAATGCGAATAAAATGGCCCCATTTTTCGAAATGTTTTTTGTGGACTTTGGGCTCATGGAGTGTGGTGTTGACGAGTATCCATAATACATAGGGTATAAGTGTCAGATAGAAGGGGAGTTTGAGGAAAATAGCTGCGAACATGGCACCCGTTACATTGCCGATTACCGAAGCAACTCTCCCGTACAGAAACAAATTCCCTGTGATTTTTTTGTATGTTTTTTCTTGTTTTAGCTCAAGTAGTGAATCGTATAAAAGTGCCTCTCCTGATCCTGAGCATAGGCTTGCCCCTACCCCGATGATTAGTTCCCCGAGGAGAAATCCTTCAAACGTATTGGATAGAACAAAAAGGAGGATCCCAATTAATTCGATTGAAGAGCCAAGGATGAGTGCTGTTTTCCGTCCGTAGGTATCTGCGAAATATCCAGAAGGAATTTCTAGGATGGCAAGTACAATAGCAAAGCTAGCTTCTAGAAGGAGGATTTGTTCCATGGAGAAGCCGAGTCCGCTTAGAAATGGAACGAAGATTGGGATGAAGAAAATTAATTCAGTCAGGAATTGGCTGAGGTAGAGTTTTTTGATGTTGGATTGCAGGGCTTTTTTCATTGAGTTAACTATACCTCAAGCATCCTGGGTGTATACTTTCCCTATGATTTCAGCAGTTATTTTCGACATGGATGGAGTGATTGTGGATAGTGAGCCTTTTCATGTGCAAGCGGAGCGTGAAGTGATGGAGCGTTATGGTTTTGATATTTCTGAGGAGGAACTTCATCGTCGTTATTTGGGCAGGACTTCACAATTTATGTATCAAGATTTGATTGATCGATATAAGTTGGATGTTACGGATTGGCATCAACTTGCTGAGGAGAAAAAGGATATTTTTCTCCCTTTATTGGAATCGAAAGCTCAACTTATTGAAGGTGTTCTAGAGTTGATTCAGTTTTTGCATGTTGGAGGAATGAAATTGGCAATTGCTTCTAGTTCAAGGCTTCATTTTATTGAAATTGTCATGGAGCGATTTGGGTTAGGAGGATTTTTTGATGTTGTTGTGAGTGCTGATCATATTAAGCATGGCAAGCCACATCCTGAAATTTTTCTTAAGGCCTCTGATAAATTAGGGTGTAGACCTAAAGAATGTTTGGTTATTGAGGATGCAGCGAGTGGTGTAGCTGCGGCGAAAAGTGCGGGGATGTCTTGCCTCGCTTTTGTTCCTCCTGGTGTGCTGGAACAGGATTTATCAAAAGCTGACCATGTTTTTGATTCGATGAAGTGTATTTTGGATTATTTTGTTTGAAAAGAGCCAGTCTCTCAATTGAGAAACTGGCTCCTAAACGTTTTTTGATTAAGCGTAAAGCTTAGACAAGGGCTACGTTAACTGCCTTAGGGCCTTTGTCCGATTCACCCATTTCAAAGGTGACCGTGTCGCCTTGCTGCATGTCGACGAAGTTTCCGTCAGTACAGTCGTTAGCGTGGAAGAAGATGTCTTTTTCTTCTCCTTCAATTGTGATGAACCCGAACCCTTTGTCGTTCAAGTTTTTGATAATACCTTGCATAATGTAAGGTTAGTGATAAAAGTTCCTCGAAGTGGTGATTTGAGGAATTTATTTCTAAAACCTTAAAACTCTACTTTTCAGAGTTTGACTTTACGTTAATAATAGATTTTTGTCTATGGATAATGTGAATTGTGATTTTCAATGGTTTCCCATCGTGGCCGATGTCCGAACTGTTTGGTTAGGACTCTTTAATATAAGGCAGTGCAAGATAGGGTTTAATCTGTTATAATATTATGATGGAACAAGTCTCTGGATTTCCTTTATTATGCAAGTAGAACCATTAAGAATGCGGCCGCATCATGTAGAAGGTGCTCAACGATTTATTGCCTTTGGAAAGCCGGGGGTAAAAGAGATGTATGCGCTGTTAGAGAAGGCGGTGGCCGAATATCCAGATGCAGAGATGATATTTGTTGATTCTATGGAGGATCCTATTTGTCAGCTTTGTATAAAAGCTACGCGTGGTCGATGTCGAACGGTGATAGAGGAAGGATTCCCGGAATCTGCTTCTGTTGATATGGATCATGAAGTAGCGAAGGAACATGGGTGGGAGTTTGGTCGTAGATATAGGGTTCAGGATATTTTGGATGAGATAAGGAGAGAAGCGCCTGGAAGAACAATTTTTTATAATGTTGTAGCTTTAAAGGGGATAGAGATTGAACGTGATGGTATTGTGAGAAATGCGTATGAGGTTTGGCTTGAGGATATTAGGAATAGTAAATGCCAAGATGAATGATGGGGGGATGATTTAGAAGGAGATCTATTTATATGAAATTTGGATAGAGGAGGATGATGTCCGAACTTTTTATGAGATTCAAAAACTGTTACTATTTGCTTAGTTATATAAGCATTGAAATGAAAATAACTTTCTTTCCACAAACTAAAGCTGGATGGTTGTCCCTCAAGGCGATTGTAAGCTTCCTTGTTTTTTTAGGGATATTTTTTGTCGTTGTGAAAGTAGGTGTGAGGGGTGGAGATACTTTTTTTAGTCAACCGTTCTTAGCGATACCTATAAGTATTGCTGGGCTCTCTGGAGTTTTTTCCTTTTTTGCAGGAGTGGTGGATTTATTGAAAAATAAAAAACCAGCCATTTTGGTTTTTCTTTCTATTTTAATTGGGCTTTTTGTGATTATTTTTATTTCGGGAGAGTTTCTTAGTCCACATTAAATAAGATGATAGTTTGACATTTTTTGTCATATGTTTATATTTAAATCTTATTTTTCAAAACACACATAATAATGCGTGGCTTAGATGATATTGCTTGTATTATTAAGGAAGCGATCAATCCTCAACATGTAAGAAGGATTGCTGAAAGGAGTAAATTACCAATTCTTGTGCTTGGTCCTAAATGTAGCGATATCTATGATTTTTTACATACAAATGAGCAATCTGCTGTCGGATTTGGGATGCCAGCACAACTTCAGGCGCAATCCGAAGTAGTAGATTCTTATAGGCGTATTAGTAAAGAGCTGGATGAATATGCTTTTCTAATTTCTGGAGTCTTGGGTTATGAAATAGGGTCAAGGGATATTGGCCCATCAGACAATGGCCATGAGGACGCATTTGTATTTTTTGATCGATGTAGTGAAAAAGGTGTTCCGGTTTCTATCCTGACTGAATCTTTAGGTATAAATGTTTATCAAGCTGTTGGAGGAATGGATAATCTTGTTTATTTTGGACAAAGACCAACGAACTATTTTGCTTGGGCGTATATTCTTAAATGTCATCGTGAAGGTCGATATATTCCTCCTGATGAATTCCTTGAGGGTATAGATGAAGAATCTACTACATCTGCTTTTTTATCTCAATCAGAGGAAGTAGACTTTTTCTTACGTCGTTAATTATATTTTTGTTATAAAAGAGTTCTTAATGGTAAATGTGAAATATGATTAAAAGTATAGAGGATTTATGTGAGGCGGATAGACGACGTTTTGGTGATAAGCCTGTGGACTTGGCTGGATTGCGTCGGGATATTGTTGAGCAGGGGTTTGATTGTGTTTTGCCTGAAGGTTATGCTGCTGATTTGGAGGAGGTTGATGACATTGAATTGAGGGAAGTATTTGATTATTTGCGAGAGCAAATTCAAATGGTTGTTGGAGAAAAAATTATGGGAGCTTTGATCTGTAGAAGCGCGGCGCTTGGAGAAAAATCTGGTAGAAATGTTAGTGTTCCATCTTTGTATGATGGTAGTGATATTGAAGGTTCATGGGCTCGTTTTCGGTCTGCTTTTGATAAAGTGCGTTTTGATCCTGAAAGAGAAGGAGATAAGGAAAAGCCTGTTTTTATGCAAGTTTTTCAAGGTACTGCTCAATATATGGAAACTGGATATAGGAATATGGGATCTTTCCAGTGGCCGAAATGGCCGGAGTGGTCTGATTGGGTGGAAGACAATGATGAGTCTGGTCAGGGGTTAATGAATTGTATGACTCCTATTGTTGAGGAAATTAGGGATATCTGTAGGCGGGAAGGTGAAGTGAAGTGGTTTTATGTCATGGATCAAAATGGTTCTGAGATTCAGTTACTTCAGATAAGTGATTTAGCGGAGGATTTAGAGGCGGAAGTTTTTAGTATATATTCAGACTTGGCTTGTGGGTCAGCGTGTTTGAGGGAAGGGAATTTTGCTTTAGATGATGATGGTCGTATTATTGATTGGAGAGGTGAAGTGATTGCTAATGTTGGAGATGAATTGGTGTTGGCCTGGCGTGATGTTCCTGTGAATCCCGTGATTGGTTTTAGGGATGAGGGGATGGTGGCTAGGAGTCATCATTATTCAGAGCCTAGTCGAATGAGTGTTGAAATATGTCGGGGCCTTACAAGTTATCTCGTTGGTGGTTTGCCCTCAAGAGAAGGACGGTTGAGAGGTAAGATGCTTTATTATTTTGATCCTGATAGTGGGGAATTTGTTGAGGGTTTGAATTTGGGACATGATTCGAGAAAAGCATCGATGGCAATAGGGGAGCATTATTATCAATCACACGTTGAGGTCTTTTCGTTGGATGAGGGGGAGGTTGTAGGTGTTTCTGATTTGGGAGGGTGGTTTTTGCCTAAATTTGAAGATGGTGAATTCAAGGGGTCCTTGTTGGAGATGATTCAGTTTTATGCCCGGAAAAGGGCTATGCCTATTGAAATTGAGGGAGCGTTTATTGATGGGCAATTGCATGTTTATCAAGTGGGTGCTTCTCCTTTGCCTGATGATGTTGTTGATGAGTTGAGTGATGTGCTAGATGAGGAGGTTTTGTTTGAAAGTGAAGTAGGGCGTGGTGCTGTTTGTTATCGTGGTGATGTTGTGATTGATTATGATGGGGATTTCTTCTCTGATTATTTTTTGGTTTTGGGTTTTGATGAGACGGTCTCAAGAAATAGTCGATTTTTATATTTAGCAACTGGTCAGAGTGTCATGGCTGAAGCTGGTCGTGATTTAGTGATGCTCGAAAGTCATTTAGCTGGCTATGCTTGTCAGGTTACCTTTGAGGCTGCTGGGGAAGGGCGCCAAGGAGGTGTTTATTATATTTCTAGCAAGGATGAATTTCTTCAAGTGATGGCGCCTTTTATTGAGGAGGTTGAAGGAAGGAAGGTATTGCGTAATGTTTGTGTTGAAGCTTGTCGTGAAGGAATGCAGATTTATCGAATAAATCAATAAAAAGTTTTTATTGAGAAAGGGGAATGGCGCCATTCCAGAAATGGTTTACCTTGGCGTACAAAATCCGAACTTGGTTTGTTGTTTTACCTAGGTGTATAGCCTTCACGCTTTAAACTCTGATACTTAAAGTTTTTGTGATGGTATCTTAAGTACGCAGTGTGTGTCGTCGCTTTTCAGTGAGTCTGAAAGCTCAACTGTCATCTTAAAGTTGTCGTCTACCCTGTCGTCTTTATCTTTAAGGTTCTCTTTAACTATAGTGGCTATCGTTTCTTCTAGTTTTTTGAGCCATTCTATTCTTTTCTCTATCTTCTTCTCTTGTTCTTTGTCTATTTTAGCTTCATCTAAATTGCCGTATTTATTCGTTTCCAGTTCATACCTATAAATGGAAATGTCTAACCCCTTAAGAGCATCCCATATTTCTATATCCTCACTCCATCCTCTATCAGAGAAAACGGTATCTAGGGCGCTGCTTAGATCCTTAATACCATCGTCAGTTTCTATTCCTTCAATAATTCTTCCAGCAATGGTTTCAGTTAAGCGTTTAAACCTTTGTTCCGGAGTTTCATTGATAGGTATTGTTTCGGATATTACCCTGTCAGTTTTTTTTCTAGCGGCATCTCTGCTCTTTTCAACTTTTGCTGGGTTATCACTATGTGCCCAAACCTGATTTGATAATGAAAGCTTACTGCCATCCTTTCGTTCGAAGTCACCTTTTTTAATACCTAATGCCTCAAAGGCTATGACTTCATTTTCTGTTAAGTCAGAATCACCCTCACGGCTACCTCTCGGGATGTTAGTTTCTGTTAAGGCAGGATCATTTTTAAGGTTATCTCTTGGAATGTTAGTCATGATTTTGTGATTAATTATGATGGTTTATTTATCGCTGATAATCATATTATGGCATAGCATTATAAAAAGTCAAGTAA
>CAZBGQ010000013.1:0-41275 GCA_964491515.1 uncultured Candidatus Peribacteria bacterium
TATATTCGCAATGATTTTTTGAGATGGTAAATCGACTACTCTGATCTGGATATTTTCAAAAAATCCTTTACTCATATTGTCGCGACCAGACGTGGTTCCAGATTGCCTAGCTTGGAGTTGATTCAAGTTATATTTCATTAAATAGAATACATACATCGGATCATATTCGGATGTATTTGGAATGATTGTATTGACTGCCTGATTTGTAAAACTATCTTCATTTGTAAGACAGATCTTTTTTCCAATACTTCCAATTGTGACAACACATGTAGATAAAGGCGGCAAAAGAAAATTGGAATATTTATTATGTGCTTTTTCTGAAAATTTTTCCTCTGTTTTTTCAACAAATCTAGCATCCAATTGCATGTCAGTGGGTTTGATCCACGTTATTTTCTATTCATGGAAGACTATGATTTGTGTCTGACGTTGCATAAGCGTGGATATCGAGTGGTGTATTTCCCTAAAAGTGAAGCTTTGCACTACCACAAGCGGCTATCCGGTGGTAATATCATGTGGCTCTTAGGACGAAAAGTATTCTGGTTTCATCTTATGAGCGCTATCAAGTATTTCTGGAAATGGAAAAATTATTCACCCTCAAATTCTAAAAAGACTTAACTCACTTCTATGAACATGAAAAAAGGATTTCTACTAGGTCTCAGTCTACTCATGATCATCGCTCTGAGCGGATGCATCAATAAAGGATATAAAGTTTCAAAGTACAAGGAAGATCCTTCCGTGAATCTTTTGGAAATGAAGACCTACGATCTTGAAAGTGAGTGGTTTAATGTGCGTTATAGCCCAGCGGAATGGACACTTGAAGAGTGGGCAGTAGAAGAAGCTCCTAACAAAGTTGCTTTGGTTCATGTTAGTTCAGATGATCGTTATCAATGCGTGCTGTTGCCTGGAACCATTGGACAGGGATTACAAGAGGGAAATCAAGCCACAGAAGGAAGTCTGCTCACACGACGTTTCGTGGGCCGCACCATAGATATATATAATCCTATTGGTATCCATCTGATGCACGTGGTGGGATATGAAGTGAACGGAATTCCTTATATTTTTGAGACACGGTTGCCTTCTCGTGATCCACAAACATGTGAGCTAGCGTCGCAGGCGGTGGTTTCCAGTTTTAATGTGGGAGATAGTATGGAACTACCCGAAGAAGAAATTGAAGAGGAGGTAGTAGAAGTCGAGGCTGATGTTGATGTTGAGGAGATCACTGAGCCGGTTGAAGTGCCGGAAGAAAATTCAGCAGAAGAACCTGCCTCTTAATCCGTCAAAGTGACATTTCCTCCGCCTTTTGTTCACGAGCATCTTTTCCTTGTAATAGGGATTTTTGTCATGTTCTACATTCTGTGGGTATTGTTTCCAGTACGATCATCGTTACGTAGGTATTCTCGAGAAGAGTTAGAGGCTCATATGAGGGGAGACGAAGCGGCGTTGCTTTATTTGGATGAGGAGCTGAATCGTTTAATGTCTATATTGAGGGAGGAATACAGTACCCTTTCTACTAAAGGATTCATAAAACATGGTCAGGCGCTCACGGAAATTTGGGGTGAGTTGGTTGAGTTGCTTATTGAAATGGATTTGATTAAGAATAAGTATCGAAGTTTTGCCCATTCCAAACTAAAAACGCGCGCCTTTGTTTTGGCTTATGCAGCTTTAGTGAGGCAGTATAAGGCTGGATTAGAGATTGTGGGATGGGTAGGGAATTCAACACCACTTATTAAGCTTTTAAACCAGCATGGAGATTATTCAACCATTAAACTTAAGCTCACCGAACCCTCTGAATTAGTTAGGCTTAATGCGGGACGACTTTATTTGAAAGTTATTCAAAAGGAATTGGGGAATAAAAAACTCATAAAAATGATTCATGCGGGGCTGGTGATAGTGAATGGGGCTATTAAAAAATTCCCTAAAATGGTGGTTAAAAATCCGCTCCATATTCTTAAAAGACGATCATTTAAACTGTGGTTTCCGGTCCAGAAAAACGTAGCAAAAGGCCTCAGTTATATTCGTGTGACACGCCGGGATTACCTCATCAAGCCATCAGATATTCAGCCTCATATCCCTAAGTTTGAAATTGGAGATGTTTTTGTTGAGCGACGTGAGTGGCATGCCACAAACGTGGGAATTCCGGGTTATTGGACTCATTCCGCTCTTTATCTGGGGTCTTTGGACGAGATGGATGCCTATTTTGATGAGAAACTTTCAGAAGTGATTAAGAAAGAATATCCGAAAGCTTACAAGGCCATGCAGAGAGTTGATAAAGACGGAGAACCAATGCGGATTATTGAGGCCAATCGCGCCGGCGTATTGCTCAACTCAGTTGAATTCAGTGCGGGAGTGGATGCAATGGGAGTGTTACGGCCGGTTCATTTATCTAAGGCTGATAAGCGCACGGTGATTCTCAATGCATTGTCTCATTTCGGAAAAGGATATGATTTTAATTTTGATTTCACAACAAGTAAAACGGTAGTTTGTTCGGAACTGGTGTATCGATCGTTTATTGATGCTCCTAATTTAAATCTAGAATTAAGTAAGCTAAACGGAAGGCTCATGTTTTCTCCCAATAGTTTCGTGAAAAAATTTGATACTGAATGGGAACAAAAAAAGGCAGAACTTGAATTCGTACTATTTTTAGATGGCAACGAAAAAACGCGTAAAGTGATCGAGCGGACCAAAGAAGAGTTTCGAAAAAGCTGGAAACGTCCCAAGTGGCACATCGTAAAGGATCATTTGTAGGCTTCCTCTGTAGTTACTGCGCAATTGTCACATCTCCCTTGGCTTTACATTGGCAAGCAAGGCGGTGTTCGCCTTCGTCCATGCCCATGGCTTCGAGAGTTTGTGCTTCCATTTCATCCATTTCATTGAGGTTTTCTTTGCCGGAAGGGATGGTAATGAGACAGGTCCCACAAATTCCATTTTCACATCCAAAGGGGATGGGCCAACCTTCTTTTTGAACGGTGTCTCTGAGTTCACCATCATCACCAGTTTGAGCAGTTTGTCCGGTATTTTGAAAGATAACGTTTGGCATTGGTACGAAAATTTAATAAGCTAGAAAGGAAGTAGCCCTATTGTAGTATGAAAACCTTCAAAGACAAAGTACTGGACGTGGTACGTGCTATCCCTGAGGGAGAGACGTTTACCTATAAAGAAGTGGCTGTTCGGGCCGGCAACCCAAAGGCCTCACGTGCCGTCGGAAACTTCATGGCGCGCAATTGGGATCCCACTGTGCCCTGTCATCGTGTGATCCGGTCCGATGGAAAACTCGGTGGCTACAATCGTGGAGCTGAAGAAAAAGAGCGGAAGTTGAAGGCGGAGGGAGTTGACATCTACGAGTTATGGTGCTAAATATATTAACGTCATTAACTGATACTTATGATTGAAGGATTAGGAAGAAATGCCACGTTAAGACGCCCTACGATGCCTAGGACTGGCGGTAGTTTAGGTAAAATATGGCGTAGAAGTGCTGTTGCTGCTGTTCTTATTTATAGCGTTATGAATTGGTGCCAGTATAAAGCGGCAGATAGGGATTTGTCAGCTATGGATGAAGATCGTAGCGCCGCTGTTGCAGCTAACGATGTTGATAATTGGAAAGATGAACCTTTTTATTGGAAGGCTGCTTTTTGAGGTTCTTACATGGGCGCTTTAAAGCATGATAGTAGAGAGCAACCGATCGAATCTCTCTCGACGACGGAAGTGGAGTAATCTTGTCCTGCCTGCCCCGTTTGCGGGGGACAAGTATCTAGCCTGTAATCTTGCTCAATTCTGGTTGGTCATCAGCCTCAGCCCGGTCAACGTCAAAAACTCTCCTTCGACCCTGGCCCATGACTCTGTGGAAGTGCTCATCCTCTTTATCTTTAAATGCCAACCGAACTCCACGAAGATCTAAGCAGCGACTTGTACGGACGGCTGAAGCAATGGCTGCTCGGATAGAGGCAACTTCAAAGCCTTTTTTGAGCTCGACCATATTTCTCGCTGCTCCACCCATGGCAACAGCCATGGATCCAACGGCCAGAAACTCGAGGTATATTTTAGACAAATGTCTTCTTCTGGTATCTCCCTCATGGTACCAAGGTTTAATGAAAATTGGAGCGACAGCGGTTTGTACGAGGTCGGCTTTATAAAGTCGCTTCCACAATTCTCCTGTATAGCGATCAATAGGCCTACTCATGATGTCAGGTTCAAGTTCACCGCAAGAGCTTAAATCTCCCATACTGAGATCATTTCTTGCCCAGAGAACATCAGAGGAGAAGTCATCGCTAGGAATGGGGTCAAATATGGGATTGTCTTCAGAGCCGTCAAGGATTTTCATTTGGTGCCGAATAAGTACAACAAGATCCGACACATCTCCAAGTGGAAGCGTTGCCGGAATAATGTACCCATCCTGGATCTGCTCGATGCCTTCAATAAGAGCTAAATTTCCCATATGTGTAAAAACAAAGGAAGTAAAACTACCATATCTTTCATTATGAAGGCAAATGATTTCTACTCATCCATCTTATATCCTTCCTCTTCCCATTCGGAAAGACCATTCTCATAGTCGCTGACATTCTTGTAGCCCATTTCTGCGATTTTTTGGGCAGAAGTTGCACTGGCTTGGCAGTCCGCATTCGCGCAGTAGACCACTACCGGCGTTGACTTATCTTGAATCATTTTTTCTACCATAACTTCGAAATTCTCCGCATGAGCTGGAATATTAATGGCCCCTGGAAGATGCTTTTTTAAAAACGATTCCTCCGGGAGGACATCCAGTATAACCATATCATCGTTGCGATCGATCATGGCTTTGAGCTCGTGATGGCGGAGGATGCTGAACATGATTTAATGTTAACTTATTTTGAGGGAGTCAACCAGTCTAAATAATCAGACTCTTTTCCTAGAACAACTCGACGATAGAGAGCTTTAAGCTCATTAGCTCGTGGAGCTTTTTTATCAAATGTGATGTCATCGATTGATTCAATTACTGCCACTTCAGTTGCCGTTCCACAGAAAAACGCTTCGTCCGCTGCTTCCAATTCTGTTGGTGCAATATCCCGCGCTTCGACGTTCATATTCAATCGATCTCTCGCTAATTCCATCAGCGTGGCACGTGTAATCCCTGGTAGAATCGCACGTTCGGTGGGCGTTACCAACGTGTCTTCTTTTATCAGAAAAAAATTGACCGCACCTCCTTCTGCAATGTGGCCGTTGTCATCCAATAGGAGTGCTTCGTCAAAGCCAGCTTTGTGCGCTTCGAGAACAGCCAAAGCAGAGTTGGTGTAGTGTCCGGAAATTTTGGCGCCCATGATACTCGATTTGGGGTGAATTCGCATGTAGGAAGAAATCTTTACGCGGGCCGCCTTGTCCCCAAGGTAGGGATCGTAGGGAACGGTCGCAATCATGATTTTAACCGGAACATCCGTGGGGGGCGGTCCCAATCGTTTGTATCCATAATAGGCGAGCGGACGAATGTAGCAGGATTTGAGATCATTGCCTTGAATGAGATCAAGAATGGCGGCGGTGATTTGATCTTTTGTGAAAGGTGACTCCATGGACAGTGCTTCCATTGAATAGAAAAAGCGATCCACATGTTCATTCAGTCGAAAAACCATAGGGCCTTGATTTGTTTCATAGCAACGAATGCCTTCGAACACAGCAGTGCCATAGTGAAGAGCGTGCGTCATGACATGCACCTGCGCATCGGCCCATGGAACGCGTTCTCCGTCCATCCAGATGAATTTAGTTGTTTGCATGATAGATTCATCTTAATCCCTCCAAAAACGGACTGATATCTTGATGTACAACTTCCTCGATTGGAGACGTTGAGACTCCTTCGCGTGATTTGAGACGATCATAAAAAGATAGGCTCTCCTTGTTTTGGTAGAGGATGCCCATGGAGATTTTTTTCTCAAGGTCCAGGGAAGCTTTGCGTGCCATTTCCATGTCTGTCGAATCGTATCCCTTAATCTGGTCAACATGTTGCATACGCTCCCAATACCATTCTTGGGGAGTGACCCTATTATAAGTGGGACACATTTGCATGATTTCAAGAAAGGCGAACCCATTGTGATTGAGGCCAGCTCGAATCATTTCGGTCATGTGTTTAACGTCCCCTGAAAAGGATCGTGCAACAAAGGTGGGTTTAACGCTGAATACTAATTCTGCCGCATTCATCGGAGCAATCGGAGCTCCATCCGGGGCTGAATTCATTTTGTGGCCTTGGCGTGACGTCGCAGACGGTTGTCCGGTGGTGAGGCCGTAGTTTTCGTTGTTATGCAAAATAAACAGCATTTTGTAGTTGGAACGCACCGCATGAATCAAATGTCCTGGGCCTTCGCTCAAAGTTCCTCCATCTCCAGCTTCAGCAATGATTTTCATGTTGCGATTGGCCAACGTGGCACCAGCCGCTGCTGACAACACACGTCCGTGTAATCCATGGAAAGTGTAAGCACCGATTTTATCTGATTCACTGCCATGGCAACCAATGTCATAAAAAAGAGCTACTTGTTGACGGGTTAATTCCTCTAGGGCTAGCGCACGGATGAGCGCCATGCGAATCCCAATGTCTCCACATCCACTACACCAGGTCAATTTTTCATTCGACTCATAGGAAAGCAGAAGTTTTTTCTGGTTGCCGAGTTGGATCAGTTCCTCGCTCGAGCTATTGTTATGTTTGTGTGAGCATTGACTCATAGTTCAAAGTTAAGAATCTCTTCCTTATAGAAAGTACGACCATTGTACCGAAGGAATTTTTTGTGAAATTGTAGCCCCGTTTTATTGGTGATTAAATCGCCGAGTTGTCCGAAAATGTTTCCTTCAATCAGGCATACTTTGTCGTTGTCCTTGAAAAACTGTTTCACCCGTTCCGTTTTTATCGGAAAAACATAATCAAAATGAAGGTAGTTGATGCGACGACCCTGGCGTTCTGCATCACGAATCACATCTCTCATGACATTCTTGGTTCCACCCCATCCTACGTATGAAACTTCCGCGCCGGACTCCACGCCAAACACGGTGGGTTCGGGGAGCGCGGCCTCAAGGGTGTCTCCTTTACGGGTACGTTTATCGATCATAGCTTTCGTTTTGTCTGCATCTTCAGTGAGTATCCCGTTTTCTAGATGCTCATCACTGTTTGCATAGTAGTGGGCAGTCGAAGCTCCAGGAATCCATCGTTTAGAAATCCCATCATCGGTGATTTTGAATCGATCGGTTGAAAGCAGTTTAGTTAATTCCTCTGGCTCAGTTACCAGTCCGCGTTCAATCGGGATTTTCCCATGTTCGAATGGAGCGACAAGATACTTGGCTTCGGCAATCAATTTTTCAGTCAAAACAATCACCGGGATTTGAAATGTCTCCGCGTAGTTAAAAGCGTGTTGAATTAGTTCATAGCAAGATTCGGCATCACTGCAAGCAATCACCAGTCGCGGGAATTCACCATGCGATGAATAGATCACCATATTGAGGTCTGCCTGACAGGTCCAGGTCGGAATGCCGGTTGCTGGTCCAGGTCGCTGGGCAATGACCGCTACGAAAGGAATTTCTGTGATGGCAGCAAGCGAAACCGTTTCTGTCATCAAATCATAGCCACCTCCGGACGTTGCCGTAAACGAGCGCACGCCCATGTGCATGGATCCAATCACCATCTGGGCTGCCGTGATTTCATCTTCAGCTTGCTTGACCACCACTCCAGCGTCATTGGCCATGTTGGCCATGTGAGTCAGTATAGAACTGGCCGGGCTCATGGGGTAGGCGTAAAAGTTTCGAACTCCACACTGAACCGCACCTAACGCCAAAGCATGATTCCCATCCACTAGAATCGATTCCGGTGCTTCTGCGGGACGTTCAGACTCAAAGGTTGGAAGTTCAATGTCCGTACTTAACTCATATCCAGCGTTAATACATTTCAAATCAATTTCTAGCCATTTGGGTTTACTGGCAAACTGTTCAGTCACAGGCCCTTCGATACTTTCTAATTCAAATCCAAGTACTTTCCACACAAACCCAAGTAGTACCATGTTGGCCACCAGATCAGTGTGCGCTAATTCCAATGCTAATGCTCGCGCCGGCACGTAGACCATTTTTAGGTTTTTCTCTTCAGCTAGCTTGGATAGATGTGAAACTCGGTCGAGGCGATCGAATGAATGAATAACCACTCCGCCTTCTTTGGTATCTTTTAAATAGTTCACCAATCCTGGACTGTCCACGGCAACCAAAATATCAATCACATTAGAAAGTGAATACATCGGCTCAGATCCAAAGTCGATTTGAAACATGGAATGACCTCCTTTAATAACAGAAGGATATTCACGATCCGCATGAAGGTAGAAGCCAAGGGATTTAACCGCTTTACTTACGATTTCTTGAAGAGAGAGCAGTCCGCTCCCACTTTCTCCGCAAAATTTAATGGTCGTTCGAGTCATGGTTTAAGTTAAAGCGCTGCAGCCAATTGTTCAGCCCAACGAGTAATGGATCCTCCAAGCTGGGGAACCGGGGACTTATTGATATGAAGGGACGGAGCTATAATCTCTCCTCCAAATTCTTGAATAACTTCTTCGAGAATGACAGCTGATTCAGCCATATAATAAGGGAAGTACTTAGCATCACCGAGGCCAATCGAAGTACATTTTTTACCCGCAAGTGAGGCGTGGCCTCGCGCCTTATTAACAAAACTCAGCATATGAGGTTCAAGCAATCCTTCCCCATAGGTTGGACTTGCCAAGATCACCACCGGAAATGCTTCGAAATCACTACCAGTGGCGCATTCTGCACGTTTCAGGGTCACTTCGTGGCCTTGTGTGGTTAATACTTCCGCCACTTTTTCAGAAGCGATTTCGGTATTGCCACCGCAGGATGCAAATATAAGAAGAATAGACGCCATAGTGCCGATAGAATAATAGAAAAAGAGTCAAAAAGGAAGGTAAGGGGCAGGTTCTCCTATGACATTTGGGAATTTGCAACAAATGAACCTGGGAAAGTTGTCCCAGGACAAGTCTCTTATCTGTAAAAAACAGGATTTCCCAAGGAGTGATAGGCGAACTTTTTTGTCACGCCTGCCCCGTTTGCGGGTTAATCCCGTAAAACTCTTTCCGCTGTTATCCACCACTGATCAACTTGTTTACCATTAAGCCAGACATCTTCTGAGAGAGTTAGTTGACCGATGGCAGTATAACTCTGCCCAGATTGAATCATAGAATTTGTACAGTCGCTTGTTTCATAGTCAACATATTCACCACTTTCATCATGAACCATAAGTTCGGTGGCGGAACAGGTATAGTCTTTTAGATAAGCAGTTTGATTACCATTGTTTAAAAGCATAGTTACTATTCCTTGATTACACCGTGTTGTGGTTCCCAAAGTGCCAAATCCGCACGCCATTTCTGTTCCACCAAAAAGGCCAAAGCCTAAAATTCCCGTAAATGAACTGGGCGTAGTTAATGGAGAGACCGTATCGGAATGCAAAGCATCAGGGGTAAAAAAGGCATTATGGGCTCGATTAATAATCACTGCCGCCTCGGCACGTGTGAGTTTATTGTTGAGCTTAAAGGGGTATCCGGTCTCTTCGTAGCCTCTGAAAATTTCATAAAATCCAGCTGTTACAACATAAGGCCAATACGCCGAATCTGAATTAACATCCTGGAATTTTCCTCCATCACTGACCTCAATATACTGATTAGGGTTTGTTATTCGCATAAGAATAACCGCCGCATCTCCTCGAGTGATTTCCTGATTAGGATAGTGAGCATCAATGAACTGAGAGGTCACCGGAGTTTTCACCAAATCCATCACACAGGCGGTATACATATAATTATAGAACCATGCCTGCTCGTCCATGTTCCCGTAGGAACAACCTTCTTGAATATCATTTTCATCAATTCCTGCAGTTTTGAGGACCATTTTAACGAATTCCGCCTTGGTGACGTTGTCATTGGGAGCAAAAACACCGCGTGATTTCCCCACAATAACATCACGTTGTTCGAGAGCGATCACATCAGCAAACGCCCAATGGCCATGAGGGACATCTCCAAAGGAGGCCTGTGCCACGGGAGCAAAGGCGAGGAGTAATAAACACGATGATAAGAGTAATTTGAATTTGGACATATGAAAAAAATTAAACCTTAATGGATAAGGAAACTAT
Source organism: uncultured Candidatus Peribacteria bacterium (assembly GCA_964491515.1). Taxonomy (GTDB): domain Bacteria; phylum Patescibacteriota; class Gracilibacteria; order UBA1369; family UBA12473; genus CAZBGQ01. The sequence goes on from CAZBGQ010000013.1 coordinate 10,121, forward strand.
AACAGATTTCATGGAAGAATCTTACACCACATCACTCCGCCACTACGATTTTTTCATGTTGAATCCAACGGATTACTTCAGGGTACCAGCGCTTTTCTAGTGATTGGACCTTCCGTTTGAGATCATTGGCATCATCCTCAGGCACTACTTCAATCTCTGCCTGATGAATGATGTGGCCGGTGTCACACCCTTCGTCTACAAAATGAATGGTCATTCCCGTAACCTTGTCACCAGCTTCGAGTACTGCTTCGTGTACATTGGCGCCATGAAAGCCTTTACCTCCATATTTAGGGAGCAATGAGGGGTGAACATTAATGATTCGATTTTTATAGTGTTGTACAAATTCAGAACTTAAAATCCGCATGAATCCCACTAAACAGATTAGATCCACTTCTTTTTCATCTAGAAGGGACATTACTTCTCGGTCAAATTCTACTCGTTTCTTCCCCGATGGATTCACCCAAGCGGTTTCAAAGCCAGATTCCTTGGCTCGTTCGAGTGCGTAGCAGTTTTTCTGATCACTCACGACTATAGACAATTCAACACCAGGCAGTTTCCGGCCTCTCATTTCATCCATAATGGCCTGTAAATCAGTGCCTCGTGTAGAGGCGAGTACGGCGATGCGAAATTTCTTCTTTGGCATGTGGGCATTATAACATATCGAATTTTACAGATTGGGGCCTTAAATTAAAGAGCATGTATAGATTCACGCAATCGCATTAATTTGACGGAACGAGAACTCGCAGATACAATACGATGATACGCAAAAACAGAAACAAAAAAGTTTGAATAAAAACAAAAAGCCCCGTATGCGGGGCAAAAACAAAAAAAGTCGTATCAAAACTTAGTCCTCCTTAAACGCAGAGACATAAGTATTGACCCTTAAAAAGTCATTCCCGCCCCTCCCACATAGGGCAACCTCGGTTCCTTCCGACCACATAAACTGTTGGTAACAGGAAGACGCAACCGTAATCGCTCTCCGGGAGTAAGGCTAACCTCTCTCTATAAAGCAGAGGTGACTAGCAGATAGTCGAAGGAAGTGCCCCACCATTCCCGCTTCCCTCAAATAACTGTCTGCTAATCATTCCTGCTTTGTGATGGATCCTCCCTTGACCCGGAGACTCCGATCTTGTATTCAATTGTCCGCCATTTCTGTTAGCAGACCCGTAAGGTGTTCAGCTCAGAGTGGAACTACGGGCGGCTATGGTCAGGCCCCATTACTGAACCAAAACAAGGCACGATAAAAACGAAGGATAGGATCACCTTCATAAAAACCACTCTCACGGAGCCTCTGAGCGATTTAAAACAAAAACAAACAATTGCTGATAGAAAGACCGTCCCAGAGTGGTTTTTGCTTATAGGTTGAAAGCCTCTCTCCCAGGGTATACCGCTTCGTCACCTAACGCTTCTTCTATGCGAAGGAGTTGATTGTATTTGGCGACACGATCGGTGCGGCACAATGATCCGGTTTTGATTTGTCCGGTTTCCATTGCTACAACAAGATCCGAGATCGTGGTGTCTTCTGTCTCGCCGGAGCGATGTGACACCACTGCTGTCCATCCTGCCTCATGAGCCATTTGAATGGCACTAATGGTTTCAGTGAGGGTTCCGATTTGATTGAGTTTGATGAGAATAGAATTTGCCACGTTTTGATTGATGCCGTCTTTGAGGCGTTTAACGTTGGTGACAAGAAGATCGTCTCCTACAATTTGGACTCGATCGCCCAATCGCTCATTCATCGCTTTCCATCCATCCCAGTCGTTTTCATCATGTCCATCTTCAATGGAGATAAGAGGGAATTGTTCTACCAAGCCAGCATAGTAATCTACCATCTCTGCTCCAGACAGCACTTTGGGCTCTCCGTTGATTTTGATGTGATAGCCATCATCAAAGTGGAATTCGGAGGCCGCCGCATCGATCGCAAGAAGAACATCGTCTCCCGCAGTGTAACCAGCGGCAGCAATGGCTTTGAGAATGTACTCAAAGGCAGCTTCATTATGAGGTAGGTTTGGTGCAAAGCCTCCTTCATCTCCTACCGCAGTGGAAAGTCCAGCTTCTTTAAGGATCTTTTTAAGGTGATGAAAAATTTCGGAGCCCATGCGCAATGCTTCTTTAAATGACGGAGCACCGACAGGCATGACCATGAATTCTTGGATGTCCAATCCGCTGTCCGCATGTTTTCCACCGTTCATGATGTTCATCATGGGGACTGGTAATCTTTTTGCATCAGGATTTAAAGAACGGAATAGAGGAACTCCTTTTTCAGCAGCTGCAGCATAGGCACTTGCTAATGAGACGCCCAAAATTGCATTGGCACCCAGTCGTCCTTTGTTGTGAGTTCCATCTAAATCAATCATCGCTTGGTCCAAGGCCGCTTGATCTAGAGTGTCCATGCCTGTGACCGTTTTTGCCAATTCTCCATTAACGTTATCGACCGCTTTGGTGACGCCCTTTCCTAGGTAACGAGCTTTGTCTCCATCTCGAAGTTCTACGGCTTCGTGTTCTCCTGTCGAGGCCCCACTAGGAACAATCGCACGTCCATGAAAATCACCTGCCCAGAGTTCTACTTCTACCGTCGGATTTCCACGTGAGTCGAGTACTTCACGAGCGAAAAGTTTTGAAATGGTGGCCATGAGGGATGAGGGTTAAAGGGTTGCGTCACGATTATAACACGGCTACAATACGTCGCGTATGGAAATTATTTGGCACGGACAATCGTGTTTCACTATCAAAGGAAAGGACGCTACTATCGTCATTGATCCGTATGGAGAGATCGGCCTAAAATTGCCGAAACTCACGGCGGATATTCTTGCAATCACGCATGATCATGAAAGTCACAACAATGTGGCAGCGGTTGATGGAGACCCTCATGTATTTGATTGGCCAGGAGAATATGAGAAGCGAGGAATCCTTATGACAGTTGTTTCTGCGTTTCATTATCCACAGTCTGACGAGGAAGGAGCAACAAGAGGAAGAAACAATCTTTTTCATTTTGAAATAGATGGATTTAGAGTCTGTCATTTAGGTGATTTGGGACATAAATTGACCGATGAAATGATTGAAATGCTTGGAGATGTCGATATTTTAATGGTTCCTGTAGGTGGAGGAACCACCATTGATCACAAAAAAGCACACGAAGTTGTTGAGCAAATTGATCCACGTGTGGTGATTCCTATGCATTATAAGATTAATGGACTTAAGCGTGATGACATGGCAGGTATTGCAGAGTTCCTTAAGGAAGTTGGTTCACACGAAGAATCTCTTGAAAACTACAAGATTAAAAGTCGTAGCGATCTCCCGGAAGAAACCACCGCATTTGTCACGTTAGAGGCAAATTTAGGCTAGAACTTCCAGCGAGTTCGTTGTTGAATCCATGTCGCCCATTGAGCGGTTTTTTTATCAGAAGATTTGATAAGTTCTTTGATGAGTGGTCTGAGTGGCTTCAATGTTTTTCCACTGTCATAATATTCTGAAAGTGTATAAAAATAATTGAACGCTCCCGTTTGGACGACAGGATCGGATGAGGCCAAGATGGCCTTAGCTTTTTTCGGTTCCTTAGAATCAAATAAATAGTAATACGCCAGTGATTTTGCCGCATGTTCTCTGAGTTTTTTGCTGCGAGCCGTTAGCTCTTTCTCGAACATACTAATACGACGTTCATAATCTGATTTGGAGAAATATTCCTTAGCTTCTGTGGGAGAGATCCGAATCAATATTTGTTCCTCCTCACTCCCTTCCACTAAATATTCATGTTGTTCTCTATAAGAGTAAAACGTTCCACATTCGGGACAGCTCTTAAATCCTTTTGATTTGCTGACATCTTTTAGCTCGGAAATTGTTCCCTTTAAAAAGACGTCATCATCCGGCCAGCCGTATTTTTGAAAGCCATATTCTTCTTCGCCGAGATGCTTACATATTCGACACTTGGAAATGGGGATGTATGTTTTGAGGGGAGACATAGTAATATCATTATGAGCGGGTTTTTTGCGCCGTGCAATAGGTCCCCTCCTACTTTTGCACAGTGCAATAGGTTTGACATGACCCCCATTAGCAAACCTGGGAATGTGGTATACAAAAATCATTACTGCACACTAGAAAAAAGAGATACTACTTTTCGTGTCAATTCTTGAATGGGTCAGATTTTATTCATCTTTTGTTTATGTTTTTGAAATCTTTGCGTAATCCGAAACTGATACGGTCGAGTCATGAAAAAATCAACCACACTTGCAGCCGCTCTTGTTCTCCCGTTTATATTGGCGAGTTGTGAAAAACAAGCGTGCACAGAGGAAGGGTATGAGGCTACGCTCAATCTCGTGCAGGATGTTAATCGTGACCGATGTCAGGCCTGGCTTGATGGGGATCAACGGACATTTGAGTGTCCAAATGAGCGACTAGAAGGTGAAGTAGCTGGAGATATCTTTCGTGTGGAATTAGAAAGTACAACCGTAAGCTACATATTTGACGACAAGCAACTTGAACTTCGCTGTGGAGAGAACACGGTGAACATCAACACGCCAGAGATAATATATGAACTGAGACATCGGTGGCTGGAAATTTTACGTGAATTGGAAGTTGATTGAGGCTTTCTGAATAAAACCTCTGGAGACTATCTTGCAGGATTGCTATAGTTGGTATGTTCATTATGTCCCTGTAGTTCAATGGATAGAACAAACCCCTCCTAAGGGTTAGATCTAGGTTCGACTCCTGGTGGGGACACCATCTAGGCCCCCTAAATTAAACATGGCCGCTAACAGCCAAATCTGATAGGCTTTTCAATGGCTAAAAACTAATAACTATCAACTAAAAACTAACATCATGCCTCCAAAGAAATCTGAAACATTACCGGTGCTCGGTTTTTTCGGCACAATCAAGGCCGCTTTTTATTCTCCAGAATTTTATAAGAATCTCGATCGTCGCAAAGGGGGAAAAGCATTTGGTTATTTTGCTTTACTCACCGCATTGTACGTTGTGATCTTGGGCGCAAGTTTATGGTTTGGTACGCTACGAGGTTTGGAGATAAGCCCTGAAAGCGTGGGAGAACATCTAAGTTCAGTTTATCCAGAAGAGTTGGTTATTACGGTGAAGGACGCACAGGTTTCCACAAACGGAGAGGAACCACTATTCATGGACGCACCTGCAGAATGGGCGGAGTTTATGGAAGCGGTCGAAATAGATCATTTAGCAGTGATTGATACAACCACTCCATTCAGTGTGCCTCAATTCAAGGAGTATGCAGCTTTTACTTGGTTGACCAGTGATAGTTTGTACTACGTGGATGATCAAAATGGAGAAATTTCCGGGGCGGAACTCACTGGGGTTGAGGACATCGAAATAACAAAATCCAAGGTGGATCAATTCGCAGTAATAGTAACAAGTACATTGAAAAAACTCATTCCGTTGCTCATTGTTGGAGGGGTAATCGTGGTTTTCATTTTACTTTTGGCGTGGCATTCACTTTATCTCCTTTTTGTTGCAGCTTTGATTTCTTTGGTTCGAAATTCTTTCAAACTGCCTGCTGGATTTGGGCTTAGCTACAAAACCGGTCTTTACGCTATGACTTACACCTACGCGGCTATGTTAGTAATGTTGCTCATCAATGTAGCGACACCACTATCCTTCACGGGATTCCCGTTCATGGTCACGCTCATTACCTTGGCTGGGGTTGGATTGAATTTGAAGCACCTGAAGGATTAATCTAAATATCCTCCAACTTGCAAATTCCATAGTTTCTTATACAAACTATTTTTGTTGCGTATGAGTGTGGAATGGCTTCCTTCTTCAATGATTTTCCCTCCATCTAATACAAGTATGCGGTCCATACTAACAATAGTGGATAGGCGGTGAGCGATCACGAAGGTGGTCTTTTGCTTCATGAGTTTTTTGAGCGCATCCTGAATCAATCGCTCCGATTCAGAGTCGAGGTTAGAGGTGGCTTCATCCAAGATGAGGATCTTGGCATTACTGAGAATCGCACGGGCGATGGCAATACGTTGACGTTCACCTCCAGAAAGTTTAACCCCACGTTCTCCTACAAATGTTTGATATTTCTTAGGAAAAGTTTGAATAAATTCATGACAGTGAGCCATTTTGGCAGCCGCAATCACTTCTTCGTCTGAAGCTTGAAGTCGACCATAGCGAATATTGTCTATCAACGTTCGATGAAACAAGACCGGATCTTGCGGTACGAGCGCAATTTGTCGGCGCAAACTATCCTGAGTCACGCGGGCAATGTCTTCTCCATCAATGAGGAGCTTACCTTTTTCAACATCAAACAGACGTAAAATCAGTTTAGTGAGTGTCGATTTCCCGCCCCCGGAAGGACCAATCAAGGCTACTTTTTCACTAGGATTGACCTTCATTGAGAAGTTTTTGAGCACGCCTTTATCTCCTCCGTAAGAGAAGGTGACATTTTTGAACTCAACTTTGCCATGTTGCAGGGCAATGGGTTTAGCCTTGGGATGATCTTTGACTTCATAAGGAGTTTCGATGATCTTTACCATTTCTTCAGCATCTGCAAATTGTTCATACAAGCGGCGAACAATTCGTCCAAAGTTCCACAACTGGCGGAATAGTTCCATTAAATAACCTTGGATGAGCACAAAATCACCCACAGTGAGCGTGCCTTTTTTCCAGAGTTGAATTGAAACATAGAGCACCGTAAAAGTCAGTATAATCATGAGCACAGCCTGGACCGCTTCAATCAGGTCATTGAATAGCCATGATGTGCGGGTGCGGCGTGACCATTTTTCAGTAACCTTATCGAATCGTTGCTTCTCATAAGGGAGCGTAGCGAAAAGTTTCAGATTGACGTTGTTGGTTATGGTATCGGCAATGCTAGCCGTGACTTCAGTGTCTGCTTTTACACGTTTGGTGTCGTATTTTTCAACCTTATAAAGAGAAACATAGTAGTTGAAACCAATAAAAATCACACTCCAAATCATCACTGGAATACCCAAAAGAGGACTCATGTAAAAGAGAACACCCATTACAATCACCCCACGAAGAGCAATCGGGTAGAGCTCGTAGAAAACATTGTCCATGACCCCTTCGAACGCTCGGGTGAGACGCCCTACTTTTTTAACAAGCGAGCCTACAAAATTGTTATTGAAGAAATTATAGGAGTGACGATGAAGCACTTCAAAGCACTCATTAGCAATACGACGCATGCCTCGGCTTTCTACGTGCGCCAAACAGAAATCAGCGGTTCGCCAACCAATAGTTGCGATCACATCCACTAATACAATTAGGAGGAGTAGTCGAAACAGCTCAGCTCCTACAACATCTGTAGAAAGCGTCTCTGCTCCTTCTACCATGGCATCAATGAAATACTTAAATAGCACCGGCCACATCATTCCGGACACAATGGATACGGTGAGGCCAATCGAGGCCACAACAGTATAGCCCTTGAGGTGACTCAAGATTTTAAAGTAGAACGATATGGTCTGACGTGTACTTTTTTTCATGATAGTGAGAAATAAAAAAACCTCATTACGGAGAGGTCACCAGGTTTTAGGCCGAAGCTTAACCTGTTGACTTACGGTATGAGGTGCGGGGCAAGATGAAAATACGCCTAAAGCTGAGATGCGTCAAGGGTGAATTTGACAAAAAGTAGATTAATCGAGGATTACTCGAGGAGTATGCTTATTGGAAGGATTGTCCGAAGGTGGTGTGCTAATATCAAGGCATGAAAAAAGTATATGTTCCATTCGTTTTTTTAGGTCTGGGTGCAGCTTGCCTGATTGCTTTTCATGTGATCGGTTCGGAAGTGGCTCCAGATGGCGAACTCATCGAATCCTTTTGGCTTATTCCGATTGGGGAATTGTTGATTGCAATAGGTTTAGTGACAGCCCTCGTCCTATATATTAAGAAGTAATAATCTGATATAATCCCCTCATGAAAAAATCCTCAGAACAGAACAGCTGGCTTCCTGATTTTGTATATGGAGGGATGGATGGCGCCGTTACAACTTTTGCTGTGGTTGCAGGTGTGGCCGGAGCTCAATTGAGCACAGCGGTGGTGTTGATTTTAGGTTTTGCAAATTTATTTGCGGATGGGTTTTCTATGGCAGTGGGTAAATATTCAAGTGACCGAGCCGAGCAACAACGTATTCATCAGGTACGATCCCAATTAGGTAAACGGATTAATGATGATCCGGAAGGAGAGCGAAAAGAATTGACCACCGTATTAAAACGACAAGGATTTAAAGGAAAAGATTTGGGTGGCGCTGTTAATGTGATTAGTGCGAATGAGATGGTGTGGATTGATACCATGATGCGACACAAATTTCATCTCATTGATGATCAGATTTCTCCTGTTTCGGGAGGGGTGACAACCTTTATTGCCTTCAATCTTATTGGATTCGTTCCTTTGGCAGCATATGTGTTGAATCCACTATTTAAATTACCTCCTGAGAATTTATTTGCATGGACGGTAGGATTTACGTTGTTGGCTCTCTTTGCAGTGGGGGCAATTAAAGGAAAATTATTGAAACAAAGTTGGTTGTGGTCGGGCCTGGAAACGATGTTTATTGGAGGCGCTGCTGCTGCCATTGCTTATCTGGTGGGGTACCTTTTGAGGAACATCCAGTAAGGGTGTCAATACAAAGCGACTTGACGGTGAGTTCGCCCTCACCTATAGTGAGGACAAGCTCACTTGGGCTTATTCCTAACCCACCTTCCCATGAAACTCTTTTTTCTCTTCTATTGGGGGACGTTCCTTATAGGATATTGGGCCGTCCATTCATATTCGACCTATCATCGGCAACATGTATTACGTCATGAATATGCAGAACGACATCGACGTCGTTTGAATAGCCGGGCTCGTCGTCAAATGAATCTATTTTAATAAACCTTTCTTTTCTCATGGAAAAACTCACGCCAAAACAATCTAAAATCTACAAATTCATTGAACGCTATCAATTCAAAAATGGAGCCTCTCCAACTATTGGAGAAATGCGAAAATATTTGGATGTTAGTTCTGACAATAGCATTCTTAAGCATTTGAATGGATTGACTGAAAAAGGTTACATTAAACGCGACAATACTCCGCGTGGTATCAAAATGTTGGCAAATGTTCGGGAGCAGTTTGAGGCAGCCGCAGATTTGATTCGGGTCCCATTACTTGGCACTATCCCGGCTGGAGGAGCGGTGGATGCAGAGGAACATATATTGGATACATTCGAAATTGGGCATGGCCTTATGAAGAGTCAAAACGGTGCATTTCTTTTGAGAGTGACTGGAAATAGCATGATTGATGCAGGAATTTTTGAAGGAGATATGGTCTTGGTCTTACCAGAAGAAAGCGCTCGGCATGGAGATGTTGTTGTGGCGTTGGTTGATGGTGATAGCACAGTTAAACGCTACATGAATGAGAAGGGGAAAGTTTATCTAAAAGCGGAAAATCCGGAATACGAAAATATTTATCCTCAAGGTTCACTTGAAATTCAAGGAGTGGTGAGTGGCCTCATTCGAAACTATTAGTTGGAGGAAGGTCTCGTTTATTCCTAACCCTTAACCCGTGTGTCATGCGGCCTCAATTTGTGAATCCAAAAGAAACTCCCATTCTTCATGTGGATGCGGACGCATTTTTCCCATCAGTGGAGCAGCTCATGGAACCAAAGTATCGAGGGAAACCAGTGATTGTGGGAGGGTGGCATCGCGGGGTGGTATCCAGTGCGAGTTATGAGGCACGCCAGTTTGGCGTGCATTCCGCGATGCCGATTTATGAAGCACGCAAATTGTGTCCTCAGGGCATTTTTCTTCGAGGAAATCATCGATTATACAGTCATTTTTCTCACAATATGTTTGAGATTTTTAAACGGTTTACCCCAGTGGTTGAGATGACCTCAATTGATGAGGGTTATTTGGATTTGTCTGGAACGCGTCAAATGCATGGCATCGATTATTTTGGGATTGCTAGTTGTATTTTGGGTGCAGTAAAGAAGGAGTTGGGCATAACTATTTCTGGAGGGCTGTCCACCACGAAAATGACCTCTAAAATTGCGTCGTCCCTCTATAAGCCACGTCGACTTACATGGGTGTGGGCGGGAAGGGAACGTGGTTTTCTGGGTGCGCTTCCTTTGAAGGCGATGCCGGGGATTGGACCAAAAACAATTCCCAAGCTCTCTCGACTGGGATTGGGTACTTTGGGGGATTTGGCCGAAGTCCCATTTGAAACCATGTGGCATCTAATGGGGGAGCATGGGATTCATTTATGGGAACGTGCCAATGGTATTGATCGACGCTCGGTTCACCCTGAGGCTTATAAGCGTAAATCTATTTCTGAGGAAAAGACCTTTCCGATAGACATCGATAGTCAGGAATTATTAATTAAAGAGGCGCATCACATGCTCAAAGAGCTTTGTTATCAGTTGAGAAGGGACAATCTTTATGCCAAGACCCTTACACTTAAAATTCGGTATAAAGACTTTAAGACATTCACCTTTCAGCGCACATTGGAGCAGGTCTCTAGTTTACCTAATGACTTTTTGGACGATCTTCATCAGTTGTTTAAGCGACGGGAGTCTAAGCAGCGTGTTCGGCTCATTGGTGTTGGGCTCAGTCACTTGAAAAACGATGTTCAGTTGGGAATGTTTGGATCGAGTAGTACTTCGGGGGTTTTGGCGAAGTGCCTCCCTGAAAAACGTCATCAACTGGAAGTACGATTGGACGCATTAAGAGAAAAATATGGGAAAGGAATTATTTAAGGCCCTTGAAATAATGGGGGGCTGGGCTAAACTGAATTCAGTGCTTTCCGAATGAGCCGAGATAGCTCAGGGGTAGAGCGGCGCACTCGTAACGCGTAGGTCGTGGGTTCAAATCCCATTCTCGGCTCCATAAGTTTAACCCGATTATCATGATCATCCACTCGATTTATAAGGCTGTGATAAAACCGATTTTGTTTAAGTTTGAACCAGGAGCGGTCCATAATCACTTTTTAAGAGTGGGCTCTGTGCTGGGGAGGTATGGGATCACACGAGCAGTCATTCGAAAACTGTTTTCTTATAAACACCCGGCCTTAGCCCAGACAGTGGAAGGTTTGTCATTCGACAATCCGGTGGGACTATCCGCTGGTTTTGATAAAGACGCTTATTTATTGAATATTCTTCCGTCGGTGGGCTTTGGATTCAGTCAGGTTGGGACCGTGACGTTGCATCCTTATAAGGGAAACCCAAAACCTCATGCATATCGACTGCCTAAGTCTAAGGCATTGGTCGTTTATTATGGACTGAAAAATGAAGGGGTAAAAAAGATCATTCCTCGGATCAAGCAGGCTCGGGCAACTTCGACGAAAGTCAGTATTTCAATTGGGAAAACCAATCATGACTCCACGAAAACAACGGAGGGTGGAATCAAAGATTATATGGGTGGGCTTGAAAAAGTGATTCAAAGCGGAGTGGGAGATTTCTATACATTAAATATTTCTTGTCCCAATACATTCGGAGGCGAACCATTCACTACACCTGATAAATTGGACAAGTTGCTTACTCAAATCAGTGTTCTTAAACGAACAAAGCCTCTCTTTCTTAAGATGCCAATCCATTTACCCTGGGAGGAATTTAGGCCTCTGCTCGAGATCGCGGTGAAGCATGAAGTGAACGGAGTTATTATTGCCAATCTAGGCAAGGACCGATCTCATTCGGGTATTCTTGATCCGATTCCCGAGCACGTTAAAGGTAGCATCAGCGGAAAGCCAACGTGGGATGCTTCCAATGAACTCATTTCGCAGACATACCAAGCGTATGGAAAGAAATTGGTAATCATAGGGGTGGGTGGAATTTTCTCTGCAGAGGATGCGTATGAAAAAATCCAGCGTGGAGCGACGTTGGTTCAGTTGATTACGGGAATGATTTTTGAAGGACCACAGCTCATTGGGGAGATTAATCGCGGATTGGTCAAACTGATGAAGCGAGATGGGTTTGAGTCAATTTCGGAAGCGGTGGGGACTAAAAAATAGTGATTTTTGGGTCTCCTAGTTTTGCACAGTGCAATGCATTTGACATGCGCCCCAAATTGGACCTGGAAATATGGTATGAAAAAATCATTACTGCACACTAACAAAAAGGTCTATGTTATTATGCGCATATGGAATCACTGACAATTATTAAATTAGTTGTGTTCGTCCCGAAAACGCATGCAGAGGCGATCCGTACGGTATTGGCAGAAGCTGGCGCCGGTAAAATGGGAGATTACGAGGCCTGTTCATTTTCGGTAAAAGGTACAGGTCGATTTCGACCATTAAAAGGATCTAATCCAACCATTGGGACAGTCGGGCAACTCGAAGAAGTGGACGAGGAACGCATCGAAACCGTATGCTACGAACACGATATAGAAACGGTGTTAACGGCGGTTCGAGCAGCTCACCCGTATGAGGAACCGGCCATTGATGTCTATCCATTGCTCAACCATAAATACTGATTCTCATGTCCAAGCTCTCGCCCATGATGAGGCAATATCAGGAGATTAAGGATAAGTACAGCGACTGTATTTTGTTTTTTCGTTTAGGGGATTTTTATGAGATGTTTAATGAAGATGCTGAAAAGGGCGCAAAAATTTTGGGGATTGCGTTGACCCAACGTCATGGCACTCCTATGTGTGGAATCCCTCATCACGCAGCTGAAAATTATCTGGCAAAAATCACGGCAGCCGGAGAAAAAGTGGCACTTTGTGAGCAAGTCAGTGATCCTAGCCTTCCGGGAATTGTGAAGCGTGATGTGGTTAGAGTGGTTACTCCTGGGACGACTTTTAGTGAACACTTATTGGATCAGAAATCAAATTCCTATGTGATGTCGATTTTCCCGAAAAGAGACTATTTTGGTTTGGCAACGATTGACCTTACGACAGGAACCTTCCTCGTCACCGAAGTCACCGGCTACGACCAACTTACGACAGAACTTCAACGTCTTCAGCCTCGTGAATGTTTGCTGCCACAGGATATTAATGATCCTAATCTGGAGTCACTTCTCGGCGCATTTGAATCGCTTCATACTTATACCTATTCTACGGCACACGATGCTTATCAAACGCTTCAAAAACAGTTCAATGTGAACAGCTTGGAAGCATTCGGAATTCAGAAATGGCCGTTTGCTATTCAAGCGGCGGGCCTACTTCTCAATTACTTGAAAGATACTCAAAAAACGGCGCTCGATCATCTTAAGTCACTTACGCCGTACAGTCCTGGTGATCATATGCTTTTAGATGAAGCCACGTTACGCAACCTTGAACTGACTACTACATTACGCGATCAGAAGAAGGAGGGCTCGCTCCTCGGTGTTCTTGATCACACGCAAACGGCGATGGGAGGAAGGTTGCTAAAGCATTGGGTGCTTCGTCCGCTCACGTCGCTCGCCCGTATTCAACCTCGTTTAGATGGTGTGGCTACTTTCTATAGCGATCCAATGCTCGCGGAGACTTTACGTGAAGGCATTGGGAAGATCCTTGATCTAGAACGTGTTCTTAGTCGACTCACGTTGGATCGTGGTAATCCCCGTGATCTCATCGCGCTCAAAGTATCGCTTCAGAAAATCCCTATGCTTAAGCAATACATTCCCGGTGGAGAGTTGCTGGATCAGCTCAACGAGCAACTTCAGCCATTGCCGGAACTAATTGGATTTATTGATAGTGCCATTTGTGATGAGCCACCTATAAATTTACGAGAGGGAGGTTTCATCAAAGAAGGATTTCATGCAGAACTGGACGAGCTACGCGGATTATCACGCGAAGGAAAAGGCTTTATCAAGGTCTTGCAGGAACGAGAAATCAAACGCACCGGGATCAACTCTCTTAAGGTTAAGTACAACCGAGTTTTTGGGTATTACATTGAAATCAGTAAATCAAATTTAGCCAACGTTCCGGACGACTACATTCGCAAACAAACGCTCGTGAATGCGGAGCGCTACATCACACCAGAACTCAAGGAATACGAAGAAAAAGTCTTAACTGCTGACGAAAAGTCCAAAGCCCTTGAAAACGAACTATTCAGAGAAGTAAGAACATTGGTCATGGAAGACATGCGAGCCATTCAACGGGATGCCGAAGCCATTGCCATACTTGATGTGCTTTTGAGCTTTGCTCATGTGGCAGCCAAGAATCGCTATGCAAAGCCCACTCTTATTGAATCCGGGCCATTAGATATTAGCGAAGGCCGACATCCTGTTGTTGAGAGCATGAATGTGGCCGGCGATTTTGTCCCGAACGACATCGTCTTAGGCGCGCCGGCCCAGAAAATCATCCTTCTCACCGGGCCTAATATGAGTGGTAAATCCACTATTTTACGCCAAACCGCACTCATTACTTTGCTCGCTCACATTGGCTCCTATGTCCCAGCCAAAGCGGCCACTATACCCATGACAGATCGTATTTTTACCCGAGTGGGAGCAAGTGACAATCTTGTCCGGGGACAAAGTACCTTCATGGTAGAAATGGAAGAGGCGGCCAATATTCTCAATAATGCCACCGACCGTAGCCTGATTATTCTGGACGAGATCGGGCGCGGGACCTCAACTTATGATGGAGTGAGTATTGCCTGGGGGATTTTGGAATATTTGCATGACACAGTGGGGGCGAAAACTTTATTTGCAACTCATTACCATGAACTCATCGCCGTGACCGACCGATTGGCCCGCGCCCGCAATTTTTGTGTGGCGGTCGAAGAGGATGGGCAGAGAGGAGTGGTGTTTCTCCACAAGATCCTTGAAGGCGGTATTGATAAGAGTTATGGGATTGAAGTGGCCAAGCTTGCGGGGCTTCCTCAAGAAGTTATTCAACGGGCTCAACACATCCTTGATGATCTTGAAGAGGGGGTGGTTGAAAAAGGCATTCGAGATGAGCTGGCGCATACGCCTAACAATGATCAGATTGGTTTGTTCGAAGCGGCTCCAGGTTCTGTTCCAGAATCGACACTCATGGAGCGCGACCATGGGAAAGTCACACATCCTGCGCTTGAACGACTCAAGCAACTCGATACGGATCGAATGACTCCTATTGAGGCGTTACACGCACTGGATGAGCTGAAGAAAGAATCCTCCTAATTTCCCCTTGCTCTCCTGTTTTTGCTCTGCTATTCTCGGCGAGCCTTCTTTCGAAGCGCTTTTCTGCCCCCGGACAAGGTTAACCGTGGGCAAATCCATAGAAAAGTAACCCTTATATTATGGCAAAAACCGCCACAAAAGCCTCCAAAGATGAGGCAACGATCCCCGCTGATGAGATTGAACTCACTCGGTATGAACTCATGACGTTAGTCACTCCAGAAGCAAGCACTTTGGAGTACTCAAAACACGTCGATACTATTAAGAAATTGCTTGCTGATCACGGTGCCTCTCTTTGGCACGAAGAAGATTGGGGTAAGCGAGAACTTGCTTATTCTATCAAGAAGCAAGAGTATGCTTACTACTTGATTTTGAATTTCGACATGGAGCCTGTTCAAATGCCTAAAGTAGAAGAACAACTTCGAATTATGAATTTTGTTCTACGTCATTTAGCATTGAAAGTTCCTGAAAACTACACCCCTCAAGAATATGATTTAGATTTTGAGGAAGATCGCTCTGCTAAAAAGGAAGAAGTTAAGAAGCCTGCTCCTCGCAAAAAGGCCGCTCCAGTGAAAGTTGCTGAACCAGCTCCTGCTCCGGAAGTTGAGAAAACTCCTGAAGAGGTAGTCGCTGAGGAAGCTGCTCCAGAAATTAAGGAAGAGGAAGTCAAAGCACCGGTTGTTGAAGAAGCTGTTAAAGTTGAAGAAGTTGAAGAAGTTGCTCCAGCAGAAGTCGCGGAGGAGCCAAAAGCTCCTGAGGCAACTCCTGAACCTGTCGTTGATGTTAAATCCGACAAGGAAAGTAAAGCAGACCTTAGTAAACTAGACGCTAAACTCGAAGAACTTTTGAGTGGCGATGATGACCTTAACCTATAATTTCCCATGTCCAACAAAAATCGTAAAAAATTCGGAGAAATTTGTATTCCAGGTACTACGTACGTAGATTACAAAAACTTGCCGCTCATGAAGCAGTACATCACTCGGCATGGACGTATCAAGCCTCGCTATTACACCAAAGTGCCTCTAGTGCTTCAGAAAAGATTGGCTCGTGCTATCAAGAATGCACGCTACGTGGGACTTATTCCTTTCATCCGATAGTTTTCACTCTCCATTATGACCGCACTCCTCTGCGATTTAGACGGCCTGCTTATCGATAGCGAAGGTCTGCATTATGACGCCTACAAAATCATGTTGGCAGACTACGGAATTGATCTGACTCTTGAGATGTTTGTGGAATCATGGCTTTCTGGAAAGCAGTATGGAACACGGTATTATTTGAATAAGGCTGGTATCACTGACGAGAAAGAACTACATCGCGCACGTGCACGAAAGGCGGATCTTTTTTGTGAATTAGCTAAAGGGAAATTGAGTCTACTGCCTGGCGTAAAATTATTTTTGGAGGCAGCAAAAACAGCCAATATCCCCTGTGCTATAGGAACTGGCGGGTATCGTCAGGAATACGAATTCAGCGCACAAGAATGTGGATTGAATAACTACATGGATGTGTTTGTGGGAGGCGATGACGTAGAGCACAACAAGCCGGCGCCAGACATTTACCTCAGAGTGGCGAAACAGTTGGGAGTGGAACCGAAAGATTGTGTGGTGTTTGAAAATTCTGATATTGGAATGAAGGCTGGTTTGCAGGCTGGAATGCGGTGTATGGTGATTCCGAGCGAGTATACGCTTGATCAAGATTTTACCGGCGCTACTAATCAATTTGCGCGTATCGATGAAATCGACCTTCACACTTTGTTTGTCTAAATTTATTCCCATGCGTTTTGTCGTCAAGATCGGCACCAACTTACTCACGAAGGAAGATCATTCGCTGAATACGGAGTTTATTCAGACGATTGCGGAACAGATTGCAGAACTTAAAAAAGAAGGACACAAGCCACTCATTGTCACGTCGGGAGCTGTGGCCGCTGGACGTCAAAGCATGACGTTAAAAAAAGAAGGAAAACATATCCCGTATCGACAAGCCTTGGCTTCAATTGGCCAGACTTTTTTGCTTGGAACGTATCGCGATGCCTTTTCTAAACATGATTTGTCGATTGGGCAGGTACTGCTCACGATGGCAGATTTTGAGCAGCATGCTAATTTTTTGAGTACTCGTAACACGCTTGAGTTGCTGCTTGAAATGGATGTGATTCCTGTGATCAATGAAAATGATGTGACCACGTTTGATGAACTTAAGTTTGGGGATAATGATAATTTGTCGGCGCATGTGGCCAGCTTGGTGAATGCGGAAAAGCTAATTTTACTCACCGATGTGAATGGGCTTTTCGATGACAATCCCAAGAAAAACCCCGCAGCCAAACGGATTCAAAAGGTTAAAAAAGTCACACCAGCGATTAAAAAAATGGCACTCACCGAAAACACAAAAACCAGTCGTGGTGGAATGGGTGGGAAGTTAGACGCAGCTCAGTACGCCACAGAATCAGGGGTTACGGTGTTTATTGCGGATGGAAATATTTTCAATGTGATTACAGAAATCATTCAAGAAGATGCTGATCATGGAACATCGTTTACCCGTCAATTCACTCCCCGTGAAGCTCGGAGAAAATGGTTACAAACACAATGTTTGAAAAATGCCTCTATCACCGTGGACGATGGCGCCAAAACCGCGCTTTTGGAGAAGGGAAAAAGCTTGCTACCTTCAGGTGTTCAGGGGGTAGAGGGAGAATTCTCTCGAGGAGATGTAGTTTCAATTTTATCTTCAGGTGAGAAAATCGGCTTTGGACAGATCAACTACAGCAATGAAGAGATGGTTGAAATTAAGGGATGCCAGTCCCGTGAAATTGAAGAAAAGCTCGGATATGTGTTGGAAGAAGTGGTCATGCACCGCGACAACATGGTGATGTAGAGAGGTTTTTTCAACTGTGGAATTGTGAATTTGCGAGACCATATCTACAGGTTCGATATTTTTGTTATGTCAAATCAATTCTACTCTTGAAAAGAGACAAGAAGGAAAACCCCGCCGTCCAGGTTGCAAAAAACCTGAAAATTTGCTAAAATAATAAGATTTAAAAAACAAAAACAAACGCTATGAAAGCATCAACTAAAACCACGATTGCCAAGGCTGCACCAACTGTCTCAAAGTCTCGTGCAGAGGAGCGTGTACTCATGCAGTGGGAGGCACCGGAATTTATTAAGCATGAAAAAGGGTTTAAATGGTTTGTGGCTGCGGGAATAGCGATTGGAGCACTAGTTCTATATGCGATTCAAACTCATTCACTTACCATGGCGCTGGCCTTCATTGTGCTGGCTGGTGTGTATGCGCTATCTCATAACCATGAGCCACGGACGATTTCAATGCAGATCACGACATTGGGTGTGAGGGCAGGGCAAAAAAAAATTCCTTACAACCACATCAAAGCATTCTGGATTGTATACCATCCACCACGAGTGAAGACATTGAAATTGCTCACCACCGATCAAGTTTTTTCAGAGATAACGATTCAGTTGGATGGGCAAGATCCCGGCGACGTACGCGCACAGCTTTTGAAAGAATTACCTGAATACGAAGGGCGCGGTGAAAATTTCATCGACGTACTGATTAGAATTACTAAACTTTAACTTGCCAGAATGGTTTCAAGAACTCCACGACAGAATATAACCTCAGTGGCTGCTCTCAAGGAGCTAAGTCCCGTTGCAAGTGATTTGCGTGAAGATTTCATCGCAGAGGTGGAAGTTATTGCTGCAGGGTTTTATGAGGAAGTTAAAGGCAATAATCCGATTTCGGGATTTGGAGATCGCGCACAAGCTATGAGCCAAAAAAAAATAAAATATCTTCAGGCTCAAATTGGAACTCATTTCACTCGTCTGATTGATCAGTTGGTGGCCAACTTTGATCGGACCCTCCTTTCCATGGACGCCGAATATCGAGCGGAGAAAGAGAGACTCAAGCAAGTACAAGACAAAGCCACACGAGACAAAGCAATAAGAGATTTAGATGATAGATACTCAGGCCAGTTAACCGATGTCAGGAAATTGAGTGTGGGAGAAATTTCAGCGCTTGTTGATGATGTCGAGGCCTTGGGTCATCAAGCTAAGGATCCTAGTGAATTCATCCGACTCTACATGCCCACTCTTGAAAACATGGGAGTGGAAGAAATGACCCGTGCCTACGAGGATGTAGAAATAGCACTTCACGGTGTAGATGAGCACGGAAATCTTTTACCGGGAGACCAGACAATCGATATCCCTTACGTTCAGAATGTTTATGGGAAAGCTCAAGTTATGTTGAGAAAACTGGAAGAGGGTAACGAGTTAGACTCGGATGATTATGAAGAAATTCTAGCGCAACTATCTCCATTTTTTGATACACAGCTTGATACGGAAGATCGACAGAAGTCGGCGCGTACCATGCGCACCATCGAAGCCTCCGGAGCCATGACTGTCGTTCATGCAATGACGCCAAAACAGAGAATGAAGATGATGAGACATTTTGTTGAGGACACGGGGCGCGAGCCCTCAGAGCGCAGGCAAGGGCTGTTAGCATTTGCGAGCGCCGATTACTTAACTGCGTCACAGGTAGATGTTTTGTGTAGAGAGAGTGCAGACCTCGATGCACTATCTGCTGAAGAGAAAGAACAGATAGAAAACGGTCAAGAATTATTGCGAGCAGTACGAGCTCGAGCTGCTCACGACATTCACAAAAATCCATCTGAGAATTTTGTAACCGAACACTTCACAGGATCAAATGCGTTGATCTATGAAATTTTTGGGCGTGTCGCTATTATCGGAATTGTGCTCTCTGCCGGAATGAACTGGAAAAATCTCCCTAGTTTGGCTACTGATCCTATCTTTCTGACAATGGTCGGTGTGGCCGGGTTATCTTATGACCACGTAACTGGTGGCATTGGGAGTGGGGGCATTTCTCAAACGGTGGCTAGGGTACAGATAGGAGATACTGACGAATTTGATATTGATGAGGCATTACAGAACCGATTGGCACAAACCATGAGTGATTATCCTGATGAGCTGAATTGGTTGCGAGATGACAAGGGTGCAATGCTCAAACGTATAGATGAAATTGCAGCGATCAACGGACGAGGAGACGATGAAGATTACATCTTCAAGTTTGATGATTTGATCGACGATATTATAGAAAAAGAAAACACTGATAATGACTGGAGTGAAGCAAAAATTGAAAGTCGTCGTGCTGACCTAGAAATTAAATACAAACAAGGCATGGGAGGAAGAACCGTCATGCAAACGCAAGCCGCGATAGCGAATATTTACCTAATCCTTAGCCGTGATATAGGGCTAACCACTGGCCCCGCGATGCTGGCAGCATTTGACTCTGCCGAGGGATCTTTTGGAATTGGTACTTAATAAATAACTATGACATCACCACTCGACAATTCGTCCTCCGGGAAAATGATAGATCAGGTCATTAAAAATCTGTTTGCTGCTGCAAAAGAAGACCAGAATTTCATGAATTTGATGAGTGACCCGTCTGCTCAAACGTTGGGTCGGGTGAAAGAGCCTCTTAAGGCAAAGTATTTGGCACATACAGGAACGTTCATGGATAAGCACTATGCCATGCAGGAAGTGTTTGTGACAACGTTGCGTGATTTTGCTCATGATTTCAAAAAAAATGGAGGGGATTGGCATCATCTGGTGTCATTATCCGGAACCAATTTCAAGACCGGAACATTCGAGCAAAGTGGTTTGATTAAGTTGGGTGAACTCAAAACTCGTTTCACCAATGATCTGCGAGAGGCTGAGAATCAAATCATCCTAACTCGCATTGATGAACAAGAAGAACAAGGAGAATTGACGCAGAGCGAAGCAGAAGAAAAACGAATCCTTGCAGAACAAGGAAGACTATTGCTTTACAGCGATGGTGGAGAATTCGATCAAATTATATCTATGGATGAAGTGGAGGCCTTGCAAGCAGAGACTTCGGACGAAGAAGCAACGATCCAGATTTTCAATCCGCTCTGGAACAATGGAGAACCTGAGGTGAAAGTCACTGAATTGAAGGAAACTCTCAAGAGAAAGGAAACCATTGAAATCGAAACAACCATGGAAATGAGTGGCATGGGAATAGAAGAGATCACCGTAAATTCAGAAGAAGGAGTGGTCGAAGGAAGTTTCAAGACCGCGCAAGGAACCTTTAGGTTTCGTGTAAAACTTGATGATGGATCCCACAAACCGGTGGAATATGAAATCATCAGTGAAGCAGGGGAAGTCACTACCTTGCCTGCAGAAGAATTAACAATGATGACAGGGATTGATGGCTTTGATGCCATGGCACTCAAGGATCGAGTTGAAAAAACTAGCCAAGATCATCAAGGAGGCCACAGCACGAGTACTTCTTCAGTCGGATCGTCGATGCAGATGGCCATTCCAAAAGGAATGACACCACCTCCATCACTTTCAAGCGATCTAAAAGGATTGGTTACCGGCCCAAAACCAGAAACCGGAGCAGTTCACAGATCATTAGGAGGATCACAGAATGATGTTGGAACCCCTCTTCCAGGAAGTGGCAGCGGCGTACCTGCTGGCCCAGCCTCAGGTAGTTCAGGCTCATCATCAGGTGGCTCAGGCGGTGGAACAGGAGGGCAGACTGAAGGTTCAGGTATGCCTGGGACCGGAGAAGCTACGAAAGCTAAGCCGGCCCCCGTTATCCCGAAATCTAGTGGTAAGAAATCGAAGAAGAAAGCTGCTGAGCAACAACAACAAGAAGTTCAGCAACAGCAACAAGCCCAACAACAAGAAGCGGTTCAAGCAGCCGCGGCTCAAGCCGCCGAACAGTTTGAAGAAAAAGAACAAGAAAGGGCCCACGAACGATTCACTGGGGCCGCAAGCGCAAAGAAGAAAAAGAAAGTAGGTCGCGTCGTCGTTGCAGCCGGACTCACTGGAGGCACCGCCATCGCCATTCCTACAGCGACTGGGCTGTTCGCAATATTTAGAAGCGGTCCCTCAGAAGATGCCACCGCGTTTGTCTCAACACTAATTCATTCACTTTTCGCCTAACATGAAACTCTTAAAGAAACTCATCACTGGATTCCGACGGCACTGGATGGTTATCACGCCATTACTACTCATGCTTTTGATCCTTCCTCATTTCGCCTTTGCTGCCGAGGAAAGTAAAAGCTCTGCCGATATCATGCGAGACCTGGTCACGATTCTAAATACATTCTTCCAGTTTCTGCAGTTTCTTTTGTATCCACTCCTGATGATCATTGCGGCACTCATGGACAACGAAATGCTCATTGGACCGGCAATGGAAAACAAACTTCGCCTCATATGGGTGGAAATTCGGAACTGGGTCAATATTGCTTTTGTACTAGTCATGGTTGGAATCGCTTTCTACAATGTGATGGGAATCGCCGGAGATGGAAGCAATTACGCACTCAAATCCATTCTGCCTAAGATTGTAATCGGTCTGGTAGCTGTGAACTTTTCGTTCCTAGCCGGAAAACTCATGATTGATTCTACGGCTGTCTTAACAAACGCGGTGTACGCTTTGCCAAGCTCAGGAAACTTGATGGACTGGGATGAGCAACGGGATGAAATGAAGGTGCGACTTTGTGCTAAGCCTGGAGAGGAAGATGGAGACATTGTATACACAGAAGGAACGGCCACCACCCGTAACACAGACGATGGAAGCATGTTGGCCAGCATTTTCTGCGCCACGGGAGAAGGTGGAGAAACTTTCACTGGTGAATTCAATGCCATGGGAAATAATTTTTTCAATCACTTTGGGCAGCACAATGTATCGGTCGCGCTCATGGTTCAAATGGGAAATGCTGCCAACCTCCAAGTACCTAAAGAAGGAGGAGCTCAAGCAATTGCCGATCTGTCCTTTAGTTTATTATTCAATATTTTTCTGTTTGTGATGTTTGGGTTCGCTTACGCTGCGCTGGCAGTGGTGCTCATCGCACGCGTGATTGTGCTATGGATATGCTTAGCCTTATCTCCCTTGGCGGTGCTGCTATTCATATTCCCAGATTTAAGCAATGCAGCCGGGGGAGGAAATTTCGATATCAAGGAGAAATTCTTTGGTCATCTATTTGTGCCGCTTGTGATTGGAGTTGTGTTTTCTATAGGATTCACAATGTTATCCACACTAAAAGGAACCTCAGCTGGAGGCTGGTTAGGCCAGATCGGAGATAAAGGATTAAATGACATTGGAACGCTTGATCAAGCCATTGAATTGGGAACCACATTTGGGAACGATCTCAGTAATTTCCAGGATCTTTTGATTGCGATCGCCGCGGTGCTCATCATTTGGATGGGAACCTTTGCCGCCGCCGAAAAGACCGTTGCCAACAGCATCACCAGCTCCATTAAGACAGCGGGTGAAACGACCGGTAAATTCATCGCTAAACTCCCTGCTTACGCCACGGTTATTCCTGGTAAGTTCGCAGGAGAGGATGATGTGAATGTAATGAGTGCGTTGGGTGGTATCATCGGGGCTCCACGAGCGTGGGAGCGAAAGATGAATAAACGTGATGGCATATCAAATAAATTGGCTGGAGCGAATACAAAGGTTGACGATGTTCTAGATAAGATGAGAGATGCAACTCATAAACAGGCAGGAGGATATGCCAATGATCACTTCAAGGAGAAGGGCAGCCTGGATGTTCCTGCCGAGGTGAAGCAAGTGGTTGATCACTTGGCGGGTAGGTTGAGTGACAGTAATAAAGAAGGACTTAATCTCCCTCCGGATAAGGCAGATTTAAGTAAATGGTTAAAACATGATGCATCACTACCCCAATTGGAAACCCTATTTGGTCGAAAGATTACGAAAGAGGAGCGAGAAGGTTGGGGTGAAACAGCTCCTTCTCCTGAAGCCCCCGCTACAGATGGTGCAGCTCCTGCTGCTGGAACTCCCGCTGCCGCTCGGACTGACGCAGTTGTCCAGGCATTTAACCCTGCGGCCGGTGCCAGAAATGATCAAATAACAACGACTGATATAGGGAAGATAAATGTGGCACTCAATACAGATGAGGTTACCCCAGAAATGATTGTAAACAGTCCGGCGGTCGATCATACAGATGTTACCCCGGAGCAAGCTACGGCCGCATATACCCGTCTTAAGGGAATGAAGGACACTGAACGACAACCTATCCTTCAACAAATCACGCTTAAGGATGGCAAGATCCCAACCAAAGATCTTATTGCGGCATTCGACGCAGCCGACGCAGCAGCCACCCCATCCACCGACCCTGCAACCCCTTAGTTATTGACAAATATAAAATAAATACTACAATAAACTAAATGAGCATCCAACACCTTCATAACGGATTCTACGACGACATGTTAACTCATGGAACACGTGCGGTGTGGTTTGCAAAACCGGCTGGAGGCGGTGGCACTGGAAAAACAGTTAAGCCAACTCAAGCCGATGCAACCGAGGGGAAAGAGTCCCTCACAGAATCCAAATTAGAAGAACAGCGCAACGCTCGATTCATTGAGAAGCTAGATAGATTAGTGGGGCGAAAAGAGCTCAGCGCTGAAACCGCTGAAGAAGCTAAGAGCAGTTTCAAAACTCAGGACAGCCAGCGGAAAGCATTGGCTCGTATGTTGGCCAAGGAGCAAGTGGATGAAGCTATGTACGGTCAAGTCAATGATGCGCTTGACGGCGGTACCGCCGCCCAGAAAGCTCTGGGACGTTTATTCATTCGTCGCAAAATCACGCCTGATACATTTCAAAACGCTCTCATCGATTCTGAAAGTGGGAATGCGTACCGTAAAGAGTTGGTTAGTCGGTTGTCCGGCAATCGAATTGATCAAGAAGAATTCACATGGGCACGACGCTATGTGGACAGCAGTGACCCTGCAGAAACAGACGAACGTCGGTACGCTCAGCAGTTGGCCCGTGGAGACATCACTCCTCAAGCTTACCGTGATCAGATGAGCGTGATCAGTGACATGATAGGCACTCGGGATGAAACCGCCGTGGAAGCCACAACCGATCCAGTTTCAGAAATTCAAAGCGACATGCACACTCGAATCATTGAGGTTTTGGAGGAAGTGGGTGTGGTCATGGAAGCATTGCCTGAACATGAAAAAACACAGCCAATCTTAAAAGTTTACAGCGACATTCATGCTCTTAATGAGCAAGAACGTACCAACCACAGTGCATTGGTTGGACTACTACGACCGGTGGTTCCGGATGCCGATGAGTTCAAAAAAATTCTTGAATATGACGCAGACAGTAAGGCACATCTTGACGCGCTACGACCTCAACTATCTGCCATGGGTATTCCAGCGGCAGAGGCAGACCGAATCATGGTTTTGAAAACCCGCGAATATGAAATTGAAAATAGATTCAATGATCTGGTGGAGGGCGCACGGAAAGTTCTTGAGATTGCCACGACTAAAGTAGAAAATGACGTCCTTGAACGAAGGATGTTAGAAAACTGGTCACGCTCAACCGGTATCACCATTGCCAATGGCACTAAGCTGGAATACATCTATCCGGATGATGTTCATGGGAATGTTCGAAGCCTTGAAATTCAAAGAGTGGAGACAGAATACCATTCGATTTTGGATGGAAACAGTCAGGTGATTGGCCATAAACCAAAAGGATTCAAAGTGTTCTTAAACGATGGACGCGAATGGACGATGGGACAATTCACCAAATGGGTGGACGCCGTAGACGCGTATGAGAGCATCGATTCTCAAGCAAAAATGCAGGAAACCCTTGGGTTGCCTGCCATGGGTATGAGTCTCAAAACCGGCCAAACATTGGAATACCGCGAAGGATTTCGTCGAGATGAGAAAGGTCATGTTATTCCAGAAGCAGCTAAAGTTAAAATTAGAGACATCAGTGACAATGGAGTGAGGCTATCTGAGCCGGTAGTGACATTAACCCCAGAAGAAGCTCCAGGATTGGGGCTGACGTCTCCGCGTATGGCTACTGAGTTGTCGCCTGGAGAATTTGTCAAATGGGCCAAGCGTCATGACATGATGCCAGATATCCCAACCGTGGCAGAACTCAAAGAACACCTTCGTCAGTACAATACCTACGCCAATCAACAAAAATTCCCGAATCGAAAAGCAGAACTATATCCACCTCTCACGCTTGAGCCCGGAGAATGGTTGCAGCCGGGAGACAGTCGTGGCGACAAAATTCAAATAGCGAAAGCAAACGATGATGGCGTGACTTTTAAGAACGGAGACAAACTCACGTTGCCGCAATTTTACAAATGGGCACAAGACAACAACATTGAACGTGCCAATCCGGATGACTTGGCCAATCGCCAAGCGGACGCCGCAGAAACCATGGGTGAACCTAAAAAAGAGGCGAAAGAAAATTTCCTCAAACGTCTCAAAAAGGCAGTGGCTACAAAACCGCCAGATCCTAAAAAACCTGGCAAAGAGGGCAAAGTCGAACCCAGGAGCCCATTCGATTACTTTACTGACGACAAACCTATCGGCCCGTTTAGAGAAGTTTTTTATCAGTACCAATTTGTATCAGTAATGGATTTGATCAATATGGGTAAGGAGATCATCGAATACATAAAACGTAAACATCAACGTAAATCGAAGATGCGCTATTCCAATCTTGGAAAAGCACTTCCCGGGCAGTTAGGAACGGAGTTTGAGCGCGTCAATCAAACCGCTGAAAATGAAGAGGTTAATCAGTACAAAGAAGCCATGGGAGATTGGGGTACATGGCAAATTTTGGGAAAACTCCATGCCACTAATAGTAAAGATGAGGCGAAGGCTTGTTTCATTGTGTTGACGGAAAAAGGAGAGTTTCGTTGGGATGACATGAACATGTGGAATACACTCAATCGACTCACCTCCAAATTCACGCAGAAAGGGGCCAAGCTTTTCATTCCGCTATCCAAAGAGGCGGTAGAAGATGAACGAGGTGTGAAGCGTTCCGGTGAAGATCGGACCAAGGACGCCATGGATGAATTGTGGGGAGAAGGAACTCAAGCTGAATGGTTTAGTAAAAACATCAGCACCTACAACAGCAAAAAAGACGCGTATGAGTACAAAGGTAAACAGCTTGAAGCCGATCCGAAAGGAAGTGGAGGTCTTAACGGAGAACTTCAGCGTCTTCTTAATGACTGGAAGGCTGGTGAATATGTGAACCCACATGAGTATGAAGAATTAGTAGATTTTGCCATTAAGTATGGGAAAATGAGCATGGAAGATAAAGTATTTTATTTGCTTGAGGGGGTGACCGCCAAATGTCCAGGAGGGCCTGCAGCGGGACAAACGCTTCTCCATCTTGATCGTTTGGGGGACATTGACGGTAAGTACTTGAATCAATTTCCTATGTTGGATTTCTTTACCAGTCCGTACGAGAAGCCACTTCATCCCGAGTACGTGAATGGGAATATTACAATTAAGGAAACTAAGGGAAATTACAAAATCAAAGATTACGAGAATTTCCGAGATCATCATTACGCAAACGATTCTAAGAAGGGAAAGGCTGGCGATGAATTTTCCAAATTTCTATGGGAGAACATGATGATGGATCTGCGATTTAGGCAACGTTTATCGAAAGGGCTTCGTGGCGCTCAAAACATGGATCATGATGACGCTCATATTTTTATTCCACCAGCAACCATGGAAGATATTGCGACTATCACTAGCTCGCACAATGGGGCTCAGAAATACTTCACCAATGAAGGATATAAGAACGGATACATCGGATACAATCAGTATTTGGTGAGCTTAGGAAATCGACACGAGCAACTTCAGGAAATGATGGATCAAGGTTTGAATGTGGAGCCGGAGCAACTTCAAGAAAATGGAGAGCAGGTCTTGGCAGCCGTGCAAGGTTACTATTTATACGACAGTTATTTGGATGGACGACGAGATGCGGATGACAATCGACGTGCTCGTCTGGGCGAAGCTCGATTTGATGAGTATGCGGTCAATGATCCACACATGGAGGGGGGAATGAAAGTCAAAGACCACAAAGCTCAGCTCGACAATCTAGTGAAGGATATTTGCAAGGCATACAATCTTCAGATCGATATGAAGTTGCTATTTGATACCACTCCTAAGTATGGAGAGCGAAAGGAAGCAGAGGCAATGACGCAAGCCATGAAAGAATTTCTTGAAGTCACATTGCCTACCGTTATACGCAAAGAAGGGGCGGATAAAATGATTGAAATCATCAACAATAAAAAACGTGCTGCCCGCGGAAAGCCACACGATCCCAACGTGCTCGGAGGAATTCCCAGCGGGAACTACTTCCTTAAAGACTAGGATCTACGGCGTTGAGTCGGCGTATTTTTCGATCAAGGCGTCAACAGTGAACGTTTCTTGCTCACGTTTGCCATAGTAGCGTGCAGTGATTGTTCCATCCTTAATTTCTTGTTCGCCCACGATAAGCATGACCGGGATTTTACTAGTTTCTGCTTCCCTGATTTTCTTGCCGAGTGTTTGGTCAGAGTAGTCTGCCTCAACACGGAATCCCGCATCGAACAGTTGATCTCGCACCGACTGAGCATAGTCCGAGAATTTTTCACTTAGTGGCAAAACACGTATTTGTTCCGGGGCCAACCAAAATGGGAATGCACCTGCAAAGTGCTCAGTGATGATGGCGATGAATCGTTCCAGGGATCCGAAAATAGCTCGATGAAGCACGACGGGCCGATGAAGTTTTCCGTCTTTCCCTTCATATTCTAATTCAAAGCGCAGGGGTTGTTGAAAATCCAGTTGGATCGTTCCGCATTGCCATTCACGGCGGAGGGAGTCTCGGATTCTAAAGTCAATTTTGGGCCCATAAAACGCACCATCTCCGGGGTTCAATTCATAGGATATTTTTGACTTTTTAAGCGCAGCTTCCAAGGCTTTTTCAGCCAATTCCCATTGCTTGTCTGTTCCCATTGCTTTTTCTGGGCGAGTGGAAAATACAACCTCAAAATCAAAGCCAAACAATTCATACACAAATTTGAGGAATTCAATAAAATCAACTACTTCAGATTCGATTTGATCTTCTCGTACAAAGAGATGGGCATCGTCTTGTGAAAACTTACGAACTCTTGTGAGACCACCCAGCGCTCCTTTTAATTCATTACGGTGAAGCATGGCGAAATCTGCAAATCGGATAGGGAGATTTCGATAGCTTCGTGTTCTCATCTTAAACATAATCATATGTGACGGGCAGTTCATTGGTTTAAGAGACGCTTCATTGTCATCTACAGGAAGGATAAACATATTCTCCTGATAATGTTCCCAGTGACCGCTTTGCTCCCAAAGTGCTTTGTCATAAATGAGAGGAGTTATTACTTCTGAATAGCCACGTTTCCTATATTCTCGGCGCATGAATTGGGTCAGTTCATTGAAAAGAATCGTTCCTTTCGGATGAAAGAAAACAGAACCTGGCGAAATATCATGAAATTGGAAAAGATCGAGTTCCATTCCCAGTTTACGGTGGTCACGTTTTTTAGCTTCTTCCAGTTGTACTAGATATTCATTGAGGGCGTGCTTGGTTTTGAAAGCCACTCCATAAATGCGTTGAAGCATGGGGCGTTTTTCATCTCCACGCCAGTAGGCACCAGAAATTTTTGTCAATTTAAATGAACCTTTTGTGATCTTTCCGGTGTGTTCAAGGTGGCCACCACGGCATAAATCTACGAACATCAATCTTTCTCCCATCATGTTGGCATAGAAACTAACCTCTTTTTCGCCGGATTTTTCGAGGTCCTCCACAATTTCAACTTTGAATGGTTGTTCGACAGCTTTTAATTTCTTGATAGCCTCCTTTGTCGACATATGATCTCCTACAAATGGTTGGCCCTGACTCACAATGCGATCCATTTTTTTCTGAATAATAACCAAATCCTCAGGGATGAGTGTTCGTGGAAGTTCAAAGTCGTAGTAAAAACCATTTTCAATGGTGGGACCTACTCCAAGCTTAGCTTCTGGAAACATATCAAGCACCGCCTGTGCGAGAACGTGCGCCAACGAATGACGCATATGATCTAGAAATTCATCTGCTGAAAGTTTTTCTTCACGAGATTTGACGTTGGTGCGTTGGGATTTGGCCATGGGAGTGGGGGTTATGAGGGTGGGGAGAGATTTTGAACAAAAAACACAGCATATAGCTGTGCTCGGATCCCGTAATACGGGACGGTTCCACCGGGCTTCCCCATTTATGACGGGGCTACTTTGATATTGGGATGAAATTCTTCAGAGATGGTAAGCTCCAAATCAAACATTTCAACGTCCCTATGATAGGCGGAGTGTGCAGGGAGGTCAAGAGGGTAGGGGGGCGTGATTTTGTGAAGCGGTTTGTTGTTGTGGGCAAAGTGATGCTTGCTCGGAAATCTAGACGGATTTTTTTGCACAAATTGTGGAAAACGTTTATCGGCGTGTCATACTTTGTTCATGTTGGTGATGGCGAAATAAACACCTAGAGATGTCCATCCCATATGTTCGTAGAACAGGCTAAAAGGTGATAATATTAACACTCACTAGCCTCTCCCAATATGACCACCAAAAAACTCCACAAACGGTTCGCCGAATGCGGACAGAGCATCAAAAAACTCATGAGAGAATGCGCCTTAATGTTACCTGAAATCGACCGCCAGCGAATCTGGAAGAAGGAAGGATTTGGGTCAATTTACGAATACGCCGCTAAATTAGCCAACATGAGCCGCTATCAAGTTGAACTAGCTCTGTGGACAGTTCGAAAAATCGAACACATGCCAGCGCTCTTGAAAGTTGCTCGGGAGAAGGGGATTCACGCTGTGCGGCCTGTGGCAAACGTGGCAACCGAAGAAACGGCCAAGTTCTGGGCGGACAAGGCGGAGAATCTCACAAAAAATGCATTAGAAGTGTATGTGAGAGAGACAAGGAAATCTTGTCCCAGGACAAGTCTCCAACCTGCAAAGTCGTCCAAAATGACGATAAAAGTGGCCCTTCCTGAATCTCTCGCCAAGCGGTTAGATCAGCTGAGCAAACGAGCGGACTTCGAAGAACTATTGGGAAAGTTTTTGGACGATCTTGAACAAGAGGAGGAAGCCAACAAGCCTACTTCTGTAGAAACAGATTCAAGGCATGTACCGGTCAAAATTCGTCGCCACGTGACCACGCGAACCGGAAATAGGTGTGCTTATCCCACCTGTAAAAAATCGATTTATCAGTTGCACCACACAGAGCGGTGGGCCCTAAAACATGCGCATGATCCTGACC
>CAZBGQ010000014.1:0-40060 GCA_964491515.1 uncultured Candidatus Peribacteria bacterium
GCAAATCCCTTCAACCCCATCTCAAAAAGGTGACTGGAACTCTGCAACTTAACATAAGTTGACTTAGGTGTCATTGTGGCGTGTGAGGCAAAAATATCTTGCTTTCTGGGGAGGATTTTATATATTTATTGGTGTTAATCTATAATATTTTCTTATGAAAAAAAGCATATTTTTATTATTGGCTTTGGTATTTGTTTTATCTGGTTGCTCCTTGCTGAAGGACAAGCCTGTGCCTGAGTCAGATCCTGAGTCAGGTTTGGTAGTTTCTAGCGTAGAAGTCGGGTCTGAATTTCCCGAGGGATGGGTTTTCTTTTTGGGGGAAGATAAGGAGTATGTTTTGTCTGCTCCCTCGGAATTTCATCTTAGTGGAGGCGCGGATATAAAAACGTTGGCGAATTATGATACAGAAGATCCTCTTTATGTAAGTGGTACTGCTGATGATTTGAATATTCAAATTCAGGCTTCAGGTCTCGTCGGTTCTTTTGAGAATAAGATGATTTCAATGGGGAATACTCCTGTTAGTTTGGGTAATATCACTTATTCTAATTATACGTCCGATGGCCCAGGTGGAGCGTTTCAGCAGTATTTTGTTGAGGGTAAAAATCAGACATATTATATGATTCTTGTTTTTGAGCCAGGTTATTCTTCCTTTAAAGATTTAGCGGATTCTATTGTGGAAACGTTTGATGTTCTTTAGATATTGAAGGAGCCTAGAGTAATTTCTCGAAGCCTATTATGACGCTCAATAGTCCCGCACTAAGCTGGATCCATTGGTGCGTTTTGTTTAGTTTTTTTGTGGCTAATAGTGGAAGGCTGATGAGCGTGCTGATCATGGTCATCCCTGCGATTGAGCCTAGTCCGAAAATGAGAATGTAGGTGATGGTTTGTGAAAGATTAGAAGTGGTGGCGAGGAGCAGCAGCATAAGGCCGGCACTTCCTGCTAGGCCGTGGAAGGTTCCAATAATAAATGACTTTTTTAGGTGGTTATGTGTGTGCGCGGGATTGTTTTGGTGTGAATGAAGGTGTGTGTGAGTGGTTCCATTATGTGAATGTTGATGAAGATGAATCTTTTTGCGGCGTATTTTGAATAGCAAGTTGACGCCAAGGACGATGAGCATGATTCCAATCCCTATTTCAAATAACGTGGTCCATCGTTCAGAGATGGTCAGGTTGAACAGTGTTAAGATAATCCCTGCGATTAACAGTGTAGCGGTGTGGCCAGCTCCCCAAAAAGTTCCTAGTTTAGAGGATATTTTTAGGTCTTCGGATTCACTCACTAGTGTGGTGACGGCGGCAACATGGTCGCTGTCGAAGGCATGCTTAATTCCGATTAGGAAACCAAAAGTAAGAAGCCCCAGAAATTCATTCATAGGGCTTAATTGTAGCAGAGGGATCAAAAACAAAAAATCTATAGATTTCGTGGGACTTTGCGGTAGGTTCCGGTGAGTTGTTTTTCATCGATGATTTCTCCCGCGGCATTTCGTATGACTTGCCACCATCCTATTTGGTTACTGCGGATTGAAATTTTTTCTTTAATGGATTCTTTTCCTTTTGGAAAAGTTCCGCTTGGATAGAAGGGGCCGATCAGTTCAACGCTTCGTCCGTCTGGGGTTCCATATATATTAACAAAGCCATCAAATCCATCGTCATAGGCCTGAAGCAGCATGTGGTTTGAGGTGTCATTTTCGAATTTTAGATTTTTAACACCTGGGAAAATAGCGGCATCAAGTCCATCTCCATAAGGTTTGTAGTAGTGAACGTAGAGTGAGTGGTTGCTTCGTTCTTTAATGGGAAGTCCGGCTTTGAGAGCGGCGCGATAGACGGTGGTTGAAACTTGGCAAAGCCCACCTCCTGGCACGGCGACGAGGTCTTTTCCCCCGAAAATGGCGAGTGAGTTTTTCCATCCGGCTGAGTTTGTGACTGGTCCTAGGTTTTTGTTGAAATTATAGGTAGCACCTGGAGCTAGAAGTACGTTGTTTACTTTTTCATTTAGTCCACGGCGAACGTTGAAATCGCGACCGTCAGGTGATCCTTCGTAGTTGGATTGACCTGTTGCTAAAAGCTCAAGAGTTCCTAGGTTCACTCCTGTTTGGTTTAAGATTCTTCCTTTGACTTCTTTGACAACAAGTTCAGTAGACTGTTTGTCTTGTTTGATGGTGGTGTAAAAGTTTTCTAAAGTTTTGTCGATCAATAGAAGCCGGCCATTTCGTGCAATTCCTTCTACTTTTGAGTAGGTAGAGCCTTCTTCTGGTAGGGCTCGAAGAATGGCATCTTGATTTTTGATGTCGATTTTTGGTGCGATTTTGGTGGCAATGTATTGTCCGAGGCGTTCACGTTTGATCATGCTATAAACTCCTCCTTCGTCTGGTGTTTCGAAATCGATCCAGTCTCGATCAAATCGTACGATGTATTCTTTTGTGGCTCCATTGTCGTCGAAGGTGAAAGTGAAGGGTTCTTCTACGTAAATTTGTGCACGTACTGCGGCTTCTTGAGCGTCTTCTGATTTGATTGCAGCTTCATGTTGTTCGCCTTGTAGTTGAAGTGTTGAGGTTTGGAAATTTTTAAGATTGAATAGGAAATTGTTTTTTGGTGATTCGAATTTAGCTATGTATCCATCTTCATGAGGGATTACCTCGAATTTTCCTTCTTCGTTGTAAATGATTTCAGCATTTTGGGGATCTTTTAGTTCGGGTATGACTTTTTTAATTGCGTTTTCAAACTGAACTTCATCGATCGCAAAAACTGGATCAACATGTGTTTCCCTTATTAAGGACGTTAGGAAATGTTTTCCGGCATCTACTAGATTGTCTCCATATTCGGCTTGGTAGATATTTTCGATTGTTTTATAGACATTGAGATCTGCGCCTAATTCTTCTAGCTCGAGCGTGTACTCTTGTTCGTTAAACTCAAGAGTGACCGGCTTTTTTTGAAGTTGGCTGAATTGTTCTTCGATATGTTGGGATGCTTCTTCGTAGCTGAGTTTGGATACCTCAAGGTCTGCCACAAACATATTGGCTCCGATATTTGCTAAAGGTAATGCATGAATCACTAAAGCTGCAACTAATGTTAGTTTTGTTAAAAAAGTGCCCACTAGGAATGGTTGGTGTAGGTGTTTGTTTTTGCAGATCCAATGGTGTTTTTTTTGAGGCATTTGAAAGTTTTTAATTTTTATTTCTCGTAATTATACCTGTTAAATTT
The DNA here is from genome assembly GCA_964491515.1 of uncultured Candidatus Peribacteria bacterium. Taxonomy (GTDB): domain Bacteria; phylum Patescibacteriota; class Gracilibacteria; order UBA1369; family UBA12473; genus CAZBGQ01. The sequence goes on from CAZBGQ010000014.1 coordinate 3,199, forward strand.
GACTTTTGCAAGGTTTTTTATTCTGAGTATAATTAGTTCTATGAAACGTTTTATAGAACTTGATGCATTGAGGGGAGCGGCTATTATTTTGATGGTTATTTTTCATGCGGCATTTGATTTGAATTTTTTGGAAGTATTGAGCTTGGATGTTTGGAGTGGTGGGTGGCTTTTGATGGCGCGTGTGGTTCAGGTTATTTTTATTGGTACAACAGGAGTCACGTTGGCGTTGTCTTATGATCGTGTGAGATCTCAAGGGCGTACAGTTGCTGTGAATAAACGGCTTAAACATGCGGGAGTTGTGTTTGGGTTTGGTCTACTTATCACGTTGGTAACCTGGATTTTGTTTAAAGAAGAGGCGGTTAAGTTTGGGATTCTTCATTTCTTAGGAGTATCTATGCTTTTGGCGTTGCCGCTTTTACGGTTTGGGGCATGGAATTTTCTGTTGGGTTTGTTGGTTTTTTTGATATGGATTCCTTTGCAGGAGGTGGGGGTTGATTTCTCGTGGGGATTTCCATTGGGGCTTGCTGAGTCGGGGTTCCAATCTTTAGATTATTTCCCATTGGTTCCTTGGTTTGGTTTGTTTTTGTGGGGTGTGGCGTGGGGCTCGTGGTTTTATAAGGAGGGGAAACGTCGATGTGTTCTCTCCCTGAAGATCCCAGCTTTCATTTTGAGTTCATTGATTTATTTAGGGAAAAAATCGTTACTGATTTATTTGATTCATCAGCCAATTTTAATGGGCCTTATCTGGAGTGGGGTTTATTTGGTCAATTTATAGGCGTGGAAAATGGGATGAAAATTAGATGCTATTTTTAATAAGAAATAGATTGTTATTGTTTTGGGGGCATGGTATTTCATTAGGTAGGTCTTATCATTTAATTGTATCTGAGCATGAGAAAATATTTTTTACTGGGATTTTTATCGATTTTATTTGTAGCTGGGTGTTCGTCTGCGTCTGTCGAAAATGTGGTTGCTCCAGATGGTGCTGAGTCGGTGCTGTCTTTCGTTCTGGAGGAGACGGATTTTGATTTTGGAGTTATCAAGCAGAGTGGAGGGATAGTTTCGCATGATTTTAAATTTCGTTATGAGGGTGTCGAACCCGTTCATGTAACTAGTGTTCCTTCAAGTTGTGCGTGTACGACGGCAGAAATTTCTAAGGATGATTTTCTTTCCGGAGAAGAGGGTGTTTTGACCGTATTGTTTGATCCTAATTTGCACGAAGAACCTTTGGGACGTTTCTTTAAAACGGTCACTATATTAACGGATCCATCTGTTGCTCTTGGGGAGGAGCCTGAAGTTAAGATCTGGGTTGAAATTGATTTAGACCTTGGGCCGCACGCCTACAAGCTTCAAGAAGCTCATGAAGATGGTGATGGGCATTAAACCTTGAATTGTTTAAGCCGTAGTGCGTTGAGCACGACGGAAATTGAAGAGAAGGCCATGGCGAGTGAGGAAACCATTGGGTTTAGTAATCCTAGAGCAGCCACAGGGATTCCGATGGAGTTGTAGATGAATGCCCAGAATAAATTTTGTTTGATGTTTTTGAGGGTGGCGCGAGATAGTGCCATGGCTTCGACCGCTTTCATGAGGTCTCCTTTGACGAGGACGACGTCACCACTTTCCATGGCAATGTCGGTGCCGGTTCCCATGGCAATGCCTACGTCCGCTTTTGCGAGTGCTGGGCTGTCGTTGATTCCATCGCCCATCATGGCGACGATGTGGTTTTCTTTTTGAAGGGCGGTGACAATGGTGACTTTGTCACCGGGGCTCACGTCGGCGTGGACTTCATCAATTCCGACTTTTTGTGCAATGGCTTCGGTGACACGTTTGTTGTCTCCTGTGAGCATGATAGTTTTGATGCCGCGCTTTTTAAGTAGATTAATCGCTTTTTTTGAGGTTTTTTTGAGGCTGTCTCGTACTCCAAAGAGAGTGAGGGCGTTTTTTTTATCGGCTAAGATTAGTAATGTGTGTCCTTGTTCCTGAAGTTTTTTTAGTAGTGCATCATCTAATGTGATGCCTTTCTCTTTTAAGAATCGAACACTTCCTAGGATATAAGATTTTCCATCTATGGTTGCTTCGACACCTTTTCCGGTGATGGCTTTGAAATTTTTGATTTCGTCGGGAGTTTTGTGGGGTTTGGTTTTGGCGTATTTTATGATGCTCTGAGCTAAGGGGTGTTCGGAGTTTTCTTCGAGGGTTAGTGCGATTCCTAGGTTTTCTTTGGGGTTCCCGTGGAGTACTTCGATATGTTCAACGACAGGTTTCCCCTCGGTGATGGTTCCGGTTTTGTCGAAGCAGATGGCGGTCACATGGTCCATTAGTTCTAGGCTTTCGGCTTTTTTTAGAAGTATTCCCATGCTTGCACCTTTCCCAGAGCCGACTACTACAGAAATGGGGGTAGCTAGTCCGAGGGCACAGGGGCAGGCGATGATAAGGACGGCAACGGTGTAGATGATTGGGCGTGCGAGTTCACCTGTTTGCCAGAACCAAATTGCCATGGTCAGAGTTGCGATGATAATGACTCCCCAGACAAAATAGCCGGCCACTTTATCGACAAGTTTTTGAATGGGAGCTTTGGACATTTGGGCGTCTTGAACCAGTTTTACGATGTGGGCGAGCATGGTTTCGCTTCCAACTTTTTCAGCACGCATGGTGAAGGCGGTATTGCCATTCACAGTGGCTCCAATAACGCGGTCGCCTGTTCTTTTATCAACGGGAATGCTTTCTCCGGTGACCATTGATTCGTCTATGACAGCATTTCCACTTACGATGATTCCATCAACGGGAATTTTCTCTCCCGGTTTAACTAGGAGAAGATCGCCTTTTTTTACTTGGTTGAGAGGAATGTTTTCGGTGTCTTTTTTATTGAGTAGGCGGTGAGCGACTTTAGCGGAAAGTTTGAGAAGTTTTTTTATAGCAGCTCCTGCTCGTCCTTTAGCTAATGCCTCTAGGTAGCGTCCGAGAAGTATGAAGGTAGAAATGATGGCTACGTCCATGAAGTATTCTTCGTGATTTTGAGTGAGGAGCACGGCATACGATGAATAAAGAAAGGCGGCACCTACCCCTAAAGCGACGAGGGTGTCCATTCCGGGTCGACCTTTTAGTAAGGAAGGAATTCCTCGTTTAAAAAATTCATTTCCTGGCACGATGAGTATTAGGAATGATAATACGAGCATGATGAAGGGGCCGTCTTCGATTTTTACGACAAAGGAAAGTGTGAGAATTGGAAGACTTAATATGAGTGCGCTCCAAAATCGAGTACGTCGTTGTTCTATGTTTTTGGAGCTTTCTGGTCCGGCATGGTGCATGGTGTGCTCTCCACCTTCTTTTATGGGGGTTGCGGTGTAGCCCGTTTTTTTAACGGTGTTTACAATTTCTTCAGGTTTTATTTGGGTGGAGTTGTACCTCACTTTCCCGGTTTCGTTTGCGAAATTCACCACAGCTTCATGGACCCCCCTTTTTTTATTGAGGTCTCCTTCGATGTGCATGACACAGGATGCACAGGTCATTCCGCTAATGTCGAAATTGAAGGTGGAGTGTTTCATGATGTAAAAAGTTCGTTAGACTGAAGTTCTTCGGTGGTGCTAAAAACGGTGGTTGTGAAACCTAGTTCAAGCATTGGTGTGATGGAGGAATTGGTCTCAATATAGACTCCGCGTCGATTAACTCCGGTGCCGCTGGGGCCGTGGGCGTTTGGATCGAAGATGGCGGTTACTATGGCGGTTTCTCCTGGTTGGATGCGTTTGTAGATTAGATCACCTCCTCCGTGTCCTTGCATGCCGACACTTAAGGACGTTTTTCCTTCAGAGGATAGTGTTGCCGATGTGCACATGCATGAGGTGTACATGCGTTTAGCAATTACGGGCTGGTCTCCGTTGTTTTTGATTTCGAAATCCATTGAAATTTCTCCTTGATCCATGGCTATGTTTCCGTAGTCAATGAAGGAGTTTTGAATGGCAAGGGGGGCGTCGATAAGGGTTTCGGCGTCGGCGGTGATATTGTCGTTGTTGCAACCTGCAAGAACTAATAGAGAGGTTAATGCAATGAGGCTAAGTAGTAGTTTTTTCATTAAGAAAGAGGGTTAAGGAATTATTTTTTAGTCGCCTTGAAGGCGGTCACAAGTTCGTCGATTATTTTGTTTTGAGTTTTGGTGTCGTTGCTTGAAAATGCACGTTGGCCGCAGGTGTGTAAGTGGCTTTCGAGTGTGTTAGCAGAGAGGGAGGCGAGTAGTCCTTCGACCGCACGAATTTGCTGAAGGATGTCCATGCAGTAGTCGTCATTTTCAATCATTGTTTGAACTTTTTTTAGTTGGCCGAGGGCTTTTTTTGATCCGGTAAGTGTTTTGGATTTGTATGGTTCGATCATGGTGTTGGGTTAATGAATTAGACCTACTACCTAGGTTATAGGTCTTTGGGGCTTATGTAAATATGTTATGCAAAAATCATTACTGCACTGTGCAAAACTTGGATGTCCTAATTTGGGGTTTCCAATCCTTTTATTAATTCGATAAATGGAAAATCGCTCATGATGCGACGGGCGTTAACCAAAGCTTCGTAGGATTCTTCGGGGGTGTATGATTTGATGGGAAGGTCGGGTTGAGCAGCTGGTTGAATTCCGCGTATCGCATGTCTGGCTCGGTCGAGTGCTTTCCTCAGGAAGCCTTTGATCCGTGTGGTTTGTTCATCGAGAATAGCAGTGAGTCGTTTTTTCCATGGGGTTTTTGATGGTTGTGAAGGGGGCATGGTTTGTCCTAAGTTTTGTTGGGCGGGTCCGGTTTGAGGACGATAGGCTTCGATGTCTGGTTGTTCAATGTTAAGAAGATCCCCTAGGGTGAATCGTATTTCTCGGAACATCTCATAGAATTCGATGTAGGTTTCGCGTAGGCTGTCGTGGTCTTCACTGGGGGCGATGGCATGGCCTCGGAGTTCGTTGTAGATTGTTGTGACTCGTGAGAGGACCGCTTCTGGGTTGGCGTTTTCTTCTCCTGCGAGGGCAAGGTCGCGGTTGGCCTTGGTGATTTTGTAGTAGGCTCGTTCAAGTTTAGTTATGGAGTAGACGCGGAGGAATGATTCCGCGGCAGATTCCATGTCGCATGTGGCAAGGTCTCGAAGTGTTTGCTCGATAGCTTCACAACATTTTTCACCTACGGAGAGGTAGGGTTCAAATGTCATGTTGGTTTGAATGTTCTTTCGGAGTTCGTATAGTTGTGGGCGCATTATTTCGGGTTTTAGATCGGCGGTGGTTTGAAATTGGCCTTGAATGGATTCAATGGTGCTTAAGAATCTGGAGTAAGGTTGTTCTTGGTCGAGGACGAGACGTTGTACTCTTCGCTCATCCATTTTTAGGTGGCCGGAGGTTGAGTCCATTTTTGTGAGGCGTTTTCCCAAGTTGACGTGGGCACGATCAAGGTCCCATTGGGCTGCTCCGGGGTTTGATTGTCCCATTAGGTTTAAGTAACTTTTCAGGTTACGTCGAAGTCTTTTTTTGTGGTAGTCCTGGACGTGTTCGAGGCTTTGAATGATGGAGAGAAGTGCGGTATGTAGTTCGTCGCGTTTGGCTTCATTGCTTGGTCCGATCCAGGCTTCAGAATTTCGGTCTACGCTATTGATGGCTTCTTCGATAGTGTGAAGTTTTTCTTGTTCGTCTAGATAAGTGTGGTCGATGTGAATGAGGCGGCGGTCGGCTCCGTGGATGTCGGTTTGAAATAGAATTCGCTTTCCATTATTGATTTGTGTCCCGAGGATCATTCCGGCATTAGGGTTGGGTTGTGCGAAGTCTTGGCCTTCTCCAATTCGCATCATGCGAAAATATTTGAGTTGGCCGATGGGGTTGTCTCTTTCGTTGGGGCGTCGAATGAATTCGAGGTCCATTAGTATTCGGCGAATTTCAGGGATGGCTTGGGTGTATCGTTGGAGTCGTTCGGTTTTTGAGGTTCGTGGTTTTTCGGGAGTGGGACGGCAAGAGAACTCTTCGAGTCCAAGGTTTTCTAAAAGTGTGTCGGTGATTTTTTCAGGGTTGATGATGATAGCTTGCATGGCTTTCTGAAGTCCGATGGGGTTGTCGTTTTCATCTTTTTCATTTAGTTCTTTTTCTGTAAAAATAATTTTGTCGGTAGGGTCGCATAGTATGTCTTGAAATGCATGCATGACGTGCCATGGGGAATCTTTCCATTCATTAACTGTGGGGTAGCGACGTTTTTTAAGTCGGTCGTTGCCCTCCATTTGGGCTAGCTTGGCTTCCATGATTTGCATGAACCATTTAAGTCGATTTTGAATCGCGCGTTCTCCGAGAATGTCCCCTATCTCTGGTTTTGGATGAGGGCGGTGGCGAGGATTGTCGGCAATTTGTTGGAGAAATTTTTGACGTAGGAAGAGTTGATCTATTCGTACTTGAGCACGCCAGTCTTTTGCTTTTCCTTGAGCAATTGGGCCTTCAACTTTGTCTTGATAGCCCCAATTGAATTCTTGAAAACGATCGAATAGTTCGACTACTTGTTGCTGAAGGGGGTTCATGGCAGCTAAGCTCTCGACTTCACTTTGAAAGGGTAGGCCCGGTTGTTGTGCTCGTCTTCCCATAGTGCTTTTTAAGGCTTTTAATTAGAGCATATGTCGCATCCCTTGGCTATAGCTTTTTGTTATCTGTCTAATACGGCTCGATATTCCATTTTGTAAATATGGATGAAGGTTAGCAGCAATGAAAGTAAGTAGGGTGCGATGATCAAGCCAGGAAGCCCCATGGTGAAAATTCCACCAATGATGGAGAGAAAGCTTAGCAATGGATGGATGCGGGCTTTTTCTCCGATGACAATGGGTTTGATGAAATTATCGACGGTGCCCACTACAAATACTCCCCAAAGAACGAGGAATAGACCGGCAATCCAGTGTCCGGTAATGAACATGAATAGAGCGGCGGGAACCCAAATAAGGGTGGATCCTACGTAGGGGACGATGGAGAAAAAGGCCATGATGGTTCCCCAGAAGGCTGCGTTGGGAATGCCGGCGAGGGCGAATCCAATGCCGCCTAAAAATCCTTGTGCAATGGCAGCTCCAAATATTCCATAGAGGATGCCTTGGCTCATGAGGTGGAGTTTTTCGAAAAGGATTTTACGATATTCCTTAGAGAGAGGGACTAAGTCTCGTACCTCTTTTACGGCGCGGTCACCGTCACGGAAGAAGAAGAACATTGAAAGTAGCCCTACGAATAAGTGAACCGCTAAAACGGAGAGGGATTTGGCAAAACTGGTGGTTTGATTAACTAGGAATTCACTCACATTTTGAACTAGGGTTGTGATGTACCCAATGACGTCTTCTGGTTTGATTGGAAGTACATCAGTGATTTTGTGGAAGGTTTCTCCGATGGAACTATTTTCTATTATTTCTGGGAGGAGCTTGATGTCGATTTCGAGGAGAAAAGAAACTTTTGTTTCTATTAGTTTGTAGGTGTCGATGGCTTGCTCAGTAATGTATCCGACAAACCATGCTACAGGGACTAAAATAATTATAAGAAGAATTAATGTACTTATTACTGCGGAGCCGGTGCGATTTTTTTTGAGTAATTTAAAAATCCGTTTATGGATCGGATAAAACCCGGTAGCAACCACTGCACTAATTATGAGGATGGGGATGAAGGGGGAGATGATCCACAGAATTGTGATGGTGAGTCCGATTAGTGCAAGGATCACAAAATATTTTGCAATGTCTTCTAGTACGAGGTGTTTATCGATTTTGGGTTTTTTAATGGGAGGCATAGAAATAGTTTTTAGTTGATAGTTTTTAGTTTTTAGAAATAAATTTTCTGATAAAATTTTACTCTTTCAATTAGGGTTTGTCGAAATTTCTACCATGAACCGCCACCGCCACCTCCTCCACCTCCTCCGGAAGAACCTCCGCCCCCGAATCCACCTCCGAAACCACTACTTCCTGATGAAGATGGAGAAGAAGCGGATATGGCCCTAATGGAGCTTATGTCTTTACTGAGTTGGGTGCTTGATATGTTACTTAGGTCAATCCAGGAATTGTTGTGGGTGGTTTGGTTTTCTATCAGGGGCTTGAATGAGTTGACCCATTTTTTTTCTACGCTCAGCGCCGTGGCGAAGGGGAGCATTTTTTCGAATAGTGTGATGGTTTGAGCGGGTGGATTGTGGAATGCGAGTCGCTGTTCTTGGGTGACTTCTAGGAATTCTTTGAATCCTTTTATTTGCTGGGTGATTTCAACTCCTAGTGGTGTTTTTTTTGTCATGGAAAAGCCAAAGATTAAACTAAAGAATCCTGCCATAAAAAGCATGATTCCAATCCCTACTAGTTCAGTTTTTAATGTTGTTAGTTGGAGGCCGATCATGATTGCAATAGCTCCAAGGATTGGGAATACGACTTTGTGATAGGTAAAAGGTCGTGTGGCGTAGTAGCCATCTTGGATGAGTTTGTCGATGATTTTTCTTTGGTAGGTTGTGTAGGTACTTAATTTGTGACGTATTTTGCTGAGTGTGATTTCCTTTTTATTTCCTTTGTTAAAAATTTTGTCGTAGATGAATTTCTGGAATTCGGATAGTTCGTTTTTTTTGGCTTTTCGAAGTAGTAGGAATTTTAGTTTGTGGCTTTCTTTCTTGATTTGAATGATCCCTTTTGTGCCGAGCTCGAAAATGGTTGCAGGGACTGCTTGAGCGGTAATTCTATTGTTGATTAGTACATTTATTTCTGCGGCAGTGAGGTCTTTTGGTGGGGTGTAATGTGCAATTATGGGGTTTTGTGGTTTCGGATCTCGACCTTTTTTGAACCATATTATAAAGGTAAGTAGAAATAGCGTGATAGCCGCCAATAGGAAAATACCTTCTTTTAGGAGGTAGGCAATGACTTGTTCACGTTGGGTTTTGACGCGTTGCCCCCAAGTTCTTTCTGCCCATGGAATGTGTTGTGGTTTTTTCTCTAGGAATGTGCGTGGAATTCCGGCCACAATGGTCATGTTTTGGTTGGTGTGATAATTGGTGGTGAGGGGTTGCGTGGTTTGGAATAGGAAGGTGGTTTGATTTGTGGTGGCTTTGATTGTGGTTGTGCAGTTGGAATCGTTTTCGCCATAGTAACCGGTGTAGCATGTGGCACGAAGTTGTGGGTCATTTGAATCGAATGTGTAGGGGAAGGTCACAGTGGCAGAACTGGATTGAATTGGAATGCCCCAACCGTTCCCGTTGACGTTCCAGTATAGTTCGTCGTGATCACGGAAAAAATAGAGAGGGTCTTTTGCTTGATAGGTGATCAGGTAGGTGTTTTCTCCGGTGGTGGTTTTGTAGGGATCGCCGATTTTTGCTTCTTGCCCAGTGTAGGTATTGGTGACTCTGTAGGTGAGAGGGTTTCCGAGTTCATTGAGAACGCTGGTGAATTCAATATCTTCGGGGATGTTTCGGAAAATTCCATGACGCCACTCGTCTTCGAAGTCGTAGACAATCGTTTCAGTGACGGTCATGGTGTCTGCATCGAGGATTTGAATGTCTACATCAAAAGAACGAATCACTTCGGCTGAGGCGATGGGGATGGAGAAAAGGAATACTGAGAGGGAGAAGAGGAAGAATTTCATGTGTTTATTGTACACGAAGGTTCATAAGATTATTTCTTATCTGGTGGAATGTTGTAGTAGTTGACTAGGAATCGTGCGAGACGATTGAAAACAGGTCCGGCGGTGGCAGCTCCCCATTCTATGGTTTTGGGTCGATCAAGTTTGATGAGAACTGAAAACTTGGGATTGTCGATAGGTGCGAATCCTACGAAAGAGGTGATGGTGGTTCCTTTTCCTGAGAGTGCGCGCCCCCATTTATAGGTTTGAGCGGTTCCAGTTTTCCCGGCCACGTAATGTGAGTCTAGTTTGGCGAGAGGGGCTCCTTCTTCGGCGACGGCAGTCATCATGGCGGTCACTTGATCGGCAGTTTCTTCTTTTAGGACGCGGCGAACAACGGAAGGTTCAAATTCATTTCGGCGTCCATCTGCTTCTTCGATGTAGTCTACAATGTATGGTTGCATTAGGAGTCCTCCATTGGCGATGGTAGAAATGGCGGTTACAAGTTGAATCGGGGTGACGGTTATACCTTGTCCGAAAGCTTTGGTTACCAATTCTGAATCTGCCCAGTGATCGTAGTACTCCATGCGTCCAGTGTGTTCTCCTTCAAATTCTACGTGGCTTTTTTTGCCGAATCCAAATGCTTGTAGATAGTCGTAAAACAGTGCGCGTCCAAGTTTTTGTGCTACAAATGCCATACCAGTATTGTCTGAGTGGACGAGTACGTCGGTCATGGTTGAAATTCCATAGTATTGGTCATTAAATGTGTGGATTTCGAATTCATCGACTTTGAGTGGTCCATAACTGGTAAAGGTGGTGTAGGGAGTTACTTCGCCAGCATCAATGGCTGAGGCCATGGCGACTGGTTTGAAAACAGAGCCGGGCTCATAAGGGAGTGTTACGGCTTTGAGCTGGTAGACTTCTGGCCCTACGTTGTTTTTGAATTTGTAGTATTCATCTTTTTCAGCGTCGTAGAAAATTTCGATGCGTTGGTCTGGGTCTTTTCGAATGTAAAGATATTGGCGTTGATTGTCTCCTTCTCCGACGGTGTAGAGATTGTCTCGGTCTTTTTTGCTGAGTTCAATTTCTTCGGTGTCAAAGGTGTCACTGAATGAATTGGGGTTGAATGTGGGGTAGTGAGCCATGGCTAAGATTCGACCGGTGTCTGGCTCTTGGACAATTAGGAGTCCGCTGTCAGCTTGAAATTCATCGACTCCCCATTTGAGAGCTTTTTCTGCTTCGGATTGAATGGTTCGATCGATGGTAAGCATGATGTCCGATCCATTGACGGCATCTTGAATTTCACTTTCTCCTACGGTTATTTGTTTTCCACTGGCGTCAATTTGTGAGGTGAAAAATCCGCTTTCTCCTTGGAGTTCATTGGCAAACATACTTTCAATTCCGTACTGACCGTTGCCATTGTGGCTGACGTATCCAAGGATTTGAGCTCCTAATTCTCCTTCTGGGTAAAATCGGAAGTACTCTTCTTTCATCCGAATTCCAAAAAATTCTTTGTCTGTTTGGGTGAGTTGCTCGATCTTGTCTGAGGCATCAGGATCTAGTTTTCTTTTGAGAATTACGTAGCGGTTGCGTCCGAGTAGAATTCTTTCGAGTGTTTCTTTGTCTACGTTGAGTGCTTCAGAGAGAGCTTTGGCGGTGCGTCCTTTATCTGAAATTTGAGGAGGATAGGCGTATAGATCTCCGTTTTCGGTTATTTCAATGGCGGGTAGACGTAGTTTTTTTACGTTGGCGATGGTGATGGCATCTAATTCTTCTCCTAGTAAAATGACCGGGCGTGTTTTTTGGCTAAGGGTATCAATGAGTTGAGCTTTGAAAAGATCGTATAGCTCTTCGTCTGTGTGTAGGCGAAGATCGCTGTAGGAGGGGTCGAGAGCGGCAAGTTCGTTGAGGCGTTCTCGTAGTTCAGCTAAAAGTGTTTCAGTGGTGATTTCTTCTGGGGGAAGCGTTGGCTCGGGAGTTTCTTCTGTTGTTTCTTCTTCCTCTCCTTTAGGAAGATCTTCTCGTTCAGCTTCTTCTCTCACTGAATCTTTTAAATCATCGAGTAGATTTTCGTAACGTTCTTGGTCTCGTTCTTGTTCGGATTCTAGGTCAAAAAGTAGAGGAGTGAGGGTTTCTCCGACGTGAACAGGGTCTTCTATCAGGGTTGGGTCTGCAAAAACCATGTTGAGTGTAGTGTTTGTAGCAAGGGCGAAAGCTTCTCCAGAATGGCGGTCTTTGATGAGTATTTCACCGCGTCGTGCAGGAATTTCTGTGTAACCTTGGTTTTTTTCAAGGGCGATTTGACGATATTTGTTGGCTTGAATGACTTGTAGCTGAAAAAGTCTTACGTAAATGGTGAAGGCCACAAATAGACCGATCCCCATTATAAGGGTGATTCGGTTCAGCGGAAGGTCACGAAATCGTTTCCGATAGTTGAGAAGATCAAAGCTCACGGGTGGAGATTATTAAGTCAGTTGAGGTGGTGTTTATCCTAATCTAAAACAGGTGTGGGCGTCTAGTTATTCCTTTGGGTTTGCGGGTTAGACTTGACATAACTCCGAAAGTTGCTTATTTTATTCTCTTTTTAGCTTTAATGATTCTTATGGCTTCTCTTGATACATGTGATGAGCGATGGTCTGTGGTTTTTGTTGATAGTGTGACTGAGGATTTTGTGGGAGAGTCTGCCGCTGAAGATGTGAAGGTTCATGTGGGGAGAGAGGAGGCTAATCGATTGTTGGGAAAAGATGGCAAGGGGCCACTTCCAGTTTTTTTGGAGCAAGCGATGAAGGCGCAACGAAGGGGGAGGAAAGTGGCGGTGATTAATGTTCGTGATTTACATGATCCTCTCGATGTAAGTCAACTTCCTGAACTTGGTCGCCATGGAGATCATAATTTAATCGGGACTGCTGGGGCAGAGGTGGTAGCTCCAATCCAAGTTATTTATGATCAAGGTCGTGTTGATAATGTTGATGTAACGGCTCTTTCTATTCCTTTTCCTGTAATTCGAGATTCGATTTATAGGGTGACTGGAATTGACATGATGAAGGTGGATCAAGCGGTTTTAGATTTATTGGATGTTATTCTAGTGGGTTCACACACAAATAATCGTATCATTGGTAGTGCCCGGACTTTAAGGCATGGGTTTCGTGTTCCCAATGTCATGGTGTGTCCTCATCTTGTTGCGAGTAATAATCGTCAGGCACATTTAGATGCTTTGCGTTTGTGGATGCCGGATATATTGGTGGATGTTGTTCAATCTGTGGGGGAAGCGTGTGATCGTTTGAGAATTCCTCGGCCTGATCCTGATCAAATCACTTGGCAAGAATCGTGTGAGTTGAATCCTGCTTCGTTGGTAGAGACTTTGAACGTGGATCAACGTTCGATTATTCAAAATATGTTTATGGGCCGACGAGAAGTTAAATTGCAAGAATTGAGTGGAGGGTGGAGTGGCAGTTTGCTTTTCTTGGCTACACCTATTCGTGACGATGGTGCGGCGGAGAAAACGGTGGTGGTTAAGATTGATCGACATGCTCAAGTGCGGAAAGAGGTTGAGGGATATGGGAAAGTGAAGGACCTTGTTATTGGTCAAAATATTCCTGCTTTTGAGGCACCGGTGTTTAGTGGAGAGTACAGTGGGTTTAAGATGGATTTGGCCGCCTTGGATGGTGAGCCTCATACATTTCAGTCTAAGTTTGAAACGGCTCAATCGCAGGATGAGATTGCGGCGATTGAAGGGGATTGGACTAGGCTTTTGAATAAGCTAGTGGATGGTTTGTACGCGAATACGCGTGGTGGTAAGACTTTTAGTCCTGTGAAGCAGTTTCGATTGGATGAAGCACGAAAGGCGACATGGTTGAAAGAAAAAACAGAATGGATTGTTCCTGAAACGCATGATCAAGCGGTCCTTCAGTTAACAGATGATATACAAATCTCAAATCCTCTTGATGGGTTTTTGAAGATTGCTCAGAGTGAGCTCCGAATGGAAGGAGTGGTTTGCTTAGAGCATGGGGATCTTAATTTAAAAAATGTTATTTTTGATGCGTTGGGTAATTTTGGTCTTATTGATTGGACGCATTGCCGTGAAGATGCGATGGAATGTGATTTCGGAGAGATGGAAAATGAGGTTAAATTTGTGATGTCTAAAGATTTTGAGGAAGCGGATTTTCCGCAGTTGGTTTTGTTTGAGCAATTTCTATTGGATAATCTTGAGTTGCCGGAAATGGCTCAATTGCCAGTTGAGTTGGAATTTGTAAAAACTGATTATCGATTTAATAAAATTTATAGATTGCTTAGTGTTTTGAGATCAGCTTATGTTCGTGCCCGTGGTAATACCGACAATGCTGAGGTTATTTATAATGCGTCATTGCTACGTTATTCTGCTTATACAATTGGATTTGATGCCAGGCGAGAGTCTGGTGAATGTCCACTTCCTTCTTTGAAGTATGCTTTGCTTTCCACTTCCATGTTGGTTGAAAAATTAACCCCACTTTTGAATGCCGCTTAATGCACTAGAACGTTCTGCTTTGGAGCTATTTAAGGATGGTGATGAATTGGGGGAAGGCCTCGAAGTGACTGAGGCTAATCTTTATACCGTGGGCTTGAATGCTGCGATTAGGGCCGGGGAAATTCTTAAATATTATCGTAATCATCCTCTAGAAATTGTTCAGACTAAAAAGCCTGATGGTACTCCTCAAACTAATGTAGATGTTGAGGCAGAGTTTTTGATACGTGGGATCTTGAGACATTCTTTTCCTGATCATACTATTTTAGGTGAAGAGAAAAAATACGGAAAGGGTAATGATCCTGCTGTTGAGAAAAAGAAGCGTTATAAATGGGCAGTTGACCCAATTGATGCCACATTTGCGTATCTTTCTTATGAAGATACTTGTGCGGTGACGATTTGTCTATATGAGGATGATGAAGTGATTTTTAGTTTGGTTTACAACCCTTTTACAGGAGAAATTTTTCATACATATCGGGATGAAGCCGCACGTATGATTACGAGGCGTGGATTTTCTGAGGAAGCTTCTGGATTCGATTTGCCATTGGAATCTATTAATCCTCATTGGCGTTTTGCGAATGTGCCTCCAGCTCCAAGAAATGATGAGATTTATGATCTTATACGTGAGCTTCGAAATGGGGAGGGCCGGGAGGGTCAAAAAGTTCAAAAATTACTTCAATCAGGTGGATCTCCAGCGTATGCCCTTGGGGGTATGTGTAAAGGGTATTTTGCATGGGTTAATAACTGGACGGGCGGTCCAACTGAACCTTGGGATTTGGGTGCGGGCATACATTTGGTTCGTAATTCTAGGCAAACTGTTGATGGAAACATTGTTAGAGAGGGACAAGTTACGGATCTGGAGGGCAATGATATTCCCTGGACAGGATATGAAGGAATTGTGGTGGCAAGTTTAAATGAGCGTTTTCATTGGAGGTTGTTGGAGACGTTAAGCGTGTTGAAATAGGAGTGTCTTATTTTTCGGGTAGGGTGTATTTGGCATAGGTGGCTTGACAATTTTCGCTTGTCTGTTATTATTCCTCCCTTTTGTTTTTTTAAATTATCTTGATGCCTCCAGAAGCTTCAGCAGAATCGGTGCCAGAAGCTCCAAAGCATACGTTGGATGAGCTTAAGCAACTGATTCAGCGTGTGCATAGTCGTGCGACGGTTCAGCCTCGGATGGGGTCTCGTCAGGATGTTCAGGTTAAGCGTGAAAAGGGTGGTGAATTTAAGGTGTATGTGGATCCTGAATCTTTTAGTGATGAAACTTTTGCTACGATTTTTTCAAAGGCATTAGCGCAGATTGAGCAGTTTGAGTTTGAAGGTGCATTGGCGGGGAAGGAGGAATCAGCGGAAGAACTTGCTTTGTATCGGAAACGAATTAAGAAGCCGGCGCACCGTTTATTTTATCAAACGATGTTTCAGGTAATGGCTTTGAGTAAAGGAGCGGTTCATTTACCTATTTTGCATCAATATCTCAATAATGTTGGTAAAAAGGCGGTGAAGTCATTGCATGTGGGAGAGGATAATATTCCCCTCCATATTCAATATTTATTTGGACTGATGGGTCTTACGGAAGGCTTGCATGAGGATGTTCTTCGGGTGCTTTCGGAATTACGAGAGGCGGGGTTTATTGGTTATGTATTGCATACACAGGTTCCATATAAAACGAAATTAAAGTATCTAAATGATGATCTTTTCTCGTTATATGATTTTTTCCTAGAAAAAGATTTGAGAGAATGGCGTAAGAAGAAGCCGCGACCACCAGAGCCGGCTCCACCGGAAGATAGTGAGGTTGAGGATGGACGAGATGATGTTCAATCTGAAGTAGAGGAGGTGTTAGAAGATCCTGCAGAAGATGGCGATCCTGCAGACGATGGCGAATCCCCGGACGACGGGGGTGATGATGGTGATGGCGAATCTCCGGACGACGGGGGTGATGATGGTGATGGCGAATCTGAAGGCGACGGGGGTGATGATGGTGATGGCGAATCTGAAGGCGACGGCGACGGAGGTGGCGGTGGCGGTGCTCCGGATGAAGATACGCCGGATCATAAAGATCGTTATAAACCTCAGGAGGGAGGAGGTGGTTTGGAGGAAGCTCCTGAAGGTCAGGGGTATAAACTTGAAATTTTCCCTCCGCTCACGGGTCATTATGTTGTTGATCGTAAAAATCGTTTTGATGCCAGAGAGTTGGCGTGGGATCGAACAGGGATTCGTGCTCCTTATGTGCAAAATGTTGATTTTGTTGGTGAAAAGTATACGATTAGCGGGATATTGTCGGGTAGTGGGCGTAAAGCTATTCCTCTCCCGAGTGGTTATGCCTTGGATATAGATTCGTTGACGATTGTTAGTGGCGCGCGTCCACAAATTATTCGTGATTCAAATGGTAATTTCTTTTTTAACATCAGGGGAAAAGTTGAATTTTCAATTGATTTTTATAAAGAAAAAAATCCGGTTCGTGGTGGTGTGAGTGCCGAAGATACGAAGGCAACGTATAGTGGACGATTGTCCAGTAAGGCTGAAGGAGCGTTGCAAAAAGCGCGTAATGCTTCTACGGATAAACGTAAGGCGGAATTGATTCGTGATTATATTCGCCGAAATCATTTTTATCCGGCTGGAGGTAATGATACGGATCGTTTCAATAAAGCTATCGCTCATCAGGGGGAGCTTGCAAAGGATTGCGATACAAGTACGGAGTATATTCAGAAATTGGATAAGGCGACGCATTTGGATTGTTTTTCAGCGGCAACTTTGATGACTAGTATGGCTCGTGCGGTGGGGCTTCCTTGTAGAATCGCAACTGGACATCATGTGGAAGGGACGAATGATGACGGGAATTCTGTTATTTCTTTGGCTAACGCACATGGGTGGGTAGAGGTTTATGTTGATTCGATATGGAAACGTTTTGATGCGACTCCTCCTGCTGATCCAAATGAGAAAAAGGAGGATAAAGAAGAAGATGATGATAGTTCGGATTCTGATGAAAAAGAAGGGGATGATGATGGGAAAGAAAAAGTAGTTCCGGAGTCTGCGGATGATGATGGTGTTGATACTCCTCCGGATGGAGGTGGTGAAGATGGGGAGGAAAGAGAAGAGCAGGAAGAAGGAGGAGAAGGCTCTGATAGTGATGGAGATGAGTCAGATAAAGAGCCTGGTGACGATGACGATGCAGAGGGAGGCGATGACGATGCAGAGGGAGGCGGAGACGATGCAGAAGGAGGTGGAGACGATGCAGAAGGAGATGGTGATAGTGACGATGCAGAAGGAGGTGGCGATAGTGACGATGCAGAAGGAGGTGGCGATAGTTCGAGCGACGGCGGTGACGGTGGTGGAACGCTGAATCTTCCGGATGTGGATGAGTACGAAGATGATCCTGATTTTGATGCTGAAAAGGAATTCGAAAAAATGTATGAAGAACTTAAGGATCATGTTTCGGATACTCCAGAAGAGGGCGATATTCAAGAAGCGATTGATCAGATGCAACAGGAACAACTGGAATTGCAAAAAGAAGAAGAACCGCGGGACCCTGTGAGAGAGGAATTGGATAAGCGATTCCCCGGTCTTTCGGAGCATGACCGCAATCAATTAGAGGGTTTTGTGAAACATTTCTTGAATGAATGCGAGAAAATGAAACAGATTCCAAATCCAAATGCGCACCCTAGTTTGCCGGACCCTGATACTCAAAATCCACTGCTCATAGATGCATTACGAGACATTTTGAGGCGAGTTATTTCCCGGTCGATAATAGAAGAGCAGCAACCGCAGTTCCCTGTTTCTTTTGGTGATGTATTGGTGGATCCGGTTCAGCTTTATTTAGATCAACAGGATGGCGTTCGCGATTCGGTGGCCTGGGAGACGGTTCGTATCGAAGAACATGAGGAGTTAAAAGTAGTTAAAGTAAGGCGTCGAAAAATTTTAGATGGGAGCATAAGTATGAGAGGGGCGACGCTTGAGTTGCAGCAGCTTATTGAAGTGTTGGAAAATTTGGTAACCGCAGAGAAGCAAGAGGAATTGGATCAGCTTTCAGGGGAACTTGATCGAGATGTACGCTTGGAAACGGAAACATGGCAGTTTGGTGTGAGTGATCCGGGTAGTTTGTTGCCATTTAGATGTTTGAAAAAATTGAGTGCAGAGTTTGATTTATTGGATCAGGCGATTACGTGGCAGATGGCTGGGCAAGCGTCTGGGGGAACTAATGATTTTGATCCCCTTGAGGCTATTTATGAGGGGCTTTTAGATGAAGATGCGTTAGAACGTCAAGAGCAATCAGAAAAACCAACAGTATTGGAACGAATTAAGGCTGGATTTTATATTCGTGAACTTAAAAATTGGGCGGAATATGAAGAGAAGGGAGGAGAGGATCAGTTACGTGAAGATTTTGATGAGGCGAAAATTGAGTATGAACAGGCGTTGGAGGCCCATAATAGAACGCGTTATTCTGGTACTGAGGAGGCGGCCGAAAATGAGACTAAGGCTTACTTTTCTCAGATTAAATTTCAGGAATTAGAAGGACATTTGATTTATTTTAAAAATCTTGAAAGCAATATAGAGCAGATTGAAGCTTATCTAGAGGAACTTGAAGGGCGGTTTGATCGTAATGATATTGAACCCATTATAGAGGTGATTGAAGTGTCGACAGATGGGGGGAGTAATGACGCTCGTAGAGTTCAATTAGTGATTAAAAAATTGCGTGAATTGGGTGTAATTGTGATTGGATATGGGTTGGGACGGGAGGGTGCTCCAGCGATTAATACTTACGCTAATCCATATAATCCACTTGAAGGAGGTGTTCATTGCCAAAATATTTTGGATTATCCTATCCAAAAGGAACGTGCGTGGCGACGAGTACTTGACAAAGCTTAGAATTTGTATATAATTATTTCCTTAACTTAATATTATGGTTGGATCAGATGTAGAGGTAGAACCAGTGACGGAGCCAGGACGTGCTCCTGTTGCGCCTCAACCAGTTGTTGATTATTCTGGGACTGCATTTGGTCAATCTGAAGTAGGGCAGCAAGTTTTAGCATTGGTTCCTTCTGTTGATCAGAGTGGGGCTTTGCCGGAATCGTTGCCTCAACCAGAAGGGGGTGTTCGTGTTCAAGTTTTGGAAATTCGAGCTTTGATCGGGCGTTTGCGTGTTCTGCCACCTGCAAATGGTAGTGGTGCGAGTCCAACCATTGATTCGGAGCTTGTGGATATTTTGGATGCGGATATTTTGCGTCAATTAGAGGAAGAGATGGATCCAACTTTGGTTGATTTTCGTGAGCGAGAGCGTACGGTTGAACGTTTGCAGCAGCTTCTGGCTGAGCCTGACGTATTGAATGGGTATGCTGAAATTTATAATAAAATTGCGAAAGAAATTGCGCTTTATAGAACTGCAAAAAGAATATTTAATACGCCAAATTCTTCGGAGAGTTCCCGTACTGCGTGTGTGCGACAGATGAGTCGTAGTTTGAACACGTTGGTTCGTTGGTGTGAGGATGAAAAGCAAAATGTTCATAATCAGGTTAGGCGTGAGCGTCGTGGTCTTTTGCCGAGTGACCGTATGGTTTTGGATAAATTAAAGAATTATGTTGGAAAGTGTGGGGCAGAAATGGAGTTACTGCATTCTAATATGGCAGCGGCTATTCAAATGCGTTCTGATAAAATCAATTTGAATCGGTCGATTCTGTTTCGTAATGTTGCAGAGGAAGAGAAGGAGCGGAATGGCGATTTGTCTGCTTTTGGTTATATTGTGACAGAGAGTCGTTCTGAGTTTTTATATGGAAATGAAAAGTCTCCGGATCCATATATTATGGCTGCGCTTCGTGCGCGACAAAATGTTGAATTGTATGGTCCGACTGGTACCGGAAAAACTAAGTTGGCCGTGGAAGCTGGACGTGTGTTCTCCGGAAAAGATCCGATGCTTATGTCCTGTCATATTCAAACAAATCGTTATGATTTTTGGGGAAGTAAAACTGGATTGGACAAACGAGATGTGGGGGCGTTGGCCAAATGTCTGATTGAAGGACGGGTTTTGATTTTGGATGAAGATAATATGGCGGATACACGTGTGATGGCGATTATGAAATTTGCCTTGGGCTTGGAGCGAGGTGATCGATTGTTTCACCCTGATACGGCGGAGGAGATGTTGGTGCCGGAAGGATTTGGTGTTATTGCGGCACGTAATGAAAAAAGTAGTGTTCATAATAATCGTCAATCATTGCCGCCTGAATATCGACGTGAATATAATCTTGCCTCATTTGAGGTTGGATATTTCCCTGCCGATGAGATTTATGATGACTTTTTGATTCCTAAATTGACGAATGAGGATGGTTCGATGAATTTGACTCAAAATGATGTAGGCGGTCGAGTACAGGCGGATTCTGCGACTGGTCAGATCACTCGAAGTCCGTTGCTTGCGTTTGTGCTTGCTGCGGAAAAGGCTCAGGAGTTGTACTGTTCGCATTCTATTAAGGGTGGAGTGGTGGATGTTAAGTATTTGATCAACTTTTTTGGGGATTGGGATGAACAGTTTCAAAAAACTAAGTGTTCATTTTTGGAATTTATTGAGGTTCGATTGTTACGCTTTGTTAAGGCTCCAGGTTTGACGAAGGTGGATCGCAAGAAATTGATTGAAGCGTTTGTGTCGGAAGGATTTTTCCAGACAATGTCGGCTGCTGATTTTAAGCCGCTCGAAGAACCTGAACCGATTGACCAAGCAACGTTGGATTCGTGGAGAGGGGCTGGAGTTCCTATCTTTGCATCTGATCCTAATGCGGCTCCTTTGTCGCGTGACGATGTGGCATTATTGGATCCATTTGGAAAGCGCACTCTTGAGTTGGTTCCACATGCACTTGATGCTGAAATTGAGGTTTTCAGGTCGGTTTATGTGCCCTTCTGTCGCACAACGGGAATTCTTCCTGTGACGATTTCTGCGCGTACATTGGCATCGCAAAAAGCGAATATTGTTAAGGGACTTAAGGATTATCTTGAAGGGAGAGGAGGAGGTGCTGATTTTATGTTGGCCGGTACGTTAAATGATTCGCTTGATTCAACGAGATTTCCTACCGATGAGGCATTTCTCATAGAGCTAGCAAGGCAAATTGCCCTTGTTTAGGATTTTTTAGTGAATTTATAGGTATAGACTATTTCCCAAAAGGTTGATTTGTGATATAATTAAGATAGAATCTAAATTATTTGTCATGGGACTTGATGGATTAGACCTTAATGGGGCGTTAATTGCTAGAATTGAACAGGTTCAGGCTCGTTTTGCTGAATCATCTAATGAGTATGGAAAGCTGGATGAACTTGCTAGTTTGATTGAGGAGGGACATCTGGGAGGTAAGCCTTTTCGGGCTCAAGTTGGAGATGTTTCATTGATTTTGGTTCGTAGAGATGGGGAGGCTCCGGCTCAAGATAAAGTTAAGGCTTTTTTGGATGCGCTATCTTTAACCGAGGCTCCAGAGTTTGATGAAGGAGAAGTTCCGGCTGTTGATCGAAAAGCTCGAGGCGTGGAGAGGCGAGCAGAGGACGCTATCACTCCATTGGTTCCTGGTCGTGAAGGGCTTGGTAAAACTTTGTGGCGTGATGTGAATGTAGAAGTGGTTAAAATCGCTCATGCGTTTGCGGGGACTGAGGTGGGTGATCAGATGCGTGCCTTGCGTAAAAAATCTCACCGTCGACAGATTGGTCAGCAAGATGAGGAGATTGTGATTGGTGATGATGTTTTAGAATTATGGGATGATGATGATGACGCAGAAGCATTGGCTAAATTGGCTCGTTTTGTTAAGGATGTGCAGGATCATAATCCTGATCGTTTTAAGTCTATCCCTGTGGCTCCGGTTGCGGTATCTAGTAATGAGATTCCACCACTTTTTTGGAGAGATGTGTTATCTGGATTGGACGGATTGGTGACTGCGTATCCGGATGATGACTTTTCTGCCTTAGAAGGACTTCGTGAAATGATGGAGAAAGGTGAAATTGGAGTAGATGAACATTTGTATATTCAAGTGGGTTCTGTTCAGCTCTGGATTAAAACAGTAGACGATGCGGAAGCTATGAAGCAAAAAATCGCTGTTTTTATTGGCGAATTGAAGCAAATTGCATCGATGGGGTCTGCTGATGAAACGTCAAAGGAACCACCGCTTGATCCTGCAATGGAAGCTACGTATTGGCGTGATATTGAAGGAGCGTTGGTGTCGCTTGATGGAACATTTGGAGATAACCGCGATTTTAAGATTTTGAAGATGTCTGTTGAGCGTGGGATTTTGGGAACTACGCGTCGTTTCAAGGCTATTATTGGCGGAGTTCCTCTGGATATTTCCCCTTCGGATACGGATACGCAGATGAAAGATAAGGTGACGGAATTCATTCGAAAATTGCATAAATCTGGTGAGATTCAGATTGATGCTGAAACGCGCAAGAAATATACGCGGATGGAAGAGGACTATCGTCAGGTCGAGACACAGAATAACGATCTAAGGACTCGTATCCGAGAAGATCGAGATGTATGGGAAGGGCAAATTCGTAAACTTCGGAATGATCAATCTGATTATGAAGATGAGATTCGTCGTTTGAATGATAGAATCAATCAACTTCAAGCTAGATCTACGCCTCAGCCTCGTACGGTCCGAACTTACAGTGGTTAGTTTTTGGTTTCTGGGAAAATGAGATCGGCTACGAAGGACGCAACATTTCTTGGTGTGCCTTTCCCTGGTTTCATGTGCATTGTAAATCCAGGATTTGGGTTGATTTCAATAATGGTGTAGGACGTTTCTGTCTGCGGCTTAGTGATGTCTTTTGTCATGAGATCTATTCCGGCATAAGGGAGTCCTCTTAGGCTTTTTAAGGCTTTTTTTGCAATCTCAATAACAGATGGGTGAGCTTCTTCGGTGGCGTCGTTACAGGTAGCTCCTTTTGCGACGTTTGAGTTGGTTCGTAGATAGAATTTTTCGGTTTTTTTGGGGATCATTGTCAGTGTTTTTCCTTGTGTTAGTAGAAAGTGTTTTACAGTTGAGTCGATCGCAATTGGACAAAGACAGGTGGTGCGAGGATTCATGCGGTGATGGCTTTCAGTTTCGGCAAGTTCTTGCACGGTGTGAATCCCATCACCAATCACATGGGCGGGATCTCGATGAACAATGGCAATGTCTCCGTTCTTTGTTATAAAAATACGATATTCTTCTCCGGTGAACTGTTCTTCTACCAAAAATGGCATGTTTTCCCCAAGTTCGTCGTGAAGATTCTGAATGGCAGATTTGAGTTCGTCTTTGTTTGATAAATTCATATAGACACCGTCTCCGTGTGATCCCCAGTTTGGTTTTGTGATGACTGGAAATCCAATTTGTTCTGCATATTTTAGTGCTTCAGGAATTTGGTTTTGGTCGAATAATTTTCCTGTGGGGACGTTTAGTTCATTCCGTTTAAGGAGGTGTTTTGCTACGTATTTATCTCTGCTGAGTAACGTTAATGTATGGGGGATAAGAGAAGTGAATCTATCGAGTAAAAATTCGTGATGATCATTTAATTTAGCTTCAAGAAGCTCTATGTGATCGTCTAGTCTCGTTACTTTAATCCCGCGACTTTGGAGTTCTTTGACCAAGAGCCGTTGGTTGGTGTGTAGTTGTTGGAGTTCTTCTTCGTTCATGGGAGGGGCTAGGAATAGACTTATTCTCCACTAGAATAGAAACTACGTCTATTGCTACTTTGTCCAGATTGCCTGAGGCGGGTGGCTTCTTGTCGGGCATCTCGTGCCTCTCGTTCTGCTCGTTGCACCTCGGTTTTTAGTCGACGGGCCTCTCGTTGGGCAGTTTGTTTTTCTTTATTTTCGTCCATGAATTGTCCGTCACGTATTCTGAGTTCATCTCTGGCTTCATGTTCTCGACGAGTCATTCGTTTCAGGTCGTATTCTAATCGCTCAATGCGTAACTTCATTTTTGTTTGAATTATTTCGAGTTGAGCGCTTTCCCCGAGTTCTTTTAAGAATTCTCCGAGTTTATCTTGAACTTCTTTTTTACTGTCTTTGGGTGTGATGTTTAGTAGTACTCCTCCAATATTTATGGTTAGATTTCTTACTTTTAGTAGTAGCCTTTTTTCGATACTCATGACCAAAATTTTCATACCTTTATCGTCTGGATATGCTTCTTGTAATTTTCGAAGTGCTGGCATGACAGTTCCGCGCCAAAATACTTGATCTTCGGGTGTGTAACTTTCTTCCAGTGTTTCGATTAGGAATGTTTCTAATTTGGCTTGTTTTGTGTCTTGATCTTCGCCCGCTTGGATATTTAGGGTGGCTCCAGCAATCGTTAAGTCCCAGTCTCCTGTGGTTAGGAATTGTCTGCTTTGAATAGCTTCATTGAGGGCTTTAACCTCTGGATTTTCGGGATGGCTTTTAACTAATGTGTTTAAGTTTGGAATTACGACCTCTCTCCAGAACAGTTGATCGGCAGGGGTGTAACGGAAAGGGTACTTCTCATCGAGATCGGCTTTGTCTTCTTGGACTTCTCTCCAGCCTTTTCCCATCGCTTTTTTCATTTTTCCTCCGGTTTCGCCCATGCGTGATTCTAAGATTTCATCAGAATCTTTTTCTTTCAATACTCGAAGAAACGTGGCAAGTTTTCTTTGGATTACTTTTTTTGAATCGGTGGGTTTAGTTCTGAGGTGTATTTCTCCGACGCTTATGTTTAGCCCCGTTGTTTTGCTGCTTTGAGTTAGCATCCGACGTTCAATCATAAGTGTCACAAATCTGAATCCTGCTTCACCTCCATGAGTTGTTTTAAGTTCTTCGAGTGAGGGGATGATGGTATTACGCCAAAAATCTTGATCTTCTTCGGTGTAAGTATTTTCTTCGTCTTTTTGTTCCGTTAGACGTTCTAGGAATTCTCCTAATTTTGCTTGAACGCTTTCCTTGGTTTCATCAGGACTTATTCGAAGAGAGACCCCATCTACGGCGATTTTAAAGTCGCGAATATTTAGGAATTGTCTGTTTTCAATGACCATGCTCAAAAGCTGAATATCTTCATTGTCTGGATGTGTTTCCTGAAGTGTTTCAAGAGCTGGCATGACGGTTTCGCGCCAGAATGATTGGTCTTCGGGTGTGTAGTCTGGACTTTCAGGGGGTGGAGACATGATGTGAATTTAATTATTTTCTAATTATTATAGCCTATTTGCGCTCTTTTAGCAAGTTCGCAGGGTCCATAAATCAACTTGGTGCTTGATCTGGTTAGATTCAATTTCGGGCTTTGAGGTTTTAGGCCAGATGGTTTTGAAGGTAGTCTGGGCTTCGATTAGTGAATCAAATTGAAAATGGGTTTTTATTGTTGAGAGATGAGTGAATCCTTTCTTTTTAATCCAATTGCAGTAATTTTGGGTGCGTTCTCGAGGGTCGTTCATGCGTCCTCGTAGTTGTTCGAACTCACTGTTTGGGGCGTTTTCGATGAGGATTATTTGGCCTAAAGGGGTGGTCACACGTTGGATTTCTTGGAGTGCGATTTGGCGTTGATTTATGTTGGAGATAGTCCCAAGGACCCAACATCCGATAGTCACGTCTATGTGGTCATCAGGGAGATGTATGCTTTGTCCATTGGTATGGATGAGTTTGATGTTGGAGTGGTGGCTTATTTTTGATCGTGCGATATCAAGTACGTGTATTGATTTATCGACGCCGATGATTTTTTTTGCATGTGGGGCCAGTAGGCTTAAATATTTTCCTGTTCCACAGCCAAAATCGAGGACTGTTTTTCCTTGAATGTGGGGAATCAGTTTTTTGAGTATTTTTCCTGGTTTGTCTTCGGCCTGGCTGAGTTTTTCGTAAAGTTTGGCTTTTTCTTGATAGAGCAGTGAGTTGCTCATGAGCCCTTTTGTGTCATTCATTGGAGTTTTTTAGATAGGCGATGCAGTCTTCTCCGTTGATCACGCTTGGAAATCTGTGTTCCCGGTAATCATAGTGTTGGAATTGAAAGGTTTTTCGGCGTTCAAGTGGGTTGTCTATCAGGTTGTGATAGAGGCCTTTATGGGGACGGTTATCGGCTTGGTAGAGATATGCGAAAACTAGTTTCCCTTTGGATTTTAGGTGTTGAGTGAGAGGGGTGATGATCTGGTTGCGGAAGTCTTCAAGGTAGTTTTGTGTATGAATTATTTTGTCGGAATAATCTGCAATATTTGATAATAAAATGAGGTCGAATTTTTGGTTGCCCATGAATAAAATCTTATTGAGGCAGAGTTCCTGGAGAGGAATTGTTTTCCAAAGTAACGGTTTGTCTTGGAGAGTTTTTTGGGCTTTTTTGTAGTTTTTTTCAGAATGTAGGTAGGGGTTGGTTTTGATTTTTCTCTCAGCAGAATCATGTCGATTGTTGAAAAACTTTGATTCGCGGATAGCATGGCCATCGTTGTTGAACTGTTCGTATAGCTGATCAAAAAAGTGTCGAGTTAAGGGTGAAAGTTCAGTTTTTAAGGATTTGTAGGTTTCGAAGGAGAAGGTCTGGTTGTTTTTTTCTGGATTGCGAAGGAGAAATTTTTTAAAGTCGATAAAGGAGAGGTTTTTGAGTGCTTTGAGTTTGAGTTCGGCGTAGAAATAGGCAAGTCGATTGCTGTCGAAGCACATTACTTTTTCGGCGCCATACAGGTAGGCATTAATGAGGTGGTCTCCGGACCCTCCTACGCTGAGAATGGTTTTGTCTTTTATATTTAGATGAGAAAAATAGCCATCAAGGTTTTCGGTGGTGAATGCGTAGATGGGAGAATTCTCTGAGAATTTTGGTGTTTTTTGCAGTTGTAGTGTTAGTGCTTTAGCAGGACAACTGCCGTTTCGTTTTTGTGCTAAATCTTCGGTGAGTTCGAGATATTTTTGCATCTCGGGGGTTCCCATGATGTTGATTAGTGAGTGTGTTTGTAGTGTTTTTTTACTCACATAATGGGGGAAATGTTCTGATATCCATGTGCATGGTGAGACATTTCCTTGGTGGCTTATGTAGAGGAATTTTTTCCCTCCAGGGCAGCGTCCTTTTTTATCAATTACGGTGGATTCTTGTACGAAACTGTAGTTTACGATTATGTTGGTTTTGTATTTTGATTTGAGTGTGTCTAATCTTTCTACGAATTCAGGAATGGGTGTTTGAGTAATGATTTTGTTGTTTCCTCTCATTCGCCCGACAGGTTCCATTTTTGAAAAAATAATTTCTTTGGCTCCGAGTTCGATGGATTTTTGAATCATGGCTTCAATGTGTGATTCACTTTGTTGAAAAAGAAGTGCCCCGATGCGTACATAAAGACCTTGTTCTACAAGATGGTGAATGCCATATAGAGTTCGTGAGTAGGTGTGGTTTCCTCTGACTGATTCTTGGATTTCTTGAGTGTGTCCATCGAGACTAACATGAATCATTGGAAGATTTATGGCTTTGAGTTTTTTTGCAATTTTTTCGGTAATTAGGGATGCGTTTGTAGAAATATCTAATTCAAAATTTTGAGCGTGTGCGTGTTCTAGGATTTCAAGAAGATCGGGGCGGATGAATGGTTCTCCGCCGGTTATTTTTAGGTGTGAAAAACCATATGCTTTGAGTGCATCAATGGTCTCGAAAATTTGTGTTGTGGAGAGTTCGTCGGGATGTTTTTGATAGTCGCTACTGAAAATGCAATAGGAGCAGGCATAGTTGCAACTATTTGTGATTTCCCAGATGACTCTTCCTCCTTGTTTAGGGATTCGGAAGAGGCAGAAGGGTAGTTTTTCCATTGAGTTCTTAGGCATGAATTTGGGGCTGGATGAGTTGCTTGAAAAGTTTTTCTATCGTTTCCGGAGCAGGAGTTTTACTCGTATCAAGGATGAGTGCGCGATGAGACTGTCTGGTGAGTTGTTTTTGCATGAGAATGCGTTTTTTGACTTGATTGAAAGGAAGATCGCCACCTGTTAATCGAGTTTCTTGCATATGAGGTGTGCAGGTGGTTGTTAGGATTTGGTGGTCGAAGCCGTTAAGTAGTTGGTCTTCTTCTAACAGTGCCCATTCTACAAGAATGAGCCCCTGATGTCTTTGGATGGTTTTGGCTATTTCTTGTTGAAGCGTGGGGTTTATTAGGTCTCTATATCGTGTCATGGCTTCCGCGTTGTTGAAAATGGTGTTACCTAGTAATTCTCCGGGGATTTTCCAGGGAGCTTTTTTTATTGGTAGGTTTAAAACTTGAATGAGTTGTTGACGAAGTGCGTGGTGATCTTGATTTTTTGAGTGGATGAGAACGTGTCGCCTGAGTGTGTCTACGTTTACGTAAAGAACCGGTACCCCCCTCTTTTCAGCGTATTGCTTGAGGGCATGAGCGGTGGTGGTTTTCCCGGTGGCTATCTGACCAGTTATTCCTATGATGATAGGGGTGGAGATCATTCTTTTTCCCAGTTAAGGCCATAGCGTAGAGGGCATAGTGATACGATTTTCATGTCTGGATTTTTTGAGCGGAGTTGGTTGATGTTTCGGAAATCATGAGCATTCTGGATAAGTGTGTATCCGTTTTTTTGGAGTTGGTCGGTAAGTTTATTTCGTGTCTTGATTATTGAGTTTGCCGTTATTTTGTTGAGTATTACGTTAGGACGATTGTTGTGGATGTATTGTTGGGTGAGTTGTTTTTCTCCATGTTGGTTATAAAGTGTACTCCCCATCCGTAATGCTAGAAAGTGAATTCGGATTTCATCTGTTTGAGTGGCCAAAATAAGGTCGGTTGTTTTTTGCAGAGAGGCTTGTGTTTGGTTCGGTAAGTCGAGAATCCAACTTGTTCGAACACGAAATCCTATGGCTTTAGTTTTTTTAATGATTTTTGTTATGTGCTGTGGGGACATGGGTTTTTGAATGGCGGAAAGGGTGTCTGAATCTCCGGACTCGATTCCGTAATGGATCCATCGGAATCCCGCTTTGTACATTATTTTCATGGTGTCTTCATCGAAAGAACGTAAAGTTCCAAGGCATCCTAGTTTTACTTTTACATTTTTTTCTAGGATTAGTTCAGAAATGCGCTTCATTCGTTTTGGGTCGATGGTGGCATTGTCATCTAGAAATAAAACTTTAGTGGCGTTGTGTTTGGTTACTAATTGTTCTATTTCTTGGACAACATGTTCGGGGGAGTGAGCTTTCCATTCTCCCCAAAATCCGGGGACATGGCAGAATGTGCATTTCATCATGCATCCTCTGCTGGAGAGAATGGTGCGTACATCAATGTAATCAGTTAAATCTACAAGGTTCCGGTTGGTGAGGGGGAGGTTTTTGAGATTTGTTTTTGTTTTTTGTGGTGGAGTTTTTGTGAGTTTGTTGTTGTCTAAAAAACTAATTCCATGGATGGTGCTTAATTTTTCTGGAGTCCATTCTTTGAGTTGAAGTAACTCGGTGAGTGGGGCTTCCATGTCGTGGGCAATTGCAATGTCTACGGGCTTGCCAGGGCCGATTAATTTTTCTGGCATGTAGGTTGCGATTTTACCTCCAGCAATGACGTGAATGTTTAAGCTTTTGGCTATGGTTGCAATCTCGAGTGCATTTTGTGTGGTTTCTGTTGTATGAAGGGGGATGTGATAGTCCCACACTAAGATGATAATTTCCGGGGCCCATTTTTTTAGATAATGTTCGATTTTTGGTGGAGAAAGTTGTTTGACGTCCATGTCTAATAGTCTAATTTTGTGTCCGAGCGACTCGGTGTAGGAGGCAATGGTTAGAACGTCGATGGGTTCAATCAAAAGACTGGGTTCAGTGAATGGTTTGTTGGGGGGATTTATGAAGAGAATGTTCATAGTATTAGCCTATCTTATGTTTTGGTGTTCGACTATTGACTTTTTATCTGTAAATGTTATTGTTTTTTCTTGAAATAATTTAAACGTTTAATCCCCATGACTGAATCAACACCACAAGCACCTGATACCTCTGAAGTATTGCGAGAACTGGGAGGTTTATCTTTGGCTGAATTAAAAGAGGTTAGTGCTGGGTTTGGGCAGCGGGTTCATGCCTATTTGTCTGCAATGGATAATCCCCCTGAGTTGTTTTTCAGGAATGGGGTGGGGTTGGGGGCTGATGTCGCTGCATTGGCAGATAATGATGGAAGTTCTCGTTATTTAGTGGGTGGAGATGTTTCCTATGCTGCGCCATTTGATCCTGCGGATGAACTTTCTGCTATGGAGGCTATTAAGAATGCACCGGATTTTTTGACTGGGGATAGTTATTTCCTCGGAAGTGATGGGTTTTCGACTGGTGATGACGCGGGTGTTATGTCTGCTTATGGTGGACATTTTGGGCCGGATGACTCTCTACATCCTTCTCCTTATTTTTACTCTTATGATTATTTTCGGGTGGAAGGGTTACCGGCAGATCCATTGGAGCGTCGTAAAGCGGTTCAATTGGTTTCGGGTATGGCCACGTTGGATACGTTTCTGCGTATGAGGGGAGCGGAAGAACAACGTGGGAATCTTAGAGAATTTTTGGTGGAAGGTGTTCCTGAGGTTGATTTGTTGTCGAAGACTGCAGAAAAGGTTGAGAGTTCTAATTATGAAGCATGGAAAGTATTGATGCCGGCCTTGGTTGACTATTTAGATGGAAGTAAAATGGTGATTGGTGAAAGTTTTACTTGTGGTCTATTGGCTCAGGTTTTGACGTCTTTGCCAGGAGCTAGTCAGATTTTTAACCAGGCACTGACATGGTATGATCCTCGTTTGAAAGCGTATGTTGGAGTGCCAGATGAGAACCTTACAGCTGCTCGCATTGCAGATCCAGATACGATTGAGTTAGCGACTCAAGGTCTTTTGGATATGAGTTCAGAGGATACGCAATTGGCTTTGGGCACGACAGGATGGGCGAACCATGGGGAGCCAGGAACAGCGGATAATTTTTCTGTTGGAATGGCTTTGAGAGAAGGAGAGGGTTTGACCGCTCAGGTCGAAGTGATTCACACACAGGCAAAACCACGATCAAAAGGCCGCCGTCAATTGACTCGACATTTGGGTGTTACTACCGCGCTTTATTTGATTGCTAAGCAATTAAGTTCTCAGGGTGCCGATTGTGGATTTATGGAAACTCAGCTAAGGGCGTTGCTTGATCTTTCTAGCGAGGTAACCCTCAATGCTAAAGTGGCTTCATAAAGATTTTTTCCTCTGTAGTATCACGCAGTCTTTTTCTGTGAATGTATTGCCTGGGTTATTGAAGTTGTCTTGGATTAGATTGTGACGATCTTGGAAATGGTATTCGCGTATGAGCGTGGTTTTAATAGTTTGAAGAACGCGTTGGTTGAATGGATTGACCTGTTTTAGTTCTAGAAGTCGTTCGATGTAGCTTTCGTATTGAGCGAGGATTAGCCAGCCTTGGTTTTCGATGATTTGATTTAGGGCTTGGGCTAGATGCGGGGTTACTTCATCGTGATGCGTGTTGGCACTTTCGAGGATTCGGGTCCAGAGTTTTTTGAGGGCGCCTTCTTGTTCGTAGATTTGACTCCAGGAAATGCTCCATTTTTTTCCAAAGTAGTCCATGACGAGGTCATCGATGATGTGATTTCCTAGGCCAAGAGAGAAAGATTTTTGTGGTGAGTCCTCAAGAATGTTGAGAGTTTCGTGCTCAAGTGTGAATTGAGGATTGAAGAGTGCTATTAGTCGGCTGAGTTGGGCTTGAGAATCCGCATTTTTATCGAGGGTTACTACGGTGCCGGTGTAGTTTTTGTAGAATAGAGCGAGTTCGATTTTTGGAGCATGTCCGGAGCACAGATCGGCGATGCGAGTGTGGGCATTGAGGTCGATGGTATTGAGTAGTCTGGCCCAGGTTTTTCCTACATTGCAGTAGAATTCCAAGTTGATATAGAACTGTTGAGTACGATCGGGCACGTCGAAAACACTGTTGGTGATGCCTCCTTTGTCGTAGTCTTTTTTATTGAGTCGAGTGAGGATCGATTCAAGGTCTTTGGTCACTCGTTTGTGTTCGATTGAATCGATTGGGTGCTTATTGAGCGCAGCGTGAATGGCGGCGAGGAGTGGGTCCATTTTATGGTTTGATTAGTTTTTCGGTGGCTTCTATGGCGCTTTTTAAGCGTTCGTCCCATGAGCCAGAAATTCGAATGTATGGTAATTTTCGTTCCTCAAGGGTTTTGATGCAATGATCCATGAAGTCGCGGCGAGGTTTTTCGTCAGGGAAGTAGCGTTGGATGTCCTCTACCCATGGCACATCGATGTCGGTAAGGAGGTAAAGATCGTAGGGCATGCCTTCTGCATTTTGCGTTACCCATTCGGGGCATTTTTTGAAGAAAACATCACTCCATATGGTGGTGAGGACCATGTCGGTGTCGCTGAAAAGAACTCGATTGGCATGAGGGGCGAGGGCAAGTTCGGAGGCTCGGTGGCCTCGGGCGATGCGTTCGATGTCTTCGTAGTCGCATTGTCCATTTTTTAAATCGAGAAGTCCTCGGGCATATTCAGCTACGTACACTGTGTTGAAATGGGCGGCTAGGTTTTTTGTGAGCGTGGATTTTCCTGTGGATTCTGGCCCAAAAATGCAGACACGTTTTAGGAAATGAGGGCGAATTGGTTTAGGCATGTAGTCCCAGTTTTTCATGGGGTTCTCTCGGATTTGGGTTCCGGAGACAGGCACAATTTCTCGAGCGTGATCGACGGGGATGTATTTGGCGTCTAATATCTCGGCGAGTTGGAATCCATAGTCTTCAGAGGCAAATACGTAATCGATGTCTCCTGGGATTTCTCGTTTGATGGTGTTTTTCCATATGTTCCAAAAATCGGGGTGATCTTTGGGGTCTTGGGGAATTTCATCGGTGATTTCTATTATGTTTACGTTTGGGAAAAGTTGTCTCATCCATTCTAATCGAAGCTTTCCTGGAATGGGTTCATCCTTAATGGAGCAGGCCAATACGGTGAGGTTGCCTACGTAGTGTTTGGCAAAATCAATCAAGTATTCATGCCCCCGATGGGGTGGTAAGAATTTGCCGAGAACTAGACCGCTTGTGGGGCGATCTTGTGAGCGTCGCGTGCTTTGTGAGTTTTGTACCATTGAATGAGTCCCATAGTGGCTAAGACGAGGAAGGCGGTGTAAAGACCGGTTGTGAAGTATAATCCTTTAAGTCCGTAAAGGGTAATAGAAACTACGTCCACGGTGATCCATAGCACCCAACTTTCTAGGATTTTTCGACTGAGGAACCATTGGGCGATGAGGCTGAGTGTGGTGGTGAATGCATCGGCAAAGGCGTAATCAGCGTTGGTGTAGGTGTTCATAATGTATCCAAGGGCGTATGTGCCAATGATGGCTATGATTCCCCACATGGCGATTTCGATAGGTTTGAGGCGAACGATTTTAACTTTTTTCTTGTTGTCTTTTTTTCGGTTTCTTCCATACATCCAGAAATACCATCCGTAAAATTGCATGAAAATGTAGACTACTTGGAGTCCCATATCGGAATAGAGTCGGGCGTGGTAAAAAATAATGATGTAGAGCGACACCATGATGAGGCCGGTCGGCCAGCACCAGATGTTTTCTTTGACGGTGAGGTAAACAGAGGCAAAGCCAAAAATGGTGGCTGCGATTTCAATGATCGTGAGAGTGTCCATGTGATTAGATTAGGATTTTGCCCTAGTTTAACACAGGATGCTTATCCTCCAATTTTAATTATGTCAGGGAGGTCCTCGGGGAACCTTAAGAGGCGGCACGCTCGGCATGGATGGAGTGTCTCGGGGATTTCCATGTTGGCAAGTTGGGGGTTGGTTTTTTCAGTTAATTTTAAAAGTCCGTAAAGTCCTTTATCAAAGACGACGCGTAGTTGCTCATTGGTGTTGACTCTGGTTAGTAGGTTGTACAATGAGTCATTATTTATGTTTCCCGCTAAGAAAGCATGGCCGAAACAAGCGCATGGGTAAAATTTACCATCGGCTCGAATCATAAAACGCGGGACAGGGGTGTCTATTTTTTTTGTGAAGTTGAAGCAAGCGGTGTTGTTGTTTCGTGATTTTATTAGTTTTTTAATGGTGGTTTTTTTTGTGCTTATTATTTTTTCTTCTTCAAGTCTTGGCGTGTATTGTAGTTCAAATTGGTTGAGTCGAATTTTTTGATATGGAAATTTTTCTCCATAGAGTGATTCGTAGGCAGCTTCAAGTTTGTCGAGGGTGTTTTCATCGTCGATTCCTTTTACATAGGGGACTAGATTGAGTCCTAGTTGTGCGGTTTTTCCAAATGTTTCTAAAAATGTTTTTGTTAGTATCGCCACACACTCAATGGGAGCTCCTTCAAGTGTTTGCATGCCAAGGGATACGTTGATGGATGGCTTGACGTATTTGTTTCGACTTACAAATCCTGCTTTTTTTAGCTGATTTAAAATTTTTAGAGCACTTTTTTCAGTATTGAAGCGTGTTGCATTGGTTTGAATTTTGAAAATATCGATAGGGGCTTGTGCGATGATGTCACAGATCTGATCTGTGACTAGGAAGGGTTCTCCTCCGGTCAATGAGTAGTTGTATACGCCTAACTCGGCGGATTGTTTAAGTATGTCTAGCAGTTGTTTTGTGGAAAATTCATGAGTGGGGTTTTCGATATCATCGATGATTACACAGCCAGTGCAGCGTAAATTGCATACGGTGTTTATTTCTAATTCGAGTGAAATTGGTTTGTACCACCAATCTTTTGGGGCTTTTTTTTGAAAATGGTTCTTGAGTTGGTCGAAGGTTGTGAGTGTTGGATGTATGATTTTTACTCTAGGTTTAGTCCCAAATAGAGATTGTATGGTTTCGGGGAAAATCATGTCGATGAGGGCGGAAGGTAGGTCGCGAGGTGTGCCTTCAGAGGGATGAGTATGGAGGGAAAGTCCTGGCGCTGGATTTACTTCGCAAATGGTGTATTTGGTTTTGCCTTCTTCGTATTGTGTAATGTCTGGTGTGATTAGATCGATTCCGGCATAGGGAAGTCCGGGAAAGGCAACCATTACTTCAAGGGCAAGTTTATGGTAGAACGGGTGGATTAGGTCGGTAACGTCAATGGCTTCGGCTCCGGTGCAGACATTTGAATTGGTTCGAAGCATTATGATTTCATTGAGTGCGGGGATGTTACTTAGCTTCATTCCTTTTTTTGAAAGATAACGTTGAACTTCTCCATCTTCTGTCCAGATTTCACATAGGCAGGTGTCGCGTGGATTCATCCGACGGTGATTTTCTTTGTCGATGAGTTCTTGAATGGTGTGTTTACCGTCGCCTATGATTGAGGGGCATGATCGGTAAATACCTGCGAAAAATCCGTTTTTTGTGACGGTGAGCCTAAATTCTTGGCCGGGGATTTGTTGTTCAACTAGAATATCGGTTTCGTAGTCTAGAAATTTTACTAGTTTCCGAAACTCGATGTCGAATTCTCGTGGACTGTCGATGTTCATGCGAATGCCATAGCCGTGGCACCCGCTGGTTGGTTTGATAACTACGGGAAAATGTTTTTGCGCGAAAGCTAGGGCTTCGTTTAGTTGACTGATTTTGAATGTTTTTCCTGGGGCAACGGGGAATCCTTCTTTTTTCAGTACTTTTTTTGTTTCCCATTTATGATCTAAAAAGCTGCGTAAATCTTGTGGCATTACGCTGAGTAGGTCGGTGTCGTCGATTTCTTCTGTGTGGGTCTTGTATGTTGCGACAAGTTTTTTGGTGCCTTTTTCATGGTGAACTTCGATGCCTCGTCGTTCCATTTCTTTGGCGAGCAATGCACTGTTGAAATGAATGTCATCCCATTTATTTTTTTTTGTGGACATACGGTGAGTTTACACGGAGCTCGTAACAGAAGCCAAGTATTTAAAAAACAGACCCCCATGGTGGGGATCTGTGAGTGGCACTTTGAGCGGATGTCTTTTTATTGGCCAGCGGCCGCAATGGCGGCGATGGGCATGAAGTACAAAGCTGTAAATAGTGCTGTAAGCAGTGCTGAGAAGAAATAGTTTTTCATGGTGATTGGGTTAGTTTCGCTTTTGCTTGCGGATATGAGGACGCGGTGTTTCTTGTTTTCTTACACGGGTTTGCATATTCTTCGGTAAACCCGTATTTTTTATAGCGATTCTTAACAAATGACTCATGTATACAAAAACTACGCTCTCAAATGGACTTCGTGTGGTTACGGAGAAACTTAGCAGTACTAAGGCGGTGACGGTTCTTATTTTGGTGAAAGCTGGTTCACGGTGTGAAACGGCACGAATTCGAGGAATTTCTCATTTTTTGGAGCATATGTTTTTCAAAGGAGGTGACAAATATCCGGATACAAAATCTGTGTCAGAAACGATTGATGGGATTGGTGGTGAATTCAATGCATTTACAGGCAAAGAGTACGTGGGTTATTACGTAAAAGTGGCATCTGAACATCGGTCTGTGGCTATGGAAGTGATGGCTGACATGCTCATCACGGCGAAGCATGATCCTGTAGAAATTGATAAAGAACGTGGGGTGATTATGGAGGAGTACAACATGTATCAAGATACTCCTATGTATCAGGTTGGCTGGGATTTTGAAAAATTATTATTTGGAGATCAGCCACTTGGGTGGGATCAAATTGGTTTGAAAGATGTGATCATGAGTGTGACTCGTGAGGATTTTAAAGCGTATCAAAATGAATTGTATCGATCAGATAATATGGTGGTGACGGTGGCCGGCGATGTGGATCATGATGAGGTAGTTTCAGAAGTGGAGCGTTTGTTTCCTATGGAGAAACAAGAAACCACATTTAAGTGGAATGACCTTGAATTGAATGAAGGAACGGATCGTGTGGTATTGCAGAATAAGAAAACAGAGCAGGGGCATGTGGTGGTTGGATTTCCTGGGTATCCGGCAGAACATCCGGATCATTGGGCTTTGAAATTATTGTCGGTGGTTCTTGGAGGGAA
>CAZBGQ010000015.1:0-38808 GCA_964491515.1 uncultured Candidatus Peribacteria bacterium
TTTCGAGCCTTCCAGTCACCTATGGCCGATTTTAACCTGCAAAAAACGTTGGAGCAGGTGGCGGGAATCGAACCCGCGTCAATAGCTTGGAAGGCTATGGTAATGAGCCATTATACGACACCTGCTTATTTAGCTTGCTAAGAAATTATAATGGCAAATCGCTCAAATACAACCTCAATTGAAAAAATAGAATCAAAATTTGGCGGAGTACTACAAGGTCCAATGGGATCGGAACTATTTTGTGGAACCACGCCGGAAACCACGCACGTGATTCGGTCAAGTTGGGATGCCTTTAATGCATGCCAACAATCCGGTACTATGGCCGCGGCCCTTTAACCCACAACCCATGCAACAATATCTCAGTCTTATCCGAGAAATTCTCGAAAATGGAGAGGAGAAATCGGACCGTACCGGCACCGGCACCATCTCTATTTTTGGGATGCAAAGAAAATACGATTTACGAAAAGGTTTTCCACTCCTTACGACTAAGAAAGTTCTTTTCAGTGCAGTTGTGCGTGAGTTGCTATGGTTTTTGAAGGGCTCTACAAATATCAATGACAACCTCACTCAACACACTCCGATTTGGAATGCGTGGGCGGCTGAAGATGGAGACTTAGGACCTGTTTATGGGTACCAATGGCGCAAGTGGGATCAGTTCAAGTGGAACGAGGCTCATGGTCAATTTGAGAGATATCACGTGGATCAAATCCAGCAGGCCATCGACATGATTAAGAACAATCCCGATTCACGCCGGATCATTGTGAATGCCTGGAATGTGGGCGATGTGCCACGCATGGCCTTGCCACCATGTCACTTATTATTCCAATTTTATGTGATCAATGGACGACTTGATTGTCAGTTGTATCAGCGCAGCGCGGATGTCGCATTGGGCGTTCCTTTCAACATTGCCAGTTATGCTGTACTCATGATGATGATGGCAAAGGAATGCAAGCTTGAACCTGGAATTTTTACACACACAATGGGAGACGCTCATATTTACTTGAATCACATCGAAGGATTGAAAGTTCAGCTTCAGCGCGAACCTAAGGCGCACCCTG
The DNA here is from genome assembly GCA_964491515.1 of uncultured Candidatus Peribacteria bacterium. GTDB lineage: Bacteria > Patescibacteriota > Gracilibacteria > UBA1369 > UBA12473 > CAZBGQ01. The sequence goes on from CAZBGQ010000015.1 coordinate 1,059, forward strand.
TTTTGAAAATAGCCGATAAATCCTTTTGGGATTTGGAATTTGAAGATTTCGCGTTAGAAAGTTACGTTCACGATCCGTTTATAAAATTTAAAGTTGCTGTGTAATGAGTTTTTCAATCATCGTTGCTGTGGATGAAAAAAACGGAATGGGGAAAGACGGAAAACTTCCTTGGCACATCCCTTCTGAACTTCAGTATTTTGCGAAAAAGACTAAGCGAAATGTAGTGATTATGGGGCGAAAAAGCTGGGCTTCTATCCCTCCCAAGTACCGGCCATTACCGGATAGGCTGAATATTGTACTCACACGAAATGATGGATACGAACTTCCTGATGACGTGTTACGTGCATCGTCACTTGATGAGGCGCTTACCTTGGCAGAACCATCTGGAGACCGTGAAATTTTTGTAATTGGTGGGGCTGGCGTATTCAAGGAAGCCCTTTCTCATCCGGATTGTGACACGCTTTACGTCACAGAACTTCTTAAAACCTTTGAGTGCGATACCTTTTTGCCTGCCATTGATGAATCTCAGTTTGAACGCGTTTATCAGTCGGACACTCATGAAGATGTTGGCATCGAATTCCGGTTTGTTAGGTACGATCGAATCTGATATTCTCAATGCTGCTATGAGTACAATCCCTCCTAAATCATTTCAAATTCAGCGCTGGCTTCTTCCGGTCCTCATTGTATTGGCGGTGATTGTTGGATTGCAGTTTTGGATGAACGCACGTCTCAGCCATAGTATGGCGCTCATTGCTGATAATAATGCTCAAATGATTGACGACGTGGGGCAGGCTAATCAATTGGTAAGTCAATTTGGAGGTGACCTCAACGAGGTACGGCGACTACTTTTAATGCCAACTAAGGAGTATCAATTTGAATCATTTACGAGCACAGAAGAGTCAGGAGATGTCATCGAAGCAGATCCAATTGTTACATTGTTCGAAGCGATCGAAAAATTGGGAGCGGAGGAATCATACAAACAACGTTACACAAAAAATAAAGACAATCTAGATATCTATCTCAACCAAGAAGAAACACTCACATACTTAAAAAATAAGGGATTTTATCTGCGTAACGGACTTCAGCATGAGGTCATCACTGAGCAGGGAGAAACACGCATCACGATTGACTACAATGATCTGGGGAATTTACGTATAACCCCATTGGGTGGAGGTGTTATTGAGTTTAACGAGCCAGATAGTTTCGAGAAATTCAAAGAAACTTTCAGGGCCGTTGTTGAAAGAATTCCGGCCTCCGAGAAAACCTCGGAAACAATAGAAGAGACTACACTTAATATTTTCAAAGAAAAAGTCGACCAATTACGTGCTAGCATTGAGGCTCTTAAAGAGGATGAAGGGTTTCAGTCCACACTGCGAAACGCTCACTTACAGTTCAGTTTTGAGGCGCGCGAGACAGATCAAATCATTGAGTACGACATAATGAACCCCGAGGGAAAGCCTATAAGGATTCTCTACATCAACAAAGCTACTGGCGAGCTAATGATGAGAGACCCGGGCGAAGATGTCGGGTCTCTTTTAAATAATGCGGCCATTACTGATTCGGAAATGCTTGTGCTTCCTTCGATTCTAACGTTTGATTCCCGTGATGAAAAAAAGGAGAAAGACTTCAATATTTTGGTGGCCGGTAAACATGATTGGAATGTGGACACTATCATGCTGGCGAATGTGGACACACGGAATGAAAAGGTCACGCTGCTGAGTATTCCACGGGACCTTTATTACAATGGACGCAAGATAAATAGTATTTATGCTGATTATGGAATGGCAGAAATGGCTCGGCAACTGTCCGACATTACCGGCCAACGCATTGATCAGTATATTTTAGTGGACATGTATGTGTTCAGCGATTTGATTGATTTAGTCGGGGGAGTCACGATCAATCTCGAGGAAGATCTGGTTGATCCCACATATAAGGTGGTTGAAAATGGAAAGAAAGGAACGCTGTTTTACCCGGCGGGAGAGCACCATATTGATGGAACAGAAGCACTTAGAATTTCTCGGTCACGGTATAGCACTTCAGACTATTCAAGAGCGAAACGCCAACAAATAATCCTTGATGGACTTCTCCATAAAGCACGAGAGCTAGGCTTTGGAGACGCTCCTACTGCACTCAAGTTGATCAAAAAAGTTATACAGAAAACGGACACAAATATTGAGATCAAGGAAGCAGCCGAATATTTCTTCCGATATCAAGATTACGAGCTGAATCGCGGATCAGTCTTGAGCTCAGGAAACGTACTCGACTCAGTTCCTATTCCGTTGGACAACATCGAAACCTCACTCAAAGTTAATGTCTGTAATACCGTTGGGGATGAGGAAGTATGCGAAATAAAAAGTGCGATCTACACGCTTCAGCCACGTGAGGGAAATTGGGATTATATTAAGTGGTACATTCAGGAATTGCTGCGGGGATAGTGTATCCCCAGTTCTTTTAGTAAGAAAATGGGTGGCCGAGTTTTACACAGTGCAATGCATTTGACATGAGCCTGGAATCGAACCTGGAAATATGGCATAAAAAAATCATTACTGCACACTAGAAAAAACATGCCCACGAAATCCCTGATTTCCGCTATGATAGTCACCATGAAACCACTCATCATTTACACCGACGGAAGTTGCATTGGAAATCCTGGCCCAGGGGGGTGGGGGGCGGTCATTCAGCACAATAAAGAAGAAGTTGAACTATCCGGTCCAGACAATCCCACCACGAATAATCGGATGGAAATGATGGCCATTGTACGCGCACTTCAGTGGGTCAAAGAAAATAAGCTCATCAAGCATCCCGTCGAGGTTTATTCTGATTCGAGGCTCATAATCAAATCCCTCAATGAAGGATGGAAGCGCAAAGCCAATCTAGATATCTGGACTGAACTGGACGAAGCACGAGAAGGACTCACAATTCAATGGTTTTGGGTGAAAGGGCACGCAGGAAATCGTTTGAACGAACGATGCGATCGATTGGCGGTGGCTCAATCTGAAAAGGCAAAAGAAACATCAACCCCATCAACATCGACCTTTGCTCAGATTGAGCATTCGGAAGGAGAATACGCATGCAATCGATGCCACACAGTGTCGGACGGGGAGTTGAGCTACATGAAAAAATCCAGGCTAATCCGAGTGGACTGTTCCAATTGCGGGAAATACATAAAATTTGCTACAAAAAATCCAGCTAATCTTAAACGAGCCAAGGAAAATCCTCGACCTTAGAGCATTGCGTCTAATTTTTCTTTCAATGCCTCTTTAGACATGAATCCGGTGGCTTTATCGACCATCTCTCCGCCTTTCATAAATACAAGAGTAGGAATGCTCATCACCTGGAACTTAGCGGCGGTGGCATTGCTAGCATCCACATCTACTTTTCCAATCTTTACTTTGCCTTCGTATTCGACAGCAAGTTCTTCGACGATGGGGGCAAGCTGTTTACATGGACCACACCACTCGGCAAAAAAGTCCACAAGGACAGGGATATCAGAGTTGGTTACTTCTGCGTCGAAATTATCGTCAGTAAAATGTTGGGTCGCCATAGTGAATAGTTTTAATGAATACAGCTCCCACAGTATAGCGAAATTGGACGAAAACGGTACGTGATTTTTGACACAAAATATGCTATAATTAGGAGATGAAACGTTTTTTCTGCAAAGCTTTGGTTTTTGTTCTCCTTCTCGGTCTTGTCGGGCCGTTGGAGGCAATGATGATTCCGGAAGCTCCCCAAGCTGAATTTGAGGATGGAGGCATTCGTGCCAACACTCTCAGTGTAGGGCAGGATTTTCAGTTAACTCCGCTGGCCAGTGCTAGTATGAACCCGGTAGGAGTGGCCTACGAGCCAACAAGTACTTTTCTGTCTGAAGTGATGGAAGCTGATTTTGGATTTGATGCGGTAGGCGTTGAATGGCGAGGATCCAATCCTGAGGGAACAGATTTAAACATGGAAATTAGATTTAGAACCACCAATAATGAGTGGACTGATTGGCAGCAGGTTGACTCTGATATTGATGGGGAGGGGGGCGATCAGCTCATTCCCACCACTCGCTCTGATGCACTTCAGTACAAAATTCGGATGGCTAGCAATGATGGGAAACACACACCTCGCATTCGAAATTTAGAATTTCACTACATTGATGCATCCTCAGAAACTTCTTCAAATAAAAAGGGAATCTCTAAGATTGAAAAAGAGATGACCCCAGCCGTGCTTCAAAAATCACTCTTCGGTACGCAATCACCACAGGTGATTCCTCGGAGTCAGTGGGGAGCTGATGAAGAATTTGGGCTCAATCGTTATTTTGGAGTAAAGGATTCAGAACCCAATGATGAGATCGTGGAAGATCAGGATCTGCAAGACAATGAGGAAAAAAATGGAGAGAAAAGCATGAGAGAACTTTATCCTGAAGAATTCGAGCTGACAAAAACCATAAAGAAAAATGAGGAAGGCGAATCCCTCTATTGGCCTCAAGAATATGCGAAAAATACTGAAAAAATCATTGTGCATCACACGGCCAGTACTAAGAATTTGAACAATCCGGAGGCAGCCATTCGTGCCATTTACTACTACCACTCTGTACGACGCGGATGGGGAGATATTGGCTACAACTATATAATTGATACGGCAGGAAATATTTACGAAGGACGTGCCGGAGGAGAAGGTGTCGTGGCCGGTCATGCACAGGGATACAACACAGGGTCGCTGGGCATCGCGGTCTTGGGAAACTATGAAAATGATCAAGTAGCTTTTCCTGTTCTTAACGCCTTGGCCACATTGATTCAAGAAAAATCTGATCTTTATAACATTCGGGCGGATGGATTTAGCCGATTTAGAGGAGAGGTGAGTGCTAACGTTATGGGTCATAGAGATGCGGGACATACATTGTGCCCAGGTGAAAACTTATACGCAGCGTTGCCGGCATTAAGAACCTTGGTAGGAAACAACCGGCTTGGGATGGAGGACCGATTGGGAACTCAAATGACAAACAAGGACTATGAGTTTGTGAGTACGTCTAATTATGGGGCGGTGCTTCTGGATCCAGAGGCCACTTCGAAAATTACCCTTAAAGTTAAAAACATCGGCACTAAAACATGGAACAATAAAACCTACCTAGTTGCTGATCAAAACGAGAACGCTGAGCGAATGGTCCATTTAACAAGAGAGGCAGGCAATCCTGTGAGTCTCGGAAGAATGGAAGAAAAGAGTGTGGCGCCAGGAAAGACTGCAACATTCAAAGTATCAGTTGAGGCAAAATTGAGGGGCGGCTTTGAGAATTACCGGATCACCCCGATTTTTAATGGAACCAAGAAAACGCGCCATTATCTTGATTTGCCTATCTATGTCGCCGCCCCGACCCTTTCTTACGAGCTTGTAACTCTCAACATTCAGCCCACACGAATTAAGGCGGGACAAGAAGTCACCGGCACATTAAAGCTACGAAACACTGGAAACATTGCCTGGCACCGAACGGGTGAGTATCCAATGGAAATCCAGAGTAGCTCCGGCGCGCGCTTCGCCTCACTAAAAGAATCAAGCGTGGCCCCAGGCGCGACCGGAACCTTCCAACTAAAATGGAGGCCAAGCGGAGCGGGGGCGGTCAAAGCCCGATTGATTCCGACCTTAAAAAACCTCGACAAACTCAAGGGCGCCTCTATTTCTGCGAGCCTGACAATCTACGATCAGACCGTGGGAGCAAAGCTTGTTAGCATGAGCTCGGGCGTCACATTCAAACCTGGAGAACGCAAGGCTCTGACTCTTGAACTCAAAAACACAGGAGGAGCAACATGGGATAAGAATGGACGGAATGGTCTCAATATTGGAAAAACAAATCACCCTAGTATTAAGGTAACTAAACCAATTTTAACCGTGCCGCGCCTCTCCGCCGGCAAGACTGGAAAGGTTCGTTTCAGCGTAAAAGCCCCTGAGAAACCGGGTGATTACACCATTTATTTTAGGCCTCGGCTCGGAGCAAAAAACCTCATGCAGGATCCAATCAAATTCGAATTTTCAGTTAGTGGAACGGCATCGCCTGTGGTGGCAACTCCAGCAGCTACCAGCTCAGCCCCCACGTCCGTTCGTGTCCCCATCAGCACTCCCGTTTATACCTCCACCATCGCAAGCGAACTCGACCAAGAATTTATTCGTATCAAACTTGGGTTTGACGCCGCTCAATTCGGGAATCCAGAAATAACGGCCAACGGTGCATTTAAGGTCCTAGTTGATGGTGACCCATTCTTGACGCTGAGCGCTGGAGATGAGGTAGAAGTACGTCGCACCAATGATCGATATCAAATTTTGCACGATGCCCGCGCCTGGGTGGTCAATGAATTTCCACAATTCGTGCCAGTCAACGATAGCACTATCATGAAAATTAATAATTATGAGCATCGTCCTGCCTGGAATCCTTCACTCAATGATAATCGTTTCCGAGGAAATCTTGAAGTTCAGGAGGTGAATGGAAACCTAACCATCATCAATGAACTCACGATGGACTCTTATTTGCGTGGCATTGGAGAAGTAGAAAATGGAGCCCCAACCGAAAAGATTAGAACAATGATGATTTTAGCTCGCACTTACGCGCGCTACTACCTCACAGAAGATGAAAAATTCCCTGGACTTCCCTATGATCTCAGCGACAACCCCGACGAATCACAGAAATACCTTGGTTATGGATTCGAGGAGCGCGCGCCCAACATCGCCCGCGCAGTCCGTGATACACGCGGAAAAGTGGTGACCTATCAAGGCAATCTCGTTAAAACTCCCTATTTTAGTCGGTCAGATGGCATTACCACCAAGAGTGCCCAAGAGGTTTGGGGCTGGACACACACGCCATACCTAATTTCGGTAGCAGACCCACTTTGCGAATCCACTCGATTCAGTGGACACGGTGTTGGACTATCCGGGTGTGGAGCCACTGCGGCCGCTCAAGCCGGGAAATCTTATGAGCAGATCATCAAGTATTACTACACAGGGGTCGAGATAGCAGTGAAATAGATTGATCCTTTCCTCCCATTCCAGTAAGTTTTGAGCATGCTCATTCTTGCCATCAACACCGCGTCCCAAGAAAGTGCGCTCGCACTACTTCAGGATGAGAAAATCCTTGGAGAAACAAGTTGGAACTCTCAAGCGAACGAATCAACCAAAGTCCTTCCTGGTTTGCAGAAACTTCTCAAGGATGCCGAGAAAAAATGGGAAGATCTCACACATATTTTTGTAGTTGAAGGCCCGGGAGCCTACACAAGTTTGCGTGTGGGAATTACGATTGCCAATTCACTTGCCTGGTCACTCAAAATTCCAATGCTCGCAACAGATGTATTTACGTTATGGACGCATCGTTTAGAAATCAATGACCGTTCAGAGCCACATCTCATTGCCATTGCCGCCGGCAGAGAGCTTTTCCAGATAGAGGGAGACACCACTCGCTACACGATCGAGCAATTACAAGAGCGAGAAGTTCCTTTATATGGAGAGCTTCCAGCAAGTTACGCACTCCCTTATACATTTGGGGAGGCGGTACTTGAAATTCTTCCAAATGCAAAAAAAGCCGATCACATAGACCCTCTTTACGTGAGACCTCCTGACATCAGCGTTCCAAAGGGTGAAGTTTAAATTTAATCGGGCGAGGACGAGTGGTCCGTACCGTTAATGGTGGACCCTCAAAGGGAATGATGGTCATTTCAGCCACAATTTGGAATCCAAGTACGCGGATACTCATATCAACTCGTTTGAGATCTTTTTCTGTGGGGAAGCGTCCAAGGCGTGATTCCAGGAGTAGCAATGCTTGAGAAAGTATTTTTGCATAAAGCCTTGACAAAATCAAGCAATTTGGTAAGATGTATTGCCTCGCTGCGTTATTCAAATGTAACGAGTCAAAAACAAGGGGTGAAACTCAGGGAGGGGGTTTCATTCCTTGTTTTTGATTGGGGAGACAAATAGTAGTCAGCATTTATTCACATTTCGGTCACGTTCTCGAAAGGTTTTTGTCATGCTCCTTTGTTAGCGTGTAGCTTCTTCGAGTGTGCCGGTTTTCACGAAATCTTCGTGGCGAATAGGCGTCCGAAGTGAACATTGAAAGTCTGTACAATCAATGCGTACAAGCGCAGAAAAGGATGAATGATGGGAAACCTCTCTTTTTACTTCACCCGGATCATGGTGTCCATGCTGCTGGTGTTTTTCATCGGATGCAGCGAGACCGGTCTCCAGCGCATCGAGCCGGTAGATTCCCCAAGGGGCGACATCACGGAACTGTTGGTTCAGGAATTTCGGGACTGCAGCCAGGTTCTCCAGGACTACTACTGGTACGAAAACCATCAGTTCGGGGTGGTTGTCATGTACGGTGGCTGCCTGGTCGAGGACTTCGCCGCCTACATGGTCATCGAGCACGAGTTCTGGGCCATGGACGCAGTTCCGGTTCAAGCGACCTACGAAACGCAGAACGGTGATGTGCTCACGGCCGATGCCTGGAAGTACACGCTCGACTTCTGGTACAACCCAGTGGACATCGAGATCGAAGTCATTCCTCACATGGACGACATCGTTTTGGGCATTCACGAGTTCAAGCTCAACTGCGTGGACGACGATCAGCTCGAGTGCGATGTGGAGTACCTCGGACCGATCAACACGCAGGATTTCGAGTAGGAGGTGAAAGGGACATAAGGAAAGGAGTGTTGCTTCGGCTCGCTCCTTTCCTCCCTCCCTTAATGATTGTGCAGGCTTTCTTAGATGGATTAAAAGCGAGAACAAGAGGAGTTACGCCCTGCGAATTCTTCCCTCCCTCCTCCAAATCTACAGACTTTCTGGTATACTCTCGGCATGCTTTCAATCGTTTCAACCCCTATTGGGAATCTCGAGGACATTACACTTCGTGCTATTCGTACGCTCAAAGAAGCGGATTTAATCGCGGCCGAAGACACACGGCATACTGGAAGGTTACTAAAGCATTTTGAGGTAACGACGCCACAAATCAGTTTCCATTCTCACAGCGGACTGGCCAAGCTCGATAAAATCTTGGGAGCTCTTCATGATGGAAAACACGTGGCACTTGTGTCTGACGCAGGAACTCCTGGTATTTCTGACCCTGGTTATCTTCTCATTCGTCGTGCCATAGAGGAAGAAATTCAAGTTGTGCCAATTCCTGGTGCTAGTGCCTGCTTGGCGGCGTTAGTCGTCTCAGGCCTTCCCATGGATAAGTTTGTTTACATCGGATTCCTTCCATTTAAAAAGGGAAGAAAAACGCTAATGGAAAAGCTTTTAAGCGAGGAGCGAACAATTATTTTGTACGAGTCTCCTCATCGCATTCACAAAACTCTCACTCAACTCAACGAGGCTGGATTTAGTGGACATCAGCTTGTGATTGCGCGCGAATTGACCAAGCTCCACGAGACTCTTTATCGTGGCACCGTGGCTGAACTCAACGAAACACTCAAAAATGAAACATTGAAGGGTGAAATGGTGTTGCTGCTCCATTCCTGAAAATGTTCAAAACTCGCGTGATTGTGCACTAAAAGGCCATTTCGTTCATATCTTTGTTAAGTTTTTGTCATGTCATCTTGCTAGGGTTGTCACGAACAACAAGGAGTTCTCAAAAGCGAGGCGATGCGGCTGCCCCACACCTCCCAAATAAATGCTGGACCCGCTCCTCGATATGAGAGCTCCTTGAATCTTATTTCACTACAAAGTTAACCAATCTTCCCGGCACTACAATTTCTTTTACAATGGTTTTTCCTTCGAGGAATTTCTTAGCATTCTCTTGCATACGTGCAAGCTTAAGAGCGTCTTCTTTCGAGATATCTGCAGCAGCTTCAACTGTGGCACGCAGCTTTCCATTCACTTGAATCACCAATTGAATCATGGTTGATACGGTATATTTATCCTCGTATTTTGGCCATTTTTGATCAATGACAGAAACCCATTTGGAGTCGGAAGGAGCGATTCCGGTGATCGAGGTCCATAATTCCTCTGATAGGTGAGGAGCAATCGGAGCAAGCAGTCTAATGATCTTCTTCTTTGCTTTAGAGTCCAATCCTTCTTTCACCGCTTCATTCATGAACTCCATGAGTGCAGCAAGCGCCGTATTGAAGTGCATTTTTTCAATATCTTGTGTGACTTTTTTGATGGTGCGATGCAGGCGACAGTTCATGTCCGGAGACAGTTTCGTGAGCGTTGGGCCTTGAATAACTTTCCAGATTTTTTGAACAAAACGTGCCACGCCAGTAATGCCCTTATCATTCCAATCTCCACCTTGTGTGAACGGTCCCATGAACATGAGGTACATACGAAACACATCACTCCCATAGTTATCGACAAAACTATCTGGGCTGACCACATTGCCCTTAGATTTAGACATTTTTGAACCATCTTTGGTCACCATTCCTTGATGGACCAGACGCTTGAAAGGTTCTTTGAAAGGAATGAGCCCTGCATCAAACAACATTTGATTCACAAATCGAGCATACAAAAGGTGCATGCACGCATGTTCAGGTCCTCCAATATACATATCGACAGGTCCCCATTTCTTAAGAACGTCCTTATCAAAAGGAGCCTTCTCCAAATTCGCACATGGATATCTCAAGAAATACCAACTTGAACACACAAAAGTATCCATCGTATCAGGTTCGCGCGTGGCCGGCCCCTTACAAGTAGGGCATTTGGTATTCATGAAGGAAGCGCTTGTTGCCAGTGGTGCTTTCCCTTTGGGCTTATACTCTTTTACTCGAGGAAGAACGACCGGTAGATCCTTTTCAGGAACAAGTACTTCTCCGCATTTTTCACAGTTAATGACAGGGATGGGAGCTCCCCAATAACGCTGACGAGAAATTAGCCAGTCACGAAGGCGATAATTGGTGGTTTTTCGTCCAAATCCTTGCTTTTCTATCCAATCTGACATCTTTGGCAACGCCTTGCGGTTATTCATCCCGCTAAATTCACCTGAATCAAACAAAATACCGTCCGCAGTGTGAGCTTCCTTAGCTCCTTTGGGGGTAGTGATCTTTCCATCTTCAGAGATAACAAACTTAAGAGGAATTTTGTATTTTCGTGCGAATTCAAAGTCACGTTGATCATGAGCATCTGCCATTACCACGCCAGTCCCATACATCAACGCGAAATTGGCAATATAAACGGGGATTTTCTCTCCATTTACAGGGTTGATAACGTATTTCCCCACAAAGGCTCCTAGTTTATCTAGTCCTCCTTCGGAGGTTCGTTCAATATCTGTTTGCTTCTTGATTTCGGCAGAAACATCCTTCACTTTCTGAGCATATTTGGTTCCTTTGATCACCTCTTTTACCCAAGGATGTTCTGGGGCAATCACCATAAAGGTCACACTATAAATCGTATCAGGACGAGTCGTATAACAGGTTAAAACCTCGTCGCTGTCCTCTAGTTTGAAATCGATTTCCACACCCGTACTTTTTCCAATCCAATTTTTCTGCATGGTGACCGTCTTTTCTGGCCAGTCCAAATCAGTGTAATCCAGCAATTTTTCCGCATAATCTGTGATTTTCCAGAACCACTGGGCTAAGTTTTTCTTGGTCACTTCAGATTTGCAACGTTCACAAATACCATCTTGAACCTGTTCGTTAGCCAAAACAGTTTTGCAACCAGGACACCAGTTAACAGGAGATTTTTTCTTGTAAGCCAATCCACGTTTATACATTTGTAAAAACAGCCATTGGGTCCATTTATAGTAGTCCTCTCCGCTGGTATTCACCATTTGTGACCAGTCGTACATGGCTCCAATTGCTTTGAACTGCTTCACCATGGTCTTTACATTGGTTGCGATACTAGCTTTAGGTGCAATACCCGTTTTTATAGCGTAATTTTCCGCAGGAAGCCCAAACGCATCAAAACCCATAGGTTCGAACACATTATAGCCATTCATGCGCATATAGCGGCCCCACGAGTCCGCAGGGGCGAAGTTATACCAATGTCCGATATGCAACTTGTCTCCCGATGGATAGGGAAACATCACAAGATTGTAGTAAGGCTTGCGTCGAGAGGTCAGGTCGATGTCATACAGTTTCTTCTTTTCCCAGACCTTTTGCCATTTTTTCTCAACCTTGGATGGCTCGTACATGAATAAGCAGGTTAAATCCCGCCTATTATACCAGATAAATGATAGAATCGAAGCTAGCTTTTGCATGCTTCTTCTTTGGCGTCAGCTACACGTCCTCGTGCTCCAACTAGCATTTCGCTAGCAAATACACGCATAGCTCTTTCTTGAACGGAGGTAGGATCATCACCTTGGTCAGGATTTACAGCGTGACCCACCTTTCGAATTAGTAGTAATGCCTCTCCCAAGGGTCCTGCCAAAACTGCATCCAATTGAGCTCGTAGTCTTCCTAATTCTCCCTGGAGTTCATCTCTAACCTGCTCAGGTCGTGGATCTTGTGGGCGCATAATATCCGACAATGCGGTCAAAGCTTCTAAGGTCAGTCGTTCTTCTGGCCCAAGATAAAGATCCAAGGCAAAATCCTCTTCGCCTATTAGAACCACACGTAATTGAGGTGCAACGCCTAGAGCTCCAAGTCGATCAATCACTGGAACCATCTGATCTGGAGATAAGCGTATAGGAGTAGCAGAGGCCATTTGCTCCCATTGTTGCATTTGAGTATTGTCCCCCGTATATATGTTATATCCGATCTGAACAGTTTGATCTTCGCTTTCTCTTAGCCCTTCACAACGCGCATCAGTAAAGTCTACTTCACGGTTTCCTACTAGAATCATTAAAGGGGTACGGGGATTTTCACGGAGTGTCGCAATATAATCCATAAGTATAGGCCCAGGAGGCTCGACCCCCACAGGTTCACCTTCAGGGAAAAACGTGACGGATACATCAGCGCCTTGGCCAAGGCCCAAGCTTCGAAGCCATGCTCCTGCCTTGTCAGCCGGAGAGAGAGTTGGAGTGGTTGTTACCTCTGGAGTATCAGGGTGTGGTGTCGGAGTAGATGGAGTAGGCATATATAGAATTTAAAGGGTGGGGGTAACTATATATGTTTTTCGGGAAATGTCAAGTCTGCCGACTAGGATTCTAGTCCAGGGTGAACGCTCTAGAGAATAAGAGCCCTCCAGTGAGAGAGGAAGATCTTAACTTATTGTTTCCTTAATCTTCCCACATATCTTCATCTCGTTCGGCGCCACCGATTGGAGGCCCTAAAATACTTCCTAAAAAGTCGCTCATACGAGTAAGAGTTAGTGCCCACCTAGGTAAGGAAGCTGTTCTTTACTGTGTTTGAGTAAATCCAAAGACAAATCATCCGAAACCACCAGGTTATCTCCCATAACAAGTAGGCCTATGGAGAGGCTGATGAGGAAGATGGAGGCCACTAGAATCGCAAGTTTAACGCGTGGGTCCAAGTTTTCTAGGTAGTTTGTCATTGAGTTTTTGTTTTAAGAAAGCCGTTTTTTGAAGCTCTCATATAAAATAATAAAACATTTTAACCCAAAAGTCAATAGGAACCAGGCTCAAAAAGTCCAGATTGTCACTATAATAAACGCAATTAGGTACTTTTATTTAAACTCATAATCCATGGACAACCTCTCAATCCTTCCTATCCTCAAGAAAATTCCTCTTTTCACGGAACTTAATGAGGAAGATCATTCAGAAATTATCAAGAAGATAAGATTGGAATACTATCCACCAGATCATCAACTATTTGGGCAGGGAGGACTAGGGGACTGTCTTTACATTATCAAGAAGGGGGCGGTAAAGATTTTCCATCCAGCCAATGAGGAGACTCCAGTTGCGCTGTTGGGACCGAATGACTTTTTTGGTGAAATGGCCTTGGTTGAAGACAAGCCACGCTCTGCCTCGGCAACCACACGAGATGAATGTGAAATTTTTATTTTAGAGAAAACGGATTTCTATGATTTGATTCTCAAAAATCAAGCCATGGCCAGTCGTATCAGTGAAGAATTTCTCGATCGCATTCAGGAAAATCAACGCAAAGCAAATGAACCATTGACCTAGGTTTGATAGGTCACTTGTCGTCATGTCCTGAAACCCATTGAGGAGACTCCTCCGTGGTATTTTCTCGTGCGCTGGTTTCTTCTTTTGCCGTTAATTCCAAGAAAGTAAAGACCCAAACAGAACTGGTAAAAACCTCCAGAATTCCGCCAAGATAGGCGGCAAAGTAAAGACCGATTATTCCTATAATGATTCCCACAACCAGGCCAATTTTTGCAAGAGTGAAGGCAGCCAGTGCTGCAGTGGAGAGTACAATAACTGCCGGAATTAAAAGGACAAGGAGAATATTAAGGAAAATACGAAGTGTAATAAGAACCATCAACATAAGCATGAGTAAGGTGTGTTGCCAGTGGCGAACTACCAAACGCACACTGCGCCCCATAGACTTAAGTACTTTTTCTCCGTCAATAATAATGAAATATTCTGAGTAGGTGAGGACAAGGACCAGTGCTAATGCAAATATTCCCACTAAGATAAAAGGAATTAGTAGTAGCTTGAAAATTTCAGGTCCCAAATTGCGAATAACGAACGATGCTAAGCTTAAAATTCCAAGCAAACTGAATGTTTTAATTGCCAGGCGATATTCAAATAACGGGAGAAAATGCAAAAATCCAAACGAAACTCCATCTACGGGTTTTACGGCTTGCCCATTTCGTTTGCGTGCGATCAATTGAACCAGGGCTGCTTTGCAAAAAATGGGAAGAAATAAGTAGAACAGCACAATGATAGCTATCAGTATTATCATTAGAATTCCTAGGGATGCATTTTGAGAAATAAAATTTGAGCCAAATATCCACATTTCGTGAATAAAAGAGTCTCCTTGATATTCATGGAAAATAGGAGATTTCCAGAAAGACATGAATTGATACACCATGTAATAAATGCCCACTAGAAGGCCAATACACTCTGGTACAAAGGCATACCACCACATGAGACCCTTGTTTTGCTGGGTCAGTTGCCAAGCCTCTTTAATGATGTTTTTATAATTCATGCGTGAATTTTATCAAAAAATATGGTAAAATAACAGAGATGAATACACAATCCAAATCCCTCAAGTATGGCAAGATCACTTGGACCGATGTGGTCAATGTGGATGAGAAAACTTTATTGTCGCTGAAGAAGCGATTTGATTTTCATGAATTGGATCTGGAAGACTGCTTGTCTGACGTGCAGCGTTCTAAAATAGACGACTATGAAGACTACTTATTTATTGTGCTTCATTTCCCTTATTATGATAAACGAAGAAAGCGCATTGTGCAGGAAGAAGTAGACATTTTTATTGCTCAAAATCAGCTCATCACATTGCACGGTGGAAAATTAAAGGCGGTCCATCGATTGATGGAAGACTTCAAAAAAAACAGAGCCACAAAACAGCAAATGGGGCAGGGGACTGGGTACCTGCTTTATGTGATTATTAGGGAGCTATTTGATGACACTTTCCCTTTGGTAGATGATATGGAAAGGTCAATTTCCGGGATTGAAAGAGACTTGTTTGAAGGAGATGCGGAGAAAGATATGGTACGTGACATTCTGTGGTTGAAAAAAGATATCATCACATTTAGACGAATTATCTCTCCTCAGAGATCGGTGATCGCGCAGCTTGAGCACAAGAATAAGAAATTTCTTCCTGAAGACCTTGAAGTTTATTTTGACGATGTGGTGGATAAAATTGAGAAAATTTGGAGCAACCTTGAAAATCTCAAGGAGTTAGCCGAAGACCTTCAAGACACCAATGAAGTTCTGATTTCACATCAAACCAATCGAGTGATTAAAATTCTGACGGTGTTTTCAGTCATTTTGCTTCCTTTGACCTTGATTACTGGATTTTATGGGATGAATGTGGGGTTACCATTTTCAGGGAACGAGACCGCGGTGGCCGGAATTACCACAGGAATGATTTTATTGGCAACATTTATGTTGTTCTTTTTCAAGTGGAAGCGTTGGCTCTAGGGGGCCGTTACTTTTAGTATTGCAAAAAAAAACAGGTTCAGTTAAAATTTTCAGGTAAAACTTTTAAATATACATCTTTTATGAAAAGAGCACAAAAGAAAAAGCTTATCAAAAAGCATTCGACTCACGACAAAGACACAGGGTCTCCCCAGGTGCAAATTGCGATCTTAACGACGCGCATCAATGAGTTGACCGGTCATTTGAAAGATCACAACAAGGACAATAGTTCTCGGAAGGGACTCCTTGGAATGGTTGGCAAACGTCGAAAACTTCTAAACTATCTCAAGAGTCATGACCCTGAAGGATATGAGGGAGTAGTTAAGAAATTGAAAATTCGTACAGCAAAAAGCTAGTTTATATCTACTTCTCCTTTCTCTGGCGTGTTCGGCGGCAGATTCTGAAGGATTTTCGAATTGGAAGTCATTTGGAACTTGTTGCAGATCATCACTAGGGAAGGGGTTTAAAATTTTTAACCCTTTATATTATGAGTAACGTTCAAAACGTCTCGTGCGACCTGGGTGGTCGAACTTTAAAGATTGAGACAGGTCGTTTGGCAAAACAAGCCAATGGATCTGTAACAATCCAGCTCGGTGATAGTGTTGTGATGGCCAATGCCAGCATAAACTTGAACGCGAAAGATTCAGTCCCTTATTTCCCACTAATGGTGGATTTTGAGGAAAAATACTACGCTACCGGGAAAATCAAAGGTAGTCGTTTCGTTAAACGAGACGGACGTCCTTCCGAAAATGCAGTGCTTGTGTCTCGAATGATCGATCGACCTATTCGGCCATTGTTCCCAAAGGGAATGACCAACGATGTACAGGTTATTGTCACAACATTGTCAGCTGACATGGTGGTTCCACCAGACAGTATGGCTATTACAGCAGCTTCAACAGCGCTTGTTTTATCTGGAATCCCATGGGGAGGACCAGTTGCGGGTGTTCGTATTGGCTATGTCGCTCTTGAAGAAGGAGGACAGGAACAATTAGTACTCAATCCTACCTATGAACAGATCGAAAATGGTCGCCTCAACTTGATGGTGGCTGGTAAAAAAGGAGGAGTAACTATGGTGGAGGCCGGTTCTATCGAGGTTTCTGAGGCTCTTATCCTCGAAGCACTTGCAATGGCTCAGACTGAAATCGATAAACTGTGCGACCTTCAGTTAGAATTGGCTGAAAAAGTTGGTGTCACTCAATTAGAGGGAACCTTCATGAAGAAAAATGAAGACGCGGTTGCGGCCGTAGATGCATTGATAACAAAAGAAATGTTGGATAGCATCCAAGGTTCTAAGAAAAAGGAAATCAAAGGAAGAATTCATGAGCTTGAGGCAATGCTACTTGAGAACAATGAAGCAGCTCTTGAAGAGGGGACATTCTCTAAGTATGACCTCTTTGATATCCTAAACAATAGGTTCGAAGACAACATGCGCGCCAATGTGCTCGAGCAAGAACGTCGTTTGGATGGGCGCGCCCTCAACGAAATCCGTGCTCTCAGCATGGAGTTAGATCTTCTTCCTCGTCCACATGGAACAGCGCTTTTCCAACGTGGAGAAACGCAATCACTCACCATTACCACTTTGGCTGGACCGGGTGCAGCTCAAATTATCGATACTATGGATGTAGACATCCAAAAACGTTACATGCACCACTACAACTTCCCTCCATATTCTGTTGGAGAAGTTAAGTTCCTTCGTGGCGCCTCACGACGTGAAATTGGACATGGAGATTTGGGAGAACGATCCCTTCTTCCTATGATCCCTGCAAAAGAAGAGTTCCCATACACAATCATGTGTGTGTCTGAAATCACCACATGTAACGGATCAAGTTCAATGGCTGCAGTTTGTGGTCAAACACTTTCTCTCATGGCGGCCGGTGTACCGATTAAACGACCGGTGGCTGGAATCGCAATGGGATTGGTCGTTAAGGATAAAGAAAACGCCAGTGCTGGTTACAAAATTCTAACTGATATCCAAGGATTCGAAGATTTCGCAGGAGATATGGACTTCAAAGTCACTGGAACCACCGAAGGTATCAATGCGCTTCAGATGGACATTAAAGCCAAGGGGCTTTCTCTCGACATCATGCGTGAAGCATTAGATCAAGCCAAGGACGCTCGTCTATTCTTACTTGAAGAAATGGGCAAGATCATTGCCGAACCTCGTAAAGAATTATCCGAAACTGCTCCTATGATCACTAGCATTCATATCCATCCTGATCAAATTCGAACAGTTATTGGTAAGGGAGGAGAAACCATTCAAAAAATTACTGGTGAATGTGGTGTGGAGATCGACATCGAAGACGATGGATTGGTCATGATCACCGCTCCAGATCAAGAAAGTGGAGGAAAAGCACTTCAATGGGTTAAAGATCTCACGTACGTTCCAACGGTTGGAGAAGTATTTAAGAACTGTCGTGTGGTTAAACTCATGGACTTTGGAGCCTTCGTTGAATTCAAACCCGGAAAAGAAGGATTGGTTCACATCTCTGAAATGGCTCACGCTCGTGTGAACAAAGTAGAAGATGTAGTCAAAGAAGGAGACTTCGTTGATGTTAAGCTCACCGAAATCGACAAAATGGGTCGCAACAATCTTTCAATGAAAGCGTTGATCCCACGACCAGAGCGCCCAGAAGGTCCTCGCCCAAGCGGCGGCGGAGCTCCCCAAGGTGGCCCAAAGCCAGGCCATGGTGGTCCTAGAGACGGACGAAGCCCAGAAGGCCCACGTCCTCATCCTCAAGGAGATCCGAAGTTCTAATTAAACTTAAATTGTGTGAATTAAGGAGCCCGAAAGGGCTCCTTTTAGTTTGAAATTCCAGGCTGCCTTCGCTATAATCCACTCCAGATTTAAACAGTTGATTGAAAATTAGACGGAAATCGATACATTTTGCGGGTATCGTATAGTGGCTATTATACTGCCTTGTCCCGTTTGCGGGACAGAGACACGGGTTCTAAAAAGAGCAATATGGGTAGCTATGAAGTGTACATATTGAGAAGCCAAAAGAATGGACGTCATTATATTGGATACACCTCAGATTTAGACAGGCGATTGATTCAGCATAATGAAGGAATAAATCGTTCAACAAAGTCTGGAATTCCGTGGGGAATTATCTATACTGAACCTGGTTATAAAAGTAGAAAAGAGGCCCTGAGACGCGAAAAGGAAATTAAGAGTTGGAAGGGTGGAATTAGATTCAAACAGTTGATTGAAAATTAGACGGAAATCGATACATTTTGCGGGTATCGTATAGTGGCTATTATACTGCCTTGCCATGGCAGAGACACGGGTTCGACTCCCGTTACCCGCTCCACACTGACTCAAGCTGCTCTCGTTGGGCTGTTTTGAGCTTGCCTAAGCCATTTCGTATAGGTTCGAGCGAGCCTAATACGACTTCGGTTATAGAAACAGCACTTTGAAGAGCACGGAACGGTCTTTTGAGTTCCAGCTGCAGTTCTTTGTCTTTAAGGACGAAGTTCGAGCCGAGTCCATGAAAAATCTCTCGCTTCCTTTTACGATTGCCCTTAACAAACACAGAACGTGCACTCTTCGCGAACATAAACTCTTCCTCTTTTTCACGCAGCCATTCAGACTTATCTTGAGAGTATTCTTCTAACTCTTTCTTTAGTCTCTCTGAGTTGCGCTCAAACTCACGAATGTTACTTTTATAGGTTTCATCATCAATGGTTCCTTTGAGTAATTTTTTAAGCAGTACTTCACTCATGGCTTCATTTTCATCAAAAGCTTTTTTAAGTTGGGCACGTTTAGAGGAAAGGGCCTTCGAATCTTTCTTAACCTCTGCTTGAAGCTCCTTAAAGACCCAATCAATGAAGCACTGTGGAATCTCAATGGTCTTTAGAAGGTCATCAATTTGCTTTTCAAGATGTTTAACGCGTAAATAGGGTTGCTTGCATTTAATCTCTGGATTCTTTTTGGTACAACGAAGGTAATGATAAACATGGATCTTTTTGTTACCTTTATTGCGTTTAATCTTGGGTGGCTCAGCAGTAACCATACAGTTGCATTCTCCACAGCGGATAAGGCCAGTAAAGGTATGTTCATACTTACGTTGGCGAGGTTTACCTTTCTCTCCAAGAATGACTTGAGCTAGTTCAAACTCTTCTTGGGTAATCATCGGGACATGGGCACCTTTATACCATTCCCCATCCCATTGGAAATCACCATAGTAGAAGGGATTGGTGAAGATTTTATGAAGTGTACTTTTCCCGATAACAGTGTTGCTACCTCGGCGAGTTAACCTCCATTCAGTAGAAGCCTTTTCCCAGATTTCCTTTACCCCATACTGACCGGAAAGAAGCATATCCCACATTTCACGTACTCTGTAAAAACGTTCGGGATCAATCAGGATTTCTTTTTCGCCTTTAAGGCCACCACGGTCGTTCATGTAGCCTAGTGTTGCCTTCCCAGGACGATAACCCTTCTCACACTTCTTAAGCATGCCTCGTTTAACATCGCGGCTTAAATCGAGAATGAATTGATTGGCCATACCGAACTCAAAAAGAAGTCGGAAGATATTATCAGTAGGATAGTAGGTATGGTTGTAGGTAATTATAAGTTTAAGCTCCTTGCGTTGAAGCATACCTTGTAGAGGGCCACCTTCATCAACGGATCTTGTAATTCTGTTAATACTCCAAGCAAGAATCGCATCGGCTTCACCATCTTTAACCATCTTAATCATTGCATTATAGCCAGGACGACCAGGCTGTTTGGCAGATAGAGACTCACGGAAGGTCTTCACAATTTTAAGTCCTCGTTTCTTAGCGATCTCAAGCATATGTTCCTCCTGATCTTTAAGAGATTGTACTTGGCGATCCTCAGAGGTCGTTGATTTGCGTAAATAGAGAATAAATCGCAAATCCTTTTCATCAGTATTTTCCATAATAAATTTATTAATAACTAAGAGGGACGACTGTTGCACCCCAACTCAGGAGCCAATAAGGGACCATTGTTGGAACAGTCGCCCCTCACAGGACAACAAACATTATCCTTAGGCTCTTTAATTGAATTGGGGTGCATTTACAGTCTACCGAAATATCAAAGCTTAGAGAAGACTTTCCAAATCTTCCTTAGCTTGCGACGGTTCAACGGTATCTACGGTTTTGCTCGTTATGACAAATAGTCTTCCGCGTTTACCTTTGAGGCTTGAGGCTCTATGGAAGGTAATACCCGCATCAATAAGATTCGATTTAATCTCGTTGAGGTGCCTTGTAAGAGCATTAGCAGCTCTTGGCCAATTGCTCATAGAGGAGGTATCAATTTCAATATGGGTGGCCTCTGTACCAAGTTGCTTATAGAGCTCATAAGGGGTGCCTTCCCACCTCTTACGGCTCTCCATAAGGGATTCTAGGGCTTGAGCCACAGGGTCGCTCTCGAGGAGTTCCTCGTTCTGAACATTCATATTCTGCTCATAAGCAGATAAGAAGTCCTCTCCTCCAAAACCAGTAGCTTCGGCAATGGCATATCCCCATTTTGCGAAGTCTGCCATCCTAGGCTTCTCTGTTAATTTAACAGAAGGATATATAGTCCTAGCCTTAGCTAAGGCATCAAAGATACCACCAAGTATGAAAGGCTTATCTTGAAGGAACTCCGCCTTAAGCTCTTCTTCAGTCTTCCTCTCATACTTAGGGATGCGAGAAAGTTGTATCTGGAGAGAACGGTCTAATAAATCTGAGGCATAGGCAACATTATTAATACCGTTGAAACCGATGCATCGTTGAAAACTGTAAATTACAGTGTCATCATCGGTATATAAACGGCGCTTTGAAGTGCCTGTGCCAGTTACAGCTCCGCAGAAGAGGTCAGACATACAATCCTTGATTTTTCGAACGTTATCAAAGAAGGGAGCATAATGATGAGACAATTGTTGAACTAGCTCTTTTTGATCCTTCATCAACGTTAAAAGTGGAAGCCGAGAAGGATCAATGATTTCCTTTGTAGCTCGCATGCTACTTGATTTCGCTGCTCCCTTTTCTCCGAATACATTCAGTACAGGATGAGGAATCCCGGGGACAAAACAGGCCACGAGCCAGGTAGCATAGAGTCCTTGCTCATCCTTATCCTTAATGCGGACATACTTAAATATCCGATTAATATCGCCATCAGAGGCACATGGGAGTGCTTGTTTCTTTTGGTGACTATAATCCCTAAATAAGACCGGAAGCTTTTCGATAACTCTCCAAGAGCCCTCATCAATCTTTACCCCTTTGCCTTCCTTTAAATCGTACCAGAAGGAGCCATCATGCTTCGCTATACGGTTATGAAGTTTAGACTGAGGAGATTCATAGTCGGCTTTAGCCGATAGATAAGAAGAGACCTTTTTGATAACATCCGTCCCCACTAATTTACCTGTCTTGCCACAGTAGAAATGCTGAAGCCATTTCTCAAACTTCTTGCTATTAAGGGGCGTTATTGAAGTTTTACCCTTGGTTGTAAGCAAGGTATAAGCCTCTCCCATTTGGTCTGTAAAAAGCTTGATATTTTCCTCTTCAAGCATCTGCAGGATTTCAGGTCCCTGACTACCTTTTTTCTCTTGTTTAAGGTAAGATTTAGATGTAGTTTCTCCTGGAGCTTCCTCAGGAAACGTGGGAGTTTCTTGAGATAATCTTTGATAAGATTCTCGATGAGAAATTGAATCAAAAACTCCTCTAAGTTCTCGTTCGCTCAATGGGGGAGAGTTCTTCTGATTCCATGCCTGCATTTTAGGCCAAGCGTCGGATTCCCATTTTTGGGTAGGAGTCATTGCTAGGATACCACCTATATATCTAGCCGCAGCATCATTCCGATGCCCCTTAACAACTCCACATTCTACTGAATCATCGAGTCCCAACTTTTGCCCCTGCCCTTTTTCAATAGCATCTAATAACCATTGAGGTGGGGCAGCTAATGGTACGTCATCTAGGGAGGTTATCCATTCATACTGGTTACCATTTTCATGAATGGATGGGGGGATAACGATGTACCCTCCTTCCCCACGAATATCCATATTAGGTAAGAACCCAGCAGAGTTATTAATGGTTCTATCTTTTGGGTATTCAAAGAGGACGTGATAACCCTTACCTGTTTTAGAAATAGGAGTAATGGGAAGATCTAGAGAATTAAGATCAAAGTTAGGAATATCAATATCTAAGGCCATTACCCCTGAAATCGACCCTGTGATCAAGCCAATGCCCGTAGGATTGAGGTGAGACCATTTTTGTAGGTCATTTTCTGTAGCTCGTCGTTTTTGGAACTCAGTCCAGGCAACAAGTGGCTTTTTCCCTTTTACGGGGATGACAGATAGGCCTTTGAGGAGATACTGATTGAGTATCGAGAAAACGTTATGAATCATGAATGATTGTGTTAACTATTAATAAAAGATTGCTAGCTAACTGCCGTGCTTCATCCATGGATATATCTTTCTCGAACTCTTGCTTGTAGAGCTTTTGGAATTCTTTTAGCGATGATTCCGAAATAGACATTGAGTAAAGACAATTAGGAGCAAATTGTTCATGAACGCTTACCATTTTCAGATAACAAAAAAGCCCTTGCAAAGGGGTTAGCACCAATCTCTTATAGGAAGATTATTCCAATAGGATTCAAGAAAATATAGACAATAGGTGTATATTCCGGTCTGATATAACCGCTAACAAAGCTTCAATTACTTTGTAGTTAGCAATTCTTCAAAATCGAGAGTCCAACATTCATTTACTTCATCTTTAATAAAAGGGGATTTATAACCTTTCTTTCTCAATGCTTGCTTTAGTCTCTTTATGGTCATACTGGCTGCAGACAAAGCCGATCGAGGGGTGGTATTTATTGGTTCAAGGAAGAATTCATTTCCTATATCTTGCATCTTTGTTGTTATCTCATTTTGTTGTCGATCCCATAAAAATTTTATAACTTTCGCCTGACGTTCACTTAATTCTAAGTATTTAAATTTGCTCCAAAAAAAGCCAAAAGGTTCAGATTCCAAGGATACTCTAAGGATTCCACCTTTGATCTTAATTGAATCACTTGGGGGCTCCTTTGCTCGGATCAGTGTCCCCCCCGATTCTAATATAGAGAGTACCTTCGACAACACTTTAAAGCCATCTTCAAAGTTATCTAAGTCAAAATATGGAATCAAATACCATGAGACTTCCTCGCTAAATGTATTTAAAGCACTATCAATCTGTTGCCATGTTGTTGTAACAGCTGAATGATAAAGACTTAAATAGATATGCTGTTCCTCCTCGTAACGCTCAATTGAATTCATCAAGGATAATCGTTTTTCCGCCGAATGAAGTTTTTTTGCATACTCCTTTTCAAATTCTATATGTAAAAGGAACCACTTCTCTATCGCGGTTTTTACCATTTGAGTAACCCCCTGGCGTTCATATTTATCCATGCCTAAGCTTATCAATTACCTGACGCTTAACCCTATACCCTAAAGCCTTCGCAGAGTCACGTAGGTACCTACCTAAGCTATATGTTTTGCATGCATAAACTAACCAAGGTTTTATCTGTGAACCTAGAAGCCCTACAATTTTCTCCAAAAGGAAGTGTCATACTATAGTGTCTTTTATGAAATTCAAAAAAGCCCTCAATAAGAGGGAGCCTATATAGTATGAAAACTCTTATAAGTTTTAGGGGGCTCCCCCCCCCTTACGACCTAAGCCTATGGATAATTTGTCTTTTTACCCTGTAACCCAGTGCTTTAGCAGAGTCACGCGAAGAACAATTATAAGCCTGCCAAGCAGCTTCGGTGGCATTTCCTAAGGTCTCAAGGTAAACCTTTGCAAACCGGACCTGCTTTGGCGTTAATTCATTGTCAAGAACGAAGAGTAAATCATCTTTAATCATCATCTTTATTATACCTTATATGAGGTGTTGTTTGGAGGCGAGACAACAGTTATTTCTCAAGCCCAGCCCCTTTTATACATAAACTATAATAGAAATCCCAACTTTTCATGAATTTATCACCTGAAGAAGAAACTTCACCAGCAAAACCTCGAGCCTCAAGGGAACATCTTTCCCTTATCGTTGCTGGATGCCACTCATACCAATAGAAGGCAGACATCAAGAATAGTATGCATAACCCTAGGGCAATCCATTGGCTTTGCTTCTTTACAACCTTTAGTTTACTTATTATTTTTTTCATCATAGTGAAGTCCTCCAAATACTATATATAAAATGATTCTCCAAAGGGCGTAGAGTATCGCAGCATTAAGAGCTACAACAATGAAGCCATCTACTATCCATTCTTCAAAGTAGGGCATTCTACAGCGATCTTCCCCGAGAGGTATTGGGGTATATGGTAATCCGCCTGAACGCTCTTTGCATATCTCATTAAAGGCCGGCGCTATCGATGATATTCCCATAATAATCCAAAAAATGACCTTAGAAAGGCGATAGTACCATTTAGTTTTGAGTTTTGAGTGCTTTATAGGCATATACTGGACGTTAAGTGGTTAATTAATTAGGCGATATAAGTTTTCACATATACCTGCCCGTGTTCTATCCCCATCAGGTTCAAAAAGTGCCCCAACCTCTTCCAATAATCCCAAGTTTTTAGCAGTAGAAACATAAGGCTCAAACCAAGAACCTGAGGACACATCATCAAAAGGAGCTTCTTGTGCATCCTCTGATATAACGCCTCATGCATTCAGTAACATCTTCAAAGCTTCGACCTTATTGACTGTATCGGCAGGCCTAAAAGTGCCATCAGGATATCCACCAATCCATTCTTGTTCTTTGGCATAGCAAACATATTTAGCAAACCATTCATCCTTAACATCTGGGAAGCAATTAGCATAACCCCCTGCATCCAAATCAACCTCCATCCCAGCTATCAATATTTTTAAGAGCTCTGCTCGATTAACGGTATTGCTAGGTTTGAAAGTCCCGTCAGGGTATCCACCAACAATCCCTTCATTGTATAAATATTGAATAGCGTTATTGTTAGAGTGACTACTGGGTACATCCGGAAAGACATTTGTTGACGTACTATTACCACTTAAAATTGAGGGCCTCGATGGATAGTCAATATTGTTTGCATATACCATGGAATTATATGCATCGACAAAAGGACCAGCTTTTGTGCTAACTCCAGATATATTTGAGCCCGACTGCTCAATTAAATATTGAATTTGCCAGTTTTCAAGTTGTGGGTATTCGCCCTTAATCATCGCTGCTATACCGGAAACTATTGGGGCTGCGAAAGATGTGCCACTCATTAATTCATAATAGCCATTTGATGCCCATGTCGTTGTATAAACATCTTCACCTAGTGCCAGTACATCAACGCAATTTGTCCCATAATTAGAAAAGCTTGAAAGGTTTAAGCCTCCGTCTACGCTACCGACTCCAAGAACCATATCGTGCGAACCATCATTGCATATAGGGGAGCCCGGTATGACATTTAAATTAATACCATCACCTCCTAATTGATTTGATGTCCCATTCCCGGCAGCAACAACAATTAATGCCCCTTTCTTATATGCATATTCTATCGAATCAGTATAGGCTTGGGAGAAAGTATTGTAGGCTTTCCCTCCTAGACTAAGATTTATGATATCTGCTCCATTATCCGCGGCATAGCGAATAGCGTCATAGACATATTGCTTAGGAATACTGCCACTACTATCTGTGACATCTAAGCTCATCAGTTTTGTGTTACTCGAAATGCCAATTATACCTGTGTTGTTATTAGATTGTGCTGCTATTAACCCTGCTACACCGGTCCCATGACTGTCACTAGGATCAATTATGTATCCACTAGATCCAAGGCGATAGGTCCAGCCATAAACATCATCTACATAACCATTGTTATCATCATCTCGACTGTTGCCAGGGATTTCATCTGAGTTTATCCAAATATTATTTTGCAGATCAGGATGATTTAAATCTATCCCGCTATCAATAATTGCAACCGTTACTTGGCTTTTTGGGGAATAGATTTCATGAGCTTCATATATATAAGATAAATACCAGGGCAGTAAGAGCTCTTGTTCAGGATCATTATATAAAGATGGCGCTACATAGACATCGATCATATTCGAGTAAGGATTCTTTAATTGCAATTTTGCTGTTCCACCTTTTAGGCCTAAAGGCACAGTAAAAGTTAGAATATCGTTATATATATCCGAGTCTATTTTTTTATTATCAATATAAAGATTCGCATCTTCATTAAGATTGTGTCCGGCAATAATTATCTCTTGTCCGGGGATTAGATTTAGACTACTAGTTATAAGAAAATTGGTCATATCATATTCGGTATAGAATGTAACTTCTTCTGTTTCTACTTCGAAATAACCAGTTGTTGGAGCCCAAGCTGGGAAGAAAAACTCAACAAACCTTTCATCCCCATTGAAACCAATTGACTCAACATCTACGCTGTCGCCTATATAATGAGAACCGTCAGCATTAATAAAGCGAATAGACTCAATTTCTGACTCATATCGCGGAAGTTGATGTGAATCATCTAGGATCTGAGCTGATATACTTTCTGCTCCATAGCTAATTTTATATTCTGCTAAGAATATAGTTGAGCTTGCTGCTTTTGTGGGTATCGCTATTAAAAGAAGTGCTAGAAAGAAAGGGAAATATATTTTTCTCATAGTTCATTGGTTAACAGATATTATCAGAGTATGCAAAAATAATTTACCCCCATCAAAGTTAGGAGTCAAAGTCCCACCCTCCATTATCTCCTTTTTAAATATTTTGATTTATAAAAATATTCGTGAGTAAAACATCTATTCTAATTCTAGGAATAACCAAATAATTTTGCAAGTAACTCTCTAATTTCTGGCTTAAATATGTCCATTAAATATGTAAATAGATATATACTCAGTGCAACTAAAGATGAAATTATCAGATTTTCTTTAATCGTTATGATAATTGGTTGATTCATTTTATTTATTTCCTGAATACCTGCTTCAGTCAATTTGTAACAAACTCCTTCATGCGCTTTAACATTAATTTCCTTTATATAGCCATTTAACTTAAGTCGGTTTATTGATTTGTCCAACTTGCTTTTTGTTAATTTCAGGTAGTGTAGCAAGCTTTTTCTTTTTGTATAACCAGGAGTTATTTCAAGAGAATATGCAAACTTTAGTACTTTTTTATCTAGTTTAGAGAATTTCATATCATTTTTAATTAGTTTTATTTACTTAGATTATAAACTACATTTACTTTTCTCTATAAAACAGTAACCAAAAAACCAATCCAAATCCCACTTCAACCATACACCGCATATTTAAAAAGAATCCTAGGCTCTGAATCAGGGGGGCATGGGGGGGGTACTTTCTATCATCCTAAATATGCAATTCGAATTTAGATTTTTCCTATGAATAAGCCTAAAAATGGGATAAGCTCTAAATCGTTACTAATTTAATTTCTAATTATGGGACTGGCGGTCCGTGAGTTGAGGGAAGGTTTAATTGAGGAATTTGATGTGAGGCAGTTAGCCATATCTAGACAGATTGATTATAGTGCATTTTATAATGATCTCCCTGGTAGACATACGGTAAATGGACCTTGTGTTGGACGAGATTTTAAATCGGCTCGAGAATTACGTTTATTAGATCGTATTGATCGAGAATTAGCAGGGGGGAATCAAAAAGAAGCAGAAGATCGTGATGTATTTGATGCATTAAGTCGCGAAGAATTTGACCCGAAAGTTTTAGAAGAGTTTAGAAATCTTATGATAAACCGGCAAATCCGGATGAGAGCTCAATTATTGCAGCGTCGAGACTGGGTAAGCATAAATCGTTTTTTGCCGATTATAAGTAAACCTCAAACAGATTTGCATTTTTGGATGGAACCTGCACGGAACTTTGAAACTCCTGAGGGGGTAGTTAAACCAAGGAGGTGGTGGAGGATGCATAGCGTTGAATGTGTTCAAGATCCGATTGAGGGGCCACGAATGCGAGTTCTTAAACAATTACGACGATTATTTGAGGCACTGCCTGAAACCTTTGATGGTGCAAATACTTATAAAAAGATGCAAGAATCTGGGGAATTAGCACGATCTTACTATTAGACCTCCATCAGATCACGCCCTCCTGCAAAAAGGTTCGATTAACGTCCAGCCACCCGCTCCAAGTTCTTTACAGGTTAAGATTAGATCAAATTTTGGAACCCCGAACAAGACGGTCAAGCCTTTTATCTATAAATCCGCTGCCAACGTATCCTCAAATTTATAAGTTGAAGGTAGAAAACGTGTTCCGTATTCGCCTCTGGATTTTAGTTCCTTTTTAATGCGCGCAACCTCCTTGAAATAGGCTTCTTTTTCATAGGGTTTGTTCAAAATATAATACTGTTTATGGCTCAAATTAAAACAGCCGAAACAATCTTGGCAGCTCATACAGTATTCCGAATACTCTAAATTTGAACTTCCAAAGCAATACCAACAAAAAAGACAATTATTTTGCTGATAGGCGATCATACATTCATAGCATTCGGTACATTCGCCAAAAAATCCCGTATCGTAACACTCAAAGGCCTTCCATCCTTCATTTAGATACGCCGAAGATTCACTTTCTTTTACATCATAACAGCTGAAACAATTACGGGAATTATAAACATAATCTCCTATGACATTCTCCACTTTCTTAAAATGACCATATACATGGGGCATAGTTTCCCTGATCTTCTCCAGCTTAGATAAAAAATCTGTAATTTTTTTAGGTCCATCCAAAGATAATTCCGCAACCTTTTCCCGATATTCTGCTTCTGAATAAGGTTTATTGAAAATGTAGAATTTCTTGTGCCGGAGCCCCACACAACCGAAGCAATCATTACAACCAATACAATCGAAACAAAACTGACAATCCGTACAATTCTCACAATCCAACAAATAATTGCAATTATAACAATTGCGACAAGAGGTGCATTCGTAGCAAAGTTCTAAATCATGACTATTTGTGCAGTCGCCATTATCTCTCCCTTTAATTACCCAACGGCAATAGAAACAATCTTCCACAAAATCAGTGGCGAAGTTCATATAGCTATTCTTATTGTAGATGCAAAAATTTCCATATTCTGAATTCTCACAATTTTTATTATGAAGAGCCGGACGGGGAGAGGCGAGCTGTAATTTCTCTAACTCATCAAAGAAGGACATAGTAGAATCATTATAGATGAGTTAGTAATAACTTGGCTAGGATTTAGATAGCAAACCCTAACCCTTCACCGGAATGCGAACTTTTTTTATGATTTCAATTGTATTACTAAAGCAGCAACAATCCATACATAATTGCTATTCCCACTATGAATGCTCCAAATTGTTGGATCAAATCTTTGAATCTCTGGTTTTTGTGGAATAGTTCTGGGATTAAGTTGGAACCTGCGGTATACACGAAAGCTCCTGCCGCAAAAGGCACAATGGTTGCAATAAATACTTCAGACTTTCCGCCAAGTACAAGCCCAATTATAGCCCCAGCAATAGCCAGCGTGGAGGAAAGGAAATTTAAAAATAATGCCTTCTTTCTCGATAAACCCGAATAAATCAATACCCCAAAATCTGCGATTTCCTGAGGCGCTTCATGTATAACAACCGCTATTGTTGTTGCTATGCCGATAGGAGGGCTAACCAGATAACTTCCCGCAATAAGTAATCCATCCAGAAAATTGTGAATTCCATCTCCTAGCAAATTCAAATAGATAATTGCCGGTTTACTACCAGGTTCTTTCATGTGGAGTGGAGTCGAGTGGTTATGACAATGGCTCCAATGAATGAGCTTATTCAAAAGAAAGAAAACAACAATCCCGCCTAGTATTAAAAGTGAAATTTTGAGGCTAAAAGAGCCTGCTTCCTCCACCGCCTCTGGAATGAGATGCAGGAAAGCACCGCCAAACAATGTTCCGGCAGAAAGACTCATTAGAGTAAGGAGCAAATGGTCAACTTTTTTCCTACTAAAGAATAATGTTATAATCCCCACAAGGGATACTATTGAAACTATAATGACGCTAATGATCGTGTAAATAAGTGTCTCCATTGTGCCAAGTGCTTAAATGATAATGATTATCAATATAATTAACACGTCCAAATGGCTGGGTCAAGAACAACTAACCAACGCAAGCTTCTAGAAGAGGAGGTGAAGCATTTCCAATCCTTTTTCGATGCCGACAAACTATATCGACAAGTATCTAAAAAAAACGAAAAGATTGGAATTGCAACTGTTTATCGGTTTTTGAAAAGTTACGCAGAAGAAGGAAAAATCCACTCCTATTCCTGCAATGGAAAAACCACCTATTCTTCAAATAAAAAAAACCACTGCCATTTTACTTGTGGGAAATGTAAAAATGTAAAGCATATTCGTTTGAAGAAATTAGATTTTATCCAGAAAGAAGTAAAAGGCGATATCTGCCATTTCCAAATTAGTATTACGGGCATTTGTGACCAATGTAGAAACAGTGAAAGTAAGGAAGAAGTTTCTACTTAGAGGTGGATATTAATCTATTTAGCTCATTTAATGCTTCTTTGGGGAATGTTTTCTTCAAAGCAGCTTTTGCTCTGTAAAGGTAATTTCCCCATAGGGAAGGCAATAACCCCTTGACAATAACTGGAAAAATGATAGAGTGCGATCTTGGATTCATTTTTTGAAACTTCCAAGAAAACTAAACAAATTTAACAACACATTTATGGGCTTAGGTACTAACGATCCCCTTGATGTCGTCCCGGAAGATTTCTGGGGGAATATCAGAGCAAATTTAGTAAGCTTAGAAAGAGTGCATGGCGAGAATGTACACTTTCAGAGATTAAAAAGATTTATAGAAGGGGGTGAAAAGTGCCCGCTGATGACAAGCGGATATCCTTGCCTACTCGAGGTTGATGGCGTTGAATTATCCATCCTCAGAGGAGAGGAGGCTTCATCGATCAGACAAAAAATTGCTAACTTCGTTGCTGAATTAATGCTAAAAATGCCCGCCATGCCTAATCATCCGCGGCAGGCCGAGTCTCAACAAGAAAGAACTCCTAGGGAGGAACCTGAAACACCGACTATAGAAGAGTTGTCCCACAAAAAGAGAGTGCTATATGACTTGATAATAACTTCTTTCAACAGAAATGAATTGAGCAGAGCATTTCCACAGTACAAAAATGGATTACCAGGAGGTAATGCGAGTATATCAGCTATAATGCAGGCATTTGTAGGCATGGTTGTTACGTCAGGGGATATATATAAGTCATGGTTTTGGACTGTTCTACTAGATGCGAGACCCGCAAAAAGAGCAGAGATAGAATCTGTTATGAGGCTTTTTGGTGTATCATCTCTATCATCAACTCCAACCCCTACTTGGCAGCCTGCTCCTCGAGGTCGAAGAAGGGCACCCGCCCCTGTGCGTCCTCCAGTAGTCCCGGCTCCAGTAGCCCCTCGGATTCAATCATGTAGCCCTCCTCCTGTACCCAGGCCGGTTATACCCCCAATTCTGTCAGGATATGGAGAGACTGAGTCTGAAAGGGAAGCTCGTCTAAGGCCAGAGTTAATTGAATTAATAAGGATATATCCAGTACAAGAGCTTATTGAGCATTTCAATTTAGAGTCAAGAATCCCAGGAAGTGACCCTGTTAGAATAAAAATAGAGAAGTTAGCCGACCTATTGATTGAAGACTGTCTTGTCTACCAACCAGATTTCCGGGAGAAATTCGTAGCTTTTGCTGCAGCTCGGGGAGTTAAGGTAAGTGGCCAAGGAGATATTCGTCGCCTAATGAATAAATTTAGTCCAAAAAGGTTGGGCTAAACAAATCTTCCTTAGAAAATCGCACTTTGGCTCGCTTCGAATCGTGGGCTCGTTTTCCTATTGCCAATAAAACCACCGACTTCATTGAGGCAGGGAGTTCAAGGTGTTCATCAAATGTATCCGGTTTAAATCCTTCCATGGGGGCTGAATCCAATTCCAGCTCAGCACACGCAGCCATGGCAAAACCCAGTGCAATATAGGTCTGTCGATCTGCCCATGACTTCAGTGCTTCTGGTGATTTAGCGGAGACAGTCTGTCTCATAATATTTGCATACCCTTGGAGTTTTTCAGCCTTTTCTTTATCTCCATTACTGGCCAGCTCTACATATTGATCAATGCGTTCCAGCGCATCCGTTCTTGTACAAAAAACAAGTAAATGAGAGGCATCAATAATAGCGGGCTGATTGAATCCATGTTCAAGCAATTTTGATCGTAGCTCTTTATTTTTAATCACAACTACATGATAGGGCTGTAATCCATATGAGCTCGGAGTCATTTGAATTGCGTCTAGGATCTGATTCAAATTTTCATCCGAAACAGTAAAGTCAGGGTCAAAGTCATTTGTCGCAAACCGCCAGTTTAGTTGAGAAAGAAAATTCATATAGAGAGAATACCCTTGAATCTGGTATTCTTCCATTACAATTTAATCTCATTCCAATGAACCATTTCAAATCATTCATCGCGGCCGTTGTCACGACCGCTCTACTCAGTTTATCTATTCCACTATCTTTTGCAGTGGTCACCATGGCAGAAGTAGATTTTGTCGTCCGTGGTGCGGACAGTATTGGGGTCAAAGACGCTGAAGTTTATGTTTACGTTTACAACGAAACTGACAGTGCCTATGAACAGTACAGCGGTCCTCATATCACTTTTGACGGGGCCGGTCGTGTGAATAATGTTGAGGTTCCAGTTGGGTCCAGATTTTTCGGCATTGCATATGATTTAGATGAC
This sequence comes from uncultured Candidatus Peribacteria bacterium, assembly GCA_964491515.1. GTDB lineage: Bacteria > Patescibacteriota > Gracilibacteria > UBA1369 > UBA12473 > CAZBGQ01. Next base: position 34,640 of record CAZBGQ010000015.1, read on the forward strand.
AACATCTATGCCGATTCTAATTACAGCTATGAAAATATTTGGATTGCGACCGACGAAGATCACATACAAAACGCCGAAACTGGAAGCAATCGCTTAGCCTATGTTCATATGTATCCTGGTCTCTTTGAAGCCATTGAACCAACATTTGAAGAAGACTCTGAACCTGCTCCGACACCCGATCCAGTAGACGATACCACTACAGATCCTGTTGCGGATACGACAGGGGAGGCTGATCCGGTTCCAGTTCTCATTGATTCTGAATTTGAAACTGAGGTAACGGAGGCCCCTTCTCTTGAAGTCGAAATTACCGTGTACAACGACGAGCGTGACCCCATTGAGGGGGCGCAGGTTTATGTTTATGTGACAGATTTTGGAATTTATTCTCAGGATCTTACTGGGGGAGCTGGTCGCACCGATGAAATAATGGTGCCAGTTGGTTATCCATTCTATGCTATTGCGTACGACACGGACGGAGCCACGTATGGCGGAACGTATGATTTTTATTATGATCGAGAAAATTATTGGACAGCCAGTACAAGTGACACAGGAGAGTTGATCGAAAATGTTTCTACCGGTCTCACTCGTATTCCTTATCTTCACTTATTTCCACAAGAGATGATTCCTGCAGGACACAGTACGGATGGAGATGAAGAGAGCACGTTTGATCCGGAAACTTATGAATGTGCTGATTTTCCGGATGCCATTTATTCTACGATCAGCCCCGAAGAATGTGCAGCCATTGAGTACGTACATGACGCTGGTATTTTTTCTGGGACTGATGCAGGTTATCTAGAATGGGATCGTCCTATCAATCGTGCTGAAGTAACTAAGGTAATGGTGGAAGCATTTGATGTGTCAGAAGCCATCGATTTCGAACTGTTACGCTTGTTTCCCGATGTGCCTTTAACCGGTCCATGGTATAGCGACTACGTTTACCGTGCGCGTCAAAATGAGATTGTAGATGGATATTTGGATGGATATTTCCGACCAGAAAACACTATCAATCGTGTTGAACTTTTACGTATTTTCATTGAAGCGTCAGGTGTGGATTACAGTGCCACTCCCACAGCTTACACATTTTGGCATGACATCACGGTGGATTCTCCGCCGCAGTGGTTTATGGGTTACGCCAACTATGCTTTCTTCAACGATTTGCTGAATAACGATGGAAATCTAAATCCAGCAGAGCCTATGACAAGAATGGACGTGATTCGATTATTGTATCGCGCCAGTGTATCGTAAGAAGGATGAAACTTCCCATGATCCAAGATCAACTCCTTACCTGGTTTTCAGAAAACCAGCGTGATTTGCCTTGGAGACGTACATACGATCCTTACCAAGTCTGGATTTCTGAAATAATGCTTCAGCAAACACAGGTTAAGACTGTGTTGCCCTATTTTGATCGATGGATGGAAAAGCTGCCCACTATTCGTAACGTAGCAGAGGCAGAGGAAGACACTATTTTGAAACTGTGGGAGGGATTGGGATACTATTCTCGTGCACGAAACATCCAAAAAGCCGCTCGTGCAATTATAGAAGAACATGGAGGTAATTTCCCAGATGACTATGAGAAGATTCGAGCACTCCCAGGAATTGGGCCCTACACAGCGGGTGCTATTAGTAGTATTGCTTTTAATCAAGATCGGCCGATTGTGGACGGTAATATCATTCGATTGATCGCTCGATTGCTGAATTATCGTGATAATACTCGTACCAATGTGAGGCCATTTTGGGAATGGGCAGAAAAATTGATTCCAAAAGGGGAGGCTCGCAACTTTAATCAGGCCATGATGGAGTTTGGAGCACTCGTATGCACACCTCAGTCCCCAAACTGTGGGACATGTCCACTTCAGTCGAGTTGTGGGGCAGACAAGGCTAACACGGTAAACGATATTCCTAATCGTGGTCCAAAACAGAAGAGAATACCTATCCAAGTGGCGATTGCTGTAATCACCGATTCGCAGATTGCGAACAAATTTTTTATACAGAAAAGGCGACACGGTGGATTGATGGGCGGTTTGTGGGAGTTTCCTGGGGGGAAGTGTAAAGAGGGAGAAGATCCTAAGCAGGCGCTCAAGCGTGAAATTAAGGAGGAACTTGGGGTCACACTCAAAAGAATAAAGTCCATCAAAAGAATCAAGCATGCCTATACTAAATTTATCGTGGATTTACACTGTTTTCAGGCAGAACTGGATAAAGGATCTATAAATCCTACGGCGGCCATTGATCATGAGTGGGTGACATTGGCTGAGCTTACAAATTTCCCCTTTCCAGCTGCAAATGTGAAGCTAATTAAGTATTTCATAAAAACCAATAACCATGGGTAGGAACAGAATCGCGCAAGTTGAAGTAATTGTCTTCAAAATAGTTAGTGGAATTCCTATGTTTCTGATGATGAAACGAACTCCGGATAGAGGCGGATTTTGGCAGCCAGTAACGGGGGGAGTAGATGAAGGAGAGGTCCTTATTGATGCAGCTAAAAGAGAACTATTTGAAGAAACAAGCATAAGCAACACCATAAGAATGATTGAAGACATTCATTATTTTGAATTTGAATCAATCGGCTTTGGATGGACAAAAGAGTATGTATTCGGTGTCGAAGTATCGAAAAATACAAAAGTAGAGCTCTCGGAAGAGCACTCTGAAATGAAATGGTCCACACTGGAAGATTCGCTAGCCTTACTGAGGCATGACCACAATAAGGATGCCATCAAGAAGCTCTATGCCCTAATTGGGTGATTCGTGTACTAAGTGCCTCATTTAGTCCATTAAATTGAAGCAAGACAAATTCAATGACCTCTAGTTTTAAAGTGCGTTCCTCTTGAGGCATTTCAATCTCTCCCTGAGCTAAAACATATATGAATAGTGTCGCTCGAAGAGCCTCGCTAAGGTAGTTAAGTAGCTCATCAGTTTGAGTCTCGTTTAATGTGACGGACATGTCGGTGGCACCTACCTGGCGTCGAAGTTTAGCTTCAAGCATTGTGGCAATTTCTGGGCCACTTCGTCCGCTTCGAATAAGTTTCCCCATCTCTCGAGAAATGCTTTGGCCGTCTTCCGTAACTTCTCCTTCATGGCCCAAAATAGTATCAAAATAGGGGGCGATTTTAGGGGGAGTTTCCGCACCTGGTAAGCCCTCTACAAGTGATTCATTCTGAGCAGCGCGGATTGCCTCGCTAATAAGAGGAATAGCAAAGTGTTGCATGACCCTTCTTAGAGATAAAGACTGATTGAAAGCTGGGGCCACCGTTAACTGATGATTAAGCGTTCCTGATCGGAAAGCTCCGAGCTGATTTACCATTAACTGTGTTTGGGATAACATCCAGCGCAAAAGTTTTAACCTTTCAGGGGGACGCAACGGTTTCAATTGGTCCATAAAAGGTTCGAAGTGCGTCTCCACAAGTTCCGCATTTTCCCTATCTCTCATTTCATCACCATTGAATATTGTGAGTCCCATGGACGTGGCTAATGCTTCATAGTAATACTGCGTATTACGGGTGATATCTGAAGGAACTTGATCAAACGATCGATTGGTTACGTCTTCAGTTAGCCCAAATGGGTTAGCTTTTTGTAGGACTCTATGTGGATCAAAGCTTATGTGTCCTGGCCCCCATAATTCTAGGTCATTTATCTGTTCTCGTCGTTCAGCCATGGCATGGAAAACTTGCATAGAATCAAGTGCCTGTTCCAAAAGCTGACGCATCATGAAGACATCCTGTTGACTTGTATTATTAGTCAGAGCACTTTCCAGGGCTTCAGCTCGCTGGATCTGTGCTCTAAGTGTGGACATAAGTTCACTAACCACCTGGATTGCCTGGTCCGGAGTTCTCGCATCCCTTATTTGGGCAATGATAACTTCGGGATCAGTGGCACTTTCGAGGAGTGCTGTGGCTTCGGTCATGAAAGCATCTATTTCCCTTGACTGAGGGACAGCTCCAAGGCTCTCTCCTGGCTTAGGTATGCCGGGTCTTCGACGTCGTCGATGAGTACCTCCTCTCCGTCCATCAGGGCTATAGTTTCCAACTACCATAGTTCAAATTGTTAGTTAATTTACATAACAACATTAACCTATTTTGCGAGTTTTGTCAATATGCGAGAAGGATTTAGACTTTTAACATTTGTTAAGGTTGCAGCAATTAATGTCACCTTTTTGGTATAAATAGATTAAGTTA
>CAZBGQ010000016.1:0-8153 GCA_964491515.1 uncultured Candidatus Peribacteria bacterium
TTGCCTGTTCATCTTTTTGAAAGGTTTTGTTCATGCCGAAATGCTACGGTCTCTTCATGAACTGTCATTATTTTTCGCGATCTTTTCTTGATTTCTTTTTTCCCAAGCGGTGCGTTGGATGTCGTGTACTCGGAAAGTTTCTGTGTGAGACGTGCATTGAAACCATTCCCTTAGCTCCTCTCTCCCTGATCCATGAAGCGGACTGGGCACTAGATGGATTGTTTATGGTGGCTCCCTATCAGAAGGGGTCTCTACTCCAGACGGCCATAAAAACCATGAAATATCGTCATGCTCCTGAGCTAGGAGACCGCCTTGGCTTCTGGATGGCAAACCGCCTTTCCTCTGTTATTGCTAGTGACTTAGTGTTGGTGCCGGTTCCCCTCCACCCTGATCGGGAACGGAAGCGCGGATATAATCAGGCTCGACTTCTAGCCAATGGAGTCGCACTTAATCGTCAGATTCCTGTCAAGGAATTGCTGAGGCGTACTCGATATACCTGCCCTCAAGCTGAAATGTCGCGTAAAGGCCGCTTACGAAATCTCCAACAAGCCTTTTCATTAAGCGCTAACTCTGCCATGTTGAACAAAAAAGTTATACTCATTGATGATGTCTGCTCAACCGGAGCAACTCTAAACGAATGTGCACGCGCGCTCAAAACCGGTGGTGTCCAAGAAGTATGGGGATGTGTTTTGGCGCGCGGCTGACTTGTACCTCGAGATCACTTTCGCTATCCTGTGAAGGACCCTTAAACCTCCTCCATGCTTATAGGAATTGATGCCTCTCGTTCACGTCACCCAGAGCCCACCGGCGTTGAGATTTATTCTGATGAAATCATTGACGGGCTGCTGGCTATTTTGGGGAAGCAAAAGACTCATGATATTCGTCTCTATACTCCTAGGAAAATCAAGAATATTGCAGCCAAGTTTCAGCGGATTCTTCCTGGTCGGCGCCTATGGACCCAGCGTGTTTTGTCTAAGGAAATGAAAACTAACCCACCGGATGTCTTGTTTGTTCCCTCTCATGTTTTGCCACGAAACCACCCTCCAAAATCCGTCATTACCATTCATGATATTGCCTTCAAAGAGTTCCCATCCGCGTATTCTTTAGCCCAGTACGCTTATCTCAATTGGAGCACCAAACAAGCAGTACGTCATGCCTGGAAAATCATTGTCCCCAGTCAATCGGTCAAGGAAGATTTGGAGAAACATTATGGGTGCTCCCCAGATAAAATTGTCAAAATTCCTCACGGGTTTCGCCCCAAAAAACTGACTCTCTCCGATGCACAAGAAAAGAAAATCATGCAGGATTTTCATCTTGGCCCCAAGGAGCCCTACATCTTTTTTATTGGAAGATTGGAGACTAAGAAGAACATTGGCCGTCTTATTCAATCATTTGCTCGCTTTCACGAGAAATACCCCAAGTGGAGATTGATTTTGGGTGGTGGACGAGGCACAGGATTTCGTCCGCTACTAAAAGCACTCGAAAGAGAAGATGTCCTGGAGGATGTGGTTATGCCTGGGTACCTAGACGAGGCAGAAAAACAAGTTTTGCTCACGAACGCCCGGATATTCGCTTTTCCCTCTCTTGCAGAAGGGTTTGGGTTTCCTGTACTTGAAGCGGCTTCCTATGGAGTTCCTATTTTGGCATCTAAAATCCCCGCGCTCATAGATTTTGAGGAGTTAGTAGATGTGTTTGTGGATCCGGAAAATGTGGAGAACATTGCCGAGGGACTTGAAACACTCGCTAGACGGCGTACACTTCGCTTAAATAAATCTGTTTCGAAATATTCCTGGAATAGGGCATCTCGTCACGTTTGGAATGTTTTAACTTCAAAATAATTGATCTATGAAAGTAGCATTGGTGCATGATTTGTTGGTGAAATTTGGTGGCGCAGAACGCGTACTCAAGGTTTTGGCAGACCTCTATCCTCAGGCGCCAATCTATACGTTACTCTACGATGAATCTAAGATGGGCCGTATTTTTCCTAAATCGAGGGTTCGCGTGTCCGGTTTTCATAAATTGCCACGCATGCTCCTTAATCGACGACGTTATTTAATTCCATGGATGCCCAAGATGATTGAGTCGTTTGATTTCAGTGATTATGACCTAGTGATTAGTTCCAGTTCAGCGTATGCACATGGCATTGTGACTGATCTGGGAACCAAACATATTTCCTACTGTCACTCCCCTATGAGATACGCTTGGGATTGGACTCATCCCTATCTAAAAGAACAACATGTGGGCTCAGTTAAGCGCATGGCGATTCGAAAACTACTCAACAAAATTCGAGTTTGGGACTATTACGCCTCCGATCGAGCTGAGCTGCTTGTGGCCAATTCAGAGACGGTCCGTGGACGCATTCAAAAATACTGGCGAAAAAAATCCGAAGTCCTTTACCCTCCGGTGGACGTAGAGCGATTCAATGTGACTAAATCTCATGGTAACTATTTTTTGATTGTCTCTGCCCTTACCCCCTACAAAAACATTGAACTGGCCATTCATTTGTTCAATAAAGTGCGTAAGCATTTGGTCATTATTGGGGAAGGAGCCGACCGAGCGCGGTTGCAACGATTGGCTGGCCCCCACATTGATTTTCTCGGATTTAAACCGGATGACGTGGTTCGCGAGTACATGCAAAACTGTCGTGCCTTTATTTTCCCTGGAGAAGAAGATTTTGGTATCACTCCTGTCGAGGCAATGGCCTGCGGGAAACCTGTGCTTGCTTACGGGAAAGGGGGCGTTACCGAGACGGTGGTAGCTGGAGTTTCCGGTGAATTTTTCCAAGAGCCCACTGTAGAATCCATGGAAAATGCGCTGGCAACGTTACTTGTAAATGAGCGGAAATATGACCCAAACACGATTCGACAATGTGCGGAGCGGTTTGCGCAAGCTGAATTTGAGACTGGTATCCAGCGAATGGTTGAGAAAGTGATGAGCTGACGGTATGATGGGGGCCGATTAACCCTTTCTCATGTCTGACGTCGCTCTCTACCGAAAATACCGTCCCCAGAATTTTGATAACCTTGTCGGACAAGGGCATGTTCAACGCACGCTATTGAACGCGATTAAGGGTGGTCATTTGTCTCATGCCTATCTTTTTTGTGGGCCGCGTGGAACCGGGAAAACTTCCACCGCACGTTTGGTGGCCAAAGCGATCAACTGTATTTCTCCCAATGAACTTGGTGAGTCCTGCAACAAGTGTGAATACTGTGTTTCCATGAATGAAAATCGCTTGGTTGATTTGATTGAAATTGATGCTGCTTCCAATCGTGGGATTGATGAAATTAGAGATTTGCGTGAAAAGATTCGATTTGCTCCGAATCAAGCTCCTCATAAAGTCTACATCATTGATGAGGTTCACATGTTAACGACGCCGGCCTTTAATGCACTCCTCAAGACATTGGAAGAACCGCCTGATCATGCCTACTTTATTCTGGCTACGACTGAGGTTCATAAGGTTCCAGACACGATTCTTTCACGTTGTCAGCGGTTTGATTTTCGACGCATTGAAAACTCAACCATTGTTGAACGTCTTAAATTCATTGCCAAGCAAGAACGAATTGAGGCTGAAGATGATGCTTTGGAGTTATTGGCTCGCACCGCAGAGGGTGGGATGAGAAATGCAATCAGCCTTTTTGAACAGATAACGAGTGACGGTAAATTAACTAAGAAAAATGTACTAGAAGTTCTTGGGATCAGTGGATTTGAGGCCATTACAAAGCTCTATGATATGCTTGAAAAATGTGACACCTCATCCGCACTCAAAGAAATCCAGGCCCTACATCAAGAAGGGCAAGATCTATTTCAATTTAATCGAGAGTTTTTGAATTATCTTCGAAAAAAATTATTGGCTTCCGTTGAGAAGAAAGAAGGCACCGACCGAATCATGAGATGGATCAAACTTTTCCAAGACGCATCCAAAGAACTCAAAAGTGCCATTATCCCTCAACTTCCACTAGAAATTTCAGTGATTAAAAGTTGCCTCGGGCACGACGACGCAAAGGGTGGGTGGTTCAGCGGCATCATGGGATCTAAGAAAGAAACATCGGCTCCAACTCCCGCCCCATCAGCAACGCCAGCTCCTCCTGCTCCCGCAGCCAAGCCCCCTACTTCCGGACTCAAACCAGTGCCTCAGGAAGCACCAGAAGAAGCGAAAACCGAACCTATTAAAGTATCCACGTCCGACCCTCTTGACCTCAGCTTAGAGGCGCTTAAACAGCAATTTCCTCGAGTGGTCGAAAGCATCAGTACTCCGTCTATCCGACAGTCTTTCAAGACTGGTGTCATTCAAAGCGCTAATAAAGGAGTCGTGTTAATGGATTTTCAGTCTAAGTTTCACTTAGAAAAAGTCGACACTGCTGCATCCAAGGGCGAAGTTGAAGGTGCATTGGAAAAAGTATTTGGACAGCGAATTAAATTAGAATGCCGCATCACCGACGTGAACCAAGTGGTGGACGCAACCCTCGATATTTTTGGGGGCGAATTAGTCGAGTAACCAGCTAATATGGGAATGGACGAAACTGCCCTCGCCGCCTTTCAGCGACTCCCCGCCTATGACCGGCTTAAAGCCTCTGAGCTAAGAGATGATCAATTTGACTTAAAACGATTCCAGCGCTTTTTGGATCAAGCGGGAAACCCCGAAAAAGGACTCCCAGTTATCCACATTACCGGCTCCAAAGGCAAAGGATCGGTCAGTGCGCTGGTGGGCAGTGCCCTCATGGCATTGGGAAAACAAGTCGGTGTTTTTATGTCTCCCTACATGGATCATCCAACCGAGTCTGTTTTTGTAAAAGGGCGGCCTATGAATAAGGCTGTTTTTGATAAAATGATGCGCCACTACTACCCCCTTTTGGAGGAACTTTCCCCTCAGGATCAAATCACCTCATTTGAACTACTCACTACGATGGCGTTACAGCATTTCCATGATGAGGATGTTGATTTCGCGGTCATAGAAACTGGCCTGGGCGGCCTCAAAGATGCGACCAATGTGATTGAAAGTCCGGTGATCTCTGTGATTTGTCCAATTGAAAAAGAACACACCGCGATTTTGGGGAACAGCTTAACAGCCATTGCATTCGAAAAACTTGGTATTGTAAGAGAAGGCGTCCCGGTTATTTTGGCGCCACAGAGCGATTTCATTATCGATTTTGCTCGGACGCAGTGCCTTCAGAAAAAGGCCCCCTGTATCCCTGTTGCCAATAGATATGAAGTGGCTATCTCCGAACGCCGCTTGGATGGATACTCGTTTAAATTGACCACTCCTACCCGAGAAATCCCACAAGTTACACTCGGATTAATAGGAGACCATCAGATCGAGAATGCGGTCACTGCTTGGGCGGTTTTGGATGAAATAATCCCCGGATTTGATCCTGCCCCGGTTCTCGATGTATGGAGTGGATTGGCTCTTCCTGGACGGTTTGAGTTCTGTTTACGAGAGCAACGCGAACTTATTCTTGATGGGGCACACACACCCGAATCAGCCAAAGCGCTACGAAAGACTCTCGATCAATTATACGGAGGTGAACCCATCACATTTATTCTCGCCTTTTTGGAAGATAAAGATGTAGAAGGCATCATCAAAAACTTGGTCCGCTGGGGAGATGCGGTGGTGCTAACACAGCTCGATCACCCTAGAATTTTGCCGGCGCGCCTCGCCGAACAGCGTGTTCGCACAATCTGGCCTCCAGACCGTTTGTCTGTCTCACTCACCAACAACGTCCGCATTGCTTGGCAAAAAGCCACTAAACTGGCTGGTCGCGGCCCTATCTGTGCGACAGGATCATTTAAGTTGGTGGAAGTGCTTTAAACTTTTTCGAAATCAATACTGAAGTCGCCGTAGATTCGACCCTTTCCCTCCATGCTTTCATCTACACCATCCATCGAAACTAAATTCCCGGATTCCTCTCCATGATTGTCGTTCAATTTTAGGAATAAATCATCAACACTTAATCGTCCTTTACTTTGCATTGAATCTGGCACGCGCTTGATCGTAATTTTCCCTGTATTTACATTGATATCTACCCAATCTGGGGCATTTTCTACTAGTTTCTCCTTAACGGTATCATCTGTATCAAACTCTCCAGTGATTTCAAAAGCGGTAGGTACTAAATACATTTTATCTCCGACTTTTCGCACCTCCATTTTTGTAATTTTGGCATCATGGAAATCATAGATATCATCCGTTTTATAGTATGCCTCTGCTCCAGCACTCAAAATCCCGCCTAAAAGGCTTTCTCCTAACTCTACCTCTACATCAATATGTAGGTTTACCTTTGACACGAAATTGTATACTTCATCACCAATTATCAATTGCTCATTAGAGAATGAACATGCCACCGGTTCGGTTTCTCCCTCTGGTATAAATTCAAATACCATAGGTTTATCTTTTAGATTAAACTCACGTCCATCGTATTCTTCAAAAAATGCACTGAAGGCGCTGGCTCTATCCTCATCGCTGAGAACCTCCGCGACTGCTGCGACTTCCGGCTCAACTTCTTCTTCATCCGGATCATTTTCAGCCTCTGCAGGGATAGGAGCCTTGTCGTACTTATCCACAAGCACATTCAACGTAGTCCAAGATCCAGTCATGTAACGTTCTTTTGCTTTATCAAGATCCTCTTGGTCGGGACCAATCAGGTCCTCCATCAAGCGGTAAAGCTCACTTCCTTGAGATTGATTAAAACTAGATTCACTCATATTTTTTCTATCCTTAGAAGGGATAGAGTGTCGAAGTTGTTCCATATCCATCTCACGAGAAGACCCTGTCATAGCAGATTCATAAGATTTGAGTAGATATTTGAATGGTACATCCTCAAAAGCAAGCATAGGTCGGAGCTGTTCTCGTGTGGCTTCTGGCGCATCTGGTAGCAGTTCCTCCTGCGCTCCATCAACTTCCGGCTCGACCACAGACGGGAGTGACTTCTTCACTACCTCAACTTCCTCTTGCTCGCTAGCAAGTACATCATCTAAATCCCAAAATGCTTCTTTTAGCTCAATGTATTCCGTGCTTAATTTTTCTAGAGAAGCGAAGACTTTATCAAAGGGTGGAGTCTCCCGGAAGAATGCAACTAATTCATGGAATTGATCCTTTATCTTTTCGATCTGCTCCGGTGTGACCTCATTCATATCGAAATCAGCAATTGCTTCTAAAAATTCATTCATTTCTCCTCCAAATAAGATGAATTGATCTCCGACATTACTAAAGGCATCTTTTATCGGTTGACCATACTCAGAGTCAGGCAGAGCCTCTTGGATTGATTCTCCAAATGCCACCATAATTTGCCCCAACCTATCAATAGATGAACTGTCCAATGTCTTTATTTTTTCTTCAAAAATTTCCAAAGTTTGAATATAAAGTAACCGCTGTGGCTCTGTTAGTCCTGGCGTAGCTTCCGGGTCTTTCAATAGTTCACGCATTGCTTCAAAATCCTCCGTTTGGATGGCAACTAATAAAGCATCTAGATCTAATCTAGCCACTTCTGCTCCTTCAGGACTTTCTTCTATTACTGGAAGAACACGATTCAATTCATCAAGACTTTCATCCAACCCACCTACTGCTTCAAACACATCGGTGGCTTCCTTCACAACCTCTTTAAAGGGTGAGTTCTCTCGGAAGAAATCAGCACTTGCTTGAAGTGAGGCCTCTAATTGCGCCCTACTTTCCTCCGAAAAGTCATTCAAATTAAATGCGTCAATTGAGGCAACCACTCCATTAATAGCCTCTCCAACGTCACTTAACTCGTTTCCGGTTCGTTCCATAGCCGATTGAACAGCATCTGAGAATCCTGTGTCAGAGCTTGCTTCAGCAATAGCGTCTCCAATGATTGAGACAAGTTGTCCCAGAAATTCTTTGGTACTCATATCTAATTCCTCCAATTTAGGAGCTGCTATTCGTATTACTCCGATCAAAAAGTCCTTTGCTTCAGGGGGCAGTTCCGCTAATGCTTCATTCTGGTTAATAAAGTTTTCTGCTTCATCTAGGTTGATAGTCATTTTATGCGTTTCCTGATCAATGACTACAATCGCTGATAGTATCGCTCCAATTTCTTTTCCTTCACCTATAATTTCCTGTAATTGAGAGTCCCCTTCTTCAACTGGCTCAACTGGCTCAACTGGCTCAACTGGCTCAACTGGCTCAACTGGCTCAACTGGCT
>CAZBGQ010000016.1:8253-38218 GCA_964491515.1 uncultured Candidatus Peribacteria bacterium
GCTCAACTGGCTCAACTGGCTCAACTGGCTCAACTGGCTCAACTGGCTCAACTGGTTCAACTGGTTCAACTGGTTCAACTGGTTCAACTGGTTCAACTGGCTTGGGAGGGAATAAGTAGGCATCGATGCGCACATTTCCACCTAACTCGGTAAGGCGTAATTTCCAACGGCCTCCCTCTTCATAAACTTCTATCTCATCACTTTTTTCTACTCTATCGATGTTGTCGGCTCGACCCTCGTTTTCAGGTGCGTTTTGAAGGTAATCTAACGAATAGAACATCACTTCCTTTGGAGTACGACCTCCTAATTTCCCCTTCTCTTTACTAAAGGCCGAAAGTATTACGCTACTAATGATTTTTCCGGTGGCTGTGGTTGAATAGTTTTTCTCTGGACTAGCAATCTCTTCCCAGACAGAAGCGCCTAAATTATCCCGCAGACTCTTTAAATTACCGGCCAAAGCCTCTTTGTGTGTTTCGTACACTTCATCCCGTTGTTCCTTAGACATTTTTACCCAGCTTTTTTCAGGACGTTTGAATTCGTCTCCGCTGGCTGATTGATGACTCTCTAGGCGTTCGCTCATGTGAAGGTTTTTTATTTTTATTTCTCTTTATTATAACATATACTTACAAGCCTAGCAAGTCGTTCAGCTCCGTTTCTTCCAATATCTTGATGTTGAACTTAACCGCCTTATCGTACTTGGATCCGGCATTTTCTCCTGCCACTAAATAGTCTGTTTTCGCGCTGACTGAACCACTGACGTGCCCCCCATGTGCTTTGATGACCGCCTTTATTTCATCCCTAGGCTTGGAGAGAGTTCCTGTAACTACAAATGTTTTACCGCCCAATGTTTGGGGTGTGTTCGCTTTCTCGCTCTGAGTGAATTGAATGCCATGGTGTTCGAGCTTTTCTAGAATGTGTAGGTGATCTGGATTTAAAAACCAATCGTGAATCGACTGCCCTACTTTTTCACCAATTCCTTCAATATCTACCCATTCTTCCATCGTTACCTTTTGCGCTATTTCTCCTACTAGTATGGGCCCCAGCCCGTTTTCTGAACACTTTTTTTGTTCTACATGATCGGCGACTAGCTCACTCGACTGTTCCCCTATATGCCTAATCCCAAGCGCGAAAATAAATCGTGGAAGGCTAACTTTTTGTGCCTTTTTAAGCGCCTCCACTACTTTGGTAGCGCGCGTTTCCTTAAACAGATCCAAAGTCAGAAAATCGTCCTCAGTTAGCGAAAATAAATCAGCTCCATCACTCGTCAATCCTGCATCAATCAGCTGATCAATTATTTTCTCACCTAATCCATCAACATTGAACGCGCCTCGTGACACGAAATGAATCATTCTCTCACGTTCTACGGCAAAACAATTGGCATTTGTGCATCGAGTTATTGCTTCTCCTTCCTGGCGCTCTACGGGGCTCTCACACACCGGACATTGAGTGGGAAATATGAAATCGACTTCCTTGCCGGTGCGCAGATCGGTCAAGACTTCTACCACTTCCGGGATAATATCCCCTGCTTTTTGAATGATGACCGAATCTCCGATTTTAACTCCTTTCCGACGGATTTCACCTTCGTTGTGAAGCGTGGCACGAGAGACAGTACTCCCATCTACAAATGTTGGCTCTAAATGAGCCACTGGAGTCAGCGCTCCCGTTCGTCCAACCTGAATCACAATGTCCAGAACTCGACTGGTTGCTTGCTCCGCAGGAAACTTATAAGCCAGTGCGTAGCGGGGTGCTTTTCCGGTATATCCGAGACGTCTGTGCTGGTCGAGATCATTGACCTTGATGACAATTCCATCTACATCATAATCCTGCTTTTTACGCGCATCTGTCCAGGAGTGACAGAATTCAATCACCTCCCCAATTGATCCTTTGTGTACAAATTTTGTGTTCACTTTTAGGCCCAGCGCCATAAGGGTTTCCAGTAACGCCTTCTGCGTCTTTGGTTGAGTCTCTAGCGTGTTTTCTCCTAGCGAATAAAAGAACATATCCAGATCACGTTTTGCTGCCACCTGCGGATCCAATTGACGGACCGTTCCAGCAGCTGCGTTTCTTGGATTTACGAAATCATCTTTTATCTTTTCGAAGCTTGCCTTAGGCATGAAGACCTCCCCTGACACCTCCAGATCAATAGGCTGCTGCAACATAAGTGGAACGCTTTTGATGGTTCGGATGGTGTGGGTTATGTCTTCCCCTTCTCCTCCATCTCCACGAGTTATTGCGCGGGCCAATTTCCCTTTTTCATACCACAGCGTCACATTCAAACCATCTATTTTGAGTTCACAAATGAATTCAATTTTCTCTCCAGGCAGTAGTTTTGAAATCCGTGTTCCCCATTCTTCAATGTGTTCATCAGAAAATGCATCTTGGAGACTCCACTTTCGTGTCTTATGTTTTATCTTTGCAAATCTTCCAGAAAGAGCACTTCCAACCCGTTGACTGGGAGAATCCTCCGTCACTAATTCAGGAAATGCGGCTTCCAAATCCATCAATTCTCGCTTGAGTGAATCCCTCACCGCTTCGGACACCGGCGACTCATTCAAAACAAAATAGTGATGATTCAGTTCACGAATTTTATCCTTAAGTTTTTCTATGCGTTCTTTGGCTTGGTCTTCAGAGATCATTTAGGATTGTTATGTACATCGTTTCCTGGTATACTTATATGATAGATTGAACCTGATTTCATGTAAAGTTTCACCATGAACGACTCCTCCAATCCACTCTATGATCCTGCCACCGACAATGCTCCCATTGCCGATGACACTCAAGTCATGCTCAATAAGCCGGCAGATATAGACCACTGTTTTGAACCCGCAGATGAGGATTTTCTTAAAGATATTATTGCTAAATTTGATTCCGGAACGATCAATCGCCATGCACCTAGTTCTCTTTTGAACGGGAAAATGTACGAAAATCTTGAGCAAGTCCAAAAGGCACGAGCCGATCAAAACGCGCTCACCATTTTGGCACGCCTCCGAGAAATTTATGACTGGTGGCAACTCAACCCTGAACCTAGTTTCCAGATCAAAAACCAACTTCACTCCATCCGACTCACCAAGGAAAACTTGGAAGAAGAGTTGGGTGATATTTACATAATTTAGTCATGAGCACACCAACACCATCACCGTCACCAGCTCCCGCTTCGGATGCTACAGGAACTGACCAGCCGACTCCGGCTGCCTCAGCCCCGGAAGATGCCGATCAGTTGCAAGCACATCAGGACGCCGCAACCGCGGATGCGGAAACAGTCCATGAAGCGGCCACTGCACAAGTCCAGGCGGACGATACTGAACGCCGCGAAGCCTTGGCCGAATCATTGCCACTAGCAGGGGTTTATCAGGCGGTGAGACTGGCTAAGACCTGGGTTTCCGATAAAGCCAATCACGATATTATCAAGCGAGAGTATAAGCGTAATGCCATCATCCGAGAACTCACCGAGCTTCAGATAGATGAGGGAGGAGAGGAAGATGGGTTACCTTCTGCGAAGGACCTAATTAATGGTGGGGATTATTTGGGTGCGCGTAATAAGCTTGAACGTATTCGGCGTGATCTTGATTCCGCAGGTTGGTTTGAACCTCTAAAAGAGAAAGAACCAGGCCAAGCAATTCTTGATGAGCTGGATGTGGAAATTGCTCGGGTTAAGGAGTTGGAGGCTAGTCCGCCTGAAACGGCGGAGCCTGAAGCTGCGGCTCCTGAGACTGTAGTGCCTGATGCCGCGCCCGCTGCATCAGCTGATGAAGAGCCCTCCTCACTCATGCTTCCCGAAGAAGAGGCCCGTCTCGATGAGTTAGGAGATTCCACTATCGATATTACATCTAAGCGTATAATCCCCAAATTTGATGAGACAATTACATTTTTAGGTGATCAGAAAGAATCTTTACTTGAGAATATAACTATACGGGCAAAGAAGGGCAAAGAAATTCGAGATGGCTATACTAAGGCCAAGACCTCCCTTGAAGGTTTTTCTACACGAATCACTGAGCTTGACACCAAAATCTTTTCTCAAGATTCATCATTCTTGTCGATTTCGGACGCACTTCCCCTACTTTCCACTCTTGGGGGAGAGGTCGATTCGTTTTTTGGTGAATCGGTTGCCTCCTCTGAGGCCGCATTAGTTGAGCTTGATTCGCTCACTGGGCTTAAAAAGAAAATGACAAAAGGTAAACGATCAGTTTTTGTCGCTACCATCGATACGCTTAAGGCCACACGTCAAGCGTTTGCAACGCACTTTCAAGATAAAGAGCAGTCCTATCGAGATCTTCAAGGGGGAAAGGAAGAAGTTAGCACTGCCATGGCAGCCCGCGGGGTTGAATCCGCTCGCATTGAAGATGCTATGAGCTCGGGCGCTGAAAAACAAGCCGAGCGGGCATCCAAAACTCATGACGACTCTAAGGAAAAGGCCGGAACGCGTGAGGAGGAAGATGAAGATGTGGAGGAATCCGCGGAAGACGAAGCCCTTGCCTCCATCGCAAAAGTCTATGAAATGAAGGATGATCTTATGGATGCCGTGGGCAAAAATCAGTATATAAAGGCCCTGATGTTGGGAGTTGTCATGATGCTGACGGTGGTTGGAAATCTGGGCATACTTATGGAAGATTCTGGCGGGCTCATGGACCTTGTGGGAGATTTATTCTCGGAGGAAGAGGAAGCTGCTCCCCCTGAATCTATAGCCGCTGTTTTGGACTCGTTTTCCATCACGGCGGAAAATGATCGACTGAAAGAATTCAAGGACATCCCCCTGGCAGATTTACTGGCACATAAAGATGGGACTCTTGCAGATGATTCCCCTTCAAAGGAGACACTGGATTTATTCAAAGAAACGGATGAAGGTTTCTACGCAGCTCTTATGACCGAGGTTTTTGTAACTAATGAGGGAAATGCCTTCATGGAGGCGGCCGAAACTACAACTGGAGACGATGATGCTGATGCTGATGACTCTCGAAATATGACTCTGGGTGGATTCATTCAATCTAAACTTGAATCCTGGAAACGTACTGAAAATTAAGCTATAATATATTCAACTAATTCAATCTTATGGACGGACAAGACCCCACTCAACAAGGCGCAACCGGAGCAACTGGCTCCACTCAGACAAAAAGTCGTATTCCTGCGGCAGTGTCAGCTAAATTTCCTGATCTTGAGGAACTGGTTCTCAAGACTGAATCCATGACTGATGAAGAGAGAGATTATTGGTTTCAAATTTTGCCGATTATGACTGACCAACAGGTTGAAAAATTGCGTGGAATTTTGATTCACGAAAAAGATCAGTTGTCTAAACTTGATTCTGAATATGAGAAAGAGCTTTCCAAGATCAATGATAAGCATTTGAGCCAGTGGGAAGCCGATGACGCTCGCAAGAAACGTGAAGAGCGCCAAGCCGCTGAGAGTGCCCACGAAGCCGAGGAAAAAGCAGCAGAAGAAGCACTTCTAGGCACCATTGATGAATTAGACTCCGAGCCTGAAGACTCAAGTGCAGCTCCATTGGCTGGCTAGATTTCTTCAGCAATCACAACCAATCGTTTGATGTTTGTTCCGACTGGGGAACAGGTCATTAAGGTGAGGAATTTCCCTTTTCCTTGCTCAAGTACGCTCACATCATTATTTTTTACTTCCTTCTTTTCACGCACAACGTAGTGGTGTTTCTCCTGGTTGTAGTACACGATGATGTCGTCTCCCATCTCCACGTCCTTTAAACGTGCAAACACGCTCTTAAAGCTACCTGGAGCCCATGGATAGTATGAACTGTGCCCTGTAATGAACACATTTCCCTCCTCTCCTGGATTGGCGGTTCCCGGATAGTGGATCACTCCGTTTTCGAGATCTTTCTGAAAAGTTTTTTCAAGGGACTTCCAATCTGCATTCATCAGTTTCTGTGGATCTGAATCAATGAGTGGAATGTTTTTATCTATTTTCGGAATGATGATGCGATTGTCTGGAGGTGTGATGGCTAGGTTTAATTCCGGGATTTGAGCTTTCTGTGCGATAGCCGTACGTTCAACTACCAATAACTTTTGAATTTTAGGTTGCTCCTCAACAGGTTCAACATGCTGATTTAGCGCCGCCTGGCTTGTCTCATCTGCTGTGAGCAGAGAAGCCTGAATGATTTCACTGTAAGAGGCCGCATTGAGAGTGAAAAAGCCCCCGGCAAAAAGAATCATTGAAAACAGTCCCGCCCTTAGGATTTGGCTAGCCGTCTCCATTAGTGGGCGTCGTCGAACCACTGGTGGCTCAAGCAAGGGAATGATGTAATGATCTTGGGACACAATGAGTGGTTTTAAATCCACACATTATACCAAATTTAAGGTTAAAAGTCCATGCTACTCACTCCTTGCGTGGGCACACACCTTCTGATCAATCGCGAACTTAGGGTGTCTTCGATCCGGTTGCTCTCTCATCCTCCAGCTTATTGGCGATTTTTCCTCGTTCTCGATCAGCCCGCGGTGGGCCAATTCGTTGTGTGCTTTGCAAAGGGGTTGCAGTCGGTCAGGATCATGCGCATGTTTTAGGGCCCACCGCTCTGTGTGGTGCAACTGATATATTGGCTTTTTGCAGGTTGAATACGCGCATTTATTGTTTGTTCGCGTGGTCACGTATTTGCGAATTTTTGCTGGAATGTGCCGGGATTTGGTTTGTACTGATTCGGGTTTATTTTTCTCTCCTTCTTGTTCAACCTCATCTAGAAATTTGCCCAATAGTTTTTCGAAGTCTGCTCGTTTGCTCAGTTGGTCTAAACGTTTGGCAAGTATCTCGGGTAAATCTACTTTTATCGTCATTTTGGGCGATTTTGCAGGTTGGAGACTTGTCACGTGACAAGACTTTTTGGTTTCCCGTACGTATGTTTCTAGCCCCCGAACGGTCAAATTCTCCGCTTTGTCCGCCCAGAACTTGGCCGTTTCTTCGGTTGCCACGTTTGCCACAGGCCGCACAGCGTGAATCCCCTTCTCCCGAGCAACTTTCAAGAGCGCTGGCATGTGTTCGATTTTTCGAACTGTCCACAGA
The DNA here is from genome assembly GCA_964491515.1 of uncultured Candidatus Peribacteria bacterium. Classification (GTDB taxonomy): domain Bacteria; phylum Patescibacteriota; class Gracilibacteria; order UBA1369; family UBA12473; genus CAZBGQ01. The sequence goes on from CAZBGQ010000016.1 coordinate 15,265, forward strand.
GCTAGTTCAACTTGATAGCGGCTCATGTTGGCTAATTTAGCGGCGTATTCGTAAATTGACCCAAATCCTTCCTTCTTCCAGATTCGTTGGCGGTCGATTTCAGGTAACATCAAGGCACATTCTCTCATAAGCTTTTTGATATTTTTTCCGCATTCAGCAAACCGTTTGTGGAGTTCTTTTTTTGTCATTTCGGAGGGGGTTAATAGGTGCTAATAATATCACCTTTCAACCAGTTAATCCATCATTTTACCTTGCCTGATTGTGAGCCCCTATTCTAATGATTAACAAATCCTGACACGGCGGTCCGGTTTTTGCACAGTCTGTTCAAATCTCCGCTACTCGCCCACCACAAACCGCCTCACAAAATCACGCCCCCTCCCAGACAAATCTCTCCGTCATAAAACACAGCAAACTGGCCAGCTGCCAAACCTTGATCCGATTCCTCCAATTTCACATTCGCGCGTAGATTCGCCGCGCCCACCTCACCCTTAGCGCGCCCTCCAACCGAGCCTCCCATTTCCACCTCGTCTTCGCCATCAAACCTCACCTCGGCTTTATACATTTGCTCTCCATGGCGAACTTTTACTGAAAGCGCAACCGAGTTGCCGTCCACTGTTTTGACCGACGCCTCACCAGCCGCCTCATCCACCGCCCGCCCCACCTCGCCGCCCACCGTCGGTTCATACCCGGACAGCCAGTTCAACGCCCCTACTTCAAATTCATTTCGAATTTTATCCTCCGTATGATAACTGCGCGAAATAAATACCACGTTTTCAGCTGGATCCTTACGTACCACGTACCAGGGCCCTCCGCTCAAGCCCATGCCCTGACGCTGCCCAATCGTGTAGTACCAAAAACCCTGATGCTTTCCAATTACTTCATTGGTTTCCACCTCAATAAAATCTCCTTCTTTCTCTCCTAAATGGTGCTTAACAAATTCGCTGAATTTTATTTTCCCCAGAAAACAAATCCCCTGACTATCCTTACGATTTTTATTGGGCAAATCGTACTTCTCGGCAAGTTCTCTTATTTCTTTTTTGGTATAATTCCCGATAGGAAACATGGCTCGCTTAAGCTGTTCCTGACTAAGATGCGCAAGAAAATAGGTTTGATCTTTGATGGGATCCGGTGAGCGCTTCAAATACGCCACCCCATTATCTTCTTCTAGCTGTGCGTAATGACCGGTCGCTACTTTTTCATATGATTTGTCTATTTTTTCGTAAAATCTCCCAAATTTAATGCGCTGATTACACATCATGTCCGGGTTTGGTGTCCGTCCTGCCTCCACTTCTTCGATCGTGTATTTGACCACTTCATCCCAGTATTCCTTTTGCATAGAAATAACCTCCAAAGGAATATCTGCCTGTTCACACACAGCACGCACGACTTCTAGATCATCTTCCCAGGGACACTCTCCCAAAAAAGCCAACTCATCTTCGAGCCAGATCTTTAAATAAAATGCGGTTATCTCATGCCCTGCCTCCTTTAGTAGATGCAATGCCACTGAGCTATCCACTCCTCCAGAAATCAATAATGCGACTTTCATGCGGCTATCCTACCCAAAACACAACCAATTTGCCAACCTGTTAAGTATGTGCAATAATTGTTCCTAACTGTTGATACATTGAATATGCAAATTGGAACCCTTGTCAAAGCTGCAAAAATCTATCTCCCTAGCCTTAATGAAGAGCGACTGAGAGGGGCTTATACGTTTGCGCGTAACTGTCACAAAGGCCAACTAAGAATGGATGGTTCCCCTTATATTATTCATCCACTTGCGGCGGCAATGAATTTGACGAAACTCAAGGTCGATGAAGACGCGTTGGTCGCCTGTTTGTTGCACGATGTCCCTGAAGACACAACCTGTACTCTGGATGAAATTGAAAAAAACTTCGGCAAGAATGTGGCATTCCTAGTCGATGGAGTCACTAAACTGTCTAAGGTAAAATATCGTGACAACATGGCCGAAAGACAAATTGAATCACTTAAGAAATTTTTTCTACATAGTGCGCAAGACCTGCGCATTATTTTAATTAAGTTAGCCGATCGTCTTCATAACATGGAGACTTTGCAATATGTGAAAAAAGAAAAGCAGCTTCGCATTGCAAAAGAGACCATGGAAATTTTTGCGCCCATTGCTAACCTACTTGGTATCTGGGGATTCAAGGCAGCTCTTGAAGATTTATGCTTTCAGTTCATCTATCCAGAAGAGTACAAAACGCTGAGTAAGCAGATGGAAGTTATGAACTCACAGCACGAAAAGCTTCTTCGCGAAACATTGAGAAAAGTTAAGCGTGCCCTCAAGACCCATAATATTTCAGCCGACGTTGAGTCCCGCCCCAAAAATCTATTCAGTATCTTCAGTAAAATGGTGCGCACCGGTCGTCAATTAGAAGACCTACATGACCTTCTAGGTCTCCGCATTATTGTTGAAGATGAACCAACTTGCTATCAAGTCCTGGGCATTGTTCATTCTCTTTTCCATCCAAAATCTGGGCGTATTAAAGATTACATTGCCGTTCCTAAGTCCAATGGCTACCAAAGCTTGCACACCACTGTTTTCGGACTTAAGGGACTGCGTACAGAATTTCAGATACGTACTCATGCCATGCATATGGATTCTGAGTATGGAATTGCGGCGCATTATTTTTATCAAAGCCAAGGCTCTAAATCTCAGGAAAAGATTGCCAAACGCTCTGAGTGGGTACAACGGATTTTGGATCTCCAAAAGGAACTTAAAAGCAACTATGACTTCTTGGAGAATCTAAAGGTGGATGTGTTTCAAGATCGCATCTTTGTGTTCACGCCTAAGGGAGATGTGATTGATCTTCCTCGTGGAGCTACAGGTTTAGACTTTGCCTATCATATCCATAGTGATGTAGGAAACCATGCAATTAAGCTGATTCGAAACAATGTAGAGGCCCCGCTATTCACAACTCTAAAAACGGGAGACACAGTTGAAGTGACTTTATCTAAAACCCAGAATTCCCCTCAACGTAAATGGCTTGAAAAAGTACGGACCAATATTGCCCGCAACAAAATTCGTCAGGCTATCAAAAGACAGTCTACTACCCAATGGCGTACCTCTGGACGTGAACTTCTCAAGTATGAATTAGGACGATATGGGGCTGACACATTGAGCTCACTGACTGCGAGTCAAAAAGCCACTCTCATCAACCATTTTGAGGTAAAAGACTGGAACGATCTCTTAGAATCAATGGGAGAAGGCACTATTTCGGGAAATGAAATCATTGCAACAATGTACAGCGTGAAAGACCTTCTTGGAGAGGCTCATAAAGGTACCACTTCAAAAAAATACAAGACGCCACTTAGCCAAGTTTCCTATCGTAAAGGGAAAAGTCGACTTTTTGAAGATCTCAGACATCGTCCAGGGATTCCGTACCATCGCGTCAAACTTCATGTGGATACCACAGACCGTGTGGGCATGCTTAGAGACCTTGGTATGTCATTGGCAAACATTGATGCCAATATTTATCAAATCGGTGTTCACCCCGGCAAAACAATTGCTCAAGCCTGCATTGAACTAGTTCTGGAGGTTATTGATATTGATCATCTTCGGCTCACATTTGATGCGATTGAATCTGTGGATGGCGTGGTCAAAGTTTATCGAGTATCAGGCAAATCAAGTAAAAAAGCTCGATCCTGATCGGTTTCGTAGTAGTTTATAGCCTTGGAAAGGCTGAGCTTATATTCGATGAGTGCCCTAGAAATGGTGACCCCAGCTGTTTTGATTTCATGGAGAATGGAGAGGTCGGTTAAGGATGTCACCCCTCCCGAAGAGAAGATCTTGATGTCCGACCCTAAAATTAGAATGAGGCGGTCTACATCATCATAATTAGGATGATAAAGAGCACCCTGAGTTTCCATGTCTTTATAAATTATTTGTGTGATTCCTTGAGCCACCACCTTTTCTGCGATCTCCACAACTTCATCGGAGTCTGCAGGCAGATTGTCAGAGTCTACTTGGCTTCGGCGTGCTTTGATCCCAAATATGATGCGATCTGCTCCGTATTTTGCGAGAGCCTCAGGAATTAATTCACGAGCTGACACTCCTAGAATAACTCGAGCTACTCCAGCGTTAAAACACTGTTCTATAACTTCCATAGATCGAATTCCACCTCCAATCTCAACTGGAATGGATAGCTCGCAGATGATCTCTTTGATGACCTCCAAATTTTCTGGCCCGTGATTGTTACTGCCATCAAGATCTATAATCTGAATCAGTGAAGCCCCATTGCCGGCAAATTCACGAGCCATCTCAATGGGATCACGTGAGTATATCTTTTTCTGTTCATTCTCATGCCCCTTGTAGAGGGAGACTGAACGTCCATTTTGGAGATATAGAGAAGGAATTATAAGCATATGTAGCTTTAATTTTATCCGTATATTTTACCACAATACCCTCAATTCGAGAATCGGAAGTGCATTACGTCGCCATCATTGACTACATACTCTTTTCCTTCGAGGCGCATTTTCCCTTTTTCCTTGGCTCCGCTCTCTCCTCCATGCTCCATAAAATGATCATAAGGAATGACTTCAGCTCTGATGAATCCTTTTTCAAAATCGGTATGAATAACACCAGCTGCTTGGGGCGCGGTGGCCCCTTTTTTCATGGTCCAGGCGCGAACTTCTTTGACCCCAGCCGTGAAATACGTGTGCAATCCAAGTAGGTCATACGCATGACGAATGAGTGCGTGAAGGCCTGGTTCTTTCATTCCAATTTCCTCGAGAAACTCAGCTGCCTCTTCTTCGGAAAGCTGTCCTAATTCGTGTTCTATTTTAGCAGAGACGGGGATGATTTTTGTAGCCTCAGGAACCATTAATTGAGAACGCACGTTCCCTTCGTCAAAACCGATGATTTTGTCTTCGTGTAAATTAACAATCAACATCATGGGCTTAGAACTCAGAAGTTGAAACTGTTTCAAAAATGGCTGCTCATCCTTAGAAACATCTGCATGAATGGCTAGATTTCCTTCGTTGAGATGGCTTTCAAGCCGCTTTCCTAACTCAAACATGACCTTGGCTTCTTTACTCCCTCCACGAACTTCTTTTTCTAGTTTTGGAAGACGATTCTCTAAAGTCTGAAGGTCTGCCAAAATAAGTTCAGATTCAATCACTTCTCGGTCACGTTTTGGATCCAGTTCTCCTCCGTGCACATGCGTGATATTCCCATCTTCAAATAAGCGAACCACCTGTGCGATGGCATCACATTCTCGAATGTTTGCCAGGAATTTATTGCCCAGTCCCTCCCCTGTTGAGGCGCCTTCGACTAATCCCGCAATGTCCACAAATTCAACAATAGCGGGGAGAACTTTCTGCGGGCTGACCACCTCCGTTAATCCTCTGAGTCGAGAATCCGGTACTTCCACCACCCCGACATTAGGGTCGATGGTACAGAATGGATAGTTGGCTGCTTCCGCACCATTAGATTTGGTGAGTGCATTGAATAAGGTTGATTTCCCAACATTGGGAAGTCCGACGATGCCGATTTGAAGACCCATAAGATTTGATTAAATATCGATGCGTACGATAGCATATTAAGTTCCTAGTTGATAGGTTTAGAGACTTAGAAACTGAGGTGTCCCCAAATTGCCTCAAGATCAGCTTTCGTGAGTTGTCCAGGGGCGGTGGCATATTCTTCATCCATAGGAGCATAATAAAGAGCGCTACCTAGCATGGGGGCCATCACACGACTGATATTACCTCGATCGCCCATTCCCACGGCGGTTAACGCAATGTCTTCTTCTCCTGCCCATTTGAGTAAATCAAATAAAATCACATTCTTACTCACATCCTCCACATAGGTTGCTATTTTGACGATATCGGCCCCTTTCTTCTTAGCCTCTTGGACGTTTTTTTGAAGCTCTTCTAGCGGCGGTGTTCCCTTAAAATTGTGATACGACACGATTATGGTTGCTGACTCATTCTTTTCTTGTACTAATTTTTTGATCAACTTGCCTTCGGTTTGTAGGGCTACGTCTATATAGTCGGCACCACGTTCTAATGCTTCGGCCAATAGGTCTATTTGTGCCTCAGGAGTTCCCATGAAATCCCCTCCTTCATAGGGGGCCTTATTAACAAATAGCAGTGGCTTTTTTATTTCCTCTTTTAGAAAAAAAATCTCTGCCAATCGTAGATCTCGAATGGAATCGAGCCACACTTCTAAAACATCTCCATGCGCTGCTTCTTCTCTAAAACGCTTCTCAAGATCCTTCATAGAGCTAACCTGAATCGGAATGCAGTGTAGGGAGGTCATGCCTGTATGGTATCAAAAATGGATTAAAGGGGCTATTTTTTCTTGAGTCTAGCGTGAATGGCGTGGATTTGATCTTCTTCTTTTTGTCCAATTTCTTCCTGAGCAACTTCGTCAAAAGCTTTATCGAGCCTGAGGAATTCTTCGTTGTACTCACTGTAGAGTTCCTGAGTAGCCAATTCATAGTCTGAAACTAATTCCTGAAGTTCAGGCTGTGCACTGTCAATTTCATAGTCATACTCTGCCAATCGCAACTCATCCTTCTCTTCTCGTGCCGGTATAATGTTTTTTTCAACATGAGCTAAATCCTTTTCAAATAGTGCCGCAAGTTCTTTACCCATTTTAGGACTAATTTTGTTATTGTTTGCTTCTAACTCATCGAGCACACGCTTCGCTAACTCCTCTTTTTTCTTGTCACTTAAAGTATGACTGAGGTGAATGAAACTAATGATATCTTCTACGGTAAAGTCGTTCATAATAATCGATTAAATATGGCGAGGAGTATTGATAGTTATTTTTGTGTCACTGATGTTGAAAATTTCTTCAACATATCCTGTTCCACTCGAAGCTGGCGGAGCTGCAGCTGCGGCCGGAGCTGAAGCTGCTTTTTGGGCGGCTGGTTTTTTGGCGGCTGGTTTTTTGGCGGCTGGTTTCTTCGCGGCTGCTTTCTTTACAGGAGCTGGTTTCGCACGCAGGCCAATTTTTTGTTCTGGGATTAGAACGATCTGGTCCACTGCAGCATCTGATCCTAGCTCTTTCAGGGTAATTCTTCCTTCTGGCTGTTTAGCTAGTATCACCATTTTCTTCTTGGTTCTTGCCCATTCCATTGTCACAGGCGTTCCAATAGGAAGACGCGCAACTGCCTTAGCAACCTCTTCCGAAGCTTGATCGTTGGCCTCTAATTTTTGGAGCACATCATAAGCTTTTGATTGACCACCTTTTTTACTTAACATTTCAACTTCTTTCCCTAATAACTCACGTATCTTCTCTGCTTGTTCATCAGGGTAATGTCCAAGATCTAGTCCTTGAATTGTAGTTAACAGTCGGACATCATCACCTGCGGCTGCTGCACGAAGTTCTTTCTCTAGACGGTCAATGGTGTCTGCGGAGCTGTAACGCAATATTTGAGTTCTAAGCGCATCTTCAGAGCCACGAATGTCCGAAAATTGCTCCTTGGCTTCTTTTTCATAAGCTCTTTTTTCGATCTTTGCATGAGTAGCCACCTCTTTTGCAGCTTCTCTGAGTAGCTTGTCTTCCATTATTCCTGCTGCGTTGGGTAATTTATTATCGATGACTACAAACCGTCGTATTAAAGGTATGTTTCCGGCTATTGGATGATCCCGTAGATCCTGTGCTCTCATAAACTTGATCATTCTTGCTCGCTCTGCCTGCTCTTCCTTGATCATTGAATGGTACTCGTCTGCAGCCTTAATCGCATCATTGGCAACTCGGACTTGAGAGGTTATGTTAGCGAATTTTTCTGCGGTTTTTGAACTTAATTTGCGAAGTCGAGCTTCCGTTGATTCTTCTAGATCACCCATTTGGCTGAGCATCATCACCGCCTGATCAGAGGCAACTTCCTTAATACGGACAATGAAATCTCCTTTCTTAGTGGGCATTGCGCCATCTTTCATTGGGTTTAGATAGGTGGCAAATTTTTTAACTCGCTTACCCCAAGCTCTTTCCCTATTTCGAATATCCCCTAAAACGCCTCCTTCAATTGCCTTGAGACGATTACGTGTTGCGTCCGGATCTCTTCCTGCTTTTTTATTAACGGACACAACTCCAATGAGTTCTTTTTCTTGATCCGTTGCTTTATAAGATTCTGCCGGGCTAGCCATAAGGCTTTTGTTTTTATTTTTATCATATAATTATACCAGAAAAGACCGACTGCTTCAAGTCCCGTCTTGAATTTCCGCCTTAAGTCGTTACAATGAATTCATGAATGAACTCCTCCCATCACTTCAAGGTACCGTTGCTGACCAACTATCGTTTGTGGGAGACATTGTGCTGCTCAATAACCGTCTCGATCAAATTCTAGTGGCGCTTCTCATGATTGCCTTGGGATGGTTGGTGGCGCGATTGATTTGTAGTGTTTTCCTTAATTATGCTGCTCGATGGGCAACAAAAACAAAGGGCAAGTTTGATGATTTCTTAATTGTAATCGCCCGCAATACGCTCTCTTTTGTAATTGTGATCCTGGCTTTTGGATATGCCACCAAAATCCTCACACTGACAGACGGCATTGATTTATTCATCAGCAAAGCCATTCTTATTTTGCTGTCTCTTAAGATAACTGCCTCCTTCATTAAGGTTTTCGACTTCATGGTAGCTGAGTATCTTGTGCCCTATGCCAACAAAAATAAAGTCCTTGATAAGACCATTATCCCCACGCTAGAACGCTTTATGAAAGTCATTATATGGGCGACAGTGATCCTCATGATTGTCAGTAATTTGGGATACGATGTAACTTCACTTGTTGCAGGGTTGGGAATTGGCGGATTGGCGTTTGCCTTGGCTGCGCAAGATGCGCTTGGAAACTTGATTGGGTCTATTTCTCTTTTTGCCGATAAAACATTTAGGGTTGGAGATTTCATCAAAACTCCTGAGTTTGAGGGAACTGTTAAGGCGGTAGGATTGCGCTCTACTCGCTTCGAAAGCACGGAAGGTACTGAGATTATATTCCCCAATAAGCGACTTGCTGACATTAAGATTGAAAATCTTTCCCGTCGTCCTAAACGTCGTGTGGACTTAGTTTTGAATTTCACTTATGACACCTCGAGCGCCAAGCTTAAGAGCGCGATGAAGCTGCTTCAAGAAATTGTAAAATTGAACAAGGAAACAGACGCTCATTCTCGGGTTCATTTCAGTGCATTTGGAGACTCTGCTCTTATGGTGAGCCTAACCTACTGGATCAAGACTTTGGATTATGAGAAAGGCCTCAAAGTTCAGAACGATATCAACTGCAAGATAAAGGTCGCACTCGAAAAAGCCAAAATCGAAATGGCCTTCCCTACACGAACATTGCATATGAAATAATCTAACGAGGGAACTTAGCAGATTCCAATAGACTCAACGTTGCTGTCGGTCCTTTGAGAATCTCTCCCTTTTCACTAAAAACAGGAATTGGATACGGCTTACCGGGATTAATGTGTTCGGCAGTGAATGGAGTCCCCCACTTTCCTTCCAGCAATTTCTCATCATTGCAGCCAACACATGGTTGATCCCCAACAATAAGTATTTCACGTGCCTCCGAACCAATAGTCAAGCCACGTTCGTCACGAAGAATGCGAGCAAATTCTCGAATCCCACGATCCTTATCTCCCTCCGCAGGGATGATATGGACCGCGACTCCAGAATCAATCACGTGGACTAATTCATGCCGGTCAAATTCCTTCAATAATTCACGCGTTGCTTTGGCCAACGACGCAGTGATTTCTCCTAATGTTTGCTTGGGATAAAGATGTCGATCCGGCACATAGATACCTAGATTGCACTCATTCATTCTCAATACTACTTCAGGAAAAACCATGGGCAGTAAAGTCCTAGCCTTCTCGTGGACCGCGCCCATCAAAATGTGATCAGCCGGCCAATCAACTTGATAAAATTTTTCGTACATTTGAGTTTCGGAATTCCAGGCAAGCCCCATTGATCCATTTTCCAGGAAAAACGTCCAGTTCTCCTGCGCCTTTATTCTATCTTGAGCGGCGGCGAAAAATGGTTCCATTACTTCAATCATGCCTTCCAGTCGTCGTCCCGAACAAATAGCCAGAGGCATCTCCATACTAAGTTCCGCTATCTTTTTCACCAAGGAGTCGGAAAACTCTCCGCCCCCTGCTTCAATGAGGGTTCCATCCACATCAAACATGGCAGCGACGTACGTTCGCTCCAGTGCATCTTTGAAATGGTTTTTATGATTTCCCATGAGCCCATCCTATCAAAGAATTTGGATAATCAGTATTTTTACTTTAGGATTTGGGCATGGCTCTTCCTCTCACCTATCGTACCCGTCTCAAAGAAAAAACAGCGCTTACTGCGAGCACCTATGATTTTGTATTTGATCTTGTTGAACCAACGTCGATTGAGTTTAAGGCTGGCCAATTTGTCTTGATCAAGGAACATCACCCTGAAACAGGTGAACTCATTAGTCGAGCCTATTCGGTGGCAAGTGCTCCTGAAGCTACGAATGAATTAACGTTTAACATTGAAATTGTGGACAGAGGGAAATTGACCCCCCTCATGAAACAGTGGGAGATTGGAAAAGAAGCTGAGATGCAGGGACCGTTTGGACATTTCTTTTTCAAATCACCACCTGAGCGTGAACATCTTGTGTTTGTAGCAACCGGAACTGGTATTGCGCCCTTCCGCTCCATGATTGAGCATTTATTGGCCCAAGGAGACACACGTCGAATGAGTGTTTATTTTGGATTACGTTCGCCCGAAAACATCTTTTACCGTGACCTATTTGAAGACCTGGCCACTCAACACGACAATCTTGATTTTACTCTCACCCTTTCCCGTCCAGATGAGAATTGGGCCGGATCACGTGGACGTGTCACAGCAATTCTTCCAGGCATTAAATTCGATCCCGAAAAAGCAGATGTCTACCTCTGCGGCGGAAAGCCCATGATTGATGACGTCAAACAACTCTTCCTAGATAAAGGCTTCGATAAAAGCCATATCTTCTTCGAGCAATTCTTTCTCTAAACGAAATTAAAAAATCAAGGGAGGGCTTAGGAAGGGGGTTTCATTAGCTCCTACTTTACTGCATTTTCAAGTAATCACGAACATCTTGCGATTGAAAATTTCTAAATATATTTCACGACCGTATGTGTCAATCTCTTGGCAATCATAGAAACTTGCACATAAAAGAAATGGGCGTAAAATATTATTAACTTACTTTCTCCTTTAACTCTCCCTAAAGATGAAAAAAATGTCATTCTATCAACGTGTTTGTGCTCAAGATGCCAATCCCGTTAGTTTCTTATTGCATGTGGTTGGTTTTTTTGGTGCTGCTTACTATCTCTGGTATCAGAACTGGGAATGGGCGGTCCTATTCGGAATCGTGCTTCCACTCATTGGGCACATATATGCGTGGTTCAATGAAAAGGGTAAGACTGTCAAAATGACCATGTTCCGAGAAGTGATGTACGCTCATGCAGAACCTGTTAATTCTGTGCTTCATTTAATTGCAGGGATTCTCGCAGTGATGGGATTTTGGGGTCACAATTATCTGTATCTTGCAGGGGCATTAGGGGCTATAGCGCTAGGCCACTTATTTGGTGCGGCCTTCATGACTGAAATTGCTCCTAAGTTGGTAAAACGACTCACAATTCTTGATTTAATGTTGATTAAATTTTCAACCTTTTTCTTTGGTGTCTTAGTGGGTGCTTATGGATTTGCCTTTGTTTTGCAATTCAGATGGTGGTTCGCGGCCGCTGTCTTGATTTTTGCCGCACGTCCTTTTGCTCATTTCATGTTACATGACTAAATTGGCCCCTCCCAAAGCCCTGCTCTCGTAGTAGGGCTTTTTTTGTATTGCTCAGGAGAGCTCGGTTCTGTAGAATTGGGCCAACTTCTTGTTATAGAGAAGCTTTAAAAATTCGCCGGGGTAGCTCAGTGGTAGAGCACACGACTGAAAATCGTGGTGTCGGCAGTTCAATCCTGCCCCCCGGCACCACTTGAATGAATCTGAGGAATTGATGCCTCTTTTTTGGCTTTCATGTGGGACTTAACAGTTCTATCCCCTATGGAGGAGGCTTTAAACTTATTGGGATTGAACCTAAAGGAGACTTCTGCACTAATATTCCAGTTTTTCACTCTCCCATCCTTCCTACATTCCTTTGGAATACGTGACATTTCGATATGGTCCACAAAGAGGCTCACGATAATCTTCTTTTGCTTGAGGTCAAGACTTCCTAAACGATACTTCACTTTCTCCGATGCTTCCTTCAGCTTTGCTACTTCTAAATCAATTGATCCGATGAAGGATAGTTCATCCTGAAGCTCCTGTATTTGAAGTTCGCAATCAGTTATGGCTTGAGTCTTTTCTATCGTCTTCTGGTTTAACTTGTCTTCATCATAGGCTCCCCTTTCATATGCTTCCTCTACTCTGTCAAGAGCCAATTCAAGGTTTGCCTTTTTTTGTCTCAAACTGGACAAATGACTCTCTATTTTTTCTATTTTCTTAGGCTCGCAGTACTGCTCTGACAAGTACTTCTTCACGAAAATTTCAGGGTCATTTAGTGCTTCCATGATCTTTCCCCAAACAAAGGCATCGAGTTGCTTTCCTGGGAATTCGAATACTGGATGGTGGGTGCCCTCTTTGTCTTTGAACTGCTTTCTTCTGTAGCTAAAACCACCCTTCGTCCTCTGAGCTCCACTGAATGATCTCGGCCTATCGAACATTACATCCCAGAGCTTGCCACTAAGAAGATATTCAAACTTTCGACGACCTCCCGTACGTCCTTTTCCGACACTCTGTGCTTGTAAGTATGCGATCTCTGAAACACATGGAGGGAAACCAACAATTGTCCAATCCTTCTCCTCTAGGAGCTTGCCCTCCTCATCCTTTCTATTCGAAATGTGAATTCCGTAGTAAATGGGGTTGTGCAGTATTGTTCGCACATTCTTTTCAACCCACTTTGAAGTTTTTCTTCTAGCCGCAGAATAGGCCCCCTTAGGCACGCCTAACTTATTGAGCTTGCGAGTAATGGCCCCATAACCCATTCCCTCATAAATGTACCAGTCAAAAATCTCTTTCACCCATTTCTTTTCTTCTGCCACTACCTCCAATTTTTTCCCTCTTCCCCCTGGGTTCTTAATAGGCCTATAACCATATGGCACCGAACTACCCGTGTAGTTCCCCATCTCGGCTGATGCGACCTTTCCCATATGAGTTCGCCCTTTAATCAAAGATCTTTCAAATTGAGCAATCGCACCGAATATCTGGAAAACAAGCCTACCAATAGGCCCCTTGAAGTCGATGTTCTCTTGGATGGAAATAAAACTCACATCGTGACTCTCGAACTCCTCAAATAGTCCAAGTAAATGCTTCAATGACCGTGAAAGCCGATCGATCTTCCATACAAGTATTGCATCGATCTTCTTTTCTTTTACTAATTCTCTCAGACGGTTTAGAGCGGGGCGACTTAAATCTCCCCCCGTGTGAACATCTTCAAAGCACCATTCCGATCTAGTGGTGAAATTAAGCCCCTTATTATCCCTTACATATGCCTTTAGCTTCTTATCCTGAGATTCCAGGCTATACCCATCGATCTTTTGCTCTGTAGTGGACACCCGTTTGTAAATGGCCACTCGCCTTTTTTGAGTAGAATCTTGGAAAATATCCATGGGATTGATGGTTAATGTACTCTTATTCTATCCTAAATTTGGTCAAATACAAATTTGGATAGCACCTGGTTTTCAAAGACCAATATCATCAAAAACCCCGACACTGCTAAAACAACGCACGATCTCAGCCTCAGCACTTTCAGGATTGTCCTCAGGGTACCTCACCCCACAAATAAGGACTGACCCACTACTTAGGTGGATCACTCCATTTTTTTTGTCATTATATTTTCGTGAATTATCAACCATTGAAGTGCCTTAAAGCTGGGCCAAACGGCCAAAGTACTTTAAGAATAGGTTGAAGTCCGATTAACGGGTTGAAGCTATCCCATAAACTGAATTGCTGATTTAAGTATAGCATTTTTTTGCAGTGAATAAAACTAAATAATGGAAGTGACGGTTGGTACGGCGCCTAGTTGACGTATTTCTCCTTAATTGGTGAATACCTTGATTCTCTTTGAAATAAGGGGTTTAATAATTCTGCAACCTACATTCAACGTTTTGTGCGCGAACTCTTTTTATTAAGAGTCAATCAAGAATCAAAGCGGGGCTATCTCCCTGCCACGTCTTGATTGTCTCGCAAGAGATGTTGAGTGTGGGTTGCCAGGTTCTAGGTAGCCCCACTTTTATGCACATTTTTCCGAGGGAAAAACGTATTGGAAGATTGGATTATATTTTCCTGCAGTTTATAGTTCAGTTTCTTGGCTGGTCGTTGATGGGATGGCTAATTCACTTACTAGAAGATATTTTGTATGGAAATTCTCCAATAAATTCCTTTGATTATTTTGGGTTAATCGTATTGGGGATAGGATCACTTTTTCTGATTTTTCATCAAGTTTTCATTTCATTTAAGCGGTGGCACGACCTTGATAAATCTGGAACTTATGCTTTTCTCCTTTTACTTCCGATTATGTTCCCTTTACTCCAGATTGGTATCGTTATGCATCTGTGTCTTAAGAAAGGTTCTAGTGGGCCTAATAGATTTGGTCCCCCTATTCCGTTTTAGGATTTTTCATTTTTAGCTTATTTTTATGTCATTGAAATGTCCAATCTGTGCTAATCCAATCAACGAAGGTGCTCGCAAATGCTTGCATTGTGGGACGTGGATTGATGGAAGTAGTTCGGTTGGTCGATTTTTTAAAAATAGCGGTCTTAAAAATGCAACTAAGGAAGGTTTTAATTTAGCAAAAAACACTTTTGGCCAAGGAGTGAAGGTTCTTGGAAGCGTTGCTTTAGAGGCTTTTGATTTTGCCCAAAAAGGTTGGACTAATTATCACGCTGACAAAGATTCAAAAATAATAAAAGAATCAAATAAAGAGAAAGCGGATGGGATGCCTCAGTGGGCCAGAGAGTTACCTGAATATCTTCGCCCATCTCCTGATCAAATTCATCGTTTAGAGAATCTAAGAAATCAGATTGGGATTAATAATAGCGAGTTTTTCATGCATATATCTAGTCATCCTGAAACGACTCGCAGGCTCCAACTCTATTTATATAATCATGTAAAAAAGCAGGATAAATCCGCATCCGAACAGGATATATTAAAGGCACTCGTTATGAATCGCTTCACAATAGCAACATCAATGGGTAGTGATGTTTTCGAACTGGCCAAGGCAGGCGCGGTTAGCGATCATGCATTTGATTTACGCCTCCACGAGATTGTCGAAAACTATCCAAGCCTTGAAGCTCTCACTAATGCAATAATTCAAGATGATAAAGATATGGGGCTTGAAACGGATATACCAACTTCTCCAGAATTCGAAAGTGCCGCACGGCGGGTTACCGCCATCCTGCGTGATGATTCTTAATTAAACCAATTTTATGGAGTTCATTTTATTCTTTATCATTGCAATGGTAGTGATTAGTTCTACCCGTACTTTACGAAGTGATGAATGGGACACAGCTGATGAATGGCGTAAGTCAAAGTACCGATTAAATGAGCTTAGTGATTATTTTGTAAAGCTTCTTGATGAAAAAAGGAAGGAACTTAATTCTGATGATATCGCAACCTTTAATGCTGTTCAGCTTCTAAAAGTTGGAACTTTTGTTGATTTATCTGAGAATGAAGAACCAAGTGCTGATATCTTTGAAAAATGGGTTTTATCAGAGGGTAAAAGGCTTGTTTCATTTATGACGACGTATACACCGCATCACCCGTATTACGAGAAAATGGCTACAAGGGTTTGTGTTTTTAGTGCGATTATTGGGTTTGTTTCTCACTCTCCTCAACAAGTTCGGGATATGGATTTTTTCTATTATGTGTACCGTGCGACTCTGGATAAATTAGGTATTAAATCCATATTTGGGTCTATAAAAAATGAGGGATATCAGGAAAACTAATAGCGCTCAGCGCTTGAAATTGAGAATAGACCACCGCTTGTGTACCCTAGGGGAGGTATAGAGGACTTTTTTTAGAGGTGGGCATAAGTTGTTTTCTATTCTGAGCTCAGTTTACCCAGCTAATTACCATCTCCCCGCGTTCGGTTGGCCTCTCTGCTAATAGCTCAATATTCTTGGTTAGTATGTCGTTGATTCGAACTAGAGTCATTGGGGACTCTTTTGATAGATCCCGCCCTTTTAACTCCTCAACTACGCCAATTCGAATCATTTTCAGGTCCTGTAGTACCTTTCCTGCTTCTATTTTGAATCCATCGGATTTGGTGAGTTTCTTAGGTGTTTTAGCGGTGGCTGGTGCGTATCCAGCTTGGATCATCGCTTGACTCACATTTCCACCATTTTCCACCATTTTTTGAAGTGCTCGTTTCTGTTTAATTGTACTCACTATTCCTTTTTGTTAAGCATGGTCGACAAGACGATGAAGAAGTAAATGACCAAAGTACAGTTATTGAAATTGCATTCCTTCCTCGAGAAATTCCCATGAGCTACCCTATGCCTTAACGCATACCCTAGAGGGTCACAGAAGACAAAATTTAGTTGTTCGCATAGGTCTTCACCAAATTCTCTTCTCCATTCGTCACTTCGAAGCATATAACTATTCAGTTTACCTCCCTCGGTGGCCACATCTCCTCGGACCAAAGTTATTACATCTAATCCTAACTTCGTCGAAATATCTAAGAAAAACCGCTCAAACTGAGGGACAAGAATGTGCATAGCCGCTGTATAATCTCTACTGAAGTACCGTCTCAACCCCACCTCGACTAGGTTTAGGTTATCTGGTTCCCATATTCCTCTTCTATTCAAGTAACTTAGAACCACCTCCTTGTTTAATTTGTTTTCCTTGAATAAGGCCTTAAAAAGCCGTGGCATCCAGAACTCCCTAATCACTCCCTGTTCAAGTTGATATTGTTGCATTACATGAGCATAATTGGGATCATTGCCCCCTTTTAAAATGTCGCCATCTTCTCCGAATATAGTCGTGCTACAAATTTGCATAAAAACAAACTTTTCCTTAGCTTCTTCGACGGTTTTCCTAATTTGTTGATAATTGATCAAGAATGCACCTGCAACTTGGTTCAAACACCTGTAGGGATCATTCTTTGATAGAAAAGAGTCAATAAATGCTTTTGATTTTTCATTACTAATTGAGACCGTAGCCGATGCTTGCTTGAAATTTCCCTGTGCGGCAGTGTTGATTCTTCTTGTAATTCTTTTGCAGTCTTTAACCCTTTTAGAGTCCCCCGCATCTCGAAACAACTTTAAGGCTTCCTTCATGAAATATACGGACCTTAGAGGATCTTCTGCCTCAGAATCTAAAGCCTTTTTAAAGGCCAACTCTCCTGCCTCTCTCTTTTGATTATTATCCATCTTAGTGATTTACTTTTGACTTTCCTATTATACACCGCTCTCTTCTCCTTTACTTCTATCCTAGCCCTTCCTCTAATCATCACCGTCTAATTGGCACCGGTCTTCCAACCTGTTGAAGCTCTTTCAGTACGACCTCATTAACGCCCTGCCGCCCTCTCTTATAATCCCTCACAAAGTTCTCCTTCCTTAACTCCACCAAGAAAGCGAATTGAAAGTATCTACTCTGCCCAACTTCACCACTCTGCTTTTGGATTACTTAAGTCATTTTTAGTCATTGTGCCGGGAGGGGTTATCCTTCGGTGCCACCTATTTTACCTTCTGAATCGTCAAGAAGCCCCGCCACTCCTCCACTCCTCACCCTTGCAATGAGGTCCTCTACGTCTCTATGGGCCCCTGAGACAGTTTTAACTATATCTTCGCGTACCTGTAGCATAAGTTGTGCTTGAACAGCCGAGAGTATACGAGCCAAAGCAATCAAATTATCTGGCGTCAACTCAGGGAATGTATTCTCTACGGTTTCCCATATCAGAACACTCTCTTTAGGATTCGCCAGGAGCGCAGAAAGTACCGCCCCTCCGATTTGTGCCTGCTCCTCATGATCCACCCCCTCTGGAGAAATGCTTATTTCCGCAAGGCTATTCTCTAACTGTCGTAACCCATCTGATTTTTCTCTTCCCATTTTATGATAGGTTACTATGACCTTTTGTCATCATACTCCATATTTCAATATCCGTCAATCACCACACTCCAACTGGAACCGACCTTCCAACCTGTTGAAGTTCTTTCAACACCACTTCATTAACTCCTTGTCTCCCACGTGAATAGTCCCTTACCAAATTCTCCTTCCTTAACTCCACTAGGAAAGCGAATTGAAAGTACCTATCGCGCTTTTCTTCGCCACCAATCTATGGCTTATTTAAGCGCTTCTTGCGTTTTTTTACAATCCTATTCCACCTCTGCTTCTTCTTCCAAAAAATCCTCTAATGATGGTCCATTTTCAAAAAAATTAACTACTAACTCATCCGAAGAGCCTTTCTCCCCTACTCTTTGAATCCTAAGCCTAACTAAGAGGGTGACGAATTCCGTTGCTGTCCCATTGAATCCCCTCAACCTTTCGTATATTACTTCTAAGGGTTCTCTCGCTTCCGCCCTTTTTGTTGTTATTGAGGTACTTGAACGCGCTACGAGATCCACCGCCAAGCTGCTTACTGCCGTATCGTCGGACGGGAATGGCAAAGATAGAGCTTGTAGGGGGCCTACTAGTCTGGCTACATGAGCTTCCATGACTCTTTTGAGCGTTTCTTCAGCTTCTCTAAGTGCTGCTCTGGCCGCAGGGACCTCACTGGCCACATGAATAGCGGCTAATCCAGCTTCAACTTGCCTTAGAGAATTTGACATTATTTACGTGTTAAATTTGGACTTCAACTATCAGCCAATTTAGCAATAATGTCAATAGGCGTTTCCTGTCACCTACCCTCTTCCTCTCCCAAATCATCACACTTCAACTGGAACTGGCCTTTCAACCTGTTGAAGTTCTTTCCTCAAATTTTAGATAAAACTGTCTACTTTATGGCCAAGCCCAACTTCTCCTAAACCATCCATACCGATGGATCCTACATGAGGCGCATCGGACGAAGTACTAGGCTCACTCAGGAACTCAATGATCAACATGAACTTACCGCTTCCAGGGTCACAGCGATTCTTGCTGAGATAAGAGGCACTGAACCAGACCTATTTCCGCTTCCAGAAAAAAGGAGAGGTCATAGTTCGGATCTAGGATTGGCTATCCAGGCCAAAGCGGAGGGATTAGCCCCCTCAGTACTTGAGACCTTTCAAGCTCTACCCCCTGACTGTCCCCCAGAAGAGGTAATCGCTGCCTTAAGAAATGCTTTAGGAATCGGACGAAGTGAGTATGTTCTAAAACTGGTTAGCCGCGCAGATCGTTATTCTGCCCCGGCCCGAAGAAGAGCTGCAGCTTAACTTTACGTGACTTTATTTAGAGGGAGTACCTATCGCGCCTTTTCTTCTCCATTGACAAATTATTTATATTCTGGCATTATTCTTTGCCGGAATTAATTTTGTCTATGAAAGAAGTCCGCCTAACACCTATACGTGATCGTTACCCCATCACTGCAGTCCAACTGCGGATGGGTCGCATCGGAAATCCGTTGAGGAGTTTCGAAGAGCGTATGCCTCCAGCAAATTTCGAGCTTGGACTTGGAGCGTTTACTGATTACCCTGACTACAAATTGGATCGATTCAGGCAAGCACGCATAGGGCAGATACAACTCCTAATGAATAGAGGGTATACAACTAGTAATAAGCCCCAAGATGATGAAACACTCGCGCGTTTTATGGGTGTGAATCCTGACCGCTTTGGGAGCGGACAAGGAGCCTTAGGAGGAGAATTTTCACGCGGGATCCCCTATGCTTTTCATATGGGGAACATTGAAGCCCAACAGGCAGCCCATCTTGTTGATATGATCCGCCGTAATAGTCAACGTGAGGTTAATCGTGTACTCAATATGGGCTGTGGGTCTGTCGGATTTCAGCATGTTAACTTGGAAGGTTTAGGTATCGATAAAATTACTTATGCAGACATCAATAACCTCCATGCTCCTGGTGATCCAAAGCCCCTAGAGCTGCTTGCAGATCGCCTCAAGAAAATGGGGAGACCTGATGTGGAGCGAACCTACCTTACTCTAAACAAGGATGATATTGGGGCTGTATGTGCCTCTATCCCCGCTAACTCCATTGGCGCTGTTATCCGAACTGGAGTTGGGAATGGAAGCCCAACTGAGATGGCAGGCTTACGACATGCGATGACTGCTGATGGAGAACTGTATGCTTCAAACAGTATCGTTAGGCAACCTATCGGCCCATTCTTGGATCTCATAGAAGGATCATTTGAGAATGTTCAGGTTGATGTAGGTCTTGCGCGCTACTCTGTCGTCTGTGGCAGACCAAAGCCACTATAGCCGTCCCCAAGCACCGGCCACCCTCTCTCTAATCATTATTGCTCAACTGGGACTGGAATCCCAACCGGTTGGAGCTCCTTATCTATGATTATAATGTTCTTGCTTTGGTTCAAATTTTGACATCTCGCTTTTAATAATCGATTCCCCTCATTAATTTGCCTTACTCTCAAACAATCCATTATCTTCATGACTCTCTTTCTAAACTTTTCTTCACTTCTGCCTCTAGCAATGAACACTAAATAGTCCCATTCTTCCTTAGATATAGGTGCCTGCTCGCTATTCGCATATAAATACTCCTCCTCTACATAGCAACAACAATGGCATGGTATAATTGCAATGCCTTCTGGCATTTCATCTGCCGATAAACTGATTATCCTGTCTATTGCATGGCTTATTAACTGTCCTGGATTTTCCAGCACCCAATAATTATCAACGGCCTCTCTATTGGGAAAGCTGGCTTCTCTAATATCCACATTCATAAAGCGAGAAATTCTCGCTTCAATACCCATTAGAATTTTTACTGTTTCAAAATCTCTACCTAGTTCCCCTCTAATTTCCCAACAAGTTGATTCTGTTAGTCGTTCCTCCCCTCGCAAAAATCCAATTGCCCGTGATCCTAGATCCTGTACTCCGCAAAGATTGTGAATATGAACACTATTAGGATTATCCAAAATTCCCAATAAAGATGCTGCCATTACCATATCCTTCTCTCCAGACCAGGACCCTATGGTTAAACTCTGGCCGACCAGATAGCTAGTGCTAGTGATCCCCTCCACATCATCACTATCAAGTCGAGCTTTTAACCTGGCAAATTCTCGCCTTAAAGCAATTAATGATGGCTCCATGCTTATCGTAAACTCAGGATCCTCAGGTATAAATAAACAGTCAATATCAAGCCTAGCTTCTAATCCTTGAATCCAAAGTTCCTGTGCTCTTAACTGTTCCTCATAAGACGGCCGATATAATGAGTTCGATAAGGCAAACTGACTTTTCATATTTTATGGTTAACAGTATTTAATTATGCCTATAAAAACAATATTGTCAATCCAGTCAATTCCTCACCAAGAAGTGGAAGTACCTATCGCCCCTTTTCCCGCCCTTGACAGGATCCCCTAAGTCTCTATAATTTTGTCTCTTTATAAATCCTATGCCAGAAACTTTGGAATCAGTTATCGTTGAAGAGGCTCCTCGTCTAGAGGCACCAACCACGACTATCAGCACGGAAGAAGTGGGGCAGGTTCTTGAGAAAATCATAGATAAAATCACTGCTGCTTCAAACTTGGATAAGGATGATGGAACCAATGCGCGCTCGCCATGGAAACGTTTAGGAATTTTTGCTGCTCACGAAAGAAAGCTACCTGAAGAAATTCGTACAATACTCCAATCCCACGGAGTCCAAATTGGGGATGATGACACGGTATTAGAATTACACATCCCTCCTCAATCCATTCGACATGAGGACCTACCCCGCTCATTTATTCGTCTTTGTGAGTACTTAATAGCTAATCGCTCTAAGCGACCCGCATACCTTTACGGAGTTGGCCATCTGTCCCGCTTTATGAAGGCGTATGGTTTTAATATTCTGAACTTACCAGAATCTGTTAGGAATAGTTCCGGATCCGCTCGGATACTTGAGAGCTATGCGGAATCTGATGACCCAAAAGAACAAAGGATTGCCAGAATTTTTGGATTGGAATCTATTCAGCTTGGTTATATATCCACAGATGAATTTATTTCAAGAATTAGCGGCCGTCCGAATTATGAGTGTCAATTAAGGGCTTATCATGTGGAGAATCTGCAGGAGGGCTAGATATTTAGACAGGCTATCTGTTGAGTCACTAAATGCTATCGAGCAGGAACAACTACTTCTGTTGAAAGTTCCTATTCTCTCCTTTTCCTTCTCCTTTTCCATAACCTTACTCCGCGGATAGCATCAAAGAGGGACCCCTCCTCTTGGTTTGCTTTTACAGCTTCTAATGTTGCTCTTCTTACCGCATTTGGGACTCTTTCTCTCATAGCGACTTCCCCCTCCTCTTGGCTAGTTACTTCATCTAGTCTCTCGCCAGGTGTCCAACCTCGTCCCTCTCGACGGTCTGTCCTCCAACGATAGTCGTACTTAGGCTGGTCTAAAAACTGCTCTTCTAAATCACCAAGTCTTAACCAAACTTCTAGCCTGGGGTCAGGCTTTTTAAGCATTTTCTGAACTCTTACTAAACCTTCCTGATCCCCCGACCCTATTTCAAGAACTTCTATCATTTCCCCTGGGGCATAAAACGCTTTCTCCTGTTCGCTGAAACGATCAAGTCTAACTGACGAAGTATCCCCTTCTTGTCTCACAGCGGACATCGACCACAGCGCTATTGCCCTCCCCATTGAACATCGTTCTTGACTAGAATCTAAAACTAATCTTTTTCCTACACTAAGTTCAATTGCTGATTCAGAGGATCCTTCGCGTGGACTATAAACTGGCATAATAATTTTTTAATATTGTAAGAGTTAAGAATACGTTAACTTTTCTAATTATGTCAAATGTTGTTAAGTTGCAGAGTTCCAGTCACCTTTTTGAGATGGGGTTGAAGGGATTTGC
>CAZBGQ010000017.1:0-1191 GCA_964491515.1 uncultured Candidatus Peribacteria bacterium
TTCGACTTAAATAAGACCGCGGACGCACTCAAAGCGGCCGACGAGTTTTTGAAACAGTGCTCAAAAGAAGGGAAAACCGTCCTGTTCGTAGGGACAAAACAACAAGCCACACAAATAGTTCGAGACATGGCTGAAGAATGTGGAATGCCTTACATCACACATAAATGGGTTCCCGGGCTCCTTACTAATTTTGATACCATCAAAAAACGTATCAAATACCTAAAAGATCTAAAATCACAGAAGCTAGCAGGTGATTTTGATAAATACACCAAAAAAGAAGGTCTAAAATTGGAGAAAACCACCAAAAAACTCCAAGACGCACTTGGTGGTGTAGAAGAAATGAACAGACGACCAGACGCACTATTCATCGTAGACGTAGTGAGAGACAGCATTGCAGTCAAAGAAGCAAAGAAGCTCAACATTCCTATCGTAGGAGTTGTAGACTCTAATGCAGACCCGTCTCCAATCACCTACCCTATCCCCGGGAACGATGACGCGGTTAATTCTATCAAGTTCTTAGTATCCGCAATTGGAAAGTCACTAGGCAAAAAAAAGGTTGCTAAAAGCGCTTAATTTTATACCTCCCTTACCCATTTATCATGGAAGACGCACAACAAGACAATACGGCCACTCCTACTCCAGCTCCTGAGGCACCAGCCGCAGAAACTACGCCGGCTCCTGAAGCAACTCCAGCCGAACCAAAAAAGGAAGAAACGGCTACACCTAAGCCACCTACATCTAACATCCCTTCTGATGAAAGAATGTTGGCTGCTGTTGGCTATATCCCCATGGGATTTGTAGCACCATTAATCCTCAAGCCTAAAAGCAAGTTTTGCCAAACACATGCAAAACAAGGATTAGTCCTAACCGGAATCACATTCTTTGTTCTCTTTGTGCTTGTACTAATTCCAGCGATTGGATCTCTACTATTCTTAGGATTAATAGCAGCTATTGGTATCGGTGCCTTTCAAGCCAATTCTGGCCTAGAATGGAAAGTCCCCGTACTCTCAGACATTGCCACCAAAATCAATGTAGACAGTTTATTCGCCACTGCACCAACGACCCCAGCTCCTGAAGTTGCCCCAGCTCCTGAAGTTGCCCCAGCTCCTGAAGTTGCTCCAGCTCCTGAGGTTGCCCCAGCTCCTGAGGTTGCTCCAGCTCCTGAGGTTGCTCCAGCTCCTGAGGTTGCTC
>CAZBGQ010000017.1:1291-37696 GCA_964491515.1 uncultured Candidatus Peribacteria bacterium
GTTGCTCCAGCTCCTGAGGTTGCTCCAGCTCCTGAGGTTGCTCCAGCTCCTGAGGCTGCTCCAGCTCCTGAAGTTGCTCCAGCTCCTGAGGCTGCTCCAGCTCCTGAAGTTGCTCCAGCTCCTGAGGCTGCTCCAGCTGAAACTCCACCAACTGAACCCACTCAATAATATTTAACTTCACTTAAGTCATGACATCTCTTGACGTTATTAAAGCGCTCCGAGAAAGAACCGGAGCCTCATTACAAGCATGTAAAAAAGCAATAGACGAAACCAACGGCGACCAAGAAGCTGCCATCGAAATTCTTCGAAAAAAAGGAGAAGCAAAGGCAGCCAGTCGTGGAGGCAGAGAAACCAACGAAGGAGCAGTCGCTGCTGCCATAGAAGGAAACAACTCCGTCATTCTCAAGCTAAACTGTGAAACTGATTTCGTGGCAAAAAACCCTGATTTTGTGGATGCGGCAGATACTCTTGCAAAAGATTATCTAACCAACGGTGAATCATACGATTCATCAAGCTACCTCAACGAATTAGGACTAAAAATGGGCGAAAAAATCACCATAGGCACTGTAAAATTCATCGAAGCTCCCACCATCGGAAACTACATACACTCCAATCGAAAAGTAGGAGCACTTATTGGAATGGAAGGAGGAACAGAAGAAATGGCACGCGACATTGCAATGCATGCAACCGCCATGAACCCCCTCGTACTTTCTCCTGATGAAATTGACCCCGCTAAGGTAGAAAAAGAACGAGAAATTTGGACTGAGCAACTCAAAAACCAAGGAAAACCTGAAAATATAATGGACAAAATCCTTCAAGGAAAGGAAAAGAAATTCCGAGAGGAAAATGCCTTGCTCAAACAATCGTTCGTAAAAAACCCCGAACAAACCATCGAGCAACTCCTAAATGGAGCTCAAATAAAAGAGTTTGTACGATTAGGAGCCTAGCGGTATAGTACACCTCCGCTAACCCACATCTGTGAGCCATTCTCTAAACAACATAGACGAGGCCATTGCCGACATTAAATGTGGCAAGATTGTCATTGTAGTAGACGATGAGGACAGAGAAAATGAGGGAGATCTCATCATGGCAGCAGAGGCTGTCGATGCTGATTCCATCAATTTTCTCGCACGAGAAGGAAGAGGCCTTATTTGTATGCCCATCTCCAAAGAAATAGCAGACCGATTAGAACTTCCACCGATGACATCAAACAACACGGAGAATACTCGATGCAATTTTACTATTTCCATTGATGCCAAAAATGGCACCACCACAGGTATTTCAACCAAAGAGCGAGCCACCACCATTCAACAAGTCATGAAACCTGAATGCCAGCCTGATGACTTACTACGACCTGGTCATATTTTCCCAATTCGAGCCGCGCAAGGCGGTGTATTAGTTCGTGCAGGCCACACCGAAGCCGCCGTTGACCTTGCCACCCTAGCAGGATTTCAAAAAGGTGGCGTATTATGCGAGATAATGAAAGAAGATGGCGAAATGGCACGACTCCCAGATCTATTTGAATTTGCAGAAAAACACTCCCTAAAAATCATTTCCATTGAAGACCTGATTCAGTATCGAAGAAAAAAGGAAAAATTGATCAAAAGAAAAGTGGAAACCAACCTAGAAACCAAGCATGGATCCTTTAGAATAATGGTCTACAAAGAAAAACTAACCGGAGCAGAACATGTTGCACTTATTCATGGAGATCCTAAAGGGAAAGGAAACGTACTTGTGCGCGCCCACTCAGAGTGCATGACCGGCGATGTATTTGGATCACTTCATTGCGACTGCAATCCCCAACTCAATGCCTCACTTGAGGCCATTCGCAAAGCAGGAGACGGCGTGGTTCTCTACATGAGACAGGAAGGGCGTGGCATCGGACTCGTCAACAAACTCAAAGCCTACGAACTACAAAGCCAAGGCCTAGACACCGTTGAGGCAAATGAGAAATTAGGATTCAAAGCTGACATCCGTCATTACGGAATTGGAGCACAAATACTAGCCGACTTGGGACTCACAACCATTCATCTGCTTACCAACAATCCTAAAAAAATCATTGGATTAGACGGATACGGACTAACCATCACCCAACGGATTCCAATCCAAATGAAAAACCCCAACGACCGCACTCAACAATATCTAAAAACAAAAAAAGAAAAAATGGGACACCTTCTCGACAACGTTTAACCACATGGACGACTCCATTTTCATGAATCAAGCGGCCACACTCGCGCACAAAGGACGCGCAGATGTCGGAACAAACCCAATGGTAGGAGCGGTTTTCGTAAAAAACAAAGTGATTATCGCAGAGGGATACCACCATATTTTTGGAGGGGCCCATGCAGAAATAAAAGCCATCAACGCAGCAAAAAAGAAGGGAGTATCCCTCAAAGGGAGCATACTCTACGTCACACTAGAACCCTGCGCTCACACTGGGAAACAAGGTCCATGCACCGAAGCTCTTAAAAAAACTGAAATCAAAAAAGTAATCTACGCTCAGATAGACCCCAATCCCCTCGTGTCAGGGAGAGGAATCAAGCTACTGGAAGCTGCGAGCATTGAAACACAAGAATTCAATACCCCCGAAACAATCCAACTAAATGAAATCTACCTAAAAAATACCACCACAAGAAAACCCTGGATTCACCTAAAAAGTGCGGCCACACGCAACGGGAAGATCAGCCTAGAAAAAGGAAAATCCACCCAAATTAGCAACCAAGAATCTTCAAACTATGTTCATGAACTTCGACAACAACACGACGCCATCCTTATCGGCCTCAACACATTATTGATCGACAACCCCCGATTAACCGCACGCACACCCAAAAAAAAGATATGCAAGGACTCCCCCATCCGAATCATTCTAGACAGCCAGCTAAAAAGCCCCCCCCATTCAAAAATATTCACACAACCTGGACAAACTATTCTAGCCACAACCCAAACTTCTTCCTCTCAAAAATGGGGAGAAAACACCTTCATCCTAACCTGTAAAAAATCAGTAAAAGGACATATTGATCTAGAAGATTTACTTAAAAAGCTTTTTAAGTTAGGCATTCGCAGTATCCTAGTAGAAGGAGGAGAACGGATCACAACCTCCTTTCTAAATGCCGGACTCGCTGATAAAATCAGCCTGTGCTTAACTCAAGCATGGGCAGCTGATCAAGCCGCTCCTTCCATCTGGGACTTCAAACAGATAGAGAAATTAAATTTAGTGGACGCTTCAATCAAAATCATCAACAATGATATTTGGATCAGCGGAACACCTAAAAAAAAATAAATGCCCCTCTCCCAATTCATACTCTATCTCTTCCGTCGACTTATTTTCCCTCGCTCCACGCGAACGATGGAATGGCACATGCTGAGACTCTTAAACAAAGACCGGAAGGCACACGGACTACCAGGGTTATTTATGCAAGAAGACTTACGAGAAGTAGCACGAAAGCACAGCCGAGACATGGCCAAAAAGGACTACTTCAGCCACACAAACCATCAAGGAAAATCTCCAAGTGACCGCCTCAAGAAAGCCCGTGTAACTGATGCGATCTCAGGAGAAAACTTGGCAAAAATTGGGGGATTTGCACATCCCACCGTTCGTGCTGAGATTGGACTCATGAACAGTCCCGGTCACCGAGCGAATATCCTAAACACCAAATACAATTGCGTAGGGATGGGAGTAGTAAAATCTGCCACGCGTATCTACTACTACACCCAAAACTTTGCAAAACGTGAACTACTCTTTCAAAAAAAGCCGAAATCAAAAACCACCCTCAAGAAAGGCTTAATTATTGAAGGAAAGACATTACGAAGCATCAAAGAAATCATTATCGAAGTCAGTCAACCTCACTCAAAAAAAG
Source organism: uncultured Candidatus Peribacteria bacterium (assembly GCA_964491515.1). Taxonomy (GTDB): domain Bacteria; phylum Patescibacteriota; class Gracilibacteria; order UBA1369; family UBA12473; genus CAZBGQ01. The sequence goes on from CAZBGQ010000017.1 coordinate 5,149, forward strand.
AAATTCACAGAATCCACGTAACCAAGAAAAAATTCAAATCCACCATCCCCTTCCCTGAACACGGACACTATGAAATCAAATGCTACATCCAACACAAAACCAAATACCTAATGGCCAACTCCTTTCAAACGCGCGTTTTGAAAAGCTGGTGGGGATAGTCAAAAAAACCAATAAAACACTCTTTACCAAACCTGTTATTTCTGGTATAATTATTCGATAAAACTGAAACTAAAACTAAATGAAACAACGGCTCTTAAATCGACTACTCAACGTAGCACCTGGAGAATGGCCACGAATACTACTGGCATGGCACCTAAATCTATTCCTAAGAATTGGATTCGTAATCGGATGGACGGTGACCGTTGCTATGTTTATCAACCGAATTGGAATTGAAGCATTGCCATTCCTATTCGTGTTAAACGCATTGCTCGTAATGATAGGTAGCATCGTCTATTCCTATCTTCTTCAAAAGATAAGCCGACCACTACTAATCGTTTGCACCGTGCTAATGTCCGGGTCTCTTCTTCTATTAGCAACATTGTTCAGCTTTGGAAGTGACCACATATTTTTCGGGTTAATAATATTGGCTCAATCTATGTTGATCTCACAGCTAAACATACTAATAGCCCTATTCACTGAAGATCTATTTTCCCCACTAGAAAGTCAAAGAACATTTCCCCTTATTGCTACTTCAGAAACACTGGGGGGGATCCTTGGAGGTTTAACTGTTGGTCTACTCTCCGGATTTCTAGCATCCTATAAATTCATTTACTTATGGATTTTAGCCACATTTCTCATAGTCCCAATCATACTAACATCACACGCCTACAGTAAGAGAATGCCCTTCATCAAGGCACAAAAAAAGGCACACACTCACACACACAACCTATCAAAAAAAGCAAAAAAAATATCACAAACCATACGAAAAGCTCCCTTCCTCAAGGGAATAACCGTGATAGTAATGATCCAGTTTATGCTACTAACAATGGTCGAATTTCAATACACAAAAGCTGTGCAAGAATCAGTCATCGAAAGACATGAAGCTATAGAATTAACAACGTATCAACCAGATAGCACGCTTCAAGTTTCACTACTAAATATAGAACCACTCACCGGTAATACTCCCGAAAATGCACACAGTCTAAGCATTGAAAATGACATCACAAAAAACTTAGGACTACTGACCATGATTTTCTCCATTGGAAGTTTGATCGTACAAATTCTCATTGCCTCGAGGCTCATTAGAAGCATTGGAGTCGTAGGGACGCTATTACTTCATCCCATCGTCACAATATTGAACTTGTTAGGAATGACAATAAACTTCAACTTCTTCACCGCAGCTATGGGACGAAGTAACTTTGAAATCACAGGAAAATTATTTCAAAATGCTTATCACTCATCTTACTACGCCATCACAGAAAACATCCGAGATCACATCAAAGAATTCATGGAAGGACTCATCAAGCCACTCGGGACCATACTGGCCTTTATATCCATCTATATCATTCAAGGTATGGCACAAGGAGCAACACAAAACATCATGATCAACTCAATCATGATACTCATCACTACAATCATGATTGTACGAATAATCTTCCTAAAAAAGAACTACACTGACGTTTCCTATAAAAACCTAGAAACATCAAACGATCTACCCACAAGACTCAATGCGCTAGAAATACTCAGTCAAAAAGGACATAAACTCGAAACCAAAACCATTCTGAACTATTTACAAAACAAAAAAGAAAAAACTCTAATCAAAGTAAAAATCATTGAAACACTCGGGAGGATTCAAGACCCTGAGGCTATACCCGAGCTAATCAATTGTCTTAACAGCGAACACTCCACAATCCGACACGCTGCCATCGAAACACTTGGAACATTTGAAGAACTAGACAAACACAAAGGAAAAAAGTATGCCTTCACGAGGCACAGACTAATCGAAACCGCTAAGACCCTACTCCACATAGAAACCTCTTCAACTATTCGTTCAGAAATCATCCAAATGCTAGCGAAAATAGATCATGCAGACCTAATCCCCTTCATTATCAATACCATGACAAACGGAGATGACAAGACCAAAGAAGCCTGCATCAAGGCATGCCGCAAATTTGGAGACAACAACCTAAAGCATTACCTAGAACCCTACTTAATTCATAAAAACCAAAACGTTCGAGCCGAAGCCATCGTTGCCTTATGGACATTTGAAAAACTCAAGAACAATCTAAATCACTACCTAGATCAAATGAAAAAGAGCAATAAAAAAGAAAGCATCCTTGCCACCCTTTATATATTAAGCGAGACCGAAAGAAACGATGAGTACCCATACATTTTCAAACAACTAACCTCTCCCGACAAAGAAGTCAGCCAAGCCGCAGCCAAAGCTTTAAGTAAACTCAACCACCGTGCCTCCATTTTACATATTGCAAACAGCTGGATAGAAGACCCCGAAACATACAAAAAATTCACAAAAAAGCTCACACGAGAAATGAGAGAAAGCATCAAAAAATTAGTAGAACAAAAAACCTCCCAACATATCAATAAAATCATGAAAGACACAAAGGCAGAAAGCCTAGAAGAACTAGAAATTGAAGAACTGGAACAACTAAAAACAGCCTACGAAACGGTGGATGAACACCACGAAGCATTCAAAATCGAGAACTTAATTCAACAAAAAAAGAAACAAAACACTCCCCTAATCCCACAACATGGCCTGGCTACATAGAAAACTCACTCTAAAATTTCTAATATTTCAACTGATTCTTGCCGCAACAGGAATTGGAATCTGGTGGAATTCCCCCCAATACGGAGGAATAATTATTGGAATAATTGCACTACTAAGTACGGGGGGATTCATAGGGTTAGTAAGCCATCCCTTCAAAAAAATTCTCCGCGAATTCAAGGCACTCTTAACGGGAAAACAATATCGCCGCATCAACACAAAAAAAACAGATGAAATCGGAGTAATTGCTCATTTCTTCAACGAAGTTACTCACAGCCTAGAACGAGTAACCACGAACATAAAAGAGCACAAACGGCTTTCCAATGAGCTCAACATCGCACGAAAAATACAACAGGACTTAATTCCAAAAGAAGCACCAGATATACCTGGCCTCGACATCATTGCCAAAACTAAACCAGCCGCAGAAATAGGAGGTGACTCCTTTGATTTTATCACCAAAAATGATCAAACCTTTATGTACATCGGAGACGTAACAGGACACGGCGTTCCATCAGGACTGGTCATGATGATTGTGGACACCCTGATCCATACATTTGCCGACACATGCCAAAACTCAAAACAGCTAATGACCATGACAAACAAATACCTAAAACCACGTATCCAAACCACCATGTTTATGACCATGATAATGCTACGGTGGGAGCATGCATCACAACAAATGACTTATACTGGAGCCGGGCACGAAACCCTCTTTCACTACAAAGCAGCCGACGGAACTTGTGACAACATCAAAGGAGGAGGCATTGCCCTAGGTATGATCCCTGACAATGAAAAACTGACCAAAGAAGAAGCCCTAGACCTACAGGAAGGAGACTTCATCGTTTTATATACCGATGGAATAGTAGAAGCCAGAAATGAAAATGGGGAGATGTACAGCATTGATATGTTCCTCAAGCTAGTAGAAAAAGAAGCTCCCAAAGCAAATACTGCCGAAGAACTCTTCACCGCTCTCTCCACCCAAGTACTTAAGTATCTAGGAGATTTCATCCAAGAAGACGACATGACACTCCTAGTAATAAAGAAGGGACCAGCCCCAACCTCGGGAGCAAAAGAAAGTACTGAATGGAACACCGAAGAATCCACTTAAGGGCCCTCTGGAAAATGTCGTTGGGATGAAAAAATTAGTCATTTTTGGCCGCTGCTAGGCAGGTCGACGAAAACGTATCAGATTGGATACGCTGAGGAGGTCTAACGAAACAGCGAACGAAAAGGGCAATTTTGACATTGTGAGGGTATTTTTCAGAGGGCCCTTCACACAAACTAAAACCAGGGTAAGATAGGATTCATGAAAACCAGTGATTTTAACTATACATTGCCCCCATCCTTGATCGCCCAAGATCCTCTCGCCCAACGAGAGCAAGCACGATTAATGATCGTAAACAGCGGCACTCAAACATTGCAGGACAAACAAGTAGAAGACTTAACGGAACTATTAACCGACAATGACGTCCTCGTTTTTAACGAAACCAAAGTATTCCCAGCCCGACTCCATGGAAACATAAATGAAAAACCTGTAGAAATCCTCCTCCACCGCGAGCTAACACCAAATCAGTGGGAATGCCTCACCAAACCAGGAAAACGCTTTAAAATGGAAGCCATCATCAATTTTGGCACCTTCTCAGCCAAGGTCGTGACCATAAATCCAGACGGGAGTCGAATCCTTGAATTTTCAGAAAGCAAAACCAGACTTCAAACCCTCATAGACACCCACGGAGAAACCCCACTCCCCCCCTACATTCAAGAAAGTCATTCCAAACCCGAGCAGTACCAAACCGTCTACGCAAAATCACGCGGCAGCGTGGCTGCCCCCACCGCCGGCCTTCACTTCACGCCAGAACTCCTAAAAAAATTAAAGGAAAAAGGAGTAGAGCAACATTTCGTAACACTCCATGTGGGCCGAGGTACGTTCGAACCGGTAAAAGCAGACCTCATCTCAGAACACACCATGCACAATGAATGGCTGGAACTAACCGAAGAAACTGCAGCAGCCCTCAACAACGCCAAAAAATCTGGAAAACGAATCATAGCTGTGGGCACAACCACCGTACGAACACTAGAGTCCTGCAGCAAAAACGGCACACTCACCGCTCAAAAAAGAGACACCGATCTATTTATAACCCCAGGCTACGAATTTCAATTCGTAGATGGGATGATCACCAATTTCCACCTTCCAAAAAGTACTTTACTAATGCTCATCAGCGCGCTCGCCGGAAAAGACCTTATTTTTCAAGCCTACGAAGACGCCATCACAAAAAAATACCGCTTTTACAGTTTCGGAGATGCAATGCTAATTTTATAAATAAGACGCGGGAAAATACCGAGGCTTAACCAAAAATGGCAACTCCTCAATCTCCTCCAACGAAGGCAAATCAATTTTCCCAATGTACAGCCGCTTCAAATCACCACCGTCTTCAACAAAAGTCTCAACCATACGCTTTCCACGGAAATAAATAAGATCTTTCGTGAAGGCACCAGGCTGACTCGTATCCTCCAATCCTCGCTTAGATTTAAGCGCAAACTGAAACGATTTTTCATCATTGTAACCCAACTCCTTCATACACTCATAGACCTCACGGAAAGAGCCATCCTGAGCCTTATGAATTGCCACCACCAACGCCGCATTCCAAAAATGCTTCTCCGTAACATGATCAACCGCTTTTTCCTGATTATAAATCGCTAAACCTTCCTGCGTAGTCAGGTAACCTCCTGTTCCTCGCTGGAAAACATAATAAGGCTGCAGTTTCCCATTCTCAGCAGTAAACACATGCGTCTCCAACTCATGAGCAATCACCATTTTTAAACGTGTCTCCGTGAACTTAACATCTTCACGTATAAAAAACGTGTTCTTCTTTCCCGCCACACAATCTGACACCATCTCTTTTTTCTGTTTTACTCGCCAATGACTCAAACCACTATCCTTAAAAAACTGCTCAAACGCTTTCTGCGCACGATCCGCAGATATAGTTGCCTTCTCTTCAGGGAAACTAGCTGGACGCTCCGCCAAATAATTCAATGCATCGTCCTTCAATAATTCTGTTGCTTCCCCAAACAAAGCAACGGACTTATTCCCAAAATGGGATGTACCTCTATGTTCCAATAAATCAATTTTCTCCAACACCTCCTGACGCTTACGTTGAAATAAGCCACCAAGAATGGAATCCTCCATCTCAAGACTATCCAACCTCTCACGCAGCTGATAAGGATCAAATTTCAATTCCGGGTAAACAAACTGAGGATTCTCTATAACTCCCTCAAAAAAACCTTTCCTCTCTGCCTCAAGATTCAAAGGCTTCAAATGATAAAGCAACTTGATTTGTTGATCCTGCTCAACAATAGCCTCATCGATCACTTTATAATTCTTCTTCACTTCCCTAGAGACCTTCTCCCTAACAGGAGAAAAATCTTTAGGCAAAGCATCCAACCCTCCCTCCAAAGCCAAAGCTTTTTTCGAAGGATCCAACAAAAAGCCTGCCAAATCACGTCGACCAATCACCATAGAATAATCCTTTGTAGACAAGTCAGCCATAGAGACTACCGTTTGAACACGCTTTCCAGCCAGAATAAATTTAACACGCTGCTCACCTTCTTTACGTTCATCATTCACAAACCCAATTTTTCGACCAAACGCCTCATCTATCTGAGACTTTTCAATACTTGCATTGATACGAGCTTTTACGCGATATGGTTTAGAACCAACCAACAATTTAACCGTTTCCATGGTTCCAACTACCTCCTTCCCTGTCATGCTCTTAATCTCACGTTCAATCACATTTCCAAACATATCCTTAGCCAAACGAACCCCCTTTTCTGGAGTAGTGACTTTTACCCCCTGAATTCGCTGCAAACGTCGACGCAACGGAGATAAATTTGCAATCTGAAGTCCCAATCCAGCACGAGCATTAATTTCTAAAAGAACCGGCCCGGTATTTTGATCAATAGAAATATCCACAGCCAAATAACCTAAATTAGTTTCAACCTGAATCCGTGACGCAATCATCAAAATATCATCCCAATAAGGAATCTTAAACCCGCGAATCTCTCCTACATCCGGTACTCCTTCAAGCACATCAGAACCCTGCACCACATGAGTTGCCTCACCCTTCGCAATATCAATCCCCACCCCAATCGCTCCCTGATGCAAATTAGCTTTCCCCTTAGATCGACGGGTGGGCAATCGGAGCATTGCCATCACAGGAACCAAGTTATAGACCACAATACGCAAATCCGGTAATCCCTTGTAAGCAAAACGAGCAATACGCTCATCACAAATCAACAACTGCTCAAAAAATGCAGCATCAGCAATTCCAGAAATTGAAAACCGTCCATCCAATGTATCTCGAATATGCTCCTCTAACTCAGTCTGAGTCAATAAATCACCATTAGACAACACATAACCACCATCCCTTCGATCCCAAATAGGCAAAATCCCCTCCCCTCCCGAGCCACGATTTGGCTTCAATACAAAATTAGTAGGCAATGCAGAAAAATCAAATTTAGCGAGCTCATCTCCATCTCTAATCGTGCCATACAAACGTGGAACAGGAACTCCTCGAGCACTTAAAAAGTTCTTCGTTTTCAACTTACTATCCGCCATTTTTACAGCCTTCCTTTTATTATAAGCACGAATATACAAAAGATTTCGTGCATTGATTCCTAATATTCCATGATTGGAAAATAACGACATAAACAAAAAATTATTTGCGTTTATTCTTCTTCTTCAGTATATCTAAAAATTTCTCGAAAACGCACATATTCAAGCAAACGCAAACCAGTCCAACGTCCCAAGAAAATATCCACCACCAAAAAGACAAATATCAATTCAGGATGACCAAAAATCAACGTTTTAAAGAAAGCCCACTCCACCACATAATAACAAACCACCGAAACAAACGTTGTAGCACTAATCATCGCAATAGCCTGCCTAAATCCACGCTCACCTTGAATACTTACAAATTTTTCAACCATCGTACTCATAATCAACATCGGAAAGACTGAGATAGAAACCAACTGAGAAATATTAAAATAAGCCCCCATCAACATCACAAACAAAATCGTCAAACTCACGATAGAAAGCACAATCGCCATCCGAGGAATATAGAGCAATCGATAACGTCTCAAAAACATACGAGTCAACGTACCAAATGCCAAAATCATCACGAATATAAACAATCCAAACTTAATACCAAGGGCCACAAACGACAGCGCAATGATAGAAGGTGTATAAACCCCCATTGTAGTCAATCCCACCACCTGCTTAAGAAAAGCCACAATAGTGACAATCACCGGCAACATAAGAATGAGCAGCAAAGAATTAGTAGGAACTCCCTTCTCAACCATATAATTAATGAAAAAGGACATAAAATTAAGCGGCGTAATACTTCCCAATTCAGAAATAACCTCATATTGAATCTCACGAGCTTCCAAGTCAGTCACAAACGCCTCAATAGTCTCCTGCTCAAACAACATCCATAACGTCTCAGGGCGCGTCAGCACCATACGAGCAGGCCGAATAGTTCGGAAGGTACCTTGAGCAATATTGCCCATCGTCCCAAAATTTTGATTTGTAATCACCACAAATTCCATATCTTGAAAAATAGTCGGATCTGTAAGGCTCTGATTAAATCGAGACAACACAGCCAAACCCGAACTGCCTTCTGTCCATACAATAACCGCATCCGCTGAACGGATCGTAGGCAACGCCTCATTCAATTTTTTCAATAAATCCTCCTCAATAATAAACTCAGACGATGTTTCATAGTTAGATATCACTTCCACAGCCACTCCCCTATCCATAGCAAATTCGACCATACTCCCAATTTTCTCCTGCTCCTCATCCTGATCAGTAATCAACGCATACAAATGACGATAGATAAAAATCTGACTTTCATTACGAGCATAAAATTCACCATTCACCTTAATACTCAAAGCAACAGTATAAGAACCCGGGTCAAGATAAGAATGAACCACCTCAACCCCCTGATCTTTATTCCCATCACCAAAATCCCAGTCATAAGTCACATTCTGAACCTCATCAAGAAGATCAGAGAATGACGCATCAAAAATCGTTCCTTTTCCTACTTCTAAACGAGAAGGCATAGTCAAAACAGCAGGAGAAACATCAACCAGCTCAAGCTTCGTTCCCTCCACCACCTCTAAAGCCTCAGAAGCCTCATAAAGAGAAATCTCCTCAACCTCCTGAGCACTTCCCAATGGCACAGCCACAAGAAGTAACGCCGACAACAATAATGAAGATAATAAACGTTTCATACTTAACGCATTGTATCATGTGTTTTTAGCAGCGTCACCTCTTTACTCGAAACCCATTTTCAGGTATACTATTATGATTTAATATTTCCAATTCCATGAAACAACGACTTACTAGAACACTCATCGGATGCCTAGTTTTTGCTCTACTGATTCCATCTGTCCGGGCTGCCAGCATATCCAGCGTTAACGTAGACACCACCGATACTGTAGCAGGATACAGCGCATTGATTCGTGTATCACAAGCAGCCCCTGAAGAATCAATTGAAATAAGAGTAGAAAAACCGGACGGAAGCAATGTGATTCTCGAAGAAAAGACAGATCGTTATGGAAAAGCGAAAATAGACCTTGAAGGATTTTACACCAAACGAGCCGGACAGTACACGGTCACCACCCAAACAACGACAGGTATCAAAACAGACACCTTCAAAGTTTACCCTGATGATGTCAGCTCAACACGGTCAACACTCGAACTCAATAAACAAAGCGCCTCTGCCAATGGCAACGACTACTCACAGCTAAAAGTTTCGCTAAAAGATCAATACTCCAACCCAATCACTGGGCACACAGTACAACTTCTATCAAGCCGACTAACAGATGAAATAGTACGAATTTCTCCTCGTGGATATACCGATGAACAAGGTTCAATGGTCTATCATCTATACTCAAGAGAGTCAGGAATTTCAACATTTTTAGCACATGATTCAACCAGCAACATCACTCTCAATGATCGAGCCCGAATCGCCTTCTATGAACCCATTACAAAAACCAACGAAAGAGGAGGACACCAAGTCGCCCTAGCCTCTACCACCTCCGGACCAGTGAGCTATCTCAGCTTTGAAGAGCTACCAGCAAACACAACAGTAGGGAAGACCCTAAACTTCACTCTTAGTGCCTATGACGACGGAGGAAACTTAGCTACCGACTACACAGGCTTAATACGCTTTTCAGCCACCGACGGAAATGCCAGCCTCCCAAATGACTACCAATTCGAAGCCGAAGATCAAGGAAGTCACACCTTTAGCCTAAGTTTGAGCTTTCAAACAACCGGCACTCAAACCCTCACCGCAACCGACATCAACAACACCGATGTTTTCGGAGAAACAGAACTAACCATAAACAACAAAGGCACAGGACAAAATACAATGACCACCAACCCAAATTCAGCTGCACAAGGAGTTTCAAACGGTGACTTCGATATATTCACTCCCGCGCCAGGAACCTACAGCAGCAACGCACTCACATTCTCAGGAGAAGCTAGATACGGCCTTTCTTTAGAAATATTAGACAATGGCCAACTACTGGGAACAGCAGACACCACTCCAGACAACCAATTCACCTATGAAGCCACCGGCCTAAGTGAAGGGGTTCACACATTTTATATCAAACTCATTGACTCCGATGGAGCCATTCAAGACAACTCAGGCGAAATTGCCGTCACCATTGATACAGACGCCCCCGAATTGGACCACATAGAAGTCTCTCCAGACGATGGAGTGCCCGCAGGAAGTCTATTCACTATCACAGCCTTCAGCGAACCAAATCTCCCCCAAATGGCAATCATCTTCAATAATGGGATTTTTGAAATGACAGAAGACCTATTAGTAGAAGGAGTCTACGAAGTATCACTCACCGCTCCTCAAGATCTAGGAGAACACAGCATCGATGCACTTCTAGTTGACGAACTAGGAAACGAAATCGTAAGCAACAACGTATTACGACTCAATATAATTCCTACTACAACGGTCAACACAGACACCTCAGACCTAGAAGAACCACTTGATAACCTAAACGAGCCTGAAGAAGAAATCATCGAAGAGGATCCAGTCCCCCTCTTCCCAGGAAAAGTTATGAACGTAGAAGCTGTAGCCGAAGATGGAAAAGTAACCCTAAACTGGGAAGCACCCGAAACCACAACAGAAGAAGCATTTGAAGAAATTCAAACCATAGACCTCGACGAAGAAACATTGAACGCCTTCGAATCTGAACTCAACGGAATGAGCGAAGAAGAACTAGAAGCACTATTCAATGACTTTGAAAATGATTTCGAATCAGCTTTCGGAGAACTTGAAGAAGTCATAGAAGATGACACCATACTTCCTCTAGAAAAAGAAATCGACGAAACAGAAATAATTATAGATCACTACCGTATTTATTACGGACCTGACCCAGATCTAATGTATAGCCACATCGACACCATCGATAACCGCACAACATGGGAAGTTCGAAAACTTCAGAATGACAACACCTATTACTTCAGTGTAGTGGCAGTAACATTAGAAGGGCTTGAAAGCGAAGAACGCAGTGAACCAACAAACGCCACTCCAAAATCAGATGAAGCTGAAGCACTCTTTGCTGCCGCTCAAGAAGAAGCAAACCGACAAGCAGCACTCGCCGCTCAAGCCGCCGCACTCAAAGCAGCTCAAGCCAATTCAATAACCCCAGAAACTGGACCTGAAATATTTTGGCTACTCCTATTAAGTCTTAGCTTTGGATACGGATATTTCAAACAAAAACAAAAAGAGACCACCACCACATCAATCCCCTTTCAAGACATTCGATAAAGAGTCAAAAAAGTCGGTAAACTAAACTCGCCCACAGAAAGGTTTCATGGTACGCTTTTTTCCGTATGGAATTTCTGGCACAATTCATCACCATCTTCTTTGACCTCCTGATCTACGCCATCATTGCGCGTATTTTACTATCATGGTTCGGAGGAAATCGAAACGGTGGATTTTATCGATTCATCCATGAAATCACTGAACCAATACTGAAAACCGCACGCAAAATACTTCCTCCAATCGGAATGATGGATTTTTCACCGATCCTTGCGCTCATTGCACTCGACATCATTCAATCATTATTGATCAAACTTATCATCGGACTTTAGCATGCCCCTCCAGGTTTACAACACCCTCACAAACCAACTAGAACCCTTCAACCCACAGAAAGAAGGGAAAGTTGGAATGTATCTTTGCGGCCCCACTGTCTACGACTTTGGTCATTTAGGACACGGACGATCAGCCGTGGCATTCGACATCATTCGACGGTATTTAGAATACACCTACGGAGAAAGCAACGTCACATTCGTCACCAACTACACCGACATTGACGACAAAATGATTAACCGCGCCAATAAAGAAAACATCACCGTTCCCGAACTAGCCGATCGCATTATTCCCGAATACGAAACGGACTATGCCTCACTAGGGATCAAACCGGCCACCATCCAAACCAAGGCCACCGATTACATCCCCCAGATGATTGAAATCATCGAAAAACTCATAGAAAAAGGCCATGCATACGAAACAAAAGACGGCGTTTATTTCGAGATTGAAACTTTCAAAGAATACGGAAAATTATCCAATCAAAAACTAGCAGAACTCAGAGCCGGCGCACGCGTTGAAGCCGATAAAAACAAACGTCACCCCTATGATTTCGCTCTCTGGAAAACAGAAAAACCGGGGGAACCATCTTGGGAAAGTCCATGGGGCAAAGGAAGACCCGGCTGGCACATCGAATGTTCAGCCATGTCCCGCGCCGAATTAGGACAACCCTTCGACATTCACGGCGGCGGCGCGGACCTCACGTTTCCCCATCACGAATGTGAAATAGCCCAATCAGAAGCCGCTCACGGCGTTCAATTCTGCAATGTATGGCTCCACAATGGATTCATCACCGTAGACCAAGAAAAAATGAGCAAATCACTGGACAACTTTTTCACGCTCAAAGATATTTTCAAGAAATACGACCCACGTGCCGTACGCTACTTGTTTCTAACCGCCCACTACCGATCCCCTATTGAATTCAGCGACACGCAACTAGAACAAGCTCAAAACACACTCAATCGTCTACGCGACTTCATAAACAAGCTAACCAATAATCAAGCCACCCCAGAATCACCGCATCACGAATTGGACACCACACTCAACACACTAGTGGCTGATTTCGAAGCTGCCTTAAATAATGACTTCGACACTTCCTCAGCCCTCGCCGCTCTCTTCACTGCCGTAAAGCACTTCAATAAAGAACTTGCAGAAAACATACTTTCCACCGACGAAACCACCCGAATCCTCGAAACACTCCGTAAATTAGACACCGTTTTCAATATTCTCCCCGAACCCCAAAAAGAACTCACCCCAGAGCTCAAAGCACTCATCCAAGAACGAGAAAATGCACGCACCAACAAAAGTTGGGCACGCTCTGACGAACTACGAGATGAACTAAAAGAAAAGGGCATCCTCATTGAAGACACCCCAGATGGGACAACCTGGAAACAGATCTAACAATCCCATGTTTCAGTCGTAAATCGATCAAGACCTTCTTGTTTAACATACCCGGTCATTTCATTAGCAGCCAACTCAGACAAAGGAGAAGGCAATGGGAAATCCGCGACTCCTGACATTTTCCCATCATTCATATAAATCCGCCTCGTCCGATCCAACATGGACCGAATCGTTTCTTCAATATCAGGAACCCCAGCCTCCCTAACATCCGAAGCTATTGCCGGATACTGATCAACCAAAGAAACACTCGCACCAGGTTCTTGCTTTAAACAAGCCGAAGAAAGAGAAGAAGAATTCATAATGCAAATACGTTAAAGGACATATTAGTCGAACAGTAACAAAAAAAAGGTCATTGTCAAACAAATCACTGACCGAAGTCGGGATTATTAGAAAAAAAGATTTATCAAGCAGCCTCCTCATCTTGATTCAACCGCCCATGATACTCAGCGACAGCCTCCAAATCCCACAAGCCCAAATGACTTCCATACGCAGTAAAATAAAGCCGTTCATTAGAGTTTAACTGATCCAAAATAAGCCTAGCCGTACCGGCCCTACTAATCGCATCTTTGAAATTATCTTGCTCAGCAAAAGCCCTACCAAGATTAACACTAACTCTATAAGGAACTCCATTTGCAGCAACAACAGGAAAAACATTTCGACCTTCATGAGACCTAGGCAGAGAAGGATTATCCGGGGCAACATCAATTTTTATGTCATTTAAAATGGACTGAACTTCCTTCACTACACCTTCCAAATCAGACTCTCTTCCTTCTGGACCTTTAGGCATAATAAAAATGTTATTACTTCAATAAATAATAACACAAAATCGAACTTAAATCAACCCATCTGCCACCTTCCACACATCCCCTGCTCCCATCACCAAAACAAAATCATTTTCCGAGACAGAGCCCTTTAAATATTCAATAGTAGCCTCTAAACCATCTCCGTTCCGCACAGTATCATGATGCTTTTTTAATTCATCCACAAAACCTTCAAGTGAAATTGATTTCACATTCTCTTCAGAATCCCTAACCTTATAAATATTAGGAATAATTACTTCATCCGCCAGATCAAACGCTTCCGCAAATTCATTCAGAAAATGCTTTGTACGACTATGCTGATGAGGTTGGAACACCGCCACCACCCGATGATCCGGATATTTTTCGCGAGCCGCCTGCAATGCCGCCCTCACTTCCGTGGGATGATGAGCATAATCATCGTACACATCCGATCCATTACAATGCCCCTTAAATTCAAAACGTCGCCAGGTTCCAGTAAAAGAATTCAAAGAAGACACCATCGCCTCCTCCTCACCACCAATCACCAATCCTACGGTAAACGCTGCCAGCGCATTCATCCGATTATGGTGACCTGGGACAGCAAGATTCAGCTTGTTTAAATTCTCCGAATCTCCATCAAAAAACACCACCTCACACTGAGCCGCCGTAGCAATTTCTCGAACATTTGGATCATCTCCATTGCCAATCAACACACCATCCATTGGAATCAACGAAACAAATTCCCTAAACGCATCCAAATAATCATCTAAATTTTTATAATAATCTAAGTGATCCAACTCAATATTAGTCAAAACCACAATATTTGGAGCCAGATGTAAAAATGAACGACGATACTCACATGCTTCCACCACCATCAACTCCCCTCCGCCAAGACGCATATTCTTCCCCTCTAACTCCTTCATCTGCGTTCCAATAACCACCGTTGGATCTCGATACAATTGCATCAGTAGACGTGAGACAAGTGCCGTAGTAGTGGTTTTCCCATGTGTGCCCGCCACAGCAATGGTCTTAAAATCCTCCGTCACCTCTCCCAATGCCTCAAAATAAGTTTTAAGGGGAATATTTCGATCGCGTGCGACCTGCAATTCAGGATTATCCAACGGAATCGCTTCTGAATACACAACGACATCAACATCTTCAGAAACTTGAAGCGCGGAATGCCCCATGAAAACACCAACCCCCTCATCACGCAGCGCTCTTAACATGGCAGAATCAATTCCATCAGACCCTGTAACTTCTTCATCACGCGCCAAATACAAGCGCGCCAATGCGCTCATTCCAATACCGCCGATACCAACAAAATGACTATGCATAGTACCCCTAGTGTACTCGGGGAAAGAAGGGGATTCAAGGGGGGACATAGTTATGCTAGACTGCGCACATGTCCTACAAACCTTACTCTCAGAACTACAACGTCACCAAAGTGATCATCATTGCCGGCCTCATTTTAGTGGCTTACATGTTTTATAGCCTCACCTTATCTATATACAAAGGCTACCAAATCGATGAACACATCTCGAACTTTGAAGGAAAAAACGATAACCTCCGACAAGAAAATCTTCAAAAACTTGAAGACTACAAATACTACACCTCCGAAGCCTACATCGATAAAATCGCCAAACAGAACCTAGGTCTAGTAAATCCAGGAGAAGAAGTCATTATTCTCACCGACCCAGAAACTCATAGTTTCCCCGAACTAGAAGAAAAACTCATGGCTAAACAACGTTCCATGGCCAACTGGAGTAATACTAAGAAATGGTGGCATTTTGTGTTTGATGAAAATCCATACAAATATTAAAGAAGAGATAATCCAAAACAATCCATTGATTTAATCAACATTCTTTACTAAAGTAGGGAAGCTTTCTTATAAAAAGCTTATTTGCGCGGAGTGGAGCAGCGGCAGCTCGCCAGGCTCATAACCTGGAGGTCGACGGTTCGAATCCGTCCTCCGCAACCAATTTTAAAATTCGAACGCGTGGCCCACCCTAAGTGGTCACGCCCATTGTGGCAGGGTAGCTCAGCTGGTTAGAGCACGGGACTCATAAGCCCGGGGTCGGCGGTTCAAGTCCGCCTCCTGCTACCACGCTTATAGTTCCCCCAAGCTCCTTAATGCAACTGCACGGCGAAGACGTTCGGTGAAATCATTTCTAGAATAAGTTCGCTTCCAACCAGATCCTCCAGTGAGCTTCCTATTATAGCCTTCACCCTCCAAAAGAGCTTTAACTCTTGGCGTATCAACCGCTACTGACACAGTCCTGTCTTTATCTTCCCCTAACAGAACACTACGCACAGTTTCAGCAGTTTCTTGATTATCCTTCATCAACGGATTATAAGCCTGCCGAAGAACAACCTCTTTAGGAGGCGCAACATCATAAAGCTCATAGGATCCCATAAATGGTACTTCGGTTTCAAATTCACCTTCAATAATCAGCTTTTCAAAACCCACATCCTTAAAAATAGACTGCATCCTAGGTCGTGCAAAAGCATCTAAAACAATTTTTCGGACGTCTTGATCATAAATAAAAACACGAAGCGACTTAAAAGCAGCGCCAAGGGAAAAACCAAATGGTACCACACCAGATAATTCTGGCTCATGAACATTCTCAAGATCTAAATCAACCACACCCCCAGATTTCAGCAAACCCACCATTTGAACCAGAAAATCCAAAATCTTGCTTGCTTGCGCTTCAGGCTCTGTACGTTCCACACGATCATTAAATCGGGTATCACGATCCTCAAAATGATTTTGAACAGTTTCCATAGGTATAATTAGATTATTAAGGCTAGGGAGTTACCTTACACTAAAACACAACAAAGTCAAGTAAGAATGCGGCATCCCACCGACCATGCCTCCAATCCTTTTCCTCAGCCAAAAAAGAGACTATAGCTGTTTTACTTATAAAATAACTATTTTTGACATGCTTTACTTAGAAGGCTTCGAAAACACACAAGAGGACGCAAACAGACCAGCTCAGGGAAGAGAAGCCAGAAAGCAACGAATAGCCGACGGAACCGCTCATGAGAATGACTTCAGCGCAGCACTAAGTAGACCTTTCACGATGCATTAGTCCGAGGATCCGCCGTCAATGCACTCATCCAAGAACAAGATCGCCACAACGGATCACTAGAAGTTGCCAAAGCACTCACCCACCAACAAGACATTACCGAAGCACAGGTAATTGACATTTTAGTAGCTGCCCACAGAGAAAATCCTGGATTATTCCAACTCCCCGATGATCAAGCTTTATTAAGGAGACTCTCAAGATCATATCACGACCACAACGAACGCAGAGCCGCCTACAACCAAGAAAGAAGAGAAAGCGAAGCCGGACGACTCGCACCAAAAGTCCTCGAAACATTCAGCAAATGGAAAACAGGAGAAGCCCCTTCTCATCCACTGCCTATACAACTAAAAGCTTCATTAGAAATAGCTCAAACAGATGACGTAAAAACACTGCTTCGCTCAGCAGGTAGCCCACATATAGCAGAGGCTGCCTAACCCCTCACCTCCTTCGCCACATAGGTTCGTATTTCAGCGTACGTCCCATCCTTTGGCAAAAGCAGATACGCACCCTGTGGACTGATCATTGAATACAAATAATTACCAGTACTCAAAACATTCCCACGTTCAATTTCAAAATCCTTAAATCGCTTGGAATAAACCACAAAATCCAACAAATCAACATCGGTCTCCAACTGTTCAATCACTTCTGAAGCCAACCCCACTAATTCATCCATATTCTCCAACAAATCAAGAGACTTAATCTTATCATAAACCGCCTCAATAATAAGTTGCTGACGTGCCGCTCGATCAAAATCACTAGTCGACTTACGACTTCGAGCGTACTTCAGGGCAGTCGATCCATTGAAGTGATGTGAACCTGCTTCCACCGAAAACGTTTGATATTTAAAATTAGGAGCCGGATAATTCACATCATAAAGCGCCCTTGGGACATCCACATCAATCCCACCCAACGTGTCCACCACAGATGAAAATGCCTCCAGATCTACCACTACATATTTTTCGGGATACAAACCTGTAATTTCTTCTATTTGAGTCCGCATAGCATCAATCCCAAAACGAGCATAATACTCATTAATACGACGTCCATTAATAGCCAAATCACGAGGGATACTAAACAAACTCACCGTCTCCTCAAGTGGATTAATCGATGCCAACAGAATCGTATCAGTCAAACGACCATGCGTGCCCAATATCAGAACATCCAAAGTATCACCACTCGCTATCAATGACGTAGGCGTATGATCAACACCTGCTAAAACCAGCTTCTCAACCGCTTCAGATTTAGACGCCAATTCATCACGAGCATCATCCAACTTAGATTGGAGTGTCAACGCCTCCTCCGGAAGGATTTTCTCCAAATCCAATACCGATGTCTTAACCACATTCAAATCCTGAAAATTATTCTCCAACTTCCGATACAAAAGCAAATTTTCTTCCCTCAAATCACCCAACTCCTCAATCAAGGAATTGACTTGAATATCCTTGGTCTGTAAATCTCCCAAAATTCGTTTATTCATGAATGACATCGAACCCACCACCGCCATCAAAGCCATACTCATGACCGCCACGCCCATCTTTACTTCATGGTGCTTCAGCCTCTTTTTTGCCATCCACTTCAACTTTTTGGCTGATTTATTTTGAGGATCTTTCCTCAAAATCTCATCACACCCACGTACCACTTGAACATAATCATGCTCCTCAAATAGTCCATGCAACGCGTGTAAACTATCCGATGGAGCTTCAACGATTGCCCATTCAACGGGACCAACATGATCATCTGAGATCGCATTCATAAATATTTTTGTTTTTACTTGTGAAATAACTTATCCTTCACCATTAAGTGCCTCACTCGTAGCCTCACTAGAAATAGGCGCATCCTTTGCTACCGACAGAGTAGCCTCCGCGGGCTTAGCTGGGGCCGAAGCAGGATTAGAGGTCTTAGCCTTGGCCGCAGCGGGCTTACCAGGAACCACAGCTTTAGCTGGTCCCGCAACAGGATTAACAGTCTTAGCCTCAGGTTTTTTAGGTGAATTCATTTCAATCCCAATACGCGCCGTGATTTCTTGATCTACAAAAATTTTCTTTCTTCCATACTTAAGACGAGAATATTCCTTAACAATCTTTCTGACCTTCTCGCTTGAACCTTCTGTACTATAAATCGTTTCAAGTGAAAATGGCCTTGAAGTCGCATTCTTAATATTTAATTTTATGTAAGCCTTATAGTTAGAAATTCCAATAATATCTTGCTCCGTCAAAACCGGTGCATACTCTTTAGCAAAATACTCACCATCTTCCGCGCCAACCTTAAATGTCTGCAACGTTCCCACATTACCAAACACCGCATCTCGAATAGCTGAACTACTCGATCCACCCTTCGCCACCACCAACTGATTGATATACTGATGAGCCATAATCAGACACAATCGATACTTACGAGCCTCAGACAAAATCGAACAAAACGTGTCTGTCGCGAAATTCTGAAACTCATCCACATACAGATAAAAATCTTTACGATCATCTTCCTTCATGTCCACACGACTCATAGCTGCCATCTGGATTTGAGCCACCATTACCAGCCCCAAAAGCTGCGTATTCAATTCACCGATTTTACCCTTTGACAGGTTAATAAGAAGAATTTTCTGCTCATCCATCGCCTTTCTAAAATTAAAGGCAGACTTAGTCTGACCAATAGTATTACGCATCATCGTGTTCGTAATAAATGGACCAAATTTTGAACTAAAATACGGAATCATCTCTTGTCGTTCACGATCTCCCGTATTGGCATACTCATGATCCCAAAATGACTTAACCACCGGATTAGTAACTTTAGATACCTTATATTTCATAAATTCATCATCCGTAAACATACGAGGCACATCGATTAACGTCGCGCCTTCCTCCTTATCATCCATCAACGTTAAACACGCATTTCTAAAATAATGCTGAATACGGGGACCAAAAATTTCATCCCCAAAAATCTTAATAAAAATCTCCGTTGCCTGACTTGATGCCATGTCTGCCTGTTCGGACGTTTCAGCCTCAAGGATATTCAAACCCATCGGACGCTCGGAATCAGCCGGATCAAACACAATCACATCTTTTGCACGCTCTTTAGGAACGTACAACAACAAATCTTCAATCAAATCACCATGCGGATCAATCACACAAACACCATCTCCACGCGCCATATCCTGCCGCGCCAATGACCCCAAATACACAGACTTACCAGTACCAGTTTGACCAATACAGTAATGATGACGACGACGATCTTTACGAGCAAACAAAATATCTCGCCGTTCCCCACGATACTGATTATATCCGAGCAATATACCCTCTTCCGAAAGGACCTGCGGAGCAGGAACAACCTTATAACTCAACCAATCAATCACAGGAGTATAATTATATCTACTATTCGGAAAGTGAAAAATTGATGCCAATTCCTCCCCTACCAATAAATTTAATTTCTCTCCGAATGCAGTCATTCGATTTTTAAAATTAAACATCATCAGCGGAGTATTGAAAAAATCAAGCAACGGAACAATTCGACGACTCTGGAAAAAATTCATCATCGGAACCTTAAACACAGTAAAAGCCACCAAAATATCATTCAGAATAGGATTCAATCGAGACTTCTTAGGCGAAGATGCCATAAGGCGAATCACTACACCAAATCCATCTTGCCCAGCTTTCTCTCCAATTTTTTTAGCAATTTCCTCTTTTGTCTGAAGCATACGCACATACCCATCTCCTCCAGAAGAACCTGGAGCCAAACCTCCCTTCACCTCACCAACACCTAAAAACATAGAAACCAAAATAGTATTCAACCATCCAAGAACAGGAATTTTAGATAGAAATCCCCCACTTTTCTTCCCTTTAAACAACGCTTCACCAAAGGCTTCTGCCTTCTTTTGCCATTTATCATTAATAGGATTGACCAAAACCTGGATCGTAGCATGCTCCCCTTCCGTCAACTTAGACATCACATTGGTCAAATCATTAAGAGGATCATTTTCAATTTCTTTATACGTCTTAATCGGATACCACTTAGTCTTCTTTTGATAGAGAAAATAGCCACGAACCTTATTTCCTTTAGGCGCAAATTCAGGAGCCTCAGCTGAACGGAATAAATCAGCGGAAGGATAATACGACGTAACCTGCTTCTCTATAAGTGGCATGTACCACTTGTACGTAACCACCCAGAACTCAACCTTTTTATAATGGGCTGTGATCTCAAACGAAACAAAATCCGCATTAAAAAAGAACACACGTAATCGATTCTTAATACCCAATTCACGCAACTCAGACAATGCTCGATACATCTGCTCCATGATTCCAATTTTCTCGCGGAAATCCTTTTCCGTCGCATTCTCTTTATCTTTCTGAGATTCCTCACGAGGCATCGTTACTTTCAGATAAACCACATCTTTTGCATGATGATATTGATACCACATGGCTAAGCCAAGCCAAAAAAGCTTCCACATCACATATGCCCCAACGAGGATCACGATGGACCACACAGGATTTTGCCAGAGCCAGTCAAAGATTTCACGCATGGAGAGAAGGTCTAATCAGGTTTAATTAATCATATTATTTTAACACAAAACAACAGGTTTAACAACCTGGAGAGAAGTCCCGATCGAAAGTCCTATTGCCATAAATAAAATATATTTCACCTCCTCCGCAACCTCAAACGCGGAATCATGTCCTTATTGCTAGAATAAACCACCCCCGCTTCAACCCCCTGATCTTCGAAACGTTCAAAATGAGACACCGCAAGTTCTGGATCGACCAAATCAAAAATATTTACCTCAATTCCACTTGCCGCACACGCACTCGCTAATTCAACCACCTCATCCATATTTCCTAAAAAATCACGAGCCCTCTCAGATAAATGGGTCTTTTTAACAACCTTATCAACTTGTGCTTCCAAACTCAGAACATTAATACTACCGCCACTAGCCAGAACCTGGGCCATAAGAGGAATATCAAATGGAGCTCCTGCCAAAGACATAGTATGCTTTCCTACTAAGCTTTCGCCCGCTTTAGCCGCATAAACTTCAAGATCAGTCCAATGAGTTCCTGGGTCCACAACATATGCTCCAGTTACATTTTCGCCTACCACATCCAAAACCGGTGCCTGTCCTGCCGCCGCCGCCGCAACCCTGGATTCCTCCACTTTTTCCGCATACATCTCCGACGCACGCCCTGTGGCTTGTTCATAAGGGCCAGAACCTCCATTCAAAAAGCCAAAAACCGCGCCTGTGAGAGAAGTAGTGGTTGGAAAATAAGACAAACTATAAGGCAAAGAAGGATTTTTCTCATACATATATTGCAAAGCTTGAGGAAACCAAGAGACAAGCACCACACGATGAGAAACATCATATTCATCAATTAAATCCAAAATAGAATCCAACATTTCCGGATCAAAATCCTTAATATCAATATTAATCTTAGTGCCACGATTTTCAGTGGACTCAACCAAATCAAAAAATTCTCGAAGCGAGGCAATATGTCCCCCTCCTCGTAATGTCACTTCTGCCAGCTCAGCTGCCGTCAGGTCCGCAATTGATTCCGGGCGCCCAGCTGACTCCCCAAGTGTTGAATTATGATGAATCATAGGAACACCATCTGCACTCATTCGAATATCAAACTCAAGTTCAAACACATCTTCTTCTAGGGCAGCTTCTAATGCTTCAGCAGAAGCCTCATCCTCCGCAAAACCACGAACACGATGAGCCAAAAGCGGACGACTACGTACCTCATCAAGCAGTTCCACCCCCAAAAGAATTTCAGACTGAATAAGTTGCTGCGCCATTTCCGAAAGTTCATGCACATCCATAGAAGCTTCTAAGTTGTCTGCCAAATAACCATCTAAATCCGCACGATAAGAGTCAAGATCCAAATCAAATTCATCAAACAAATCCCCTACTGGAGTTGATTCAAGCTCATCCGCAAAACTTTCCAAATCTTGCTGCACATCTCCAAAGAAATTTTGAACAAATCCAACCCCTCCCATAGAAGGCAAATCCATCGCAGTCCTTCTCAATGACGTTACCACCATGTCCACCAACCTT
Source organism: uncultured Candidatus Peribacteria bacterium (assembly GCA_964491515.1). GTDB lineage: Bacteria > Patescibacteriota > Gracilibacteria > UBA1369 > UBA12473 > CAZBGQ01. The sequence goes on from CAZBGQ010000017.1 coordinate 28,341, forward strand.
TCTTCCTCAAGAACCACCTCACGAGCTGCCACAACGGCCTCTTTCAAGTAAGCATCTCGTTCTGACCCCTCCATAGTTTGCAAATTTGCCTGAAACTGAACATACGCAGGCAAGTGTCCCTCAGAATCACGAACATCATCAAAAACTTGCTCTTGTTCATTGGAATCATCAGTACCTCCAAATTCAGGGGAATGATCAAAAACCATAGTAAAGATTAAAAACTATTAAAATATTATACCACAAAGAAGAAAATGACGCAACGAACCTCGACTCACATACCTCCTAGAGAAATTACCCCAACTTTTTCTCCAGCCACTCAGCAAGATCCACAATCTTCACCCTCTCCTGGATCATAGAATCACGATCACGAACCGTCACCGCATCATCTTTCTCTAAAGTATCGTAATCCACCGTCACACAATAAGGCGTGCCAATTTCATCCTGACGACGATAACGCTTTCCAATCGATCCGCCTTCATCGTATTCCGTGGTCATCATGGGCGCCAACTGCTCATAAATTTCCTGTGCTTTTTCAGCCATTCCATCTTTTTTCATCAAAGGCAAAATAGCCACTTTAACAGGAGCAACCTTAGGATCAAATTTCATAACAATACGAGATTCACCTTCTCCCAGATCTTCCTCTGTATAAGCTTCAGTCAGAACAGCCAACACTGAACGATCCACACCCCAAGTAGGCTCAATCACATGCGGAGTAAACACTTCATTTGTCTGAGGATCTCGGTACTCCAATTTTTGACCAGACGCCTTTGCGTGAGCTACCAAATCAAAGTCTGTTCGATACGCCAACCCATACAATTCACTTCGACCAAAAGGGAAATCATACACAATATCAACCGTACGCTTAGAATAATGAGATAACTTCTCTTGGGCATGCTCATGCTCATGACAATTCTCTTCCTTCAAACCAATAGCGCGACACCATTCATGCATGGACTTCAACCACGCCGCAAAAAGCTCTTTCCAGTTCTCTTCTCTAATAAAGTACTCAATCTCCATCTGTTCAAATTCCAACAAACGAAAAATAAAATTCCCAGGAGTAATCTCATTACGAAACGCTTTTCCAATCTGACCCACACCAAATGGAACCTTCACACGAGTAGTATCTAGAATATTCTTAAACTCAAGGAAAATTGCCTGAGCTGTCTCTGGCCGCAAGAAAACACGTTCATCCTCCTCCCCAGTCTTACTCAATTGAGTTTCAAACATTAAATTAAAATGACGAGCAGGAGTGTAATCAAAAGCCCCACACTTAGGACACTTAATTTGATTCTCCTGAATAAGCTTATCAATATCTGCAGGCACCAAACCTTCCGCCTCAATATCCAAAGCTCCCTCAATCAAGTGATCTGCCCGATGACGCGCATTACATTCCTTACAATCCACCAACGCATCAGTAAACGAATCCACGTGACCAGACGCATGCCAGGTCCGAGGATGAAGCAAAATTCCTCCATCAATACCCACCATATCCCGACGTTGTTCAACGAACATTTTCCACCACAACTGCTTAATATTATTCTTCAATTGAACCCCATAAGGTCCATATGTATAACTATTCGCAAATCCCCCATAAATATCAGAACCGGGATAGACAAACCCGCGTCGCTTAGCCAAGGAAACAATATTCTGCATAAGATCTAAATTCGCCATCAAAATGGGGGTCAATATATTAAGATTCCAACATTAACGTCACCGGTCCATCATTCACTAATTCTACTTCCATATGAGCACCAAATTCACCCATTTCAATCTCAACACCTAAATCACTCAAATAACCAGCAAATTTCAAATACAAAGCATCGGCCTTAACAGGTTCAGCCGCTCCCCCAAAACTTGGACGACGGCCTTTTTCACAATCGCCGTACAACGTGAACTGAGACACCACAAGTGCCCCGCCTCCCACATCCAAAAGCGATAAATTCATTTTCCCCTCATCGTCTCCAAAAATCCTCAAATGCGCACACTTATCCGCGAGCATCTGAGCTTCCTTCTCCGTATCATCTGGCCCCACACCCACCAACAACAAAAGGCCCTGATCAATCTTACCTTTTAGTCCGCCTCCCACTGAAACTTGAGCTCGTGACACCCGTTGAAGAAGAATTTTCATAAGTAAAAATTACGTTGCCCGTAGGATAACAAAAAACACTGCCCTTAACAAACACGCAAATCTAGTGTTATCTAGATTTATGACACGACCAAAAATTAAAGTACTGTTTGCCGGAGGAACCATCGGAATGATCCGTAATCGCCGCACCGGCGCCCTTGAGCCAGCGGAAGATATGGGACCGATTTTCCAAATCATGCCAGAGCTACAAAGAGAGATGCAACTCGATTTTGAACCCGTAATGAACATCGATTCCACGAACATGACCCCAGCCCATTGGGCAACATTAGCGGAACGCATTAAAAAAAATTACAACCACTTCGACGGATTTGTGGTTGCCCAAGGGACGGACACCATGGCCTACACCGCCTCCGCTCTTTCTTTTGCACTCCAGAGTCTCAGCAAACCAATCATTTGTACCGGTGCACTCATGCCACTCAACGAACTTGGGACCGATGGCCGAAATAACTTTATCTACGCCTGTCGCCTCGCCACATACGACCTTGCCGAAGTCGCCATTGTATTTGGAAGTAAAGTAATCCGAGGCAACCGAGCCACTAAATACCGTGAAGCATTTTTTGATGTATTTGAATCACCCAACTTTCCCTTACTCGGAGAAATTTTACGCCCCATCACCCTCAACGACTGGCGGAAAAAACGCCGCAAGCGTATCCCCAAATTCATGCCCACATTCAACGGCAACGTGGCAGTCATCAAACTATTCCCAGGATTCAACGGAAACTATCTCAATCATCTCATTGACTCAGATATTGAAGGAATTATCTTAGAAGGATTTGGACCTGGGAATATTCCTAGAGCACTCATCACCGCCATTCAACGAGGCATCGACAAAAAAATCCCCATTGTAGTCAGCACGCAAATGGCTCACGGACGCACCAATCTAGAAGCGTATGAAGTAGGTTACAAGGCACTCAAATCAGGTGTCATCGAAACCAAAGACATGACCACAGAATCCTGCGTCACCAAACTCATGTGGGTTCTCTCACAAACCAAGAACATGCACAAAATCCGTAAGATGATGCTCACGGATTATGCAGGAGAAATCACAATATAGTTCTAAAAAGACCTAAGCAGCCCCTTCAGGAGGAAGCCCAGCCTCTTTGGCTTTATTCCGCCAATCCAAAACAGCATTTTGAAGCACCTTAAGAAAAGACTCCGCCGTACGGTGAGTCATATTTACACGACTAGTGACTTTAATCGTCGTAGGACGAACATTTGGAATGATGTATCCAAAATCAACAATCACCTCATTCTGATTCAAATTCACTGACACAGCATTCGCATAAACACCAGATTGCTGTTCTTCTGGAACCTTAAGCTGAACTTGCGGTTGTCCATCTCCTCCACCTTGAACTTGATCATCGTCTGCCATAATATAATTATTAAGAATAAACTGCGGGTACTATACTAAAGACCGTCAAAAAAATCCACTTTCCACAAAAAGGAAAACAACATCCGAAGCTGAATGGCAACATTCTTATTTTCGATTTCAACAGCAAAAAAGTCCGCTGAATCCTCAATAACAAACATTACCGTGAAACCAAGAAGCATAATATTCACATCCCCTCCCAATAAGGCATTCGGAAAACAACGAACTTGAAGAGAACAATCAAAATCAGCCACCCGTCGCTTCTCAGAGAAAGGAATTAGACACTGCGGCATTAACGTCGACCGCGACTGAATTTCCGAAATAAGCGGCCACAATAACCCATCATGGAAAACCATCCATGTATTCGCTGACTTAAGCGCATTCACAGATCGATTCTTGAACAAATTTCGATCTCTAATAAAACTCAACCTTCCCTCCACACCCTCCCCCCATTCTTCCTGGGCCGAATAAGAACAAAGCTTAGGAAAAATTCCCTCCACACGAGATCGTTTAGCCTGAATGGACGCAATTTGATCATCACAATACTTCAGGAATGAATGAGGAGGATTGACTCGGTAAAAACGTTTTCGTCGCTTTTCATAAAAATTCAACAAGCATTTCTTAGAAAGCTTATCCAATATTGAGTAAGCACTCAGACGAGGCAAGCCAGAACGCTTAGCAATGACACTTGCAGGAGCTTCGCCTAAACGGAGCAACGTGAGATACACTTGAGCTTCACGGGCCGTCAGTCCAAAAGCAATCAATTCAGCATCTAACATGGGAACCATATAAATGGTAAGAGATCACCATAACAAAAACCAACAAAAAGTCAAGGCCTTCTGACATAAAAACCCATCGCAGGTGTTGTTCGAAAAGCAAACAACAGGAAAAAGAGAAGGCCAAACCTGAAACAAACTACCACAAGTGTGTCAAACGATTGAAACAGGCAAACATTTTTGACAAACCATTCCCCTCTTTACATACTCAACACACCTAACCACGTACCCATGCACATCCTTGTACTAAATCAGAACCCCCTACAAGCAAGCTTTATTCAGCGAGGATTCCGCCACGAAAGCATTGGGGCAGACCGCTGTGACATCGAGAATCTCACCAAGATCTGGTACGGACAATACGACGCACTCGTAATACCGGTGGATACATGGACACCCGAGTCCTTCAAAGAACTACAAATCAAACGACAAACATTGGGGAATATCCCGACCATATTCACATCCAAATTCCCTCCCCCATTAAAAATAAGCTTAATGATTGATGAGGATCCAAGCATTGAATTCATCGCAAATCAAAAATCATTCCACCTCCTCTCGGACAGCACGAAAAGACTGACAAGAGACAACGCCCAACGCATTTCAGCCCAAGAAACGACCTACATTGAAATTGGAGACATTAAAATGGACATCACAAGACGACACGTACAGAGACAAAATCGCCCAATTAAACTAAGAAACAGAGAATTCATTCTCCTTGTTTGCCTCATGAAAAACGTCAACAAAGTACTAACTCGAACCTATTTATTAGAGGAAGTATGGGACCGAAACACCAGCATATTGAGTAACACAGTGGACGTTCATGTCAGCCGCCTCCGACGCAAAATTGATGACGGATTTGAAACAAAACGAATCCTAACAATACCATGCGTAGGATACAAACTATCAGAGTAGTGACCAAAAAACATGACAAAGTTTACACAAATTAATTTATGTGCTAATTTAGCGCTATAGACTATGTAACCCCCTGTCACCATGACAGTTGAACCTCCCATCACATTCTCAACGTCTGGAAGCGCTAGCGCGACCGACATCAATCTAAAAGAGATTGTAGACAAGCTTCTCCTTGTCCTCTCAGAAAAGGAAAAGTACATCATTCAACATCGATTCTCCGTGAACGTAGGATCGAAAAAAACACTTGAAGCCATCGGGCAACACTATGGAGTAACCCGCGAGCGTATTCGCCAAATAGAAAAGAATGCACTCAAAAAACTCAAGCGAAATGCAGTCAACACCAACCTCAAAGCAATTAATGAAGTTGGAAAGGACGTAATTCGCAAGCATGGAAACCTTCTTGTTGAGACTAAACTTGTTAAAGTTTTGCTTGGAATGCTTAAAAACATCCCTGCAGATCATTCAAATGAGCTAAAACTCTCACTTGCACTAGATCCCGAACTCATTAAAGCCAATAACACATTAGACTTCGAGCCACACTGGAGATTCGAAAACGTGAGCCTAGGCGATATTCGAAAAGTCACAGCCACAGGTTATAAAGTTCTAAACGGAAACAAAGACATCATGTCTATCAATGAGCTCACCTCAGCTGTTCAATCAAAAATAACAGAAGACGTGAGTGAAGCATTCATTGTATCCTCCATGGAAATTGGAAAACGAACAAAATTCGTTAAAGAAGGTGTTGGACTCAAAGAATGGAGACACATCAATCCACGCACATTGCGCGATAAAATCAATTTCATCCTCGACCGTGAGCACAAACCACTCCATTTTCAAGAAATTGCTGACAAAATCATCGACGCAAACTTCGATCAAAAACGTGTAAATGTCCAAGCAGTTCACAACGAACTCATTCGAAACAGTCACTTTGTTCTTATCGGACGTGGAATTTACGCATTAGACAAGTGGGGATTCAAGCCTGGCACTGTTGGTGACGTCATCCAAGCCATCCTTAAAGATGGGAAAGCACGAACACGTGAAGAAATCATGAAAGAAGTGCTCAAACAACGTCATGTTAAAAAAATCACCATCTACCTAAACCTCAAGAATAACGCTAGAATCAAGAGCCTTGAAGGTGATCGATACCAACTTGCGTAAACAGAAACTTTCAAAAAGAATAAAGAGCCTCGAAAGGGGCTCTTTTAAAAATCCAGCAACTCTATGCGGGTCCTCAAACGACTAAATTCTGCCAAAATATCAGGAGAAAGACCTAAAGTCTCATCATCCGGAGAAAACCATTCGAGAGCCCCCATTTTAGGATGAACCCCAATTCGGATACGATCCAAAGGATCCTCTCGAGAGGCTTTACTGACCCACCCAAAATGAATCAATCTTTCATCTTCACTACGAGAAAAAGGTGTAAAATCAGGAATTGGCATCAATGAGAAACTATGATCATAACGACCTAACTCCGACGCGCTACAAAGTGGCCTAACCACAGAATACCCCCCCTCTTTCAAGGGGCCACAATAACCCAAAGCAGGATCCAAAGCTAAAGCGTCATCATCCATTTCCTTATCCAAAATCGCAAAATAATGCTTCGATCCTGCCCGATAAAAATAAGAAGGATCATGCCCCTGAACGAAAACCAAATCAGCAGCAAGCTCAGGATATTTTGTGGCGACTAAAAGAAGGAGCTTACCCGTAAGCTCCGCGCACTGACCCGAATTAGTAGAAAGATTTCTAACATCAAAGCCTCCACCAAAAATCAATTCCTGACGTGGCACATTAAACCTAATATCACAAGAAGGCTCACTCAAACGAAACTGGTTATAGTGAAGCAGTGGAAACAAACCCTCACGAATATCCCCCGAGACAGCCTCCATATCAGTAACGTCCGCACATTCAGCTGCAAGCCAATCGGAAAAATCATCACGAATCACCAACTGGGAAACATATGGGTCTGGAAAAGAAGGAGAATTCATATATATAGAAAAGTACGCAAGTATTACGAATAAGCAGCTAACTGTCAATAAAACTTATTCTCCAATTAGAGAAAGCTTCTCAAGACGCGTCAACGTTCTAATCCTGTATTCCTCTCTAGCCGCCTCCGACTTATTCTCCTTCTCACACGAATAACCTAGTGATACCGGCCGACGCCCCCTCGTATATTTAGCACCCTTCACAGAGGAATTATGCTCAACTAAACGCCGCTCTAAATCGGTAGTGATCCCAGTATAGAACGTTCCATCCGCACACCGAAGAATATAAACATGCCACATGAACAGATTATACATGAACCCCGAATTCTGGCTTCCTCCTAATATAATTCTCCACCAAAACAGGCTGCCCTTACAACTGCCCCGCTTCGATAAATCCAATCAGTACCTAAATCATGATCCTCCTCAATTCCATAGCCAAGCGAGTGCCAAGCCTCATGGACTGATACCCACAAACGATCACAACTTGGATCATAGGCTGAATCAGGAGACAAGAAAAACTGAGCACGATACCGTGGAGATGCTGTGCTCGTCAGTGCCATCGCTACCACATTTCTATCATCATCCTCCAAATCAACAGTAACCCAAGCCTCCTCATCGGGACAAAACAAAACAGCATCACTAATTTTAGACAGCATATCCAGTGACAGATTCCCCATATCATCCTCAGGACAATTCATTCCTTCCTCAGCACAGACTCCTTCAACAAGAGCCACTATTTTCTCCACAGAATCCCTCATAATTCCTCGCGCATGGTCAAAAGATTGAACCACAGCACGATCACATGGATTTCTAAGATCAGCCCACTTTGCCTTCTCCCGAAGAAGCCGATTTACCTCTTCAAGCTGAACAATCTCCCCCTCAAGCCTACGACGAGCCCTAGCCTCAAGCCCAAGATATTCATAAGTAAGACCTGTCATCCCCACACCAGACACAACACCAAGCCCTAAAGCTAAATAGGCAAAAGCAAGCACCTGCCTCTTAGTAAAGGGGGATTTATCTGATGATGGAGTCAATTCAGGAGAGCCCATAAATACTATTTTAAGCACAAGAGAAAAAAATACCCCCAAAAGAGGTATTTGTCAAGCAGTAACAGGTTAATCAAGCATTGAGATATTTTGATCGTGTAATAGAAGCTTAAACCCTTCTATTAAAAATAGCTTTAGAGCACGGGCAAAAATCTACCAATAAGTGTCCCCTAAATAGGGTTATAGGGTTATTGTTACACCACTAGTAATCGACGAGCACCTAAACGAATACCATGGTGTGAACCTTTCTGTTCGGACACTTGAGTGTAGTCACTAGTGTTAGCAGGGCCACAATACCTAACTTCAGTTGGCAATAAATCCCCACTTTCAAGGTACGAGTAGTATGAGTCTACAAGGAAGGATTGCTCCGTCACTGCTTCCCAATCTCTCATTTGTGCCTTACTAAAGAAGTCATAACCAGCAGCTTCAATTTTTACTTTTGCTCCTTCATAAGGTAAGTCTAATGTCCCCTCATGCAAATTGTTTGGTGTCCCATCCGAGAATAATACTGCACCGCTAACTTCGACACTAAAGATAACTGCTTCCTTTAGAGCCATTGCTTTTTCAAGCTTACCATTAGCGAGTAACCTTTCTCTTACGCTTTCCCAATCTGTACCTCCTAATGCTTCATATTGCACTTGGTAGTTTCCAAGAGCTTGTTCTTCTGGTGAAAGCTCAGGTGGCGGCGGCGTTGTTTCTTCCTCAATTTGAGCTAACATGGCAGCTAAAATTGCAGCCGAGTCCCCCTCTTTTCTAAATTCCATAGCTCCAACTCTTGCTCGAGCTATTTCATCAGGGGTACCAACTCTTTGCCTTCTGTCACTTCCTTCCGCTTCTGATTCAGCGGGCACTACTGGCTCTGGCATTTGACCTCTAAGTCTAACTCCAATCTGTTCGGCCATGGCCAATAATATTTTTTTTCTAGCATCTCCTGGTCGAAATTGATCAGGGGCAAGTCTTTTCCGAGCTACTTCTTCAGGAGCATCTACTGATTTTAGCCGTCGGTCTGCCATGGTTGGAGTTTTTAAGATTTGGACACCAACGTTATACAGTAAAAAAATTTATGTCAAGACATGTTAAGTTGCAGAGTTCCAGTCACCTTTTTGAGATGGGGTTGAAGGGATTTGC
>CAZBGQ010000018.1:0-34817 GCA_964491515.1 uncultured Candidatus Peribacteria bacterium
CAAATCCCTTCAACCCCATCTCAAAAAGGTGACTGGAACTCTGCAACTTAACAAGTATAGACTTAACTGTAAATTGTGATCTTAATTTGTAAACCACTAATAACATGGAGAATGAAGCTCATGAACTCTACGAGAGTCTCCGCGGGGAAACTCCGCAACAAGTCGTAGTCAGCGTTGACGCCTTAACAGAAGATATTGCTCTCAATCACAATCCCGTTCTTGCAACTCTTAAAAGAGTAAGCACTCAAGTCAAATATTTGGTTGATGACATGCAAGAGCTAGAAGAACCAAGAAGGAGTCTCGTACTAGCACGTGCCTACTTAGGTGCACTATGGTCCGAAATTCCTGAAATACTTCGTAGTGGGATCATAGAGATTCAGTTTGACACTGCAGAAGTATTGGGAGAATAGAAAAAGGAAATCCTGAATTAAATTAGAAGCAAATTTAACAACGCACAACAGCTGCATACACGGATTGGCATTTTCGTAATCTTTTGTTCATAAATAGAAGCATCAAAAAGTTCTAGGATTTCATTTAGGTCTCCTGTTTTTAACCTATAAAAACGATGGTGGGCTCGCCTGGACAGTTTTGGAACTCTTGAAGTTAGGAGGCGAGTTGAAGGGGGCGTGGGAAGGGTTGAGGTTGGTGGGGATTTAGAGAACAACAAAAACAAAAAAACCTTTTTTGAATATTTAAAGGACATCAAGCGACTGCGTATCCCTTAAATTGAATCACTAGGAAACTGAAGATCCTTGCGCTCGGCTGCTTTCATTACTCGAATGCCATTACTATCATAGAGACCAAATCCAGGTCCTTGTGGATATACAATATAGCTCGTGCCTTGTAGGGGGCCCGTCCCCATATATATAGCGGTACTACATCCTGCTAGGTTCTCACGGCTAGGGCCGATATCAGAACCATCAATTCCGGTCATTACCCGTTCATAAGTTCCATCATAGAGATCGAATTTGCCTGGTTGAGTTTTACCATCTTTCGGTGAAGCAACAAGAAAATATTCACCGCCCTTTAGTCCCTCATCGTCCCCCTGATATGTAAAAAGTCCATATGCTTCCAGGGTCTCAACACTAGGAGCAAAATCACTAACGGCAACCCCCGCTACCGCTTGAGTACCATCAGAATTAAAAAGATCAAATTTGCCAGCCTGGTCTGGAGAGAGGACTGGATGATATTGACCATCTTGCAATTCACCACCCACCCTATATCTGACAAGCCCAGAATGTGATAGCTTTTCTGGGTCAATAGTTGGTTCTCCCGTAGGTTCTGATAAGGCCATCATAAAATTGTTATTGCTTATTTAATAATTATACTATAAAGACGAAAACAAGTCAATCAATGGTGGGCCCGCCTGGATAGTTCTAGAACTTTTAAAGTTAGGAGGCGAGTTGAAAAGGGCTTGGGAAGGGTTGAGGTTTGTTGGGATCTAGGGAGTTCGAGTAAGCGTGGGGACACATTCGGCTTGTATACTTCTCATGTCCTCAACAAATGGTCTAGAAAGATCCATCCCTCTTTTTAAGGCCGCATCCATAGAACTTGCAATACATGGAAGAGTAGGAGTTATACCGGTTGCTTCAGTGCATTCGCCTTGAAGTGCTTCAAAGCTATTATTTGCATATAAACCACGGGGGCTTATTTCAGAGATATCCTCGCCCTGGGCAAGGGCCGAGCAAGCTATGTGACGATTTTCCTCAATGTCTTCTCCTATATTCAGTAAAACTAACGTCGCTACTAGAGCAATAGTTGCTCCTATAAAGCCAGCTGCATTGAGTTTATGACGAATAGATTGTAGAGCCTTGTTTATCTCAACAAGTAGGCCTTTTTGAGGAAGTTTTTCTGGATCTTGATCGCCCCATAAAGCACTTTCTATCCGGTCCATGCGTTGGTCTAAATCAGTCATTATATATGTGGTTAAAGAAAGGAGAATACTTTAACTTAAAAAGACAGCTTTGTCAAGTCAATGGTGGGCCCGCCTGGACTTGAACCAGGGACCAATCCGTTATGAGCGGACTGCTCTAACCAGCTGAGCTACGGGCCCGTATTTAGAAGAACAAACACGCCACTTATTCTACGGGATTTTTAATAAAAAGAAACCCTTCAAAAGAAAGGCTTCAAGATGTTTAAATAATGACTACTCAGCAGCTTCTTCCTTCTTAGGAGTTTCTGCTACTTCATCTTTAACTGGTTTAGCTTTGACTATTTTAGCTTTAGCCTTAGCTTTTCCTTTCTTCTTAGGGGTCTCCGCTTTGACTTTGCCCATGTCAACAATTAATTTAGCCATTTGAGACTTCTTGCGTGCAGCATTGTTCGGGTGAATGATGTTCTTCTTGGCAGCAGTATCAATAACTTTATAAGTCTTCTTTAGAAGTGCTTCAGCATCTTCCTTTTTGCCACCATTGGCGACATCTTCCATTTCTTGAATAGTTACCTTTAGCTCATGGCGTACGCGGTAATTGCGTAGACGATGTTTTAGATTTTGGCGATTCTGTTTTTTTGCGGATTTGATCAGTGGCATAACCTAATGTCAGGAAATAAGGCTACCAAATATTAGGGAAAGCACTCCTGAAAGTCAAATGGAAATTAGAGAAATGTGAATTGTGAAGGGAAAAACCCTCTTTTTCTCGAGGCAGCGTGGTGTTATAATCTAGCTGCTTCAGGCTAAAAACTAACAACTATCAACTAAAAACTAATTCATAACCCTCCCTCACATGTCAAAAAGCGGAAAGTTTGGACTATTATTGGGGATGGCGACCGGCGCTATCACAGGACTTTTGTTTGCTCCACAAAAAGGAAAGGAACTTAGAAAAAACATTGCTACAGAAAGAAGCAAGGGTGGAATTGGGCACAAAGCCGTGGCTAAAAACATGAGCTCTATGGCGGACGAAGTGTCGGATTTAGTAAAAGAAGTTGCCAAAAGTGAGGAGGCACGAGAATTCTGGATGAAAACTCACGAGGCGGTGAGTGATTTTACTGGAGGTGCAGTAGAGTTGGAGGAATGGGTTAAAAATGCTCATGAAAAAGCGGACAAACTCAAAGACACGGTCTCAGAATATGCAGAAGAAAAGAAAAAATATATGAAACAAGCAAAGGGAGCGGCTAAGACTGGTGTTAAGAAAGCAAAGTCGGCTGTTAAAAAGGCTAAAACAACGGTCAGAAAGGCATCAAAAGGTGCTAAGAAAACAGTAAAAAAAGCGAAAGGAACGGCTAAGAAGGTGGAGAAAAAAGTGGTGGGAACAGCAAAGAAAGTCAAAAAAGCCACCGCCAAGAAAAAATAGTATTAACGGCTATGAAAACCATTAGCATCATTGGAGGAAAAGGACGAATGGGAGCCGCCTTTGCGTCCTTTTTTGGGGAACAGGGATATAAAGTTCTGATTTCAGATAAGCGAACCAGCCTCTCCAATACGATGGCGGCAAAAAAAGGGGACATTGTGATAGTGGCGGTCCCGATTGATCGCACTGAGAAGGTTCTTCAATCCATTGCTCCGCATGTCCGACCCTCAAGCCTACTTATGGATGTGACATCTGTAAAAGAAGGGCCAGTAGAGGCCATGATGAAATCTCGAGGCTCGGTGATTGGACTGCATCCGATGTGTAATGAGACAACGTTTGGACCTGGTCAAACATTGCTCTATTGTCCTTCTCGTCCGGGCAAGTGGGGCAAATGGTTTAGAGAAATGTTTGGGGGAAAGGCAGGTTTTACGTTGCTTAAAACCACTCCTCGCAAGCACGATGAACAGATGGCCGTAGTTCAGGCTCTCATACATTTTACGGAATTCGCTTTGGGGGAAACACTTCAAAATTTAAATATAAAAGTTGCCGACCTTATAACATACGCCAGTCCAGCGTCTCAACTTCAGCTTAAGTTGGCCGCTCGACATCTGGCACAAGATCCAAATCTTTATGGAAACATTCAAATAAAAAACGCTCACACTCCTCATGTACTTCAGGCGTACGCACAAGCAGTGGGGGAGTTGTGGAAGATTATCGAAGCAAATAATCTTAAGTCATTTGAGCGATACTTTAAACGGGGGACTAAGTTTTTCGGGAAATTCGGGACTCAAGCTTTCCGAGAAACCGATCAATTCATTGGTCAGATGGTTCATCCACCTCATCAACAGAAGATGTCATTTCCTCGGGACGCCGTAGCAACACTCGGACCGGATTTAACCCACAGCGCACTGGCAGCAAAAAAATGGGCACAAAAAAAGCCTCTCGTAATGCTGAGCACGATTCCCGATATTTTTGAGGCAGTGACACAAGGAAAAGCCAAGTACGGAGTGGTTCCCATTGAAAATCGTCTTCATGGAACGGTGCGCGAAACACTGGACGCTCTTTTTCTTCATGACTTAAAAATCATCGCTGAAGTAAAACGCCCAATCCATCATGTGTTAGCCATTCCAGAGGGTACTAAGCGAGGAGATATCACTAAGATAATGTCACATTCTCAAGCTCTTCATCAATGCAGTAACTATCTGAAAAAACATTTCCCGAACGCCCGTTGGCAGACAGTAGACAGTACGGCCGCCGCATTTCAAAATGCTAGCCTCACCACGGCGGTGATTGCAACAGAAGAAGCGGCACGCCATTTCAAATTTAAGATTATTAAGAAAGAAGCAGAGAATGACTCGAGCAATACCACGACGTTTAGTGTGATTGCAAAAAAGGCGCCACGAACGAGCAGACGTGGCCCACTCACAACGTCGATCGTCTTCTTTTTCTCTAAAGATAAACCTGGAAGCCTTCATCAAGTATTTCAGATTTTCTCTGAACACAAGATAAACCTCACTCGTATCGAATCCCGGCCCGCACCCAAAAAATTAGGAGAATATCTATTCTATTTGGATTTCGAAGAAAACCCCAACAGCCAAGCCGCCCTCAAAAAAGTTCGAGCACTGGTCAAGCAGTTGAAGATATTGGGCCAGTATCCTTTTGGAGACCATTAGTAGCTGTTCGCGTGTAGACATTCACGCCCCCCCCAAAAAAACCAAAAGGCTCTTGACATAATGTCAACGGAAGAAAATCTTGTCCCGGGACAAGGAGACAGTACAGCCTCCTAACCTGATAAATTAAAACATATTTTTTGTGGGGATATCAGTCACGAAGTCCTCCATCATCTTGATCCATCATTAGAATAGAAGGAATCCCCAGGTCGCCCTACTTGCCAAAAGCCAAGTTTTAGGATATAATATTTCGAACTATCTCTAATATAGATATATCATGGTAGCGAAGGAACCATCAGAGAGCGAGGTAGTTGGTAGTGATGATTTAGCAAAGCAGCTCTTAGCATTATACTCAAGGCCCGATGTTGAATTGAGGGCAGCACTTGATCATTTGGAGGGTCTTTCGGAAGAAGGTTCGCATTGTCTAGAGCAATTGGATGTGGCGACGGCTGCTTTAATATCTGCGAAGGATGCTGTGCGTTCTTTTGTAGTGAAAGCTGGATTGGAGGAAAGTGAAGATCGAGATGTTTTGTTGGCAGCCTTAACTCGTGTTAGAGCTACGGCAGAGGGGGTTACTACCAGATTAAGTCAGCCACGTGAAGATCGTGGTATACCTGATGAAATCGAGGCTGAGCCTGATGCTGACCTTCCTGAAAGTCGTGAAGCATTCTCAGTACGGGCTACTTCTGCAGCAGAAGTAGGGCCTGATTGGCAAGGACAGGTGGCTCTTTTTAAGGAAACTTATGAGGAATTTTGTGAAAAAGCTAACCTTACGGCGGTTGTTTTTAATGCTGAGGATATTGATGGTAAGTTTCAGGCTATTGTGGATAGTTTGGTTCCAGTTTTTGGGCGGCAGGATGAGTTATATTTGGGGAGAATTATCGGATTACCCCAAAAGACAGATATTGTAAAAGATTTAAATAAATTTTTAGTTAGGTGGCTTGCATAGATAGCCACAGAGCCCACAAATAAATTCCACGCGTAATTCGTTTAGAAGAGGACATCTCGGGTTTTTATTACAAGGTCCTACCTCAATCCTTCCATCATCTTGATCCGTTCATCAATCAGCGCTTTGGTTCCAATGTCTTTTCGGTAAAAAACAGGACCTTTCACTGCTTCACAGGCCAACTGAGCCGCCTTTTCAGCTTCTTCCAATGAATCTCCATGTCCAACAAACGCCACTGCACGTGATCCCATCAAATATAATCCGTCGTCACGTCCATCCACCGAAGAAAAGTAGGTTTTTACATTTGCGGGAAGTGGGCCGATTTCAATTTTCTCTCCCTTCACAGAGGCCACGGGATATCCCTCAGGCACAACATACTTACAGACCGTGGCCTGTCTCTCAAAATCAATGGTCATCCCTGCCAACTCTCCATGCAGCTGTGCTTCACAGACATCTACGAAATCAGTCTTAAGCAGCGATAAGCAATTCATCGCCTCAGGATCACCAAACCGTGCATTGTATTCAATCAAGCGCACTCCATTTTTAGTCACAATAAATCCGCCGTACATGATTCCCACGAATCGTGTGCCTGTTTCTTCATATAACGCCGCTAGAACCTGTCGCGTGATTTCATGGGCATCGGCTAGGTTTTGCTCCGTCAAGAACGGTAAAAGGTGATTGGCGTCACTGTACGTGCCCATCCCACCGGTATTGGGTCCTTTGTCCCCTTCATAGGCTCGCTTGTGATCTTGAACCGGAACCATGTCCACTATCGAATGGCCATCCGCAAAACTCATTAAGCTGAATTCCTGGCCTACAAATTTCTCCTCAATGACGACCTGTCCGGCATCCAGAACGCATTCAGTTGCATATTCAACTCCTTCGGCTACATTCTTCAAATGATCGCCCACAACTTGGACTCCTTTTCCTCCTTTCAATCCATCGGCTTTGACCACAAACTGTCCTTCTAATTCATTTTCCATATAATCCCCCAATCCCTCCGGAGTAGTGAAGACCTTGAATTTTGGATTCCCAGGAATTTCGTACTTTTTCAAAAGATCACGGGTGAATGCCTTCGATGATTCAAGCCGAGCCACGGTTTTGTGAGGAGCCACACTTCGCACTCCCATTTCCTCCAGCATATCAGTCACACCTGCTGCAATCGGAGCTTCTGGTCCGGGAATAACAAAGTCAGGCTCCACATACTTCACGAAACTTCGTAATGCCTCGAAATCAGTGCCTGCTCCCAATTCATACCCCGATGAAAGTGCGACCAATCCAGGGTTTTTTGCAGTCCCAAAAGTGAACACTTCAGGTGACTGAGGGGAGCGTCGGAGTGTTTCTGCAATCACATGTTCACGTGCTCCGTTACCAATGATGATGACTTTTTTGGGCATTTATGGAAAAATTTATGACAACATACTCATCTGTTCATCACTCACATCATCACTGATCAGATCAGACCCGGCTCCATGGTCTTCCATCGATTCACATCCTCGAAGTCTCTCAACATCAGCTAGCATTTTCTTCGTGACTTCAGGCGTGGGGTATTCTCCTGTAAAACAGGCCATGCACGGGTCTTTGATCTTTTTATTTCCCACTTCAATAGACCTCACTAAATCTTCAACTTCTTGGTAGAAAAGTCCATCAACCCCCAGAGATTGTGCGATCTCATCAACCGTCATGTTGTCGGCAATCAACTCCTTCTTCGTAGGGATATCCACTCCATAAACACACGGATGAGTAAGGGGAGGAGCACATGACGCGAAATATACTTTCTTAGCTCCAGCTTTTCGGACCATATCTACAATCTGTCGGGATGTGTTTCCTCTAACAATACTATCATCCACTAACAGCACATTTTTATCTTTAAATTCAAGTTCAATGGGAGTCAATTTATAGCGAATCGATTTTTGACGAGTGGCCTGGTCCGGCATGATGAATGTGCGACCAATGTATCGATTTTTCATCAGACCTTCACGGTATTTAACGCCTAGCTCATGAGCCAAAGGAATAGCAGAACTTCGGGAGCTATCAGGGACAGGAACCACCACATCAACGTCAATGTTGGCAGCCTTAATTTTCTTAGCAAGGTATTCGCCCATACGAAGACGGGCTTTGTAGACACTGACTTGATCAATGGTTGAATCCGGACGTGCCAAGTAAATCCACTCAAAAGAACATGGAGTCATTTTGGTCTTCCCCGCAATATGTGAATGAACATTTTTTTGCTGATCAATGTAGATAACCTCACCTGGTTCCAGGTCACGAACCACTTCAAATCCCATAGCATTAAGAGCGACACTTTCAGATGCGAACATGTATTCAAAGCTAGGACCATCAATACGTTTCCCGAGAATCAACGGACGATGGGCTCGAGGATCTCTGAAAGCCACCAATCCATGGTCGGCAATCATCATGATCACAGAATAGGAACCGGTAAGACGCTTATAAACACGATCCATAGCAGAGAATAACAGTTTGGGCGTCAATGATAGTTCGTGTAATTTTAATATTTCATCCGCCACCACATTCAATAAAACCTCGGAGTCAGATCCAGTATTGAGGTGTCGAACATTATTGGAATGAATGTCTTTTGAGAGTTGAACATAGTTGGTCAAATTTCCATTATGAATGAGCGAAATCCCAAAGGGCGCGTTCACATAAAAGGGTTGTGACTCGGCAGGATCGTAACCACCCGCGGTGGGGTAGCGTACGTGTCCCAGTCCCATGCTTCCTTTAAGTTTAGCAGAATTGTGAGGCTTAAAAACTTCACGAACCAATCCATCTCCTTTTCGTAAATGAAATTTCTTGCCATCGTACGTCATAATGCCCGCCGCATCTTGCCCACGGTGCTGCAATGTAACAAGTCCATCGTAGAGATCTTGAACCACATGATGATTCCCTGTAATACCAATGATGCCGCACATAAGGTTAAACGGTTAATTAGTAGTGATTCGATCGGCTGCTTTTACCACATTTTCCATCAGACAAGCGACCGTCATAGGTCCACATCCTCCCGGAACTGGAGTAATAAAGGAAGCCTTATTTTTAACGTGCTCAAAGTCTACATCGCCAACAATCTTTCCGTCCACTCGATTGATCCCCACATCTACTACCACAGCGCCTTCTTTGACCATATCATCTGTGATGAGGCCGGCTTTACCCACCGCCACCACCAAAATATCAGCACGGAGCGTGTGAGCCTTAAGGTCTTGTGTGTGAATATGACAGGTCGTCACCGTTGCATTTCGATTGAGAAGCATAATAGACATGGGCTTTCCAACAATATTGCTGTGTCCCACGACCACCACTTCTTTTCCCTGAATCTCAATATCGTAATGATCTAACATTTTAATGACGCCCTTTGGTGTACAGGGCACTAAATGCTCAAACTCTTTGCTGAGCACCATTTTCCCGAGATTGTATGCATGAAACCCATCCACATCCTTCGCAGGCTGAATGGCTCGAATAACCAATGGTTCTTCGACATGAGCAGGCAGAGGAAGTTGCACCAAAATTCCATGAACATCATCTCGCGCATCCAATGCTTCCACTTGTGCCATTACTTCCTCGGTTGTTGCAGATTCTGGCATGGCTACATGCTCGTACTCAATTCCAATCCGTTCACAAGCTTTTCGTTTGGATCGAACGTACGAAGCACTGGCAGGATTGTCTCCTACCAAAACCACCGCCAATTTAGGCGTGACACCACGTTCAGAAAGAGATCGCACCTCTCCCGTCAGTGAAGTTAGCAATTCATCGGCGACCTTTCGACCGTCAAGTAGATTCATAGGGGAAAAATAGGAACGGACTTCAGTCTATCAGGAAGGAAGGTGAGGTGCAACCGCATCCCAAATGAGGTTAGACGTGTCCTCTTTTTCGGGCTGAAGATCAACCTTCACCCAGTCATATTTAGCGCCGAGCTCAAGGTGAACCTCACGACAGCGATCCACCAGGTCATGGTTTTCCTCATGGAGATGGCCTTCTTCGATCGCATTCTTGTAACGTTCGCCATCCATTAATATGGCCACATCTTCCTTAATCAAATTCCGATTCAGCGTTTCCAGCCATTCTGTCTCAAGCCCTTTTGTGGTGCCCCAAGCAATTCCAGTGCCGACATAGTCTTCAGCCACGACGATTTTACCCTCATCAAGCCAGCCTTTAAGGGTTGGTTGAAACTGATAACGGTTGAGCACAAACCACATTTGAAGCTCCTCTTCACTAATAGGTGGGCCTCCATCCCTAAGCACCTTATTCAGGAAATCTCCCGATGGGTGCACGTCATAAACAGGGAATTTAACCCTAACCGCATCATGTCCAGCAGCCCTCAACCGTTCCACTAAACGAACCGTGTGAGTGGTTTTTCCAATATTGTTGATTCCGTAGAGAGTGATGAGCATGATGGGACAATCATACCTAACCTGTGCTTCCAAATCCACCTCTGCTTTCTTGTTTGATTTTGTCCACTTCCTCCCATTCAAATTTATCAATACGCACAAACACGCCTTGGGCGATTTTCTCGCCACTTTCAATCATCACCGGTTCATCCGAGAAATTATAGACCTGAATCTTAACCTCATCTTCCGGCCCACAATAGTCATGATCAATGATCCCAAATCCGTGTGGGGGAGTGAGCCCCTTTTTGCGAGGAGTGCTGCTTCGTGATGCGACTATCAACATATATCCTTTAGGAACCTCAATCACCACGTTCGCGGGGATCAACTCAATCGAGCCTGGATCAATGGTCACACTTTCACGCGCCAACACATCAAACCCCACCGACCCATCCGTTTCATAAACAGGAAGAGGTAGTGATTTGTCGATACGTTTAATTTTAACATTCATGAGCATATTTTAGGGGGGCTGGGGAAAGAAGGAAAGGGCTTATTTAAATCCAATCTAGTTTGCCTATCTTAGCAAAAATGGTATAATAATAAGATTATCATTCAATATAAACTTTATGGGATTAGGCAGTCCACCACCACTAGAACAACCAGAGCTAAGAGATATAACTCAAGAATTCTTAACACTTGATGAATCTGGATTTAGGCATTTCTTATGGGATCTCGAAGATGAAGGTGTCCCAACCTTGTCCATAAGATTGGTCTGGGATTCTGAGACCATGAGCACAGATACGACACACATGTTGAAAGCTTTTAGTGACTCAGCCTCAGGGATAGTGGGGCAACAAAGAATCGCTACTATTGTCTCTACCCGGGAAGAAAAAGATGGCAATGTGCTGGGGTCTGCTGGTAATGTATTTTCTTCGGGAGTGAATTGGGAAGAGGCAGCGATCTATTGATACGTTTGATTTTAACTTGAATGACTTTAGGATTACATAATTAGCTGGGCTAATCAGGGGATTGCAATGAGTTGGAATTGGGGTATAGTTTAATCCCAGTTTTAATATGTAAAAACAAAACTATGTCACCAGGCGCCCCCTCACTAACGGATTCATTACCAAGCGCACATGAATTTGGACGCAGGCTATTTGCTCGCGCATTAAATCCACAGGGACAATTATTCAGACAAGGGTTGGGACACGAAGAGATCGAGGCCCTTTACACAGCAGCACAAGAAATTGTTGAAGGTCAAGCAATAGAAACAGTCGAAGATGCCGAATGTTTGCGCAATAGATTAAAAGATCGTCTCCCCACAGATTTTGACTATAGTATTCTTGAAAATATGGATTTAATACTCTTGGGAATTATTGGAGAGGCCTCAGGGATTCAATTGGAATCCCTAATGGACGGGCTTTTTAGTGAACTAACTCCACCCCAATCAATGCAAGATAGAGTAGCAGGAGCGAATGCAATTGGGCAAGAAATAGCCAGACTTACTGGTAACCTAACAGAAGCCCTTGCAAGAACGGCCAGTACAATAAGCGATCAGCCAGGCGGAAGATTTAAGCTCTTTTAGGCCATGTAAGGCGCAGCATCCACAGAAATGCCAGGCCCCATCGCAGTGGCAACCGTGATGGTCCTAACAAAACGTCCTTTCACGCCTGAAGGGCGATTCGAGAAAATAGTTTTGATGTATAGCTCAATGTTTTCTTTAAGCTGTTCCTCTGTGAAAGAGACCTTTCCCACAAGATTGTGAAGATTTCCGGTCTTGTCGTTTCTGAACTCAACTTTACCCTTTTGAAGGTCAGCAATGGCAGTGGCAATTTCTGGAGTAACCGTACCAGCCTTAGGATTAGGCATGAGTCCTTTTTGACCCAAAGTTCGAGCAATCTTACCCAAGCCTTTCATCATAGTTGGATGAGCAACTGCAACATCAAATTCAAGCCAGCCTTTTTCGATCTTGGCAATCAATTCCTCGCTTCCAGCTTCAACAGCCCCGGCCGCAAGTGCGTCCTTAGCCATGGCATCGTCTACAAAAGCAACTACACGAACCGCTTTACCGGTTCCATGAGGAAGAACAACGGTGCTTCGAATGATCTGATCAGCTTGAGTGGGGTCTATGTTTAGGTTCATATGAATTTCAATACTAGCATCGAACTTAGAAGGGGATGTTTCCTTCGCTAACTTAGCCGCTTCTTCTACAGTGTAGAGTTTCTCGGCATCAAATTTTTCGAGCTGTGCTCGGTAGGCTTTGCTTTTTTTAGCCATGATAATGGGGGTTAGTGGTTCAAACGCCTCGCTCTGCGGGCTCCCACGATATAAAGGGTGAGCATTAAGCTCTATTTATTAGATTTTCGAATCCAAATAAAATGTGTGATCCAAATAAGTAATCCAAAGAAAAGTCCTGCCAATCCAGATGCATACTGCCGATTGACTTCATTAGCGCGATCGTTACGTCCTCGTTCAAGCGCACGTTCTTCGCATTCTTCACGTTCCTCATCACTGATAGTAGATTCAACGGGGGCCTCTACTATACGATCCTCAAAATAGTTGGATTCACAAGAATAGTAGTCCACATAGCTGTATTCAACGGGGAATACTGTCTCCTCTAAAAAAGTCTTTGTAAGAATTACTCCATTGATTAATACGGTGATCAATCCCACAAAAAGTGCCACGTACAAATAAAACGTCTTCAGGTTATGCCCGAAGTTTTCCCAGAATGTAGTTGGATCTTTTGTGGCCATGATAATAAGAAGTATTAAAGGAACAAATAAAATGACTAGCAATGGTATCATCAGCGATATCATCTATTTTTCAACCGTAACACCCATGCTACGAGCCGTTCCAGCCAAAATGAGTGCACCAGCCTTAACATCGTTAGCGTTCAAATCTTCCATTTTTTCCTCAGCAATCTTCTCGAGTTGAGCCATAGTAATGGTTCCAACCTTAGTCTTGTTGGGTTCACCTGATCCCTTTGCTAAACCAATAGCTTTCTTAATCAAGATAGCTGCCGGTGGTTTCTTCATGATGAAAGAGAACGTACGATCTTCGTACACAGAGATAACAACGGGGACAATGGTATCTCCCATTTCTTTAGTTGCGTTGTTGAACTGATTACAAAAGTCTTGAATCTGAAGACCATGCTGTCCCAAGGCGGGACCTACCGGAGGAGCCGGATTTGCTTTCCCTGCGGGAATCTGAAGTTTGAGTTGAGTTAGAACTTTCTTAGCCATGTGAAAAATCGGTTAAATGCGGACGCACTCTACGTGAAATTTCTCGAAGAGTCAAAGGAATTTAAAGCGCCTCGATTAAAGGTCTCACAAAGCCCTGATGAGAATCGTGTGAATACAGAAATGCGTAGACCCCCAATCCTTTACGTGCAACCAAGTAAACGGTATTAAATTTACCTCCATGATTGAAGTAAAAAGACCCGTCTCCATACTTGTTATTTTCATTGATATCCCCTAAAGGAGAAGTAAGCCCGGTCTGCCGGAGGCCTTCATAGGCGGCAAAAGTTTGTATATCGTTTTCTCCTTGGATTTCATAAATAGTAGCCACAAAATTGGGGCCATCAAATATTGTGTGCTCCAAAACTAAAAAATTAGTGAGTTCATCAGAACGCTCCCAAAACCCATAGAAAAGTCCGTCGAATTTAATAGTTTCCAGTCTCGGTTCCAACAGATCAAAAGAAGCAATAAGTTCTTGGTTAATAGCACCTTCAAGTTCGGAAGCTACAATTACCTCTTTCGTCACAGGCTCTTCCTCCACGATTGCCTCCTCAAGTGTTACCGTAACTTCCTCCTCGTCTTCCGCAAGCTCCGAGATAACCTCCACTTCCTCATCCCCTCGTAGTTCCGGATCCTCATCAGCAGGGACCGGATCATCCACCACCGCAATAGGCGATTCACTAACGATTTCAGGAGCATAGTCCTCACTCAAGTAGTCATTGAGCACTAAATCTGCCACCACAAAAAGAACCATGATGGACAAGATGATGGTGAAAATGGTGAATTTATGCATGAAAAAGAATTATTACTTCTTCTTTACCTGCGTAAAGTCAAGTTCAACCGGAGTCTCACGACCGAAAATCGTGATGAGTACTTTGACTTTTCCTTTTTCATTATCAATCTGATTGATGACACCATCGTAGTTAGCAAACGGACCATCAAGTACCACGACAGGATCACTCTTCTGGAATTCGATTTTGAATTTAGGATCAGTTTCACCCATGTGACGTCGTACTACTTTCCATTCCTCAGCAGAGACAGGAACTGGAATAGTGCCAGAACCTACAAATCCAGTGACATTAGGCGTATTCCGAACAACATACCAAGATTCGTCATCCACGGTCATATCAACAAGTACATATCCAGGGAAAAGACGTTTCTTCTCGGTCTTAGGTTGACCCTTTTTCATAACAATCTGAGTTTCCTTGGGGACCACCACATCAAAAATCTTATCCTGCATATTCATTGTTTCGAGACGTTGGAGCAGTGCTTCGCGAACAGCATCTTCATATCCAGAATAGGTGTGGATAGCATACCAATTTCGACCTGTGTTTTTTGCTTGTTTAGCCATGAATTGAAAAGATTAAAAGAGACCCATGAGTTCACGAATTCCCAAATTAAAGACATAATCGAGGACACCTAGAAGAATCGCAAACAACAAACTAAACACCAATGTGATGATGGTGAGCTGAATAGTCTGTTCTTTGGTTGGCCACACAACTTTGCGAAGCTCCTCAATACTATCGGTAAAATAGGTAACGATGGGGTTGGATTTTTTCATAATTAGTGGGGTGGGAGTAGCTTTAAAAGGCCCTCGGGCCAGTTACTGAACGTATTCTATAAGAGACCCCCACGAAATTGCAAGGGAAAATTGCATAAATTAAGGAATATGACTAGGCCGCTTCCATAAGCCTAAGCTCACCGAGTCGTTCAGTGATCCCTTTTTCCTCTTGATCAAATACTTGAAGTTGAGCCCTTAAATCCTCGATGCGTTGTTCCCTTTTGTAAGAGCTTGATAGTGCACGCTTGGCACGAGCAAGGAATCCCTTAGGTTTAGCTTCGAGGGCCTCGATTTCATCTTCAATCCTAGCCATTTGGGCCGGGAGCACATCTTTGCGGTTCTGGAGATGGGCCCATTCATTGGGATCAAGTGGTTCAATGCCCTTATGGTGACGTGACTTATTAATACCAGCCAAAATTAAATCATGACTAAGCGGATCCCTTCTTCTCAGTTCATCCAAGCTAGAACGCTTTATCTGTCTCAATGTAGAGCGAGCATCCGCATTTGCCAAGACAAGATTACTGGGGTCAACTCCTTGTGTAATTGACTTGTTTGGACTGTCCGCACCAACTTTTGCTTTGGCTCCTAAGACTTCCCTTGGCACTCCTTCCGGCGGAAGCGAACTCATAGCTGATCGTAAAAGAAAGCTACGCCCCACCTCTTCCTCCAGTCTTTGTCGGCGCTCTCTCCAGTCACTCCACTGTGGTACTTCAGGCGATAACAGAGAACCTCCGGAGGTAGGAGAAAGTGTTGGCTCCGGTCTTTTTGCTTTCGGAGCAGGGGATGACACTGGCTTTGGAACTACACTTGGGAAGGCCGCGACTTCAGGCACGGCGACGCCTGCGAACGTAAGAGGTTGGGCGTCCATATGTAGTTTTGGATCAACTGGAATCACCACATCCTTAAGTTTGGATGTAATTCGATCAATAGGCCTGGTATACATCTCCGTTTCTACATCAGCTAGTTGGGCAAGAGTGGAACCATAGTCTTTTTGCTTAGCATTAAATAAACCAGCCCAATAGGCCCGCTCCTCAGGTTTTCGCGCCTTATCCACACGTTGCATAAGTGTCTGAAGTCCACCTTCAATCTCATAAATAATAGCAGTGAGCTGCTGACGTTTAGGCTCCAGTCGGATCTCAGGTGTCCGATGTGCATTAACACGTTCACGAATAGCAACCAGCTCATCATCGACATGTCTAAGTGCGGCTTTTGTATAGTTCACGACCCGGAGGGCCTCAACAACCTGTTTGCGCGCCGCCAGATGTCTCTGTTGATGCTGCTTATTCCGGCCAAATAGGTCTCTCATCCATTTTCTCGCTCGACCTCCGTTCTCGAAAATCACTTCCGCTGCTTGAGATTCTGCAAGCTTTTGGTCTGCAACTTCCAATTTAGATGCCAGTCGATGTCGATCCAGAGTTAATTCTACTTCAGATCTTTCCGGAGGAGTTGCTGCTCCTAGTGCTGCAATCTCGGCAGGTTCGGGTTGGCTAGGTGCTTGTGCCGCAACGGGAGCTTCAACCTCAATTGGCGCTTCAACCTCAATTGGAGCTTCAACCTCAATTGGCGCTGCTGCCTCAACGGTCGGCTCTTCTTCTTGCGGGAGCGAATATTCTGCGGAACTTTGATCATCACCTGGCAATTCAAATTCTCCAGACACAACAGAAACATCATCCATCGTAGCGACATTCCCAGCAGCCATGACTTCCTCTCCAGTAGGGGGGGCTATAGGAAAAAAAGCACCCGTATCGACCACCTCTAAAGGTCCTACTCTCTCCGTGCTTGTCCATAATCCATTTGCTGCATCAACGTCGGGAACTTCTGCTACTGCTTCCGGGGGAAGGGGCGTTGGTGTCAGTACAATGGGCTCCTGTGGTCTAGCTTTTAGCTTGCCTAGGGATTGTGGCCTGTCCTTTTTTGAATGGATTCGAGCCTCAACAACTCTGATAAAAGATCGTCCGGCTTCAGTCAGTTCTCGTAAACTCCGGTCGGTAGGTTCAAGTCTCTCCGCACGGTAGTCTGCTTTGATTTGAGCTAAGAGAGAAGAATATTGCTTAATTGCGCTGGACTCTCCAACAGATAGATGGACTCGATGATTTAGTTCAAAGCGACCAAGCTCTTTGAGGAAACTCTTTGTCTCTAAAAAGTCTCCAAGCCGAACCTGAAGAAGGGGAAAACTTCCAAGAATTTCACGACCGAAAGAGATAAGCTCATGATAAGATTGCCTGATTGCTGCTGCATCCCTTGAGTCGCGAGCAGTCTCCGCAACTTCAAAAAAGCGACGACCATATTCGAGCGTTTCCTCTTGTGCCCGCGCTATTGTTTCTATTTCTGACGCACAGAAAATATCAGAATGGGCATCAAAATCTAAAGAATCGCGTTCCAGCCGACTAAATAAATCACCAATTTGAAGATGAAGATCCCCTAGTGAAACCTCTTCTACTTCGCTAGTTTCTTCTGGTAGGGCTGGACGGAAAGACATAAATATTTGATTAGCATCTACGGCCCCAAATTGTAGAAAAAAAACGTCCTCCCGTCAAGGAGAACGCCTTCTAAATCTAGTTGTAGGGTTAGGCTGCTGACGGCATTGACATCTTCCACGAGTGCCTAGCAAACCGCTCTTCTTGAGTCGAACGACGGTGTCTTAACTCTTCTAACTTATCTGTGGCTATTTGAAGAGAGGCTTCGACACGTTTTAATTGGACCTCGTTTTTACGAGTTTTCTCTGAATTGAAGCGATTAGACAAACGCTTTAAGAAGCGGAATCCACCACGGGGCTCTAATTCATCCAAAAGATCGCGCTTCTGGATCTGAAGAGACTGAATGCGTTCTAATAATTGTTCAAATGTAGGACGAGGAATAGGAACTTTCCCCATTGAAGGGGCCATTTTAGGAGTAGATGCAGGTTTTGGAGAAGGGAGAGGCTCCTCAGCTTGCTTAGGCACCGCTCCCATTAAAAGCTCAAATCGCGGTCGCGATAAAAGTGGCAATGGAGGGGCTTGGAACGCCATCAGTGGTTCTGCTGGGTAGTAACATGAGGGGGAAGTTTCGAGTTGCATGATAGAAAAGTTATGAATTAACAACACCCCTTTCAACGCACACGGAAAGATTGATCTTACAAAACCCTCCACACCTCTTTACATTTCTCGGTAAATTTGCTAAAATATATAGATAAAATTAATACAAATACATGAAATCATCGAACTCTCAATCGTGGCTCAAATGGAGCTTGGTAGGAGGTCTTGGTTTTCTGGCAGTCATCGTCTACTTTCTGATGACAAAAGAAGTGTCCTCAGCCGGTTTTGTGCCACTTCCGGATGCTAGCAATTTCGGAGAGCTTCCCAACCCTGAAGGAGAGGGACTTCAAAAAGGCTACAATACCGTATTTGAATTGGCACGTAATTTTAGATGGATCATTGCCACGGTAGCCATTCTGTTTATGGTAGTTTCAGGCGCAAAGATGGTCATTCAAGGAGATAACGAAGAAGTAGCCACCAAACAAAAGGCGAACTTGCTATGGGGAGTAATAGGATTAGCCTTAATCATGATTGCCGGGCCCATCGCAGAAATAATGGACATGCAAGATGGTGGATTTCTTTCAGATGGAGACGAAATATCCAGTCGTGCTGGCCTATTCGATAATCAGGTAAACATTGTCATTATATTCATCAAATACATTGTGGGCAGCGTCGCGGTGCTATTCATGATTCGCTCCGGTGCCAAGCTGGTAATAGCGGGTGACTCAGAGGAAGTTTTGACTACAGAAAAGAAGAATCTAATGAGTGGAGTTTTTGCGCTGTTTATTATCATGCTGTCCAATACAATTGTGAAACAGGTTCTATTTAAGGCAGAAGCGCCAACAGAGGGAACTGCGGGGGCGACCGTCTCGTTTGATGTGGGAAGAGGAGTTCAAGAGATAGTCGGCATCACCAATTTCATTGTGACCTGGGCATCACCATTTGCGATGTTTGCACTGATCATCGGAGCAATTATGTATGTGACTGCATTCGGAGACGAAGAAAGGACAGGGAAAGCAAAAAAAATTATTTTCAATTCTATCATGGCCTTGGTCATTATTTATGGGGCCTTTGCCATTGTATCTACCGTCATAAGCGGCGTTTTCTAATATGAAAAAAACACTCAAATCATTCCTGATAGTTACCCTAGTCTTAGTTGGGGTACTGGCATTGCACCAGCTGGCGAGCGCCACTGACTTTCGCGACGTATTAACAAATATTGGGGATAATACGAATCTGGAAAATTATGATGACAAAATTCACGACAGTGCCACTGGGGAAGGAGGCGCACAAAACATCACCAGCGCTATTTTCTATGTGATTGATTTTACGAAATACGTTTTGGGCTCTATTGCAGTTCTAATGTTGATTCTAAATGCGGTCAAAATGGTCACCGCTGGTAAAGATTCAGAAGAAGAAATAACCAAAGAAAAAACCTTTCTCAAGTACGCGCTCATGGGACTGGTTTTGGTATTTGTATCCGAGGAGGCGGTTAAGCTGGCATTTTTTGGAGAAGAAGGAAATGTGTTAGCAAGCGAAGAATCCGCGGCAGTATTCGGGGCAGCCGGTGGAAACGTATTCAAAGGAATCTACACGTTTGTTGAAGTCTTTATGGGATCCTTTGCTGTACTTATGATCGTGTTTTCTGCGCTTCAAATTCTTATTGGAGGAGGAAGCGAAGAAGCGGCCACAGCCGGGAAAAAGCGCATCTTCATTGCCAGTATTGGACTAGTGGTTATAGGTATTTCTGACCTGTTCATCAATGGAATCCTCTTTAAGGACCAAGGCAGTGAAATTGATGTAGAAGCAGGAAGAAACCTAATTGTAAGCATTTCAAATTTCCTTGTATCCACCATTGCCACGATCGCGGTCCTTGCATTCGTGTACGCCGGATTCTTGTATATTCTTAACTTTGGAAATGAAGAAATGACAGGGAAAGCCAAGAAAATCATGGGAGGTGCCGTCATTGGCATGGTTCTAGCCGCAGCTGCATTTGCAATTGTGTCAACGGTAATTCCAATGGTGGGGGCCCAATAAAATTGAAAAAATCTCTTATTTAAGGTAAAATAACTAGATAAAAATAAAAATCATATGGGAAAACAAAAAAAAATAGCCCAGTCACTGAAACGAGGAGTTGCCATAGTTGCGATTCTGGGACTGCTTTCGACAGTGTTTATTTCATTTGCCATTCCACGAGCGAGTGCTGATCTTGACCCTGATTTACCTGACTCGGTAAGCTCTTCTGCATGTGCCAATGATCCGAGTGGGCCGACCTGTAGTACTGATAATGTGAGCTCCTTCACTCAGTTTGAAGGATCTTTTGACGCACCGGATGCAAGTGGGTATGCCGAAGGCATCACTCAAACTAGTTCAGCCAGGGAGTTTATTGTAAATATTACTAACTTCGTACTGTCGTTTCTCGGACTAGCCGCCGTGATTGTCATCATATATGGAGGTTTCATGTATGTGACAGCAGCCGGCGAACAAGAACGCGCCGATAAAGGTAAAAAAAGTGTGCTTTATGCCGTGATCGGTATCGTCATTGTTCTCATCTCATTTGCACTGGTAAATACAATTATTACCGGAGCAGGCGGAGGAGCTTCTGGAGCCTCTGGCGGATCAGGAGGGCTTTATTCTTCCAGTTCAAACGGGGCGGGAGTAAACTCTCAACGCTTACGAGACTTTAGAGCTGAGCAAGTGGATAAAGGCATCATACAAGTTATTGAAGATACTATTGATAGCTATGAAACATACACCAATGTAAATGCTATTGTGACAGCTATGGTCAATGTCGGAAGATTTGATCAAGCTGGATTACGTGAAATGAAGGAAGGTTTCAATCTAATAATGAGGGAAGTCGATCCATTCAGCAATACAGCAGATTCTGCCCAAAAAGCGTTACTACTACTTGATCGTTACATCACCTTTGATGTTAATCAAAAAATACGTAGTTTTGCGAGTATGGGAGGCTTACTAGAAGCCAATACATTAAAGGCAAGCCCGCTGCTAGCTCAAAATTTCCCTGCACTTCCTCCTCTTTCCAGTAATGAGCCACTCCCTGGTGACGGAGAAGCAAGCGAGGCCGAGCCAGCAGTAAATCCTCTCGATTTGAGCGACCCACATAGAATGGGTGAAGCAATCACCGCCTACATTCAAGTATCGGCTCAAATTGCTCATGAAGAATTCAAAATAAGCATAGCAGAGCAAAAGCAAGAATTACTGGATCTTCAAGCAAGTTTTGGAGATCTTGAAAGTATGTCGAGTTTAATAGACAGCATAATTGCCGAACTTGATTCCTATATAACGGGGGCCTATAGCGAAAGAACGGCGACCGTTTACTTTTCACAGGCGGTGGATCTTCCAGATCTAGGCAGCCTACCAACGCCGTTGAATCCAGTTTCTTTTATTCTAGGATTTCCAGTACCACTGCCATTGCCTCCATTGCCGCCACCGCCACCAATGCCACGTGGTGCGTATGAGGCGTTGGCACCAGCAGTTCCAGGTTCTACTACCTTTACTTATAAAACAGAACCTATTGGAGGAAGTAGACAAATCGGATCGATCATTGAAATGCTCAATGAACTGTATAATCTACAAAAAGACCTTAAATACACCAGCGCGGTGATCACCGCCAATACCACTCAGGGAAATGCGCCTTTGACCGTTACGTTCAATGGTTTGGATTCTTATGATCCTACGGAAAACACTGTGAGCGATGCTCAATACACGTGGGATCTGTTGGGAGATGGATTCGGAGGCATGAGCGTACATGACACTCCAAGTGGGCCTGCTTCAATCGTAGCAGCGTCTACTGATAATCAAAGTGGATCGAACTCAAGTTACACTTACACACAGCCGGGGACTTACCGTGTTGGGTTACGAGTGGTCAGTAGTGATCCAGACAACATTGCGGCAGGAATAAATTATCTAAGTATTAAGGTAAACCCACCTTCTTCGATCATCGATTTAAATGTGACCGGAGGATTATCGAATGTAACAACTCATATAGAAGAAAACCAACGAGTGGTCTCATTTACGGGAGAAGACGCGAAAGCAGGTCTTGCCTTTGATTCGAGTGCTACCACTGATGGCAACGGAAACTTAAATACGATTGTGAACTTTGACTTCGATTTTGGAGATGGTGAAACGTCTGACGGAGTGACTCCGGAAGTAACACATTATTACCAAGAAGAAGGAACTTATCGGATGGAACTTGAAGTGACCGATCAAAATGGAGTGAAGGATCGACGACCACTAACCGTGATTGTCGCATCTCCCGCTGCTCATTTAGAAGCGTCACATGAACGTGCAGATATAGGTGACACAGTTACCTTTGATGCATCCGCCTCTCTTACAGATTTTGGTGCGATCAACAGTTACATTTGGGAAATTGAACGGATCGGAGATTCGTCTTTCAGCTATGGTCCAACATCCGGGGGCGAAGAATTTGAATACGAATTCTCACAACCTGGTGATTACATAGTCACGGTAGAAGTGACTGACAGTTCAGGACAGTCCAATGCCACGTCGCTCAATGTGACAATCAGTTCAAGTGAGCCAGTGGCAGCATTCGATTATGAACAAGGCAGCAGTGCCCGTCCAAATATTCTTACCTTTGATGGGACTAGTAGTTATGACCCTGATGAGGGAGATGACCTTACCCCGTTCTGGGCCATTGAAGAACAAGGTTATGAAAGTCTAGCTCAATTTATTGAGGGGACAGATTCAGCTTCATGGAAACCGGTGATTGAATTTTTTGAGCCAGGTGACTACACCATCTCATTAACAGTCAGTGATCAATATGAAGGAGACCTAAAGCAAACCAATATAATTACGAAAGAAGTTTCAGTAGATTCTGTACTTGCCATTGGGGTACGAAATACCGGGCAGACCGCCATATTCCTAAATGAGGAAGGAACCGCAGAAGTGGAATTAGAATTAAGCACGTCAACAGGACAGGCGTTTGAAATTAACTGGGGAGACGGAGGTGATGTTGAAACATTTTCAAACGGAAGTAGTAGCACTCTAGGTGGAGACAATCGATTCCACGTATGGGGAATGGCTGGGCATAAATACAGTGAAGCCGGCACTTTCCACGTGAGCATCACGGTGCTCGATGCTGAAAATCACACCAACTCATTAACACGAAATGTATACATCGGAAACGGGACAGAACCTATTCCTGTGCTCAATGCGTATATTGATAATGTTGAGGCACAAGACCCAAATAATGTGGAAGCCAATCGAACAAATACTATCCGATTTGATGCGGGTGACTCAGTTGATTTGGATGGAAATCCTATCAATCAAACCGGTGCTTACAGTTGGGTTTTAGGAGACGGCACTCGAGCCACTGGGAAACAATTAACAAAGAGTTACGATGAGTTAGGAGACTTCGAAGTCACGCTCACAGTACGTTCTAGCGTTGATTCTTCAATCGCTGCAAGTACAACCATTAATATAAGTATTACGGATGCAGCGCCTCAACTATTTGGAATGACCATTCAGCCTCAGAGCGAGGAAGCGATCACTCCATTGGTTGTAAAAGCCACCGCCAATGCTCATGATAGCGACGGTGAAATCACTCGTTATAAATTCTGGTATTACGATGTAAACAATTCATCTGAAACATTGGGTGAACAAATTTCACTAACACCTGAAACATACTTAACTATCAATACCAAAGGAACGACAGGACAGGTTAATACCTACGCTTTTGCCGTGGAAATTACAGACAATGAAAACAACACAGTGAGTTCGTTCGATGAAATACCGGCGGACCAAATGCCAACCATCGAAGTAGAAAATGGTCCTAACAATGCCCCTGAGGCTGACATTAGTGTTGATCGTACCAATGTAATGGTAGGGGAGACAGTGACCTTCACAAGCAATTCCTTTGACGAGGATGGAGAAATCGTAGAATACATATGGGACTTAGAAGGAGATGGATTCTTCAATAACCCTTCAGTGAGCGAATCAACTATCTTGCATGAATACATAGAAACTCATCCAGAAGGAGTGCCAGTACGACTTAAGATCGTGGACAACACAGGTGCAACCGATGTTTCAAACCCAATCCGAATTTATGTGGACAGCTTAACCCAAGATCCCATCGCTGCATTCCGATATGAGGTTGATGTATTGACTGTGACCCTCGTAAATAATTCCAGTGCGGACACAGAGAATAATGCAGAAATAGCGTCATATGCCTGGGATTTTGATACAAGCAAAGATGCAGATGGTGACGGAGATGGGTCCAACGACGTTGATTCAACGGAAGAAAATCCTAAACATATATATGAAAATTTTGGAGCACACACCGTTCAATTGACAGTGACCGATACTGAAGGAAACACTGACTCAGTGTCGAACATTGTTCAATTAATTGAAATAGCAGCACCTAAAGCCGGATTCAAATATGAGGTAGTGAATGATCTGGCTGTTCAGTTCGAAAACGTCTCAATCCCTGGAGATGAGGATGCAGCACCGATTGAAACATACAAATGGGATTTCGATGCAGATGGAATCACAGATTCAGATCAACGAGAACCTCGGTTCGAGTTTAGCGACTATGGAACCTACCAAACAATGCTTATCGTTACCGATGCATTGGATCGCTCCGATGATTACACCAAGACAGTGACCATCGAGGAACCGGAGCCAGAAGAACTAGTCGCGTTTCTCACTACCGTCCCTGCCGGAGATCCCAGCCGAGGAGGAGATATCTACTTAGAAGGGGAAAGTGGAAATGTGACCTTTAGCTATCGATCTAAGGATGGAGTGGGTGAGGTCAAGTATTGTATTGATAAAAATGTCTTCTTTGACACCGATGGAAACGGGGAAAAGGATGACGATTGTGACAACCCATCCGGCCAAGCCGGAAGCTGGAAGACAAGCTTCAGTAAAGACTGGGGAATGATTGTCGTAAAAATGACCGCAAAAGATGAATTGGAACGAGAATATACTGTTACTAAACAAATTTTCTTTGAAAATCCTGCGGCAAACATGGGCGGAACCAGTTTACTCCCAGTTAGTACAATGGAAGGACTTTACATTTTGCTCACAGCATTGGGCTTTACACTATTAGGCGCGAAACTTTATACTCGAAAGCAAGAAGAAACGTCTCTCTAACTCCCTCCCACATGTCAGACGACAACCCAGTGATACCAGAATCGCAACCTGAACAACCGGCTCAGCCGGTTCAACCTCCGGCTCCAGCAACGCCACCAGTGACAGCTCCGGCTCCTCAGCCAGCGCCAGCACCTGCCGTTGCGCCTCAAGTTCCAGCGCCTGCCGCGGCACCCGCCGCTCCAGCAGCCGCACCGGCCGGCCCTGCTCCAGAATTAGGAGCTGATCAACTTGCCGCCGAAAAGAAGGCCGCGATTGTTGATGCCAAAAAACAAGCAATTCGTGCAAAGGGCGCTAAAAAACGTCTGATCCTTAAATTAGTAGGAGCTTTCTTTTTCGTGATGTTGCTCGTATTTGCTGTCACCTTTGTGATGCTTGGAAGCAACACCGGAGGAGGTTCGAATCCATTACTTCAACTATTTGGCTTGAGTGAAGAACAACTTTATCCATTCTTAATTAATATGGTGAACATATTGTTTGGATTGGCAAACTTCATCGCCTTTATATTCGGAGGAATTGGTCTGGCAAAAGTTGCAATGTCTAAAAAAGATGAAAAGATAAAAAAGAAAAAAGGTCTCATCACCATGTCTATTGGAATGGGATTATTCATAGTGATTTCGATTGTGTGGGCCGGTTCATATTTCTACCTTCAAGATTTGAAGGCACAGTATTTACGCACCACTCAGGGAGAAGTTCAATATGTTTTAACCGATCCTGTTGATACCAATAACTTAAGCGCTCCCGCTACAATTGAATTTGATGCAACAGAACTACCCGTTGATGCTCGAAAATTCACTATTATCTCGTATGCATGGGATTTCGGAGATGAATCTACTGCGACTGGTTCCAAGGTTTCACACCGTTATACCGCCAAAGGAGAAGAAGATGGACGTTATATTGTAGAACTCACCGTTGCTTATCGAGACAAGGCCACTAGCGAAGAAGCTGAAGAGATTTTCACTGTGGATGTTGTGTTTGCTAATGAAAAAGTGAATGCGGCCTTTAGTGCCGATCCTTCTACTGGATCTATTCCATTAGTGGTTCAGTTCGATGCATCAGAAAGTATTGATCCGGATGGAGAAATTTCTGAATACGAATGGGACTTAGATGGAGATGGGAAATACGATGATGGGGATGAAGAACAGGTTGAATACACCTATGATAAATTCGGGACCTATACCGTAAAACTTCGAGTTACAGATAACAATGGAGAAAGCGATGTGGAGGAAATGGACATTGTAGTGGACGAAGGGCAGCTACCAACCGCTGAGATAGATGTAGATCTTGAGGATGAAGGCACCGCCTTTGCCAATGAAACGTACATTTTCAAAGCGAACAATGCATCCAGTCCGAATGGGTCTGTTACAAAATATGAATGGGATTTCGGAGATGGGACAACTACCACCAAGAACAAGACAGCACAGCATGAATTTGTGAAAGCTGGCACCTACACCATCACGTTGACATTGATAGATGAAGACGA
Source organism: uncultured Candidatus Peribacteria bacterium (assembly GCA_964491515.1). Classification (GTDB taxonomy): domain Bacteria; phylum Patescibacteriota; class Gracilibacteria; order UBA1369; family UBA12473; genus CAZBGQ01. The sequence continues at coordinate 26,663 of CAZBGQ010000018.1, forward strand.
TGAGAAGGGAACCGTAACAATGGAAGTTGAGGTTGAGGATGAAGCCTCCGCCCCTGTACCAGTAATCATGACCGATCAAACATGGTCAACTGAGGCAGAAAATGAAATTCGAGGAGAAGTACCGCTCACCGTTAAGTTTACTTCTGATAGCACCGATCCAGATGACGATATTGTGAATGTAGAATGGGATTTGGATGGAGACAACACTGTGGATGAAGCGAGCGATTCTGCTGAATTTACTTATCAAGATGCTGGAACTTACAAAGTCACATTATATCTAGAAGATGCTGAAGGTCACACAAGTGAAACCAGCATTAATATTGTGGCGGATGCTCAAGGTTTAAACGCCCAGGTTACTGCTGACACTTTAAATGGAGAAGTCCCGCTCACGATTAGATTTGATGCTTCCGGTTCAAGTTATCCTGACGGTAGCATCGTGAACTATTTCTGGGATTTTGGAGATGGAACCACCCGCTATGATAAAGCTCAATTGAACTACACATTCACTGCAGTGGGCACTCATGAAGTCATACTTAAAGCGATCTCAGCCGATGGAACTGAAGCCACTGATACCTTGTTTATCAATGTGTTACCTGTCTCACTCGCAGCATGTTTCGACTCAAATGTTGATTCAGGAAAAGCTCCGGTCGTCGCTACGTTCAATCCAAGCTGTTCTACTGGGACGGTGGCCAATTGGCGCTGGGACTTTGGAGATGGAAGCGTAAACTATATCCGAAAACCGACCCACACGTTTGAAACGCCAGGTACCTACACCGTCACCTTGACTGTTGAAGACACAGAAGGATTTTCGAATACCTTCTCGCAGCCAATGTCAGTGTATGGGGATAACTAAATTCCAAGAACAAAAATAAAAATGGAAGCAAGAGAATTCAATGTTGAGGATATTAAGGAGCAAGTAAGGGGGAATCGTCTAACAATGGGGGCTAAAGATAGCCTAATCTTTAATTTGAGAGTACCAGGAGGAGAGGGCCCAATTATAGGTGTCTCAGAAGAGGATAAAGTACATATAGAGGCAATATTTGATGAGCTGATTGATGAGGTTAGTCTGATTGTCTGTGAAAGTTCTCAGGATTTGCCTGTGGATCAAACCGATAGAGGGAAATGGAAAAAAGACATTGCAAATGCAGCAAATAGGCTAATTGGTGATGAGCCGAAGTGGGTGGCCATGACTGAAAAATATAAAACAAAAATCAATGAAAAAGGATACGATGGTTTTCTCTTGGAAAGAGCTCTACTTAGAAATATTTCTCAAGCAGCACAAATCGCAGCTTGTTATAAATTAGGAATTAATCCAGAAGAGTTAGTCATGACTGATGACGAGTGGAGAGCCGGAGCAGATAAGGATATGCTTGAAATCGCTATGGGTGGAGGGCGAATAGTCGAATGTGAGGATGAATTACCCTCAGCATCGGCAATGCTTGCAATTGTGCAGGATAAACGACCCCCAGTTGATTTTGATGTCTAAGTTTTCTTCAGTTTCTTAATCAACTTTTGATCAATCAAGCCTGGCTTGACCATTTTCCCTGGAGACAAGAGGCGATCCAAGGTTTTTTCCGGCATCAGTTTTTTTGAAGCCACGACATCGCGCAAAGGTTGACCAGAGGCAGCCGCCTCTTTTACTAATGCAGCTACTTTATAGTAGCCAAGGGTAGGGGCAAGAGCGGTGGCTGTCACAAGACTACTGTTGAAGTTCCCAGAAACTTTTGCCTCATTGACATGGATATCATCCACGCAATCCTCACGGAACATGGCGATACCATAAGTAAGGATTTGAGTCGATTGAAGAATATTCCACATAATGATAGGAGTGTGCCAGTTGAGCTGAAGTTGGCCGTTTTGGGCCCCGAGTGAAACCGTGTGATCATTGCCCATTACTTGGCAGCAAATCATATTGAGACATTCAGGTGTGGAAGGATTGACTTTGCCAGGCATAATAGAAGAACCTGGCTCTACTTCTGGAATATTAATTTCATTTAGGATAGAAGAAGAAAGTATACGAATGTCATTGGCAATAGACTGAAGTTCGGCGGCAACCGCGCGCAACGAGGATGAAGCTTTGAGTAACGCAGAATGACCCCGCGTGGTTTCCATAAAATTTGGTGCGAGTTTGAGTTTGAAGCCACTGAGCTTGGAAAGGTTAGAAACCATGGCTTTTGAGAAACCAGGCAACGTGTTGATACCGGTTCCGATGGCAGTTCCTCCTATCCCGAGAATAGAGAGTGATTTTTCTGATTCCTGAACTGTTTTTAGAAGTGTTCTGAGCGTGGATGCATACGCCTTGAATTCCTGGCCGACTGTCATAGGAACTGCTGTTTCCAGGTGGGTACGACCGATTTTAAGAAGATCGGCATGGCGCTTGGCAATCGCATCAAATGATTCGGAAAGTGAGATAATTTCTTCCTTGAGAAATTGAAAACCCATGAGTATCGATAGGCGAGTGACTGTGGGAATGACGTCATTGGACGACTGTGCCATATTCACATGATTGTTGGGGTGAACGTACTTGTAGGAACCCTTTGGAGCTTTGAGCAGTTCATTGGCGCGATTGGCAATGATTTCATTCGCATTCATATTGAAAGGAGTGCCGGCCCCAGCTTGGAATATATCCAAACCAAACTGATCATCAAATGCACCATCCATGAATTCGCGGGCAGCTTGTTCGATGGCCTTGGATTCTTTAACAGGGAGTTGCTTTAGATCTCGGTTGACTTGAACGGCCGCTAGTTTGACCATTCCAAGTGCGTGTCGAAACAATGTCGGAGCGGTAAAACCACTGATCTGAAAGTTTGCCAATGCACGCGTGGTGAACGATCCATAATAAGCATTCTTGGGAACGTTAACCGACCCAAGCGCGTCATATTCTGTGCGAAATGTTGACATTTTTTTCTTTTTCATAAAGATATACTACCTCGAACTGAGAGAGGAGTGAAGTAAAAATTAGTTAGGAAACTTGTCCTTTAAATCCAGATCCTACAATATACGTTTCACGACTGCGATCACGGCACGCTTCTGGTTTGAAGCATTTAACCTTTTTGAATTGCTTCTTGGCACGCGCCACAACCTCTTGAAATTCTTCTCCTTGAAATATTTTAGTGATCACATAGCCGCCTTTTCTTAAGTGAAGTTCACAAAAATCCAGGACTGAATGGTTGAGCTCCGCGGAATGATAGGCGTCGGCATCATGACGACCGGTAGTTTTGGGAGCCAAATCTGCCACCACACCATGTACCGGCTTTTTCATAAGAGAAAGCATGAGAGCCTCATTGGTAATATCAGCCTGATGGATACTTACATTGTCTGCGATAGGATCAATTTCCTGGAGATCAAAAGCATAGGCATGGCCGCTGGGACTAATTAGCTTGGACAATTTCTGAGTCCAGCTTCCAGGGGCAGCCCCCAAGTCAGCCACCACATGCCCTGGCTTGATCAACTTAAATTTCTTTTGAATTGCATCAAGCTTAAAAACACTGCGAGCCCGGAAACCTTGTTCTTGGGCCATTGTATAGAATTTGTCGCGAATGATGTACGGTTTGCTCATAGGGCTGGGGGTTTTCGAGAGGACTTGATCTCACTTCGTTTATGCTTCTGGGTCAGCATTTTTTCTTTCGACTTACGAGTGCGGCGCGCTTTTTGACGAGCAATCTTAAATGCCTTTTGGGAACGTTCAGATTTGTGGCCCTTGATTTTTTCTTCAATTTTGTCGATCAGAAGTTTATAAGCGGACAGGCGATTGGCAGAACGTTCTCGATGGCGCTGAACCTTTACTTCGATTCCCGTGGGGGCGTGTTTTAGCCAGACACAGCTAGAAGTCTTATTGATCTTCTGCCCACCACTTCCACTTCCACGAATAAACGCTTCCTCAATAGTTGAGGGATCAATTTTAAGATCCTTAGCTTTGCGTTCATGCTTGAATGGTAACTCAACGGGAAAGTCCATGGCACTATTATAGCGGCTTCTTCTTAGGCACACCATTGCGTCGAGGGTAGGTATCATCCAATCCCTTTCCCTTAGTAAAAATCAAAAGCGAACGCTCTCCAACTAACGTGCCATCTTCTTCTGAAAGTTCGTAATCAATTGCTCCAGTAAATGTGAGTTCCAGGACTTTTTGAGCGTTGGCTGATTCAGCCAGCTCTTCTTGGTAATCTCTGCTTTTGTAAGCCACAAAAATACCATTAACACACACAAAGGGAGAGGCATATTCTAGAAGGGTTGGTAGGGGGGCCACCGCACGGGCTACAACCATTCCAAAGCTTTCTCTGGTCTTATCGTCATGTCCCAACTCTTCGCACCGGCCACTGACCGTGGAGACATTCTCTATTCCTGCCTTCTTAATGATCTTTGCCACTGCCTTCATTTTTTTGTCAGTTGAATCCATAAGCACAACTTCTGCCTCCGGAGAAAAAATAGCCAACGGCACCCCCGGAAATCCTCCTCCCGCTCCAATATCGAGGATGCGCTGACCGTCTTCCAGGTCGAAAATTTCAAGCAAGGCCAAAGAATCTTGAAGGTGCTTGATTTGTAATTCCTCTCGAGTTTTATAAGAGATCAGGTTGAGTTTTTTGTTGACCTTTTCCAGTTCATCTAGGAAAGCCATGATTTGAAGTTCTTGTTGCATAGAATTAGTTTAACAGAAGGGCCGCAACTACGGCAACGCCGGCGGTTTCGGTGCGTAAAACACGCGGTCCCAACCCGAAAACCATGAAGTGCTGATCTCGTGCGTGCTGCACCTCTTCTTCGGTGAATCCGCCTTCGGGCCCAATAATAAGGTTGATAGTTTTAGGGGAGCCTAGCTGTCGAATTACATCGCTCAGTAAGGTGTCTTTTTCTCGTGCGTAGGCAAGAAGGGTGACGTCGGCATTCAATTCTTCTGGCCAGCCTTTTTCTAAGATAGAAGCCAATCGAACTTCATCCCCCAAAACGGGGATGCATCCTCTCTCGCTTTGTTCGGCCGCTTCCTTAAGAATGTGTTCCATTCGTTCGCGTTTGCGTAATTCCTGTGCCTCGCCATTTTGAGTTAACAGCGGATAAAACTCCGTCACTCCCAATTCAGTGCCATGTTTCAAAACTTCCTCAAACTTGGAGGCCTGTTTCGTCAATCCCTGGAATAACCGGATCGAGACGGCTGGTTCATTTTGATTCGTCCGCTCCTCAACGAAGCGACATGTGATCTTCTTTTTAGACATTTCAGTGACCTGAACTTCAATTTCACGGCCCTTATTATTGAGCACAATCAAGTGAGTGCCTACTTTCATGCGAAGCACGCGCGTGAGCTGATGAATCTGTTCCTTGTCGCGGATGACAACTTTATCTTCCTTAATTGAGACAGGATGAACAAAAAATCGATGAAGGGTCTTAGTCATGATGGAAGAATAGCAAATTTAAATTAGAGAGAGTAGAGATTTAGGTCAAACACACTGCACTGTTCAAAAGTGGGGGATGGGATTATCTGAAATTTCGGTCTACATTTCCAAAAACGCCGCCTCATCAATCTCAAAAGCAACAAAAGGTAAATCATGGATATCTAAACCAACCGTGACGACCTTTAATGGGAGATCCATGATTCCCGTCCTAGGTCCGCCCGTACGGAAGCAAGTTTCCAACTTTGCTATAACATTAGCAGGTAATTTACAGATATAACCATAAGAAACTGTAGCAAAAGAAACGCGAGAAAGCTCAGCCCCCTCACCGGGATCAGGATTTTCTATTGCGAACTGGTATCGATCAAACTTTGGGACAATAAAGTCATTCCCTGATAAAGAAATAGTTGATTCAAGGATTATAGTATCTCCAAGGGTCAAAAGTCTACGTTCCTCCAAGGGGCGAAGATGCTCAACAAGCGCAGCCCGAACTTTGGAATAACATTCCGCAATAGGGGTCCAAAAAGCAAGTCTATCATCTTCGCTAAGATCGCTTGTCGTGAGATGTCCTTGGATACTCGTAAGTAGATTAATAATATCTCCAAAGTTACGATCTCGGCCAGAGTCTTTTGGGCGACGACTAAAACTAATGGCACCTTTTACCCGCCCTGCAAATTTAGCATGAGCCTCCATTAATCTACTTACATTGCTAGAGACAGCATCGGTAGCTCTTGTAATTTCAGAAGAAAGATCAGGGTAGTAAGCTACTCTAAGATTAAGGCATTCCCGTGAATGGTTCTCTCGAAGATTGTCAGTATAGGTTGGGGCTTGCATAAATGGAATTTTTGTATGTTAAATAAGAGATAAACATAACAAGCTATGCAAATATTGGCAAGAATTTATTTCTTCACTTTTCCCTCCCAAAACGTCATCATTTCCGTTAAGGGTTGTGTATTTAGTACGTCTCTTTTCTCCAGCCAGCCTCGTCGTGCCAGCATCACTCCAAACCGCATGTGCTCCAAGCTAGTCACCCGGTGAGAATCGGTTGAAATCACGAACTTCGCGCTCTGCTCCTTGGCCAGTCGAATATTGCCAGGATTCAAATCCAGCCGTCTGCTTCCATTAACCTCAAGTGCCACTCGATTTTTGACCGCAGCACGGGCCACTTCGCCCATGTCTACCAAATAAGGATCGCGCTTCTTAATAATCTGGCCGGTGGGATGATTCAGAACTGTCACGTATGGATTTGAGAGAGCTTTCACAATGCGAGCGGTTTGCTCCGCAGCGGGAAGATTGAATTTGCTGTGAACCGAAATATTCACCAAATCGAGCTGAGCTAGCAATTCATCATCGTAATCAAGGGAACCGTCTTCAAGGATGTCTATTTCTGATCCCTTCAGCAGGGTAATGCCATTAACTTTTTTGTTGAGCGCATCAATCGTACGAATGTAGTCAAGCAAACGATCCGGTTTCATGCCATTGGCTACTCTCACGGCCTCTGAATGGTCGGTTAAACCCAAGTACTCATAACCCAATCGCTTAGCTTCGGTTACCATATCCTCCATTGACGCCTTTCCATCTGTCCAATTGGTGTGAACGTGTAAATCCCCCCGAATGTCCGATCGCTCAATAAGATGGGGGAGTTGCCCCTCAATCGCCGCCTCTACTTCACCATCATTACGTCTCATTTCTGGCACAATGAAAGGAATTTTAAGCACGTCAAAAATAGCCTGTTCCGTCTCGCCGGCAAGCGAGTTTTCTCCTTTGAATATACCGTATTCATTGATTTTTAAACCTTTCGATATAGCCAACTTGCGTGTGCGGATATTGTGCTCCTTGGACCCGGTGAAATAATAGAGTGCCGCGCCAAAACTCTCCTCAGCCACCACGCGCAAATCCACCTGCATTCCTTGCTCCAGGATCAGGCTGGCCTTGGTATCGCCTTGAGCCAAAATCATGTCAACGGTTGGATGTGACACAAAATAATCGATGATAGCCTCATGATCAGATCCAGTCGCCAAAATATCAATATCCCCGATGGTCTCCTTTCCACGGCGACAACTACCTGCAAATTGAACACGCCCAATGTGTGGACACTGCTTCATATAGGTGACCATGTCCTCCGCCATCGAAGTGGCATCATGAAGCAACAGTCGTGTCCGATGTTTCTCATGGCCCTCAATCGCTTTGAGAATTTCAGCCTGACTTTTTTCGCCCATTCGAGGAAGCTGTGCCAACTCTCCCGCTTCGGCCGCCTTTTTTAATTTCGCCACATCATCAATTCCCAAGTCTTCGTAAAAAAGCTTAACTTTTTTGGGGCCCAATCCACGTATCGTCAATAATTCCAGCAAGCCCTTGTTGAATCCTTCAAGCAACTCTCGATGCATCGCACACTGACCGGTCTCCAAAATCTCAATAATTTTATTAGATAAATCCTGGCCAATCCCTGGCATTTTCTGAAAACCAGCAGGATTCTCATCATAAATCGTCCGCACATCCTTACTCAGCATATCGACCGTTTGAGCGGCACGCCGATAGGCCAAATAGCGAAATCGATTGACTCCCTGGATCTCCAGAATATCCGCAATTTCAGAAAAAATACCTGCAATTTTTTGATTTTCCATAAAGATACTATATCAGAACTTGAAATCTCTCCCCAAACTCGGTAAAGTTCTTCCGTGCGCTTAACGCACATACATTGTTGGGGCGTCGCCAAGTGGTAAGGCACTAGTTTTTGGTACTAGCATTCCGGGGTTCGAATCCCTGCGCCCCAGCCA
>CAZBGQ010000019.1:0-2207 GCA_964491515.1 uncultured Candidatus Peribacteria bacterium
CAACAGATTCCTCTGGCTCAACGGATTCTTCCAACTCAACAGATTCTTCCAACTCGACAGATTCCTCTGGCTCGACAGAGTCCTCTGGCTCGACAGATTCCTCTGGCTCGACAGATTCCTCCGGCTCGACAGATTCCTCCGGCTCAACAGATTCCCCTGGCTCAACAGATTCCTCCGGCTCGGCTAATTTTTCTATAATAAATGTAATCTCCTCTTTATTTTCACCGCCCCAAATTATCCATTCTCCATCTGTGCCATCCTCATTTTCTCTTTGTATTTTAATAAGGTAATTCTCCTTATCCACCAGGAAATATCCGTAACTTAACTTTAACGCCTCATTTTTTGAGATTATATTTTTTATCATTTCATCAGAGGGATATTCCCCGTTTGCATTGAAATAATTTTCTGCTAGTTCAATAACAATTGTTAACTCTTCCTGTTGGCTATATTCAACAGGGCTTTCTTCGACACTTGCTCCCCATATATTGGGCCACAAATTTCTATGACTAACATTCTCACTTAAAAAGCTACCTACTCCCATTAAGACTAGAGCCATGAAGGCAATTTTGATTATTAGCTTTCTGGGGAATACTTTCAGTGAGAACATCCTTGAAATGAGTATAAATATATCTGTTAATTATACCTTATTTTCTCCTGTTGGTAAACCGAAAGCTTGCCAAGACCATGAAAACCATACATAATAAATTCCATTCTTTATCTTAACTATATATTCATGCGCAAACCTGAGGTTAGACGTGATACAAACTCAGCTCCTCATCCTTCTCGGGTCGAATTAACCCCAGCTGAAGCAGCTATACTTAGAACTACCTTTGTAGCATTTCTTGCTACCTGTGGCATTGGGTGTATGGAGCCTCCTGCCGATGATAATTCAGGCAGACCCTCTTTTTCGTTGCTTGATCTAAGCGGCCCTAATGATGGACCCTTCACCGTAGAAGAAATCTTAGCAATGGAAGCAGAACGTACTGCTAGCTCAGAAGAACGATCAGGTACACTTGGGCTTAACCTTGAAACAGGATGGACAGACGAGCTCGTTCTTGGCCCAATTAATGATGGCCAAAGTGAAATGGCATCTATTGCCTATAGCGAAGGTGGGGATCCCTATAGGTTAACCTGGGCAATGATGACCTTTTCTTCTCCAAGCGGAGAACAATGTCCCTACGTTGGACGAGCCGAAGACCCTTCAGGTACTGTCAATCTTCTCTTCCCCCTTATGCCAGAAACATTTACGGATAGCTCAGGTAATACCCAGCATGGACTAGGTGAAGATGTATGTGCCATAGGGTACCCGGGGGCAGACCCTGATAACCCTGGCTATCCTGATGCCCATCGCTTAGTAACTTATTCTACAACTGATATAGATTCTCACCGATTACAAACATGGTATCGCGCAGACCTCACTGAACTATGGAATGAAGGTAGCCACCTAGTCACTACTTTTAATAATTTATCAGGGCCTGTTTCGTTCCCCGGAGATCCACTTTATGTCGTAGGTCCTATTATTGTTGATTTAAATGACCCCGGTGATCAAATCACGGAGGTAAATGCCTCGTTTGGTATAAACTTTGATCCCTGGGCGGGAGACACTGGTACTAATTTTTTTGGATGTGCGGATGGCACGATTTCCGGCGATGAAACCCTTACAACCATTTCGGGCTCCGTAGTTGTCGGAGGAGATATTGGTCCGAATGGACAAACGTGGCAATGTGCTGCGATGGCATCATTTCCAACAGACGAAGCGGTAAATGGAAATGGTCTTGTTTTTCAGCGCTTTGAAACCGATTACTGGAGTAATTTTTCTAATGTCCCACAAACGTTAGAAGTAGAATGGGTTGATAATGCTGGTGTAACAAATAACTTCGTGCTTGCCGGAAACCTCGGCACTGCAGGGTTTGGGCGCCCTCAAATAGCACCTCATCCCGCATCAAACGGGGTCCCCTCAGAAGAATGCCACCGTGTATCTATTGGGGCACGCCTAAGCAATCAACAGCGCATGGTCGAACTCTTCCCCCCAGTAGACGATCTGCTTTTCTGTCCCCCTATTCTTGGGGATGATGATGATTCAGCACCAGATGATGATGATTCAGCACCAGATGATGACGATTCAGCACCAGATGATGACGATTCAGCACCAGACGATGATGATGCAGCACCAGACGATGACGATGTAGCACCGGACGACGATGATG
>CAZBGQ010000019.1:2307-34242 GCA_964491515.1 uncultured Candidatus Peribacteria bacterium
AAGCAGACGACGATGATGAAGCAGACGACGATGATGAAGCAGACGACGATGATGAAGCAGACGACGATGATGATAGTGGCATCGGAGGCCCAGGATGTTACCCTGACTGTAGTATGTCAGACGGAGACACACCAGAAGCAGTACTTGCTCTCTTCGGCCCCCTTATTCTGACTGCCGCGACGCGACGCAAGCGCAGACGTCGTAAGCATCATCAGACCCAGGCCTCCAAAGCAGCGTAATCCATCCGAATACGCAGAATAAAATCAAACGTACTAAAATCCATCCAGTCTCTAGGTGGATTCTAGATGTATTAGACAAAAGTGCTTGATCCGTAGTTGCCTCAATCCTTTCTCTATTTCTTTCTCTCGTTCGACGAATTTCCAGTAGTTTGCCTTCTGTTACTTCTAATACCTCCTCTGTAGTTTCCCATACAACCTCGTCATCTTCCTTCATGAGTGTGATAACCTTAGCATCGGACGAGATACTTCCATCTTCGGCCAAAAATGACGCTTTAAGTACGTTTACACCCTCATCAAGCTTAAAGGTGACCTTAGCGTACCCTTCCTTATCTAAGGTGATTTTTGTAACCTCTCCCTTGCGGGTCAATGCGATGGATCTATTGGGCTCACCACTCCATTCTAGTTCGAAATTTTTCCTATTGATTTGATCTAATACTCCGACGAATTCTGGAGCATCCAATCCTGGGCCGCGCGCGACAGTAACACTAGCGCTCACTGAGGCGCCTTCAGTCTCAGCTTCTTGAGCAGTCACCAACGAAGAGAAACTGAGTAAGCTGAGTACAACCAAGGTTGTGATGGCAATGGTTTTTTTGATAATCATGACGATAAAGGGTTAGGGATTTTGAAAAGAAAAATATTTTGATTTCCTCCTACATATAAAAGGTGTTTCTGCGCAAATATTAGCAAATCCTGACTGGTTTCGAAAAGCTCCACCGGAAAATCTGGATCTTTCACGGGGCGACTTAGTATAAGATAGGTAAATTCGCTTTGCTTGAGTCGCTCCAAAAATTGAGCATCATCTCTTTCTACATACAAACAGTTTAATGCCCATAAATATTGATCTCTAAATACTCGTTTATCATTTTCCTTAATGAAATAAAGAATGCTTCCATCCGCGGTAGCAATTATTTTTTCATCTAAATCTTGATTTAATGTTGCAAGGAGCGTGTTGAACTGGGGATAAACATTATCTATCCACTGCTCGGTCGTAACCAAACCGGACAAATATGTCGGCAAAAACTGTGTGCGAGAATAGAACCAGTTGGCTCTCAATAAAAAGGCAAAGACAAACCATCCGATGAGGATCATGGTAAGTAGCGCTGAGATCTTTTTCGATTTCGCATTTAGTAGCTCTAATCCGGAGACCATCCAAATAAATAGAAATCCCATTCCGGTGATTCCATACCAGATCACACCTTCTCCTAAAATCATCCAAAGCAACCAAAAAGTGATACCGCCGGCTCCTAGGATTTGAAACTTTCTCTTCTCTATTTTTGATTTTGAACCATATAAAAATGCCAACGGACACAACGCTAAAAATAAAAACCCCAAGTCAGTAGCAGGGGAGCGGGTGGACACATAGAATGTCAAATCCCAGGGACGTGTTAGGATCGTCCTCCATTTAGGCGAAGTATTGTCAGTTGAGTACCGTACAAGATCGCTGTCCTCAGTAATTAAACTACTGCAGATTTCTTTATCCACGCCCAATTCCTCAAGTGAAATTGGAGGCTTGGGATTATCCTGGTTGAGGACTAATCCCTTTATCGAAAAATTATCCATGCTGTGTGCATTGAAAATCATCCAGTGGAGGTTTGGCAACATAACCATTCCCGCAAACAGCCCGATGGTCCCCACTCCTACGAGCCACTGTCTCTTTTTCTTTAAAGCCAAGTGACTTAAGCCCATAACTCCCAGTGCGGGAAGCAAAAAGGCGGCAGTCAATTTAATACTAAGAGCAAACCCCATCAACAATCCGCTGACCACCAACCATTGTTTTTTATCTGTTTGAATCCATTTCAGAAAATAAAAGAGTCCCATGGTTCCAAAAAACAGAAGTGGCATTTCTACTTTCACGTCCAAGTGGCTGTGATAAAAAATCGTTGGGATCGACAACGTTAGAATTCCGAATAAAAGACTATACTTCTTCGACCCATACGTATTAATAATCTGATAGATCGCGATAGCGGCAGGAATCCCAAATAATCCAGACAGGAGAAGGGCTGTGCTGCCGGTGTTACTCAACATGGACCCTAAACTTTGAATGAGCGCAAAGGCATAGTCCATTTTTCCATAAATAAGCTCTCCGTACCCGGCCAACAAGCGAGGCATATTCATGTAGTAAGTAATGTCATCATGAGCGCTCGGGAAAGGTGAATTTAGCTGAATTAAATTCCAACTCACCATGATCCCACCAAAAACCCACAAGACCCATTCATTCAATGTGAGTTCCCCCCAAGCTTTTGCAAAAGGATGATTCAAGGTTTTAATCCATTCGTTTAATGTTTTTCTTCGGTGTCCCACCATTGCAATAGAAACAAGGAGAATCATGATTCCAGCCGCCTTTATCGTGAGCCAGCCCAACCACGCCAATCCCCATAAGGCCATACTCATAGTGAGGGTTCCTAGTCCAAGGACCAGTAATCCCTGATCCATAACGTCCATTTCTTCCTCAATGAAGGACCGAAAATACATTCCCCATAATCCCATCACCCAAATAATTAATAAAACTAATCCTAGATTTTTGCTTAGTGTGCTTGCTGTGTTTAAACCTGCTTGAAGAGAAGACATGGATTCGAAATAAACACTCAATCCTTGCCACTCAGTTAAAAATTTCTTTTCCGGGCTGACCACAATCATTCCTTCCGATAAAGCCACTTGCTCAATACTGATGGACTGCCCTTCATACGGCACTAAACCTTCTTGAGCGTAAATGAGTGTTGGCCCATGGTAGACCTGTCGATCGGGAACAATGAAACGTGCCCACGCAATACTTACCATCAAAATAAAAATCATCGCCATCACCTGCCATAAACGTCCCCTACTTTTTTGAATGAATTTAACATGTCGGCTAAGCCAGTAGAAGCCACCAGCCAAACCCAAAAGAACTGCCCCCATGATTCCTGCATATAGAAGGCTTTCAGAGAGAGTGATCGCTGGGTTGATGGGTATAAGGAAATACCTATGCTGGAATAGATAAAAAAGCGCTACAAACAATACCCATACCAGTGCAAAAACTGATAATGTTTTTGTCCATTTTTTTTCTCGTGACATACATTTTTTTAAGGGAGGTGCGTATATCTTATCTTATCTGGGAGGATTGTGGAACAAATTTTAGATACTCCTTAGTTTAAATAAAGCTCCCCCTGATCCACTTAGGTGAGTTGAGAGGATTTTTTTTTGTAAATCCGAATATTCCGCAAAGAAATCAAACTCGAAATCATTATGAAGAAGACCTTCGATTTCCTTTGGGTCGGTCGGCTTTTCCTTTTCCTTGAGAAGAGTGACGAGACGGCCAGTGTCTCTATTCCTTTTTCCACATTGGCTAAGGTTGAGCGTCGCATAGGCATTAGCAGTTGAAACGGCAACTCCGGTCTCGATGATCTCAATCTCAAAACCAAATTGATCAAGAGTTGGAAGATGTTCTAGCTGTTCTCCATAGTGCATGCCAATGGCACAGCCTCCGGTGATAAAAAAAGGAACATCCATTCCTATTTGAGCTGCAAGATTGCGAAGCGTCCAGTCACTAAGATTGAGCTCCCAAAGTTGGTTGAGTGCTTTTAATGTGGTGGCCGCATTAGAGGAAGGCCCGCCGAGCCCGGAGCTAAGAGGAATGTTTTTGCTGAGCGTGATGTGGGCGCCCTTGGAAGTCTAGGTGTGCTTCTGAAGGAGGCGGGCCGCTTTAATAATCGTATTGGTTTCATCGGTGGGAAGATCCGGATGCTCACAAGAAAGACTAAGTTCATCAGCGAGCTCAAACCTGAGTTCATCAGATAATTCAGGAACTTCATGCATGATCGTCTGCACAAAATGGTGCCCGTTCTTGTCGTCGTACCCCAATATATCGAGGGTGAGATTAACCTTAGCTGGAGATTTTAATGTGAGATTCATACAAGCGTAACAGTAGCAAAACATTGTAGTCCTTCACCACGCCCAAATGCAGTAAGGTCTTCTCCGGTGGTGGCAGTGATTCCGATGTCAGTCGAATCAATAGTGAGCAACTCCGATAGACGTTTTTTGAGCTGAGGTGCGATGGGATCGATTTGGGGCGTGGCTCCTTCCAATTGAAATCCCACACGAACTAAAGACAAACTATGCTCGCGAACCATGCCCAATACATGCTCAAGATAAGCGGCGCTGTCGGTGATTCCGCGCTTGGCCATGTCATCTGCAATCGAACCAAGTGAAGCTTCTCCGATGCTTTGAAGCAACGCATTGCAAAGAGCATGAAGCATCACATCTCCATCTGAATTGGCGATCATTTTGGGATGAGAGGGAAGCTGAATTCCTCCGAGAGTCAAGCCTGTATGCAGCCGGTCAAATCGGTGACTGTCTTGTCCAATGCCATGTCGTGTCGTGGATTTTTCCATGCGTAATTGTGCCCACTCAAGATCGTCAGGGGTGGTAATTTTTTTATTGTATCGACTGGCCGGAACAACCGTTGGCTGAATTCCCATACTTTCAACCAAACTCATTTCATCAGTTCCGGAAAGATTGGCGGCGAGCGCACTTGCATATAAATCAGCACGAAGTACTTGCGGTGTTTGAGCCTGCCACATGTTTGCACGATCGATAGTGCGGACCACTCGACCGTTTTTGACCTGCTTAAGTGTGTCGCTTACAGGATGCGCGACAAACGCGGCCGCAGACTCTTGAGCGGTATCCAATACTGCAGTGATTTCTTCAGGAGTCACAAACGGATTGGCAGCATTGTGAAAGAGAATGAGGTCTTCGGGATTTGGGTTGATGGTCTTGAAACCTGCGGTGGCGCTAGATTGGCGCGAGTCGCCTCCGGCGGCGAGCGCGACCTGCTTTATATTCCATTCGCTTAACCATTTTTCAATTTTCTCATTATCTCCCAGTGGAACCACAATCACGACGCTATCAATGAGTGGGTGCTCACTCAATACTTTTAAGGAATACCACAGCAACGGCTTCCCGTTAATAGACGTATACTGCTTTTGTGGAACTTCAGAACGAGTCCCGTGTCCAGCTGCCAATAGTATTGCGTAAATCATTGACAAATTTGCTATATTGCTACTTTATGCCAAGCCAGTGCAGTATAACTCACCTCATCCATGAATCAACCTGAAAGAAAGACCTAAAGTGCGGCTGTGATTAAGTCTGTAATGGAATCAACTGACAATGTTTTGCCGGGGGAGTGGGCACGGAGGGCCGACTCTATTCTCTCGTAAATTTCCAAGAAGCTGATTCGGCCTTCTAGGAATTCCTGAACAGCACGGTCATTCGCAACATTGAAAATAGCTGGAGCCATGCCTCCTTCGCGTCCAACCTCATAAGCCAATTTAATACCGGGAAATGTTTCGTGATCCGGCTCCGTAAATTCGAGAGACTTCACCATGAATGACTCAGATTGATCCTGGCCAAGCTCAATGCGTTCCGGATAATTTAATGCATAACTAATGGGGATACGCATGTCTGGGGGGGCGGCATGCATGAATGTGTTTCCGTCTTTGAGTTGAACCATTCCGTGTACTAGACTTTGGGGATGGAGGCGCACCTCAATGTCATCGTAACTAACTCCAAACAAATGGTGCGCCTCGATGACTTCAAAGCCTTTATTCACAAGCGTGGCACAATCAATGGTGATTTTTTTACCCATATTCCACGTTGGATGTTGAAGTGCGTCAGCCACCGTCACATTCCTGAGTTCGCTCCGCTTTTTCCCTCGGAACGCGCCACCAGAGCACGTGAGAATTATTTTTTTAACCATGCTTGGATCAACTTTTTGAAGGCATTGGAAAATTGCCGAATGCTCCGAATCAACAGGAATTATTTGGTTGCCATGTACTCGTGCTTCTTGCATGACTTCTTCTCCTCCCATGACCAGTGTTTCTTTATTGGCAATAGCGATGTCTTTTCCACTTCGGATGGCGGCCAATGTAGGCAGTAACCCGGAGATCCCACTAACTGCGACCAAGACCATGTCAGCTTCAACGCTTTCTACTAGCTGGACAAGTGGGTCACTTTCATCTCGAGCCAACGCCACATTTTCCACGCCAAACTCATGTGCCTGCTCTTGAAGCAAACTGGCATTGTGATTTCCACTAAGCCCCACAATCTCGAAGCGATCACGTTGTCCACGTATCACGTCCAAGGCTTGAGTGCCTACTGAGCCGGTGGAGCCCAAAATGATGATTTTCTTTTTGCTCATGAAAGTACGTTAATAAGGGAGAAATATTAGCGCACTATGTAATTTGATACAAGGTCATCGTGGGTCGATAAACCACGCGTGTGAAATACTTATCTGCGAATTTCCTGAAATCTGCGAATTGTTGGTGAAGCGGCCCATTAGGATTTGCCTCCACATTTAAAGAATCATTCATCAAAAGGATGTATCCAAAATTCTTTTGGCGTAGTCGATCCAACGTTACCTGAGGGTTGTCATCTAAGAACGCGCATACGAATGTATTGAGTAGCGGATCCCTAAATACGCGCCGATCATTTTCCTTAATATAGTAGTCCAAAAATCGTCCCACAAAATAAATATTCTTCTCTAAGGATTCGTCCGAATTTACCACCTCTGCCATCTCGTCAGCTCCTGGCATTACCTGGCTTATATAAAGAGCTTCGTCCATCAAGCCACCTGCATAAAGCAATTTTCCGCTCTGATTGACGGTATCTGAGAAGCGAAACAGGAGTGACATCACCAACCAAATAGCAAGAACCACATACGTCCATTTCTCAGTTCTCCATGCCTTTTCATAGATCAGCAAAAGCCCTAGAAGCAACGGCATTCCATACCAAATAATTCCATTGGACGATACAAGCCATAACGCTCCGTACAACAGCGTGAAGCCGGAGAGAGAGCGGAATGCTGGTTCCTTTTTTCTTATCTCAGGCCAAGCAAATAAAGTAAACACCGCAAAGCCCAGAAATAAAAACCCAATATCTGTAATGC
Source organism: uncultured Candidatus Peribacteria bacterium (assembly GCA_964491515.1). GTDB lineage: Bacteria > Patescibacteriota > Gracilibacteria > UBA1369 > UBA12473 > CAZBGQ01. Next base: position 9,466 of record CAZBGQ010000019.1, read on the forward strand.
GATTATTTTTGAGTTTTGAGTTAATAGATGATTCCCACAAAATGCCTAATGTGGTTTTTAATGAACGATCTTTTTCTCCGGTGTATAACTCAAATTCATCGTACTCAAACACATTCACGCACGCATTTTGATCGATTCCAAATTCTCCTGGGATTAGCCGGACAGCTTCTCTACTCCCTGTTAAAAGATCTTTCGGATGCACTGACTGCGCTTGCAATCCATTAAAAACAAACCAAGGAGCGAGGAGCAGGATGATAATTCCGGAGGGAATCACGAACGAACTAAGGAGCTGCTTTTTTACCTTTCCCTGCTTAATCAATGTTCCAAATGCTACGCACGCCACAAGCACCAACCCGACTAAGATCATTTGTTGCGTTGAGCTTTCCGATGATTCAATCGGCAATAAATAACCCATCCCTCCTAATGCAACCAACCCCGCAGCCACCACGCTTACAAGGCCTACGGATCCCCACAATACTGTCGCCATAAATCCAAAAATCACGATCACCAAATTCACGGTCGTAAGCTTAATCCCGAATGCAATTCCTAACCACAACCCTAAATAGAGCAATGATTTTTTAGCCTTTTTAGGGTGAGCTTTTTGCTTCGCCCATTCGATGGTTGATTCGATGGCCAACAGGGAAAAAAAGAGCAAAGGTAGATCGATTTTAAGATCTATATTCATTAGAAAATTAACCATCGGAAGGCTAATGAATAAGGCGAGTATGCCCAATCCAACATGCCATCCCCTATACTTTGAAATAAGCACAAACAATAAAGAAAGCGCCATCAAATTAGCCCATTGGCTTATTTGCATTCCCCATAAGGCGCCGCCCACTACAAACTGTCCCAAACTGATGATCAATTCAAAATTATAAATAGGAACCCCCGAAATTAGTTGGCCATAATGCACAAGCAAATTAGGAGTGTTGTGATATCGCGTCAAAGAATCAAACCCCACGGGAAAGGGGGCAATGGTATCTATTATGTTCAAACTAAGAAAGATTCCGACAACTATAAACACCGGGACCACCCACCAATTTTTCTTAGAAATTTCGATCAGTGAGTGACTTTTCTTCAAAGAAACTAGTAAAAATTTCAGCGTACGCGCTCCAAACATCGCCAACAACCCAATCCAGATCGTGACACTCAGAGGTGTCATTATTCCCATGATTCCCAATGCAAACAAACCTGCCATGGTTATTCCTAGGCCTATGCCAATCGATTGAAAAAACCGGAGAGCGCTCCATTTTTTTTGTCGTGATGCCGTGGCTCCCACACCAAAAAATAAACACGTCAGAACGATCCAAAAACTCACAACCTTAAGCAACATAAATGCAAAACTCACACTAAAGTCAGGAATCGATTTAGTTAGAAATAGTTCTTGTAGTTCTTCGGGGAGCGCCTCCTTTCCATTGCTCCAATCCAAAACCGTGCTTCCTCGCATTAGCCCCGGAACAACTCCTGGGCTTAATTCGGCTCCCTCTTCGACCAATGCAATGTTGCCTCCTTCTTGGAATATCATCTGAAAAGGCGAATTAAATACCGCCGGATCGGCCGTACTATAAATAAACATTCCAGTTAACCACGTCATAAGCAGTGCAAATAAAAGCCCCTTAAGGGGTGTGATCTTAAGATGCTTTTTTGCCCGCGAAAAAAATAGTATTCCCCCAGCGATCAATCCCCATACTAAGAAAAGCTCCAGGAAACTTTTCCAAAAGAAAAGACTGGTTCCGTAATAGTCGTGAGAGGGTATATACCATCCAAATACATAGACGAGCCAAACACCGCCGAAAATATTTTTTAGGAGAGACATACGGAGAGTTTACGCTTTCTCCCGAATCAATGCCAGAAACTCATCAAGCAGCTCATCTTCGGGAATATTTCCTTTATAAAGCTCTCCCTTATAATACAAATTTCCCTGTTTTCTTCCACCAGCAATGGCAAAATCTGCTTCCTTGGCCTCCCCAAGTGCATTCACCACACACCCCATAACAGAAATGCGCAGGTCTTTTTTGATGTTTTCCTTCGCAATCATTTCCTTAACGTCATTGACGAGTGGAATAAGATCAATGTCGATCCGCCCACAAGTAGGACACGAAACAATGTCCGGCTCTTTTGTGTAAAGTCGCAGCGCTTTTAGAATTTCTTTGCAGGCCTCGATTTCATGAATGGGGGCATCAGAAAGAGAGGTTCTAATCGTATCACCGATGCCTTTATTGAGAAGAGTCCCAAACGCCACCGCACTTTTAACAGACCCAGCAAACTTGGGGCCAGCTTCGGTTACGCCTAAATGAAGAGGAATATCGCATTGCTTTGCCAGAAGTTCATTTGCACGAATCATGGTGAGTGGCTGACTGGATTTCAAGGAAATCACTAGATTGTCAAAATTTCTATCTTCAAAAAACGTAAGCCACCTCAAAGCGGAATCGACCATCGCATCCGCGGTTGGAGCCCCATATTTCTCCCATAAATCTTGCTCGAGAGACCCCGCGTTCACTCCAATCCGAATGCATGCACCTTTTTCCTTGGCTCGTACGAGAATTTTTTCAAGCATGTCGAGTTGAGCACGAGTGATGTGAGTGGGCGCATGGTTGGGGTCAAAATTAGCAACAATGTTTCCAGGATTTATACGAATTTTATCAGCACCTCTATCGAGTGATGCTAGGGCTAATCGTGCATCAAAATGAATATCTGCAACAAGGGGAATATGAATTTGGGCCTTAATGTCAGAAAGAGCTTCGGCGGCTTCCATGGTTGGAACAGCCACCCGGATCAAATCGCAATCTGCTTTTTCCAGTTCGAGAATTTGAGCCACCGTTTTCTTAATGTCTTCCGTTTTAGTCGAACACATTGATTGAATCGCCACTGGGTGTTTATGCCCAATCTGAACCGAGCCGATAGTGGCCGTACGTGTTTTTCGTCGAGATTTGAGTGTAATAAGGTGCATGGAGTCTGATTGTACTGCGATTTCAGTATTGTGGCGAGAGAAAGGAGGAGTATCTTTTTTCTAGTGTGCAGTAATGATTTTTTCAGACCATATTCCCAGGTTTGAAAATCCGCTCATGTCAAACCTACTGCACGGCACAAAAACTACGGGACCATTCCTCCTTATTTCTCCTTGACGCCGAGACCCCTTTTACCTACAATGCCCAAGCCAAATTCGCTTTGGTATGCCAAAAGTTCACTAAAATCCTCTGTATAGCCAAGCAATTCCGTGTCAATCATCGCATCAACTCGCGTACCGTTCGTCTGATCGGGGCAAATGATGAGCAGCTTGGCATCAAATCCATTGAGGATGCATTGCAACTGGCCAAAACAGAAGAGTTAGACCTCGTAGAAGTGGCGCCCACGGCCCGTCCACCGGTCTGCAAAATAATGGACTTCGGTAAGCACCTTTATAAACAGAAGAAACTGCTGCAAAAACAGCGCACCAAACAGAGGAAAAGCGAAGTCAAAGGAGTTCGCCTCAGCCTTCGAACCGGTGAGCATGATATTCAAGTTAAGATTAAGAAAGCACGACAGTTTCTCGAAGCGGGCCACAGCCTCAAGGTTGCATTGATCTTTAAAGGCCGTGAAATCTCGCACTTTGACCTGGCGGTCGAAAAAATGCAGGTCTTCAAAAAAGAACTCGCAGACATTGCCAAGGTTGACCAAGAACCAAAAAAACAGGGCTACAATCTATTTATGATTCTTTCGCCCCTTAAATAATTTCCCACCCCATGAAGAAAAAAACTCACAGTGCGACAAAAAAACGATTCCGGAAGACCGGAAGCAAAACCAACCCTAAGATTGTAGGACGCAAATCTGCTTCTAGCCATTTGCTTACTAATAAATCTAAGCGTCAAAAGAAAATGCAAGGCACTCCTGTTAAAATGTCAGGCGGTGATGCGAAAGTCATCAAGAAACTACTTCAATAATTCCTAAATTTTTTTACCATGGTACGAGTTAAGCGAGGCGTCACACAACGACGACGACATAAAAAAGTTCTAAAAGCTGCAAAAGGTTACCAAGGACAACGCGGAAATCTTTATCGACAAGCCAAACAAGCGGTTATGAAAGCCGGCTTGCATGCGTATCGTCACCGACGAGAGAAGAAACGTGAGATGAGAGCTTTGTGGATTCTTCGTATCAATGCAGCCACTCGTGCACTTGGCATGAGCTACAGTCGATTCATTGCGGCTCTTCAAGACAAGAACATCCTATTAGACCGTAAAATGCTAGCACATCTTGCCGCTACTGAACCGGCTGTCTTCACTGAAATCGTAAACACTGTCTCTACTACAACCAAGAAAGCTACTCCTAAAAAGGTAGAAGCTAAGAAAGAAGTTGTTAAAGAAGAAGAAGCTACGGTTTAGCCCGAACTTGAATCCTCAAAGACAGGCCTTGCCCCAAACTCTGGAATCAGTTTGGCATTTTCAGCAGCGCTTTGCATGACCTGCGCGGAGGTAAATCCTTCTGGTGGATCTGCGAGCAATGCGTGGTAGCCGTATTCCGTTTGAGTGCCATCTGGATCAACTCGAAGCCACCTGGAAGTAGTCCCGCCTTCTTCTTTCAGATAAAACCATTGAGTGGTGCTTGGTGTTTCTAAGGCAGCCATTGCCATGCCTAAGCGTCCGTCCGTTGGACGAATCTCTCCTGGAGAAAGATCCCCGGAGGCCCTCTGATCCTCCTCTCGAACTATAGGCTCTGACCCGAGCTCACTAGGATCATTATCAGCCCCTAAAGATTCTGCCATGGAAAATAGTTATTAATAGAGAAGCACCATAGCCAATCTCCCCTGGTTTCGTCAACCCCTTCCCCTAAACAACCTAGTACCTAATCTTAAAACCCTCGTAGATTTCAGCGTCGAAGTCTTCTTTTACATCGACGGACTCAACTTTGGCGTGAGCAGGACCATCATGGCACCATTTCACAAATCGATGCGTGAATTCTTCCGGTCCTTGAATGACAATATGGAGTTCGTGCCCTCCGGGTTCATTTATGGCCCAGCCGGTTAGCCCCAATTCGCCCGCTAAATCTTTGGCATTGTCTCGAAAGAAAACGCCTTGCACATGGCCTTTGACGGTGATTTTTAAGGTTGAAAGAGAAGACATAAGAGGGATGGTCAAACAGTACACTTTTCAGTATAATTTAGTCCTGAAAATTCATCAATTTTTTGTGCCATGGGAATCAAATCAATCGCCAAGAAAGCTGTGCTGATGGGAATGGAGCCGCTCACACGGTGGAGACTCCGAAAAATTAATCCCGAAATCATTGGAATCACTGGATCGGTCGGGAAAACCAGCACTAAAGAAGCGATTTACTCAGTGATATCAAGTCAGGTTCCCACCCATCGAAACAAAGGAAGCTACAATACTGAGTTTGGATTGCATTTATCTATCTTAGAACAAGCATCAGGGTATTCCTCTCCATGGAAGTGGGGACTGGCACTCGCTAAGGGGGCGTTCAATACATTCATGATAACTGAGCCACCCTACCGGAAATTAGTCCTGGAAATGGGCGCAGACAAACCTGGAGATCTTGATTATCTACTTAGAAATGTTCAGCCGAAAATTGGCGTACTCACGGCCGTAAAAGAGGCTCATTTGGGAGAGGGACATTTCCCAAATATTGAATCGATTTTGGAAGAAAAAGCTAAATTAGTAGAATCACTTCCGGAAGATGGCTGGGCGATTTTGAATGCAGACGATACACGTGTTGCTGGCTTGGCCCCGAAACTTCGATGTCATGTCATGTTGATTGGTATGTCTTCTAAAGCGGACTTGCGCGCCAAGCATGTGGAAAGTGGCCGTGATGGATTGCGATTCACATTAGCGTATGAAAACCAGTCTCATCCTATTCACTTGCCGCAACTTATTGGAGAACACCAAATTTACGTGGTATTGCCGGCGATTTCAGTGGGGTTTTTGATGGGCATGACCTTACCTAAAATCATTGAAGCACTGAAGGATTTCAAGCTTCCCCCTGGACGAATGAATCGGATAGAAGGTCGAGAGGGCTCACTCATCATCGACAGCTCATACAATGCGTCTCCAGACACTATGGAGGCCGCGCTCGAAGTCCTGCGAAGCCTGCCCGGGCGTAAAATCGCGGCCCTTGGATCTATGAATGAACTAGGAGAACATGCGGAAAGTGCACACCGTCACATCGGAAAACTTGTGCCTCAATGTGCGGATATGCTCATTACGGTGGGGGAGTCTGCTCGATTTTACGCCGATCAAGCGTTGTCTCACGGACTATCCTCCGACTTTGTGATTCAGTTTGATAGCTCTAAAGCGGCTGGAGAATTCCTGAAAAATAAAATCCGAAAAGATGATGTAATCATGGTAAAGGGTTCTCAAAACAAGGTTCGTATGGAATATTTAATACAAGAAATAATGGCACACCCCAAACAGGCATCCGATCTGTTGGTACGTCAAAGTGCTCACTGGAAAACTCACTAATCTAACTTTATGAAATACAAGTGGCCGGTCCTGCTTCACGAAAAACCACTCAACGAGCTGGAAGAAGATTTGCGTCAAGATCGCCTGTCTCATGCCTACTTATTTGATGGACCCGGAGAAATTGGGAAGACATTGGTGGCCCGTATTTTTGCACAAATTTTGCAATGTGATCAGAACTTTTGTCGCACCTGCCCCACATGTCGTCAGATTGAGAAGGGCCAGCACATCGACACTATCGAACTGCTTGATGACGGAGAGTCTCTTAAAATCGCCCAAATCCGAGAACTCCTTAGCCACTTATCAACCACTCATTCCGGACGCTATAAAATTGTTTTTATTCAAAACCTAGATCGCATTGTAGTTGAAGCGGCTAACACGCTGCTCAAAACGCTCGAAGAGCCCATTCCTGGAGTAATTTTCATCATTACGAGTACCCAGAGCCACCGATTATTGGATACGATCATCTCAAGAGCACGTGTGATTTCTTTTCATCCGATGCCGGAAAAATCGATTTTGGACTACATCAAGGAAAGATCTGATTTGGATTCATCCACGCTTGAAATGATGGCCGCCTTTTCTATGGGGAGACCCGGGCGCGCAATGAAGTTTCTCAATGACCCTGATCACTTTCGATTTTATCAAGATATCTATCATCAAATTGTTAAGTTTTTTGAACGTCCCGGTGTCACTCAACGAATGGTGTATGCAGAAACATTGGCAAAGGATCCAGACAAAATAGAAGCATTTTTTGAATTATTTGCTCATATCACGCGAAATTTCCTATTAAAGAAACTGCAGGGCTCTGCGGTTCCCTATTCTTTCGATCAACTTTTTGCTATCATTACTTCCCTAAATCAAGCTCGATTTGAACTTGATCATAATTTGAACGCACGCATGGTTCTTGAAAAATTCTTGATTACCTTCTAGTTATGTTTTATTGGACTCTATTTATTGTCAGTGGATTAGGATTAGGAGCTATTTTTCTCCGACGTGTTAACCTCACTAGAAAGGGTCTTGTTTTTGAAACAGAAATGAAGAAAAAGGCGAAACGTGAAGGCGAAGAGACCGACCAACCACTCAATGCACTTGAGGACTCTCCAAGTGATCTTCAGGTCAAACGCCATGCAGAACAAAAAGCACGTGACGAAAAAAACCGTTGCATTCGAGAAGGGAAAAAAGCCTTTAAACAAGCAGATCTTCACTTTTCAAAGGGGGACTATGGCTTGGCCGAAAAACATCTTCTTAATGTACTTTCATACGACAATGATCACCTGAATGCTAATTTAAAATTGGGACTTCTCTATCTTCATCAGGAAAACCTACCTCGAGCGGAATTCTTTTTCCAAAAACTTCTTGACCTCAAAGAAAGCCCTATCTACTACAGCAACTTAGCGTTGACGTTGTATCAGCAGAATCGATTAGAAGAAGCCGCAAAACTATATGAACGAGCCATTGAGCTGGACAACAAAAAAGCCACTCGTTTTGTTAGCTTAGCACATGTTTATAACGAGCTAGGTGAAATGGAAAGAGCGTTGGGCCACTTCGAAGAAGCGCTCCGCCTAGATCCACGAAACTTAGATTATTTATGGTCATTATTTGAATACTATGAAAAATTCACTCGCCTAGAAAAAATGGCACTCATCATGAAACGCATCCTTGAATTGGATCCATACAATGATACCGCCAAAGCTAAACTGATTTTAATCCAAGAAGAACTAGAAGAGGAAACGCCAGTTATTGAGACTAAAAACGATGAGAAAGAAGCGTAGTCTTACATTTATTGCCTTTCGGTCTCGTTGTTTAATTAGCCTCTAAACATCAAATATCCTATATACAGGGCGTAAAGCGTGAGGAATAATGCGCCTTCCCATTTTTCGATGCGATTCTTTTTCCCACCCCAGAGCATCAAGACGAAAAGAAGGAACGTAACAAGCAATACGACCATGATGTCTTGGTTGAGTTCTTCGCTGAATGGGAGTGGGCGAATGGAGGAACTGATTGCAAGCACCCACAAAATATTGAAAATGTTTGATCCAACTACATTCCCAATCACCATGTCGGAATGCTTCTTTTTAGCAGCTACGATTGCGGTGGCCAACTCAGGAAGAGAAGTTCCTACCGCCACAATAGTGAGACCGATTAAGGCTTCACTTAGACCAAATTTTGTTGCAAAAAATACCGCGCCATCCACAATCCATTTTCCTCCCAATGTGAGCCCAATGATTCCTAACAAGACCATGCTCATCGCCAAAGACGTGGGACGATCTTTAATATGCTCATGATCTGGATTTTTATCCAACAATCCACGCTTGGCCACAATCGCAATGTACGCCATAAAAATCAGAAAAATTGAAATCATCATGAGTCCATCACTCCGAGATAATTGTCCCTGCGTTGCTCCATCAAGCAACATATCGTTTGCAGCAAAAAACAACACAATGACAGCTATCAGAGAAAAGGGGATTTCCTTCCAAACGGTATCATTCTTGACGGTAATAGGGTAAATAATTGCGGCTGCCCCCAATATAAGTAACGTATTCGCAATGTTGCTTCCTAAGATATTTCCTATCGCAATATCAGTACTTCCTTGAAAGCTCGCAATAATGTTAACCACCAATTCCGGAGCCGAGGTCCCGAATGCTACCACCGTAAGACCAATCACGAGTGATGAAATACCGAATTTTTTCGCGATCGACGCTGCGCCATCCACCATAAAATCGGCGCCCTTGATGAGGACCACAAAACCAACAAGAAATAAGAGGACGTTTTCGATCATGAGTGAATTTTACGGGCGAAAGGACGAAAGACCAAGGGGAAAATGGAGGAAATGAGGACTTTTGGGTCCCCTACTTTTGCACAGTGCAATACATTTGACATGACCCCGAACCTCACCCTGGAAATGTGTTCTCATAAAATCATTACTGCACACCAAGAAAAGAGGAAGACCTAATCGTTCTCCATGTAAATATTGTTGGCGTGCCACCATTTTTTGAATGCGTACCAGAATGGCAACACACTGAGAGCGTAGTAGAGGTCTATGAGGCGGCGGAGCGCCCAAAAATGGGGCCCACCGAGAATCAATTTTCCGCCGCTACTTTTGAAAATTGCGTATCTTCCGGCGACGGGAATGATGACACCTTTTATCCGGAGCTTATAAGGAGAAAGCGGTTGTTTGCGGATGGTCGCGGTGATGTTTTTGGCCAGTACTGCCCCCTGATCAAAAGCGACCTGAGCCAGCCATGGCGCTGGGCGCTGAGTCACAGGATCCACAAAAGCTGCCATGTCTCCCGCAGCAAAAACATCCTCGAATTTAGTGGCTCTCAAAAAAGAATCAACATTCACCGATCCATTGTCATTACAAGGTAGCTCTTCTCGAAGGAGCAGTGGGTGAGGTTTGACTCCACCCGCCCAAATCAACATGTCACAGGGAATTGAATGACGGCGCCCCTTTGGAGGCTTGATGGTGACTTTGCCGGCCTCCGCTTTCACGATGAAGGTTTTCATTTTTACCTTGATGCCTGCGTTTTTAAGTCGTTTTTCAATTTTTTTTGAGAATACTTTCCCGACTCCTATAAGTTCGTCGCTTCCTTGCAGGAGCGTTACGTTAACGCGACCTTTAGGGTAACGGTATTTCTTGCATATTTTTCGTAAGGCTGCTGGGAGCTGTCCTGCAAATTCCACTCCAGTTGCTCCGCCTCCCCCTACCACGATATTAACTTCTTCTTTGATCTTTTTCTTCCATAAAACTTGGAAATATTGATCCAAGTGGCAATGAATCACCACTGCCTGTTTCACCGTTTTCAACGGATAAGAAAATTGTTGAAGCCCGGGGATATCATAATGATTCACCACACTTCCCAAAGCCAAAACCATGATGTCATATTTTAATTTCCCACTCTTTTTTAGGGTGATGGTTTTTGATTTCGGATGAAGCCCTATGACTTTATCTTGAAGAAAAGTGGTGGACTTATGTCCGATTATTTTCCCAATGGGTAAGGCCACAGTATCACTCAGTTTTGTTAAACAGGCTTCTGTAATGTCGCTATTAAATGAGGTAGCAATTTCGTATAAATCCGGGGTGTACATATGAACATCCCGCTTATCTATGAGGATAATTTCATGGTGCCGAAGATTGGGTTTCTGCTTCGCTAAATTCAATGCCGCACGAACTCCGGCAAATCCTGCGCCCAAAATAATAATCTTCTTTTTCTTCATACTCCTATCTTATCAAACCCTCTCCTATTATGGTATTCTGTCGTTAGCTTTAACCCCCTCCACATGCCTACTCAAAATTTCCGCGCATTGCGCTGGATGAAAAAGTATTTGCGTTACGTAGATTATATTGCAGCCTCTTCGTTGTATCTCAAAGGCAACTATCTGCTAGAAAAAGAACTCGATGTGAAACATTTCAAAAACAGAATCTTGGGACACTGGGGGACTGTCCCCGGCATCAGTTTGATCTATGCGAATCTTAATTATTTGGCGAGTCGCCATAAATCCGAAATACTTTTGGTGACCGGACCAGGACATGGAGCTCCTGCCAATTTAGCCAATTTATTTGCCGAGGGCAGCTTGGGAGAATTTTACAAACAATACACACGTGATGCGAAAGGAATGGGCAAAATCATTCATGATTTTAGCTGGCCACACACGAAATTCCCGAGCCACGTGACACCGACCGTACCAGGTTCGATTTTGGAGGGAGGAGAACTTGGATACAGCTTATCAACCGCGTTCGGTGCGGCAATGGATAACCCTGACTTAATTGTGGCTGCGATTATTGGAGATGGCGAAGCGGAGACTGGACCGGTGGCCACCGCGTGGCACAGTAACAAATTCTTGAATCCTAAAACGTCTGGAGCAGTGTTGCCCATTGTTCACATCAATGGATATAAAATTTCAAATCCGACACTCTACGGGACAATGAGCGATCTTGAATTGAAACAGTTATTCAATGGATATGGATGGGAGCCCATCATTGTTTCAGGAAAATCACGCTTGGAAGCTCAAACTCTCGCTGCATTTGAAAAAGCCCACAAGAAAATCCGCTCCATTCAAAAAGCAGCGCGTTCTGGTAAGAAAATATATAAACCAAAATGGCCGGTCATTTTGCTTCGATCCCCTAAAGGCTGGAAAGGTGTTCATACTTTCCATGGGAAAATGATTGAAGGATCTTTTCATGCTCATGGGATTCCAATCGGACATCCAAGCAAAGATCCAGATGCACTTCAAACTATTAATCGCTGGCTTAAAAGCTACAAATTTTGTCAACTCATCGATAAACAAGGCCGTCCTAAAAAAGAGGTGCTTCGCTACGTCCCAACAGGAAAACTACGACTAGGAATGAACAAGCACGCCATTGGAGGGAACCAGCGGAAAGACCTCAGGATACCTTCATTATCTCAGTATGAAGTCAAATTCAAAGAACGCGGGACGGCTGAAGTTGGAAACATGGGAATTGGCGCAAAATTGTTGCGTGACATGTTCAAAAAGAATCCAAAAAACTTCCGCATGCTGTGCCCTGACGAATTGGAATCCAATAAGCTGGGAGAGATTTTCAAAGCCACTAAACGTGCATTTATGTGGCCCACAAAAAAACAAGACGAGAATTATTCACAAGAAGGACGTGCAATGGAAATGCTCAGCGAACACACGCTCCAAGGTTGGCTTCAAGGATATATCTTAACAGGACGCCATGGCATGTTCGTGACCTACGAAGCGTTTGCAATCATCATTTCTAGTATGGTGGATCAGTATGCAAAGTTCTTAAAACAAGCGATCCGAGTGCCATGGAGAAAACCGGTCGGTAGCCCCATTTATTTACTATCAAGTGTTGGTTGGAGACAAGATCACAATGGGTATTCCCATCAGAATCCAAGCTTTGTGAGCAACGTGTTACAAAAGCATGGAGAGTTTTCACAAGTCTACTACCCAGCGGATGCCAACAGTTTGATTGCAGCCTATGAAGAATGCTTCAAGAAAAAAGATTCCATAAATGTCGTTGTGGCAGGGAAACGTCCCTTACCTCAATGGCTCACTCTTAAAGAAGCTCGAGCTCAAGCCAAGCACGGTATTGGAATATGGGAATGGGTAGGTGGTAAGACCGCCTCCAAAAATCCAGATGTGGTTCTTGCCTCGGCCGGCGACTACATCACTCAAGAAGCGTTGCTTGCCGTTAAAATGTGTCGGGAATTAATCCCCGAAATGAAGATTCGCTATGTAAATGTGTCTGAATTAAATTCACTGTGTCTAGGCGACTACTGCCGCTGTGGACGAACGATTTGCATGCGCAAAAAAGTAGACAGCTACTTCACTAAAACCAAGCCGGTCGTATTCAACTACCATGGCTACATCAACGATATTGAGCAGATTCTATGGCCATTCAAAGACTCTGACCGATTCAGCCTTCATGGATACAGCGAAGAAGGATCTACGACCACTCCATTTGATATCAAAGTGCTTAACAAAGTGAGTTGCTACCATCTAGCAATAGACATGGTCGAACAAGCTTCCAGGCAAAACAAAGCCATTGCCAAGAAGCGCGCTGGACTCGTCCGCAAGCTCAATGCCAAACTTGAAGATCACCATGACTACATCAAAAAACATGGAGATGATCCTGAGACAGTGAAGATGCTGAAGTGGTAAAGGCTATCTCCTTCTTGAATTTCCCTTTCTATCAAATCTGACCTTACGGCAGGTTGATTCGATGGGCTCTATGTTGAATCGTATTCCTTTTGTGGTCATTACTTCATAGTATTCAACTGCACATTCTTCTACGGGGGCAAATGACTCTGCTTCATTTAACCTAGGATCGTCTAACAGTTTTCGCGTTGAAGCATTAGGTACTAAATAAAAATCATCTCCAATGCTCGGATTATCCATTCTTGAAATTGTCCCTAAAACACGCCCTTGTAAGTCTGTTACCGCCGAACCCGACATTCCTGGTCCGTCCACACATTCATCCTCAAAATCTATAGCAAATACTTCATTATCATAAACTCCGCTAACCGCATTAGATGTCCACGATGTATTTAATGGCTGACCTAAAGTAATTGCAAAAAAAGTCTCCCGAGGAGTGTCTAAGATTTCTAGGGGTGTAGCAGGGGATCGTGGATCCATTCTTACCACAGCAATATCAGTACTAAGATATCTCCGGGAAGAATACAAAATAGTTCCGCCGGTTGATCGATATACGTGAGTAATTGCATCGCCACGATCATTAAGTCGTGATGGCCATTCAATTACAATGTCTCCACGATTCTCTCTATCGTCAATACAATGAGCATTTGTCACGACCAACCCGGGGCCAGCCCAGTAACCTGAGCATTTTCCTCTATCGCTCCTAAGTCGTACTACCGATTGAGCCTTTTCTTTAAAAAATATTTTTAGCAAAGCTGGTCCAACTGCACCATTCCCACAATATTGAGCTAAAATATCTCCCCGCCCTGGGACATTAGGTGCCGAGGCAAAAGCTGGTTTTAATAATGGTCCCTCTCCTTTATTTTTCCTCATCCATTCAGGTAGTTTTTCTAAATCTTCCTGAGAAATGCCTCCGCATACCTCTGAAGCTTCTATAAGAAGTCTCTCGAATTGTCCTTGAGATCTTCCGATAGGTAACTCTTTTTCGTCTTTTTCTAAATAGTCGAGACTCCCATCAAAATCTTCATCTTCATAGACAAAAGCTCCTTGCTCCATGCTCATAACGTCATGTTTTCTTCTGTCTTTGTAATCAATTACTGTGACTTTTACAGGCTCACCACTTCCGATAGGCAGTTCTAATTCAGCCGTAACAGGATCCTCATCCGGATCACTTATTTCTCCTTTTTCAAATAAACATCTACCTAATCTTCGCTCAATAAGAGCTACTTCTAAATTTGCATCAGCCGTCAGACTCCCATGGAAACTGGGAACATATGGCTCCTCTGCATCAACCGCATTTGGCGCAGACAATGCAAGTAGGGTCGCTAAGAAGGCCTGTTTACTATTCTCCATAGACTAAGCTTAATACTCCTATATCAAAGGCCACTTATCCATTTTTGTCAATCCCAATGAGAATCACCCAAAGAGCAAATAGAACTTTTTTAGTCATTTTCGTAGTAGTAAAGAGTGAGGTTTGGGTGCTTGAGCAAGGCCAGCGCTGGAAATTCATTGATATCACCGCTTCCAGCAAGCAACGTCTCGAGCACTACTCTCTTTTTACTCCCTTTCAATAAAATAAGCAGTGACTTAGTTAACAAAATTGGAGGCAATGTTAGTGTGAGCCGATCCCGGATATCATGAACGTCTGTGGTCGTGTGAGCCACCCACCGATCGGTTTCGTTTAGAGCACCAGACCCAGGAAAAAGGGATGCAATGTGTCCATCGTTGCCAACTCCTAAAACAGCACTATCAAAAGGGTGTTCTCCCAATTCATAAAGTTTTTTTTCGTAGTGATTGAGGGCATCATCGATTGAGCCTGTTGTATCAAAAGGAACAAAATGAGGCGAATTTAGGGTGTCCCGAATGAGCTTTTGGTTGGATTTAGCATCGTCAGCCGGAACATAACGTTCGTCGATTTGATAAAACTCAGCGATCTCTAGGAATTCCGATTGCTCAGCAAGCGCACGATAAACCGGTTCCGGAGTGGAGCCACCGCTCAGTGCAACCCGAGGGCGGTCACCTTGTGGGGCTTCACATGCATGGAGAATTCTAGTGACACTTGCGGCCACGAATTCTTCTTCGTCCTTGAATATTTTGATGTCCATTTAGTGAAGGTCATACCAATCAAACCCATCGGAACGCGGTAAATCATGTTGTGCTTTAGGTCCTTCACCGCAATCTTTGTAACGTTCAGCTTTAAGTTTTTTACTACGGATTCGTGCAATAATTTTATCTGTCACACCCCATGCCGCAATGATTTCTGGGAACGTGAGAAAATAAGTTTTATCAGAAAGGAGTACATCGTTTAAGAGCATCGCATGCTCAGGAAGACAGCCCTCATTCTCGCAGCCAATAGGCGCGCTTGTTATCACGTCCTGTGTAACACGTCCTCCATGATGCTTGTTGAGTAGCTTGATGCTGATTTTTTCGTTGGGCTGAAGTTCGATGACCACGCGATTGGGGCCTTCACTTGGTTTCTGGAAGGCAAATTTTTCTAACTCAATCACAATGTAAGTGTGTTTCTCGTTGAGCATTTTTCCAGTTCTCAAGTAAATCGGCACTCCGTACCAACTTTCTCGATCAATAAAAAGGCGAATCGCTGCAAATGTTTCTGTAGAGGAACTGTTCGGTACTTCCTTGCTTTTTCGATAACTGGCGTACTGTCCAAGTGCAACATTTCTCCCGGATGCGATGAAATTTAGGGCCGAAAGAATGTTGTATTTTTCCTTCTGAACACTGACTGCACGCTCGGTGACCGGAATTGACATAGTAACCAATGCAAGAATCTGAAGTAAGTGTGACTGAACCATGTCTTTAAGAATTCCCACTTGATCAAAATAGCCGACACGATCTTTGATTCCAATGTTTTCAAATGCGGTGATTTGAATGTTTGAAATTTGCTGCCCCTTAAGCATGTGGTTCAAAATTCGATTGGAATGACGCAAGTGCAAAATGCTTTGCACGGCTGATTTCCCAAGGTAATGGTCCAGAAGATAAACCTGTTCTTCATCGAAATAACGCGAAACGAAATGGTACAACTCAGTCGCAGAATGAGTGTCCTCTCCAAACGGTTTTTCTATAATGAGACGGACGTTATTTTTGTGATTGGAAACACGACTTTCTCCGAGATTTTTAATGATAGGGCGAAAAATTGTAGGAGGAACTGAAAAGTAAAATAGCCTGAGAATATTTAGTTTCCCTGCGGTTTCCTCAATGAAAGATGCAAATCGTTCGTAATCTTCAAGCTTACTATAATCTCCCGTAAAATAATGCACATGCGTGAGTAGTTTCTCTAAAACCTTGGGGGCAACCTTTTGCTTGGCGTGCTTTTTAACAGAAGAGGCAAACTCTTTCCGAAAGGCTGCTTGCGATTTTTCCGTACGAGCATACCCAATTATCTTAAACTTTGATGGAAGTATTTTCTCCTCCATCATGGCATAAATAGCTGGAAATATTTTTATCTTTGCTAAGTCTCCAGAGGCACCGAAAATGGTGAGGACGAATGGTTTTTTAGGGATTTTCATAAGTTCCAATTAGTGTGAAAGGTGCCTTCGCGATCAGTTCGCTCATAAGTATGAGCTCCAAAGAAATCACGTAAGCCTTGAATAAAATTAGCTGATCCATGTGCCGATGTCAGCGTGTCCATGTAAGCCAGACTTGAGCTTAGTCCGGGGATTGGAACCTGATTTTGCACAGCGTATTCCGTCAATTCTCGAAGGTCTGGCAAGGCGTGCTTAAGTGGTCCTGCAATGTCCGGAATCGTGAATAAATGATCCGGTTTTTCTGCAGACGCATAGGCTTTGTGTAGAAAATTAAGAAGATCGGCCCGAATGATGCACCCACCTTCCCAAATACGAGAAATCTCTGAAAGATTGACGTTCCATTCATGTTCATCTGACGCTCGCTGAATCAGATCATATCCTTGAGCGTAACAGATCAACATACCGGCATAAAGTGCGTTTTCAAGTTGAGTTATGAATGATTCAAGGGGGATTTTTTTAGTAGACGCTGTCTTCTCAGAATATTGCTCACCAAGCATAGTGCGACGTGCTTTTTCAGCTGACAAGCTCCGTGCCGTAACCGCCACATTGATCGAAGGAATGGCCACACCTCTTTCAAATCCATCAATGGCTGTCCACCGCCCCGTACCCTTTTGACCTGCTTGATCAAGAATCTGATCAACAAGGTATCCCTCGGTAAGGTCGTCTTTGTGATCCAATACGGTAGTGGCTATTTCAAATAAAAATGATTTGAGTTTTCCCTGATTGTACCCAGCAAAAATATCGGCAATATCGGCGGCTGATATTTCATAAATAGAACGAAGTATGTCGTAACCTTCAGCCATGAGTTGCATGACCGCGTACTCAATTCCGTTGTGTACCATTTTCACGTAATGACCAGCTCCATTTTCTCCAATGTGCGTCACGCAGGCACCTCCGTCAAAATCACGAGCGGCGATTGATTCTAGTAGCGGCTTGAGTGATTTCCAGGCATGAACCGAGCCTCCCGGCATGATGCTTGGACCATTCAAGGCTCCTTCTTCTCCCCCAGACACGCCCATTCCCATAAAATGTATTCCTTTTTCGATGAGAGACTTTTCTCGTCGGATGGTGTCGTTGAAATTTGAATTCCCCCCATCTATGAGAATATCTTCTTTATCTAAGAAAGGGAGTAAGCCTTCAATCACACTGTCTACTGGTGCGCCGGCTTTAACCATGATTAAAATTCGTCGCGGTGTTTCCAGTCGTTCTACAAATTCACTCAACTCTTTTTCTCCAAAAAGATCATCGCTTCCATGCTCTTTGATGAACTTTGCCATGCCTTCGGTGGTGCGATTATAGACCACGGTTGGTATCTTGTGATTTGCCGCATTACGGGCTAAGTTTGCGCCCATTACGCCTAATCCGATGACGCCGATTTTTGCTTGAGGCATATGATTATTTTTTTACTGATTTCCAATCTTCAAGAAATTTGGCCAACCCACTATCTGTGAGAGGATGTTTAACAAGCTTATCCATAATGGAAGGTGGAATAGTGCACACATCCGCTCCAAGCTTAGCAGCCTCAACCACGTGACGCGGATGACGCACACTGGCCACTAGAATCCTTGTCTTGAAGTTGTATTGCTTATAAATTTCTGCGATTTCCTTAATCAAACCCATTCCATCTTCAGAAATATCATCCAACCTCCCAATAAAAGGACTCATATAAGTTGCCCCCGCCTTTGCTGCCAATAAGGCTTGGCTTGCAGAAAAAATGAGTGTGACGTTGGTCTTGATTTTTTCCTTAGAAAAAATTCGAACCGCGGCTAATCCTTCGAATGTCATAGGGATTTTGACTGTAATGTTTTTGTGCCATTTCGCGAATTTTCGACCTTCACGAACCATACCTTTAGTATCTGTAGAAATGACTTCTGCACTAATCGGACCATTCACTATTTTTGCGATGTCCTTGATGCGTTTTTCGAAAGAAACTCCCTTTTCCTTAGCTACGAGGCTGGGATTTGTGGTCACTCCATCAACTATTCCATAACTAGCGTATTTCTTAATATCGTCCAAATTAGCTGTATCTAGGAAGAATTGCATAGAGATGTATTTTAAATTTAGTGAACATTTCGAGTATAACATAACCTGGAAGGGGTGATAATTCAGTGACTTTCCTCACTCCCACTCACTCCCGTCCTTGACTTTTCCTATTTAAGTGCTATCATTACCCCCTTGTTCATTTTAATCCTTCCTCATGGGAGACCGTACAGAATACCCTCAAGTAACCCCATTAGATCAGCTTCGATACGAAGTTGGGGATCTTTTGTCTGTCCTTAAAAATGAGCGTCCTAGCCTAGATAATATCGCGGTTTATAGAGTAAGGAATACTGTGCAGGAACTTTTAGCTAAAGGAGGAAAGGATCCTGTCCATTTTTTAGATGACAGCTTAAATGCAATAGGCGACTGTAGAGAATATTGGCATAATGCTAGACAATTCATCTTGGTGGGCTATACCCGTCGAGTCCGAAAAGCACTGAAGCCTATTCTTAGAGCTATTGAAGCAAGAAACGCAGCTCCTTCTCTCGAAGAGCTTGAAACAGCTATGGGATCCCTCTGTGAGACCTTTTCCCAATTCCTGGAGGATTTTCCCGAAGCTGACAGAAGCAATTCTATAACTAAGCAACCAGAAACTGAAGCTAAAGGCGAGGAGCCTCCAGCGGAAAGACCGGCACCCAATAAGTCAAAAGACTTCATTCCCGCTTCGTCCGCACCATTGGGTGACTGGCATAAACCAACAGACAGACGAGTTAGAGCTTTTCGAAATCGCCAAAGAACGAGGCGTGAAATATATGGGAGAGAAATGCCATTTATAGATAGAGATGGAGACGGCGACAGATAATAGCGCATCATTAAACCCAGTGTCGGGGTGAGAGGACTTGAACCTCCGACCTCACGACCCCCAGCCGTGCGCGCTACCAACTGCGCCACACCCCGGCACTGGGTTTAACTTCACTAAGCGTGAAAGGATCTTTAAGCTAGATCTCTCTTGATTGCATAGCGGCCCCGCTAAGCGGGGCATTAAGGTCACTGGGTCGCTACGCTTCCTGTGACTTGGTGCCGAAGATGGGAATCGAACCCATACTCCCGTAAGGGAACACGATTTTGAGTCGTGCGCGTCTACCAGTTCCGCCACTTCGGCTAAATGAGAAAGAGCCCGGTTAAAATAACAATTTTTTGATGAATTGGCTAGGGGAGTTGCTTCTAATCGGACAGAAACGACCTCAACCTATATCAGGCCAGCTCCCATATTCTCCGTCTTCTCTCATCTGATCCTTAATGGCTTTCACTTTTCGATGCCACTCATCCGGTTCGTATTTTTTATTCAGGATTTCGTACTCCCCATGATTTCGATACACACATCCAAACATGTACTTAGAATTAAACACTCCTTCACAATATTCAGAATTTGAAATGTGCTCACAGTAGTAACAGAAATTACAGTTGTACCCTTTCCCAACATTGATGAGTTGGTAACACAACTCTAGGTCTACCGCGTGGTAGATATCATACGTCTCAGAGGTTCGATCACCGTACACATTGTAAACATGATCAAGATACCCAGAATCCTGGCATCCAGTTACATTAAATCCACTTACAACGTTTTGACAGTTTTCAATAAGATGACCAGTGCAGTTTTCCGTTTGAAGTTGTCGACTGGCCATACGGGGCGTTTTCTTTTGCAATTCAAAAAACTTCTTCCCTATATCGGCCATGACTTTTGGATCTTTTAAATCGAGCTCCGCCATACGTTTTTCATATTCCTCTCGAGTGAGTTTCTCATTTAAAAAATAGTATTGTTTGCGACGAAGACCTACACATGCAAAGCAATTTTGGCAGCTAACACAGTCATAGCAAAATTTGCAGTCCGAGCAGGTTTTGCATTCCTGACAAAAATCACAATTATAACAATCTCGACTATCAACACATTGATAACAAAGCTCACAATTCCTTACGAATGAATTGTCGTACGAGGTTCGACAATTTTCTGCCATATCTACATATCCACAATCTTGAAGGTCATCGGAATCGAAACACAAATAAGAATTTTTAGATAAATAGAGGAAATCACCGTATGGACAATTCTGATTTTGGTAACCATGAACCGCAACGTGAGGTTGCTTATAATACAAACGTTTGAAATCGTCGAAGAAGGTCATAGTAGTACTATACTGGAAAATTAAACAATCGGCGCCTCAAAGTTTTCTTGGCCTGCGTCGAGAAGCACTTCCTTCCCTGGTTCGGCCGACGCATTCTCGTCCCATGTACGTAAAATTTCCTGAACTTCAGGGAGGGGACGGCAGTATTTTGCCCGGGAAATATCACGGATTTCTTTGGAAAGATCGTGTGTGATCGGAGGAACATCAATGGTACGAGCAGAAAAAGCATCCTTGATTTCGCCATCAATCGACATTTTAATGTACATTTCTCGAACACCGAGATTAATAATATCGCGAACCATGAATTTAGGGGTGTACTCTTTTTCTAATGAAACCGCATCTTCTGCGCCTACACGGAAATTGATAATAGAACCCACATTCCCAAATACGGTGGTTTTAACAAGGTCTGATAACTGTCCCATGTACTGATGAGCCATGGTTAGATTGAGACGATACTTACGCGCTTCAGATAAAATCTCCGCAAAAGTATCAGTTGCAAAATATTGAAACTCATCACAATAGAGATAGAAATCTTTGCGCTGTTCTTCTGGCATATCGGCTCGTTGCATGGCCGCCTGCTGCATTTTGGTAATCATCATAGCCCCGATGAGACCACAGTTTTCTTCCCCTAATTTACCTTTTGAAATTTTCATAAGAAGAATTTTTTGACCGTCCATGATTTCACGAATATTCACCTTGTTCTCAGGTTGTCCTACAATGTTTCGAATCAGACTGGTGGACACGAATTGCCCTACCTTATTGAGCAGCGGCATGATGGCTTCATTGTCGAATTTTTCACTCCATCCTGCAAATTCATTGACCCAAAAGTTTTTAACCACAGAGTCTTGAATGTTAGCTACAATTTTTTGGCGATAATTTTTATCGGAAAGCATCTTGAGAATTGAAAGCACGGTTGTGTTGGGGGAGTCCAAAAGAGCCAACGTCGTATAGCGAAGCACATGCTCCAATCGATTGGTCCAGTTATTTCCGAATAGTTTTTTAAAAATCTCCACAAATCCAATAGTCACACGGATGCGATACTCTTCAGGCACTTGCTCAAGTGGATTGAACGCGATAGGAAACTCCATGTCTCCTGGATCGAAAATAATCACATCGTCTTTTCGATGTTCGGGAACGTATTTCAAAACATTGTCCACAAGATCACCATGAGGATCTAACACCCCCACTCCTTTCCCTGCTTGAATATCAGAAGCAATGAGAAGTTCGAGCATCTTGCTTTTTCCTGTGCCACTCTTTCCAACCACATATAGATGACGGCGGCGATCGACACGCTTAATGCCGAAACGAGTGTTCTGGCTGTGATAGTTGGTTGTCCCAAATACAGACATTTCATTAGCAGGGATGCTTCCTTCTTTTGGAAGACTTTCCGGGGGTTCTTTTTTGCGAGACACCACATGTACAATGTGGGGAACTTGATCAGGGTGTGGGTAGTGATAAACAGAAGCGAGCTCTTCAACATTAAAGAGGAACGATGGCCCAAATTTCAGATTGGCATAATCCCTGAGAAATCCTTCTGGGTTGGCTTTAACTCCTTTGAAACTATTATAATCCGTCGTATTAAACTGAAAGAAAGCCCGCTTAAGGCTTTCGAGCTTGGCTTCAGCCATGGCCTGAGTGGGCGCGGCGTAACCGATTCGAATGCCAACTTGATATACATTTTTTTCAGCTTTTTTGTGGAATTCTTCCTTCTCGGCAGTACGGAGGGCTGCTTTCCCCTTGAGTTTCATGTAATCACGAAGACGAAAAACATTCTTGATGCTGGTTTTTTTCATCCGCCATTTACGTCCCAGATTTAGGCTCCATGTTTCTTCCAGTGGTTTACTAATGACCTGAATCCAAGCTTCTTCTCCATTGGAAGCTTTCGACAATACAGAAAAAATCCCCACTAATGAATCATCTTCGAACTGAGGATGAGATTTAATGGGATAAATATCGCTGCGTTCGAGCACCATGTTGGCGCATGCAAATCCCTTATCTTTATTCAATACATCGGTGTGAATGTAATCTTTAACTTCCGTGATTTCAGCGTCTGGGTAGTTCGCATAAATTTGTCCTTCAACCACATAACGCCCTTCTGCCGGCACGCGCACATAAAAATATATATGCTGATGAGCGGACACAAGTTCAAATCCAACGGGGACATTGGTCATGATCTCATTCAAATTATTGAGGACTTCTTCAAAAGCGGTCTCTTTATTCTCGCTTGGCGGAATTTTTACTAGTAGATTGTGCAGTCGACGGCTCATGGATGCGGTGTTTTTTCGAGGCTAGATAGGCGCAAATCATGCTCGCGCGTGTATACCTTAGTCGTTTTTTATTATAGCATAAAATTAACCAGTGGGCAACCATCTTGTGTGTCGAGTGAGATCGACTGGGGAGTGGCTTTTCGTGGGTAACTTTTTTTGACCGTAGAATTGCAAAATTCTAACACCACATTTCCGGGTTTAATTCTCGGGTTATGTCAAATGAATTCTACAGTTGATTTTTAGGATGTATAAATGTTGGTCTGACAGGGGTTGCGAGGATTCCAGTTTTTTGCTATAATAGTTAGATTTAACAAATGCCCCATGTCTAAAGATCCAAGTTGGAAAGAAAAAGTCGGAACTCCAAAAGATGAAACTGACACGCTCAAAGCGGGTGAAAAAGCCACGACCAATGATGAGCGGCTGAAATACTACCAAGACTTCGCCGAAGGACGATTGAACTTAGGAAAAGACGTATGGGAAGGATTAGCTCAAGAAGAAGCCACGGCGGAACGATTCAAAGCAGCTGACCTCATGACCCGCGAAGATTTAACCAGACTTGAATCAGAAAAAGAATTCAGCTTAGATCGTGATATTGTTTCCGGAGATAATTTGTATGAAATTATTCAAGATTACTTCAAAAAGCTAGGCGTCACAAATGCGGCTCAGCTCAAAAAAGAAGTGACCAGCACACTACCGTACATGCAGACCCAAACCAATATAGACAAATTATATGTGGGCGGGCATATCAAAATTTTCCAGGGAAAACTTCACGTAACAAATGCTAAGGGAGAAGTACAAATGGATGGCGTTAAAATAAAACCAGCTACAGGAGCAACCCAAGGCATCCCCATGAGTCCTTCTGATTCAGTAACTCAAGACGCGGACCAAGAGGCTGTCGAACAAGTCGGAGGAACAAATATTGAAACTTCAACGGATGACGCCAACTGGATGCAAAACCGTCTGGATGGTGAATTCAAAAACAGTCCAGAACACGCAAAAGAAAATAAGGAAGTTGTATTGAACGCCATGAAATATGCCCAAGAGCTACTAATTGGCTTCGATTTTAAAGGCTCTGATCCAAAATCAATTGCTGCACTAACCGATCCGTGGGTAGCTTGGAACAAATATGGACTTTTCAAAGGAGACAAAGATCATCGCCTTGAATTACAAAAACTATGGGACAAAGACGATGCGGCTGATCGATTTGGACGTCAAATTTGGCGCACCGAAATGACCGTTTGGGTACGAGACAGAGTAGCGGAAAGTGGACGATCCGATGCGGCTGTTGTAATGGAATCTATCATGGCACAATGGCAAGTCGGCCATGAAGGAGACGAACCCCACGAAGCACTATTGGCTGGCAGCCAGTTAATTGATGGTCTAAATGATGCCCGTGTTCAAGAAATAGCTGCAGATGAAATGTTGAAAAACCCAAATCCTGTTAAATTTACAGATTTAACTTCTAGTTTTCCTGCCTTGGATTCAATGATTATCTCTGAAATTCAAGTTCTAACGGGAGGAGCTATGGTGGACGTTCCGATTGAAATGGCTGGAGAATTTGTACTAAAAAATATCTTTGTGGCCGGCCCAACTGAGGTCTACGCCCAAATGGAAAATGGATGTAAAGGAAATTTAGTGCTCATCAAATTAGAAGATGAACCGCAACCGGACCCTGATCCAACTCCGCAACCGGACCCTGATCCAACTCCGCAACCAGACCCTG
>CAZBGQ010000020.1:0-4133 GCA_964491515.1 uncultured Candidatus Peribacteria bacterium
AAGAGACCGTAGCATTTCGGCATGAACAAAACCTTTCAAAAAGATGAACAGGCAAAATCAAAGATAGGCTGGACGTTACCACTTTTACTAGAAGGCGTCAATCGATTAACGTAGGGCCCCAAGTAAAACTGGGGGCTGAGGTCTTGAAAAAAAATGGGGAAAAGGCTATAATAATGGGATTTACTTGCCAAATCCTCATAGAAAAGATGACGCTCACGGAAATCTCAAAAAAAATAGTATGGGGGATCGTTGTTTCATGTCTGCTTGCGATCAACATGCCCACAACAGCTCATGCAGCTGTCACTGAAACGTTTACCAATCTAACAGGGAAGGACGGAACGCTGAATGAGTTCTACCGTGCAACCGGAAATGTGAGTGTCTCATCAAAAGGAGTAGGTCTTTCAAATCCACGAAGTGGAACGATTGAAATGAGTGCGATCCCAGAGGACATAACGATCAAGCAAGCATGGCTTTATTGGGGTGGATATAGTAATAATATTAGTGAGGCTTTGCTTGGAGAAATAACCTTCGAGGGAGCAGTGATTAATTCAGGGTCCAGTCCCGCCGCCGTTACAATTGGGATTCAGGATCCGGGAGGCAATAGATCGAAACGACGACTTTCCTTACGAGCTGATGTCAGTAGTTTAATAAGTGCGGATGGAAATGGGGCGTATGACGTGTCAGTATCTCACAGGAAGAACGATACTTTTGGAGCGAGTCTTGTGATTGTTTATGAAGATTTAAATGTTAGTAATGGTACGGTTGTCATCAATGACGGGATGGTCATGATCGGTAAAAAGTTCCCAGATAGAGTCTCGGGGAGTTCGTTTACCTCAACCGTTGATGGTTTGTCTCTAGGAAATCCCCCGAAGGGAGATGTCACGATCATTGTGTCAGAGGGGACAGCGGTGGATAACAACGAGTTTACATTTGAGGGAGCCTCTTCTCATAATTACGGTGATTTTGCTGCCAATATTGATGGGAGGGTGTGGGATGACAGAACAGTCGACGTATCGTCCTATTTAAATGCGGGAACCACGTCCGTGAGCTCCACATTAACAGATAGGGATGATAAGGTCGCTTATTCACACTATTATGTGAATATTTTTAGAACTTCATTCAAAGCTAGTGATCTATCTCAATCGACAATGACCGTATCCACCTTAACCCCCAATCCGGAGGAGGCAATTAGCTATACTGTCACAATACCAAACACAGGACAGCAGATTGCTGAAAACTCTAAATTCAAAGTATACATCAACGGGAATACGGACTTTATAAGAGACAGTGTAATACTGAATGGTGTGCCGAAGTCAAATGATACAAGGGAGGTGACTTTTTACGGGGGACGAGAGGAACTTGAAGTAGAAATAGGTAACATCAATCCAGGAAGCACAGCCACAATTGTATTTCAGGTGAAAATGCATGATGGTTTGGATCATAACCTCAGTGAAACCCAGCAAGGGTTTGTGGTTGCCGATACTTGGAGTTCACTCACAGACGGGGATGGAAGCCCCTCTGATGGTTTAGATGCACCAACCATTACGACAGTGACAGGAGGTAGGGTGACCAATGTCCCGAGTGGCTTCACTGTTTATTTGAAAGATGCCCCCGCGATAGATCCTACGTCAGTCGCGCGCACAGGGGTTAATACGGTTGTTGGTATGAAGAATGGGGGAAAAGTATTCGAGATAGCCCTAGACCTCAATGACGATAAAGCGATAACTGGAGTGACCGCAGAGAAAGATTTAGTAAATAAAAAGGGGTTGGTTCACTGGGGTGGCGGACTTCCTACTGGAGTTGACTCTTATACATTGATAATTCCAACCGAAAGCGTCAATGATACGGTTCGCTTATGTTTGGGAGCCACATCTCTAGATCAAATTGAGCCAGGATGTGGAACGACCTATGAGAATGTGACAGAGGAGTTGCTATTCTCTAATGGTTCAACTCAATCAGGTATTACTTGTCGTTCGACCTCCTCTACAGAGTGGGCATGCACAGGAGTTACTGGTTCAGGAGGTGAAGGTGAAGGAGAGGAAGGGGGATGGGACGGTGAGGTTCCTGAATTTCTCGACATTACACTTTTAATGACATTATTGATTTTGTTCTATTTTCTAGAGAAGGAAAAATGTCTCAACTAAAAAAAATGATGACCAAAAATAGAGTTCTTCTCTATTCAATTTTATTAGTGGGGCTGTACTTTACTTCAATGAATTTATTCAGATGGTTTGCCGGAGGCATTGAGACAACCACTCATGATTACTCTCCATTGGTCCCACCTATATTGGCCATGTACTTGCTCAATAGATTTAATGACTCACCTCATGAAAAGAAGCATCGAGGATATGGGTTTTTCTTTGGAAGTTTCTTTTTCTTGATGATGGCCTACAGTTATCACCAGGTTTGGACTCGTTACGATACCATTCACCTAATACCATTTTTTGTCGGATATTTAGGTTTGGCTCATGCTCTTTTTCTTTTGTTTTTCTCAAAGAAGTTCATAAAGAGAAATCAGAGTTTATTTAAGGGTTTTTCCCTAATAATGGCTGCCATATTAGCGGGATTTCTAGCTCTGCAGTATTATTGGGGAGCAATGGCCAGTGGCATTTCAAATATCTTGAAAGAGGCATTAAGCATCTTTCCACTTGATATACAGTCTAGCGTTGATTGGAATATTATTTCTCTCAACGATTTTTCAGTGATCATTGGATTGCCCTGCACAGGGCTAACATCCCTATTATTATTTGGATCACTTTATGGGCTGATTGGATGGTATCTCAGAACAAAAAATAAGCTGAATATCCCTAACTATTTGATTGGGCTTGTCCTAGGCTTTTTTACTATGATTTTCTTCAACCTAACCCGTATCGCCATCATTCTATTTATTGGAGCCTATTATTCACCTGAATTAGCATTGGCCGCATTTCACAATATCGCAGGAATGCTTATGTTTCTAGCTGTGGCAATTATCTATATCAAATTCATCATGAAATGGATAATTCTTCCGCATGAAAGGAGTTCTCAATAATCTTATAGTTCTCATCCGTCTCCCATTTGTGATCCAGATAGAAAAAATAATTAGCGGTTTGAACTGTAATGGTTTCAGGAATTGTATCTTCGTTTAATTCCCAACTTTCACCATCATAAATGTCTATGATGAAGTCATTTAGGAGGCCATTTTTGTATTCAACGCGATAGGGAAATTCTTCAGTTTGGCTTACTACTTCTAGCCCATCAAACAGGGCTGGATACTTGAACGAGAAATAAATATCTTCATGAATAAACTCAATGAGATCTTGATCACCACTAGCAATACCCTTCTGTTCAAAAAGTTCACTATTTAAATTAGCAGACAGATTAGATGCACACCCAGCGAAAACCACAGAGAGCAGCATAAATAGAACCAATATAAGCATTTTTTTCATATCCTAATTTTAGCATATCTATCCAATTTTGAAATCCAATATCTCATTTATATGCAACTGATCGAAGCGATACAACAATTGTAATTGAAAATAGATTTAGCCAAAACAAAAACAAAAATATTTATCAGGAATTGCTTATTATGGTGGGCGATAGAGGATTCGAACCTCTGACCTCAACAACGTCAATGTTGCGCTCTAGCCAACTGAGCTAATCGCCCCTAATGAATCATAACGATGGAATTTTATTCAATCTCTCTCAAGAAGTCAAAGGGAATGCGGGAGAGGATCACAAATTTCCTTGTCGAGATAGGGAATGATCGGTAAAGTAAGGGGCGTATTCTAACCTTGACGAAATTTATATGGACGACCCACAAAATCAACAACAGGGACAGCAAGGAGGAGGAACGCCTCCACCTCCACCGCCGCCGCCACCACCACCGCCAGCCGGAACACCTGTTCCTCCAGCACCAGCTCCGGCTCCAGCTCCGGCACCAGCTCCGGCACCAGCTCCGGCTCCAGCTCCGGCACCAGCTCCGGCTCCAGCTCCGGCTCCAGCTCCGGCACCAGCTCCAGCTCCGGCTCCAGCTCCGGCACCGGCTCCAGCTCCAGCACCAGCACCAGCACCGGCACCAGCTCCGGCTCCGGCTCCCGCTCCGCCACCAGCCGGAACACCTGTTCCTCCAGCTCCGGCACCAGCTCCGGCTC
>CAZBGQ010000020.1:4233-15700 GCA_964491515.1 uncultured Candidatus Peribacteria bacterium
GCTCCGCCACCAGCCGGAACACCTGTTCCTCCAGCTCCGGCACCAGCTCCGGCTCCGGCTCCGCCACCAGCCGGAACACCTGTTCCTCCGGCTCCTGCTCCGGCTCCCGGTGCATATCCAGCAACGGCGGCTCCGATGCCACCAGCCTATGGAGCTCCGCCTCCTGGGTTCCCCCCTGGGGGATTTCCACCTGCTGGCGGCGGCATGATGCCCCCTGGGGGAGGAATGATGGGAGGCGCTGGAATGCCAGCACCACCGCCACCACCGCCGAGCGATCCAAATTATCGGTTTGGTGCGCATCTAAAAGATTTCAAAACAACTATTACCGCTCCTGCAAATGAGCTTCAATTTGATGAGGCCTATTTCATTAAACTTTTGGCCGGCTCAATTTCACTCACACGCGATGAGAAAAAGAAGATTGTTGATTCAATCCCTAAGCTTCGGCAGGAACAAGTTGATGAATTGATCGACATCCTTGAAGAAGAGAAGGAGAAATTCATCGAACTATCACCTAAGCATTCTACGCAGCTCAAGAAGCTTGAACAGAAGCATTGGGCTGAATGGAAAGACCTCGAATCCAGCTATGAGCAAGCAGGGAAGAACGAAGAAGATCAAGGAAAAGCCGAAGAAATCCGTAAGCAGTTGGGACTTTAAGTTCCGTAGCTCTTCAGGCGAGCTCATTGACGCAAACTTTAAGGCACCCTAGAATACAGGGTGTCTTTTAATAACCCCTTCCAAATGAAAAATATGCAACGCACACTTCTTTTAATTGTCAGCGGTTTATTGGTACTAAGCTTATCTGGGTGCTTTGGTTCAGAAGAGGGAACAGTCACTCCATCGGAAGTCCCTACAGGAGATGAGGCGGTCGAGGAGATGGTGGTTGAAGGGGAGGCCGCAATAGAAAACAGTGAGGAACTCTTGGAAAACGAAGAGCTTCCAGAAGATTTTGAAGAAGATCGCCCTGAAAAGGAGATCATAGCTGATGCTACAGCTGACGAGGATGCTCGCCAGAGTTTAGATTTAAAGCGCTGTAAGGATATAGATAACGCCGATGATCGTTGGAACTGTCTAGAGTTTACAGTGGTCGCCATTGCGCGAAACAGTACAGATG
Organism: uncultured Candidatus Peribacteria bacterium; assembly: GCA_964491515.1. Lineage (GTDB taxonomy): Bacteria > Patescibacteriota > Gracilibacteria > UBA1369 > UBA12473 > CAZBGQ01. The sequence goes on from CAZBGQ010000020.1 coordinate 5,345, forward strand.
CTGCTATTTGTAACGAACTCAAAGAGAACGAGAGCGCAAAAACTAGTTGTCTTGGGCAGCTTGGAACTGGAATTATTGAGTTTCCCGAGCAAGTTGAACCAGAATATCCAGTCGAAGAAGAAGTTTAAGCAGATCGAATTATCCCAGCTAAAATAAAAGACGCCCCATGTGGGGCGTCTTTTGGAATTAAAAAGAATCACGGTTAGGGCACAGGTTGGGCCGTAATGGCAAAGTTTGGATCAAAGCAATAGGCATAGACATAGAGAGTTCCACCAGTTGTCGTACGACGTGCCGTACATCCAGTACCTCCAGTTGGGTAAGCCCCTTTATAAGGGTCAGTGCTATTCGCGGTGTTATAGCCACTACAAGAAACCCGAATTTCACCTGAATCACAGGAGGTACTAACACTAGTACCAGATGAGGTTGAGCTCGATTTATAATCCCACTGACCAATTGAATTAGCCGATAGATGGCCCAAAACGCTTGAATTGATTGCGATGTATTGAGATCCTGTCACATTCAGGGAGTCAGCCACAGTTACGCTCCCGGAATCATTGAAAATCGTGTCACGAACAATTACATCATCACCTGCAATTACATCGCCCCCTGCGTCAACATTGTTATCCGCAAAAAGATGACGAGTTGCTGCAATATCTCCGTCACCATAAGCTTGTATGGGATTTCCCGTTCGGATCGGACCATTGGTCGAACGAAGAGTGCCAAAGGAATATAAATTGTCACCCTTAATATCTCCTTCAGCATTGATCCCATTAACATCAAGAGCCCATCCATGAGGGGTCGAATCATCTCCAACAAAAATACTGCCATTCTTAGCTTGAATAGTATTGTCGACATACAAATGGTCACCAACAAATAGATCATCTTGAGTGTAAATATCCCCACCCTCAGAGGCATCATCGTTGTATTTAAATTCAGGGTGAGAGAAAAAGGGGAGAGCAGTTATTGACCCCGACTGCGTTCCAATAGTATGCAGATTGGTTGGGTTTTGGAGAGTAAGACTCGTTGCATAAACTTGAACATTTTTCTCAAATCTGGAAAATCCAGCAACAAAGAGCTGATCATCAATGAAGACGTCATCCGTGGACAGAATATCTCCACTGCCATAGTCTGGATGACTAGAAGCTGCCTGGTCTGCTGGTGTTCCGGTTGAAATCGTGTCTGGGGTTGAGATTTCACCAGCGATTGAGCCCAGTGTAGTAGTCCCGGCAACCGTAAGATTTCCAGTCATGGTGGTGTTTCCGGTAACAGTAAGGTTAGTTCCGACACTCAAACTGGTTCCAACAGTTAAATAGTCTGCAATAGTAGCAAAGCCTTGAAGATAAGCGGGACTTCCAATAGAAGCTCCGCCTCGAAGATTAGCTGTGCCTTCAACAATAAGCTCATCGTTTGCAACGATATCATCAGACGCAAAAAGATCATCAGCTGAAAAAATATCCCTATCTTCAGTGGGTGTACCATAAATTGCTGATGGAACGTCAGTTAAATAAGAGAGGTTCGGAAACGAACTGGGGAAATCAGATGGATGATGAATTCCCGTATAGATATCCCCATAATCAGAATTAATATCACCCTGGGCCGTACTAAAACTTCCCAGCTGGCTATTAAAGCCAGCATTACCTTGTATCCCTGAATCTGCAGTAATAGTCCCAAATGAATAGATAGAAGTTTCCGCGTCTAAAAATCCCGTTTTAACCGTCCCATTGAAATAACCTTCCTGCGCAAAAACGCCTCCACTCGCCACTACATCTTCGTCAGCATATACATTACGGGTAGCCGCAATATCTCCTGTGGTATAAGCACGTATTGTCGTTGGGCTAACACTCGTAATATTGGAGAGGAAGTCTACTTGTGGTGATGAAGAAAACTGATCTGCAGGAGTTCCCGTCGTCAACGGATCCGGCACACTTGATGAAGATGAAGACGAGGACGAATACGGCGCTCCATTTATATTTGTAACTTGCAAATTGCCACCGATCGTGGCTCCATTTTTAACAAAAAGTTGATCTCCTGCAAAAATATCGTCTGCTGAGACAATGTCTCCATTAGTGAGCTGAGGATGACTGGCCCAAGGTCCACTAAATGCAGCGAGAATTGATGATCCAGTAAAAATAGAACCCTGATTAGTATTTATACTTTCATTTGAAGCAATGGTTCCAGAAGTAGTGATGGCATCGTTTTCAATCGTGGTGGTATAGCCACTACTATCTTGGTCATCCAAAACTAGGCTGTTATCCAGCGAAATATCCGAAAGGGAAATCGAACTTGGGTGAGTATAAGAAGAAGATGATGAAGCCGGATACGCCGTTCCATTAATGGTCGTCAACGTAACATCTCCGTTAAAGAGAGCGTCTCCAGAAACTTCCAGCTCAGCAACGTCTAAATTATTACCAACGCTTAGATCATTGGATACGGTCAAGTCAGTAAATATTGGAGTAGGGCTTCCGTTCGGGGGGAGAGCGGACGGATCCGCAAACGCGCTATTGATACCGGCCATAAAAACCATTCCGGCAACAAGTGCCAAAAAAGGCCGCACATAAGTTGAAAAACTATTGCGGAGAAATTTCATAATAGGGGAAAGGTTAGGAGGAATTCTTTTGATATTATAGCGCGCCTTCCAGGGCCAGCGCAATAACCTTTGACGCCTCTCCGCGTGTCATCAAATTTCCCGGCCGAAACTGTCCATCCGAATAACCATTTATGAGTCCCAATTCATGGGCGGTCCCTATATAAGAGGAAAACCAGGCGTTGCCTGTCACATCTGGGAATGTTCCCCCTTTATAAGTAGAAAGAGAAACATCAAATCCCTGAAGGATGAGTTTCATGGCTTCCGCTCGATTGATTGAATCATTGGGACGAAAGTTTCCATCTGAATAACCACCAGCAATGCCTTGTTCGTAAGCAGTTTCTACATATTGGACAAACCAATCAGTCCGTTCAACATCGAAAAAATAGTCATCGTACGTTGTTCTGAATTCTTTCACTCCAGCTGCCTCCATCACCATCTTTAGTAGCTCAGCTCGTGTGACTTGCCGATCAGGGGCCAGATCTCCACCAGAATAACCACGAATAATGCCTCGGGTTTTGAGCGTTTCCATGTACGAGGAGGCCCAATGAAGCGATGTGGTAACGGTGGCAGAGGAAATATCTCCATCTTCATCTTTAACCTCCACACGGACTACATTCTCACCGGTTTGAGTGAAGCGCGTGTTGCGCGTTTTAGATCGACTCCATGAGGTATCGTACTGAATGTCGTTTCCTCCTTTATAATCAAAATCCCAGCGAAACCAGAGGTCTGATTGAGCGGTTTCTCCATCAGAAGAGGCGGAAGCATCAAGGTGGAAAATAGTGGAAAAAGTGCCGGACGTCTCATCCACGGTTAGGCGTGCAGAAGGAGCGGTGCTGGCCACAATTTCGATGGATTGAGCCGCCATAGACATGGATCCCTCTGGGTCTCTAATCTGTAATTTAGCAGAGTAGCTTCCTGCCTGCTCATATTGATGAGAGACAGTTTTATCACGTTCGAAGGGGGTGTCCCAGGTCCCGTCTCCTTCCCAATCCCAGCGTGCTTCTAATTGAGACGTTGAGTATTGACTGTCAGATGAGTCGGAGGCATCAAAGTGAAACAAAGAACCGGGTGTGCCCTGTGTGATGTCTACCTTTAACACCGGAACTGGAGCATCATTTGCAACCACGGTCACCGTTCTTTCTGCCGTGTCTCGCCGATTTTCGGAATCTCTAACTTCTAGAATGATGATATACGCTCCGACATCTAAATAGCGATGTTCGGCCGATTTTTGAGTGTCAAAATCAGTGTCCCATTCTTCATCTCCATCAAAATCCCATCGTACTTGCAGATCGATTGAAGACGTTTCCTCATCTTGAGAACCGGACGCATTGAATGTGAATTGAGTGCTGGTGGTACCAATGAGCGCATCTCCACCTAACCCTCGGTCTGAGCTGATTGAGAAACTGGCCTCGGGTGCCAAATCATCTGCCGTTACTGAAACTCTAACCGTTACTTCATCGGTATTTCCATCTGTGTCTCGGACTTGAAGCATTGGGTCGAACTCTCCAGGTCCATCATAGCTAAAGGTATGAGTATTTTCTGTTCCCCAGTCTATTTCAAAAACACCATCTCCATTGAAGTCCCATCTATAGCTCAAGTCTCGTCCATCCTGCCGATCGAAAGAATTGGAGCCATCAAAGTGAAAAAGACCTCCAGCCACACCACTAGTAGGGGAGACCATAAATGACGCTTGGGGAGTCCCACTAAAAGTCACATAAACAAAGGAGGGATCACCTAAGTTATCCTGATCATATCCAATAAGGGTTTGCGTGTCCCCACTTGGATTTTTCACCTGAAGACGGGGAGTGTAGTAGCCGGTTGAAGGATAAACATGTGAAACAGTACGAGAAGTACTATAGGAGGTATCCCACGTGCCATCCCCATTGAAATCCCATCGGAACTGATAGCTATCCGTATTTTGACCTCCGGGAGTAGAGACTGAGGCTTCAAACTCAAACTGCTCATTGGTATCTCCAGAAAGCGGTGAGACCGTAAACCAAGAGTCAAATCCCAACGATTGCTGAACAGTTAAGGTATTAAAAACCCGATCAACGAGACCATCTGCATCGCGAACTTCGAGTGCGATCGTTTTTCTCTCAGGAGATGGATCAGACGTATTATAAACGTGTGTCACCGTTGAATCATTGTCCCAATCAGTATATTGGCCGCCAGATGTATAGTTAAAATTCCAGCGATAATCCAGTCCATTGGTTAGTCCACGATGATCGCGAGAATCAGACGCATCAAACTGAAATTCAGTTGTTGCCGTTCCCACGCTCGAAGAAATAGTGAAGCTGGCACTGGGTTCTAGCCCTTCTGCACTAAGCAAGGCTGGTGCTAACACCAAACCCACAGCCAACCACAACGAAATAAATTTATGACGCATAATAGTCAGAGAGAGAGGGGACTAAATCAGATTCAGATACAATCTTACTCTCTTCGGAGTCTCGTTCTTTCCATTCCAGCCCTCCTTGTTCCAGCGCTCGGGCACTGATGACTAAACGCACGGGAATTCCAATCAAATCCGCATCTTTAAACTTCCCGCCAGCTCCGATATTTCGGTCGTCCCACAGGACTTCAAATCCCGCTTCAGTAAGTTGAATATATAAGGCCTGTGCTTTTTCCTTTGTGCTGTCGTCTTTTCCTAGATCAATCAAATGAACCTGATATGGCGCCACCGACTTTGGCCAAACCATTCCCTTGTCATCATGATGAACTTCCAAAATCGTGCCCATCGTTCGCCCAATTCCAATCCCATAACATCCCATATAAAAAGGCTTAGCTTTTCCATCGGAATCGGTGAACACAGCACCGCTCATTTTGTCAGTATAGTGAGTTCCTAATTGAAAAATATTGCCGACTTCAATCCCACGGGCACTAACCAGTGGTCGCCCATCTTGGGTTATAGCGTCGTCTGAAGGAAGTGCAATGTCTCCCTCTAAATCCACTTGGAAATCACGGTCAATGTTCATGTTATGTAAGTCGAGGTTCTTTTTGTTTGCGCCTCCATAGGCATTATTAATGGTTCGTAGTGAGTCGTCGGTCACTACAATCAATTCAACTCCTTCAGCAAGGTTGTCCTTAATTCCCACAGGAGAAATAAATCCCGGCTCAGACCCTACTTGAGTGCGAATTTCTGAATCGGTGGCAGCTCTAAGTTGAAGTACATTGGCCACCTTCTTTAGTTTTTGCTCATTAACACTATAATCTCCGCGAATAATGGCCAAAACAAATCGTCCCTTTTCATCCACAAAAAGAACATCCTTTATTTGTTGCCAGAGCGGCATCTTGTGAAACTCGACACCATCTTCCATGGTCGTCCCGCGAACCGCCTCAACTTCCTTCAAGGGTTTCAGTTCCTCGTCTACATTTTTCTGTTCCTTCTTAAATAGAACAACTTCTTCATGAGCAGCATATTCTCCATCTTCGGTCATCAAAAATCGACTTTCACCGACATCAGATACCACTACAAATTCATGGCAGTAATCTCCGCCAATGTACCCATTATCAGATTCAATCGAAATAGCTTCCAGGCCGCATCGCTCAAAAATTCGCTCATATTTAGACCACATGGAATCATACTCTTTTTTGAAGTCAGCTTCATCGGCATGAAAGGAATAGGCATCCTTCATTAGAAATTCACGCACACGTAGAAGGCCACCTCGAGCTCGTTTTTCATCTCTGAATTTCTGCGAAAACTGATAAATATTGAAAGGAAGGTCTTTGTAGCTGATGTTAAATTTTCGAACCAAGTCCACCATCATTTCTTCGGCCGTACCGCCCAAAGCAAAGGACGCCCCACGATGGTCTTGGATGGTCATGAGTTCAAATCCAACACTAGACGTGCGATTAGTTTCTTCCCACAACTCAAGAGGGTGGAGGACCGGAGTGATCATTTTCTGAGCCCCAGCCACGGTCATCTCTTCTTCGACAATCTTAACAATTTTATCTCGCACTCTCATTCCCAGTGGTAAGAAATAGTATCGACCAGCCACTGATTCGCGAATGAATCCAGCCTGGTAGAGCAACTTGTGACTGATCAATGCGATGTCTCCTGAGACATCTTTGACCGTCTTTCCAAATAGTTGAGAGTAACGCATAAATATATCTAAAAACTTAGCCAATCATAGCAGAGCTTGAAGAAAAGATCTACTCCTGCTGAATAGTGATTAATCGGCTGTTAAATCACCTGCGTCACTATTCTTCGACATTTCCCCCTACTAGTAATTCAAAGCTTTTCTCATCCATCTTAATTTCAATGTTTTCGAACACAGTTGGGATAGTAGGCGCCCAGACAGGCCAGCTAGAAATCGTAACTTTGTTCACTTCAGGTAGGTTTTGTACGTAGTCTTCGGCCTCCTTAACAGGCTTGCCGGCAATATGTTCTTTTATCTTTTTTATGAGTCGTGCTCCACTTTCATCTTCTGGGTTGAGGTCATAGGCTTCAATCCCCTTAAGTGTTGCGGTTAGCTTAATCTGCCCAGGCGTTTCACCCACTTCAAAAATTTCATATGAAATAGAGTCTGGATCGAGTCGAACCAAGGTTTTATCGGGACTCTTACGGGTGAGTAGCTCTTCCCGGAGGATGGTTTGAAATTCATCCTGGTTGAACGCGAACCCAGATACTTCTAGGCTACCTTTGACTTCAAAGTCATCTTGGATGGACTCGACCAAATAAGAGGGGATACTGATATTTGGTTCTTCTGAGAAAATGGAATTGTAGCCTGTTAATAACTCGAGATTAGTTTGGTTAAGAGAATTGCGATGAGTCACCTCGTCCAGAAGGACTTGCTCTCTACTCGACGCCAAATTGCCTCCCATTAGGATTGATGACGCATCCAAATCCTCTTGGGTCACCTTGAGCGTCACCAAAGTTGTGCCTCCAGTAAAAGCAGTACTGCTGCGAGCATAAAGCTCTTTTTGGCTTTCCTCCCTAAGTCCGGGGAGAACAAATGAACTTGGTCCAATATTTCCTTTTTGTCCAATAACACGGCCATACGCATCCACTTCATCGGCAAGGACAGGGACCTCAATGGTTCCAGGGCCATCGATATTGGCACGTGGAACGGTCACCGCTTCTTGGGTTCGGAAAACATAACCATCTTCAGTTTGAAATCTGGTGAAAGCCACAAGCGGCCATTGCGTGCCACGTTCATTGATCACAGTAATACTGCCCGCAGCATTGGTGCCATCAAAAATCTGACCGGTGGCAGTATAAGTAAGTGATTTCTCAATGGTCGTATCAATCGGGAAATAAGCGAGGACATGTCCTGGCGTTCCTAGAGAAGGTCTTGTTCCATAGCGGGTGGCATCAGCAAGGGTGATATTCACGCTTTGATCCACTACATTTGAGCGGGGAATGACAGTGACGGTGGCGCCGGGTAAGGCTATATAGCTTATAATAAGAAGGATACAAAGACTTGCGACCACCAAGGTTCCAAGTGTTTTGGCACTGGGAGCACCTAACGCAAACCGAGAAGGTTCTTTTGTGAGTTGGCGATTTTTCCTAAAAGCATCAATCCGTTCACGCAAGGCCTGAATAGAAAATGATCGTGAGGTTTTGGCCTGTTTAACCACGTCAAAAATAGACAGCTTTTTCTCGCGGAGCCGTTGAGGACGATCATCCCTAACCTCGTTACTGGCTGCCGCAATGGGGAAATGAAGTTCCTCTGGAGCATCCGCTGGTGTTTCAGAAATAGGGGTACGAGACGCCTCGGGTGGTCTAAGCTGATCAAATACGGGAATCTCTGCCTGATGAGCTAGTTTCATCCCAACTGAATCAGACGTAATGATCGAGAGTGATTTTTTGATGTCATTCATCTTTTTCTTCAAAATACTCAAATTCACAACGCTCTGAAACAATACCGCTCGTTCGGGGACCACCAAATAGACATCTTTATAATTGAGTCGTTCAATACGTTCATAAACAGACGTGATTTCTTCATCAAGCTCCACATAGAGCACCTTACGTTTGGAGATTTGTTTGATGGGGATCTCGTCAGGCATGAATAAGGGTTAAACTTGCATAAGCCGCACAACCTTGCGCAAAATCGTAGTGAGTGATTGCTCCTCTCCGGACAACTCAACTCCCAATCCAGCAAGTGCGAGGGGAGTGATATCCTGAGGACTATGGAGCAGATTTGTTTTGTCAGTAACAGATGATAAATCATGGGGATGCACAAAACTGACATGAGGTCGTCTTGCAAACGATAATTCTTTCCACCAATCTTGTTCAGACAAAATGACTTTGAGATCTGGCAGCTGAGAACCTCCGCCGCACAATAAAATTTTAGTGGGGAGCATATCAATGTTAGTCAATTCAGAAAGGGTCAACTTAACACCTGTAAGCCACACTTCAGCATCGGCTTTGAGTGCATTATGAACGATTTTATGAGACTGCTTCTCAAGACGATTGCCCGCATAGGCCAACTTGATTTCTTCAGCTTCTGAAAAAGAAACATTCAGATTTTGAGATAAACGCTTAGTGAAACTGCGGCCTCCTATAGTGAACATTTTGGTTCCGGCCAATGTGCCATTTTTTATGACAGCTATATCCGTGGTCCCGCCTCCGACGTCCATCAAAATTACATTGGATTGATCTTGTCGTTCAGAGCCAAAGGAGCGTGCCAAGGCATAGGGTTCGGCGGTGATGGCCAAAAGTCCGATGCCCAATTCAGCAGCAATAGTTTGTAGAACCCCATAGTGAACTAAGGGCGAAAATGCATTAAAAACACTAATCACAACTTCATTACCCTGGAATCCAATGGGATTCGGAACACGATAGTCATCTACCTTTACGTCCATGATTGCTGCGCTCACTAATTTTACATCGATCTCATTGTAGCCCGTTTCATACGCCATCTCGGCGCGCATCTGTTCGAACGCCTTCCACTGAACTTTATGGATAATATTTTTAAGTTCTTCAAAATGAATTTTATTATGAGGCTCATGACGTCGATAGCGAATAGTACGAGTGGCGCCCTTAACCAATTCTCCGGCAATTCCCATGACAAGTTGATCTGGAGTAATAGAAGAAATTCGTTCAGCCTCCGAGATGGCTTCCTTGCAATGGCGAATGACTGCAGCAATGTCCGTAACCGCCCCACTCTGCATTTCTCCAATGTTTTGGCGGGCCTTCCCCACGCCTAAAACATGTCCCTGATTTCCCTCAACCTTCACTACAAGCGCTTTCACAAATTCTGTGCCGATATCGAGCGCCAATAGGGATTGGCCCGAATGCTTTAACTTGGAGCGCAAAAAATGAAACATGGTAGAACTACTCTAGCGCAAACCTGTTGCTCGGGCAACGCCAAAGACATTAATAGCGGAAGATCGCCACAGGAATAATTAACGGCTAAAACAAGGGGAAATCAGGGGCTACTAATTGACAAAATAGAGATTGAATGGTATAATTATAAGAAGTACCTATCTCTGTACTTTAAAAAAGTATTACTAATCATAACACAAACACACAATGAAAAAACTAAAAGAGTACCTTGCAATAAGAGCCGTCCGACTAGGTCTGATGGCTATTTTATTGGCCACGTTCGTAGGCCTCCCGAGCTTAAAATATTACACAGGGACTCAAGCCTTTGCAAAATTGGATGTCATTGATATGGCGGCTAGTGTTTTCCTAGCACAGGAGATGCACGAGCCCCTGATGGGCGCACAGATGATGCACGAGCCCCCGATGGGCGACCAGATGATGCCACCACCCCTGATGGGCGCACAGATGATGCACGAGCCCCCGATGGGCGACCAGATGATGC
>CAZBGQ010000020.1:15800-33551 GCA_964491515.1 uncultured Candidatus Peribacteria bacterium
TGGGCGCACAGATGATGCACGAGCCCCCGATGGGCGACCAGATGATGCCACCACCTCCGATGGGCGACCAGATGATGCACGAGCCCCCGATGGGCGACCAGATGATGCACGAGCCCCCGATGGGCGATCAGATGATGCACGAGCCCCCGATGGGCGATCAGATGATGCACGATGGGGCAGAAATGGATGAGCATCAGTATCCAAACTCGGATCAGCACAATTATATCCAAGGAAGTGACGCTGCTTCATTTAGCGGAGATAGGCCAGCTTGTGAAAGCAATGGATTTTTCTGGGATGATGTGAAGCAAGATTGTTTCCCTGGTGGGACTCAACTACCTCACCAAGCGGGTGATGATCAGATGGATGACATGCGACCGATGGATGACATGCGACCGATGGATTCGAGGGGTGAAATGCTTCATGGTTCCGCCGATGAGATGCGGCCGAATCATTTCGAGCAATTTGATTTCTCGAGTGAGTTTGGATTTGAAGATGAATACAAAGACCTTGGAGAGCATGGATTTGGAGATTTTGAATACGATTTCGAAGAAGGCTTCGAAGAAATCAGTGATCATCAACTTGGATTTAAATCACGTGACCTTTTACAACGTCTAAAAGAAAAAGAGTATGTTGCTCGGGATTTCACACACATGGCATTCCGAATTGAAGACACCATTCGACGGTTTGAAGAAATGAATAAAATGGACAAGCATGAAATGGAACGGTTCCCTGAGGCAAAGGCTGAGCTAGGAAATGCGATCGCGGCTCGACAAGGACTCATTAGCCTTGTGAAGGAGCAAATAGCGGAATTGCAAGCCGTTCAGAATTTATTCTCAACTGACTACGACTCACTATCACGACAGATCGATGCAGTTGAAACTTCTGATGATTTTCATGCAGCAGAAGTAGATATTCAAAAATTGGATGCCTATCAAGCATTACGCGAAGGAATGGAACAACGCGTACAAATTATGGAACGTGACATGGCAGTTGATATCAAAGCTCGTGTGGCACAAGTTCGTGGAGACTACAGCCGTAATGGAGTAGAACTCCCAAGTGAACTTGCTTCTAAGTTGAAGAGCTTGGAGAAAGCAGCAGACGTTGTAATTGGATTCAGAGATCAAGCCAAGTCAGTTTATAATAAATTAAAAGCGGAGGTTTCACGAATTAGAGGATTGAGCGATCCAGAAGCAATCCGAAGCGCGGTGGATAAAGTCCTTGGACCAGATCCATTTAGGGGGAACTCCGGAGGCCCAATGATGGGTGGCGATCATAATGGCCCAAGGGGAGGAGGGGAGGACGGGTTTCCATTCGGACGAGATCACGGAGGCCCAATGGGTGGCGATAAATTTGGAGGTGGATTTGAGTTTGAAGCTGGTCCTGATTACGGTCCTATGCCTATGCAGGATCCTGTCCAAATGTGTATGCATGTTCGGAATAAGGATATGAAAAATCTTTGTGAGAACTTTCAAGAAGCCATCATGGAATTCGAAGCCAGCCAACCATGGCGTGTCTTAGATCTTGCTAATCAAGGTGCACATCAATTGAAGTTTCGAGACAAAATGCTTGGAGAACTTGAGATGATTAAGGCAGAGATCGGTGACGCACGTGAAGCGTTACGTGAAATCGAAGGTCTAAATATTGATCAGCCAAAGGTCGTGAAAGCCCTTAAAGATCTTCGTGCTCTCGCAGGAAGGGAGGGCGGAGACAGAGGGAAAGGGTTTGAAGTAATGGAGAAAATGCAGGCGTATGCTCAATCTGGAAAGTTGGATGAAAATCCACAAGCCATGGAGGCTTTGTGGCAGACAATGGAGCAAATTGGCATGACGTTTGATCGTAGTCTCGATTTTCTGAAACAGTACTTCGATGCTAATAAGCAAGAGGCTGGGCAGCTGAGTGAATCAACTCGTGAGTTTTTATATGACATTGGGCCGAAAGGGCCTGGTCATGGTGGTCCAGCTGGGCCTGATTTCTCCGAGTATGAAAAGTATGGAGTTCATGAATTTAAGCAAAAAGACTTCAACAAAGTCAATAACGGTGGACATTATAATAATGTTGGTGAATTCAACAGTTCACGTGAGAAATTCTACGGAGCCTATGGAGACGATATATTGGGTAACAGTGAAGTAGATTTTGATATGGATGAATTTGTCGCTCAAATTCGCGCGGAAGTTATGGAAGAAGTCACACGTAAAGTACGAGCTGAATTCATTGTTGCCTCGGCGGAATTAGGGGTCAATGATGAGGTATTTAAAGAAATGTCTACTGTAATGTTCAATATCACCGATAAACTCGGCGACGCTGGAGTTAGGGCCATTGAAAAAACCACAGAAGTAGTAGGGGCGGTCAATGAGATTGACATAAAAGGATTGTCGACAACGCTTTCTAAGGAAACACCGGCATTAAGGGATGAACTTAGCAGGCTTAAAGAATTACATAAAAAAACTCGTGGAACGGTAATTTCAGAAAGCACCGCAGATGAAATTGGAGAAAAATGGGAAGCGATTCGCGTCGAACTTGCCGCCGACCCAGATGAAGAAAAGCTTCAGGTGCATATTGAGGAACTTGAAATCCTACTCAATGTGGACAATGAAGAGGCCCTCTTCCGAGAAGGTATTAGAGCAAAGGATTACAAACTCGATGACTGGTTTGCGGGAGATGTTGCCGCCGGTTTTCAGGGCGGTCTCTGGAGCGGCAAAAAAGATGCAAGCGGTAATCTAACCGGTAATTATGACCCAGGTGCCAATGTGACGTATGCAGAAGCGCTTAAAATGTCGCTTGAATCAGCTGGGCATAGTGCGGGCAGCGGCGTGCCTGAGGACAGTAGGGCTCGAGATGGATGGTATGCAGGCTATGTCGATAAAGCCGAAGAAATTGGCTTGGACGACACACTTCGTGGCGCAGGAATTAAAATTAGAGATTGGAACGCTCCAATCCCACGCGGTGATATGGCTGTTCTCTTAGGTGGTGTTCACGAATTAGAAGGATATGAGTACGAAGAGGGAACTTTCCCAGATGTGGACGCGAGTGATCCAAGAGCTGGTTATATGCAAGCTATGAGCGAATTTGGAGTGTTTACTGGGGTAGGAGGAGCTGGTGGAAACATGGATCCTAATGGCCTCATCACTCGTGCCGCAACCGCTAAAACCATCATCACGGCTAAAGAAAACGCAGGTAGTCTCAACATTGAGCAACTTGATGCGGTTTCAGATGCTTTAGGTGACTCTGGAATAACACTAACTGAAGTAGTTGCTCCAGAAATAGTTGAACCTACCACAACTGTTCAACGAGAGATTTCTTTTGTTGATTTCCTTAAAGCCATGATTCCTCTTCTCTGGTAAAAATGAGAATAGTACTGAGTTAACCTCAAAAGTTAGGGGCGAGCCATCTGGCTCGCCCCTAATGTTAATGCACGCTTTTTCCTTACAAGTCCAAACCTGAATTTTCTCTTGCAATTTGTTAGCTTTTCCGTATCCTTTACTGGCAACAAATAACTCACGATCATGCCTAAGCATCCAGTACCCAAACAGAAGCAATCCAAGACTCGTAGCAAAACACGTTACAGCGCGTACCGTGTCTCTCAGCAAACTCGACTCAAAGAAAGCATTCAATTGGTCGATTGTTCTAACTGTCTTGCTCCGCGCCGTGCTCACCATGTATGTAATGCATGTGGTATGTACCGAGGACGACAAGTCTTAGATATTCAGAAGAAGATGAAAAAAATCACCAAGATTCAGGCCTAAATTCGGCCCAGCCTCCTTTGCTCTTTATAAAAACACTCCATGGCCAGTAACCGCCATATGTCTCGGATAGCCACTGTGCAAGCTCTGTTTGCGTGGGAATTCCGTGGGGGTGAGCCAGGAGAGATTTTTGCGTATATCATTAAGGAATTTTATCCCAAGTTATCCAACCCGGAATTTGGACTTGAAAATTTAAAGGGAATCATTGAGAAACGACCCAAAATTGAAAAAATCGTAACGGAGCACGCCCCACAGTGGGGATTTGACAAAATCGCTCCTATTGATAGGGTTATATTAGAACAGGGGGTCTACGAAATCACAGAAAGTGATGAAGTTCCTCCGATTGTAGCCATTAATGAAGCCATTGAAATTGCCAAAGAGTTTGGAACAGAAAAGTCATCTAAATTCATCAATGGTGTCCTGAGTAATGTTATGAAGCAATATAAACCTAAATCATGACCAAAAATATCTTCGAAAAACTTGAAAAACACATTGGATTGAGTTTTAAAAATAGAGACTTATTGCAGCAGATTTTTATTCACAAATCTTATCTGAATGAGTGCAAAAATCCCACTGTCAAAGACAATGAAAGACTTGAGTTTTTGGGAGATGCGGTACTGGAATTAGTGGTCACTGAGTTTCTATTTAAAAACTATCCAAATTCGGAAGGGGAGCTCACCAATTGGAGGTCTGCCTTGGTTAAGGGCGCTCATTTAGCCACGGTCTCACGTGAACTTAATTTGGGCGAATATCTGGTGCTGAGTAATGGGGAAGAGAAGTCCAGAGGGCGGAAGAAAAGCTACATTTTAGCAAACACATTTGAAGCCCTTTTAGGAGGAATTTATTTGGATTTCGGCTATGAAATAGCACATGATTTCATCGATAAATTCTTGCTCATTTACCTAGAGGAGATCCTGGAAAAGGGACTCCACATTGATCCAAAATCGAAACTCCAAGAATTGGCACAAGAGAAGGAAAACGTAACCCCTCAATATCGGCTCATCAGCGAAGAAGGTCCCGATCACGACAAAATATTTAACATGGGGGTTCATTTGGGAGAAGAGATGGTGGGGTCTGGAAAGGGATCTAGTAAACAAAATGCTGAGCAAGAAGCCGCATTGTCTGCACTGAAGGAGCGGGGTTGGCATGAGTAATATTGATCACTAGAAGTGAGAGTCGACGTCCTTCCTAGGGGGCGTATTTAAGAAGGGCCCGATGGGTCTTGAGGAATTTTGGTAAATATGGTATAATAATAAGATAGAAACTAACCAAAACAAACATGAATACCATCACCAATATATTTTTATGGAGAAAAGCCACCGCGTGGGCAGGAATCATCGCGATCCTAAGCACTATGCTTTTAAGCATGCCAATACCTCAAGCGGAAGCACAGGCTGCGTCAGCCATTGAGATAGTAGAGTATGAGGTTGCAGATGGAAATTTTGAAGGTAATTCTACGTTATTGATTGGTTTTGATAATCCACTTGCAGATACAGGGAATACTATTTCCTGTCCTGAGGGAACCCCTCCTAACTCATACTGTTATGATCCAACAGGCGGCACTATCGTTTTAAGTGGTTCAGGCTGGAAAGATGGAATTGATGCTACTGATATTTATACGATTTTCAGAGGAGACAGCGCCGGTGAAGGCACGGACTATCTATATCTAGCTTTTCTTGGAAGCCCGGCTATTGATGATTTAAATAATGTCACGATTCAAGCATCAGGATTTGCAGGAATCAGTGGGACTCCTTCGAAAACGGGATTTGATGCAATGGAAGGAGGTGGAGGAGGAGGTGAATGTACGTACAATTATAATGAAGGCCCGGATTTTTCTGCTTTCAACATTACCCCAGATGAAGACGTTGCTTTTGACAGCACGAATGAAATTGCTTGTAATGATCAGAACAATAGTTTTTGCTATCCAGGAAGTAGTAGTACGGTTGCCTTGAGCGGGAATAGTGTAAATGGAGGAGTAGATGGCGATGATATTGCCTGGATGATGCGTTCAGATCAGTTAGACTCAGGATTCCAATCCGACAAAACATTAGTAGTCATTTTTGACTCAGCATCTTCACCAGTAGCAAGCGATACAAATGATTTATCCATTTCACTTACAAATGTTGGAGGCTATACAGATACATATGTGTGTGAAGATCAAGGCGGAGGAGGAGGTGGCGGCGGCCTTAGTATCGATGATGTCATGTACATGCCTGAACATTTCGGGACACAAACAATGCTATATATCCGGTTTGCCGGAGGGAATATTGATTCCACGGTAGGGGCTGAGATGGGCGTAGAACTTTGTGCCAGTGATAACTCAAAAAAATGTCTAATCGATACAGGAAATGTTACGATTAGTACGGGACTAGCCCTTGGGGCAATAACCGAAGTAATGATCGATCCGACTGGCAATCAGGCTAATACAATAGGGATAATTAGTAATGCCGCAAATGGCCTCGCAGATTACACCGCGACAAGTATCTTGGTTAGTTCTGGAATACTTGGAATTGAGGGGGATGATCTTACCTTTAATGCACCACTTAGTCCTTTTGAAGGTGGCGGAGGTGGCGGCGGTGACCCCGTTTCAAATGTATCTGTTTCAGATAGCGATACTACAGGTTTTGGATTAGATGGGCGTGATTTTCTTGTGACTTGGGATAGTGAGAATGACCCTGATGGCTATTCAAATACCAAGGTGTTCATTGTGCCAAGTGACAGAACTTTGACTGCGACTAATGCAGAAACAAATGGATGTAATGGAAATGCTTGCCAATTTGTAATGATGTTTATTGATGATTCAATAACACTCGGGCAGGTACCACAATTTCAAACCGTTGATAGTGAATCCACCGCCTTTGATGAAAATACAACCTATGAGGCCTGTGTTTTAGTTGAGGCAACTACTGATTTTATGGCGTGTTCAAGCGGATTTAAGGTAAAAAGCGATACGGTTGAAGATGAAAATGCTCCTCATGTTGAGCACTTTCCTGCCAATATGGCGACAGAAAGCGTGGATGCCGTGATTACGGCCGCAATTTTTGATGAGCAAACAACTCACGCGAACTTCAACAATACTGGAGACGGAGAGTCAGAATCATTTCTACTTAAATATCGAGATCAATCACCATCAGCCTACACAGCCCTTGATGGTGTTCAAGTGGATGGAAGCCTCTTTAAATTCACTGTGCCAAGTGGAGCTGTTCCTGCGGCAGGAGGAAGTTTTGAATACTACCTTGCTTTCAAGGATCGGGCTGGTAATGAAGGATATATATGCTCTAGCGCCGGAGTAGTCGGTCAAGAATCTAACTGTCAACAAACTCCATTCACAGTAACCACAGTAGCTGCCGGAAGTCAGACGATTTCCGGGAGAATTAAAGAAGGTGGGGCCGCTGTTGATAGTGGCGCTAAGGTCATTGCAGGTGGATTTGCAGGAGGCGCGGCCACGGCAAATGGAAGTGGTGATTACACGCTCACAGGATTACCAGCCAACAATGGTTATGAGGTTTTCGCCTATAAATCAGGTTACTGCCACAACGGGCGATATGAACAAGTAACCGATTCTAACCTCACAGGAGTAGACATTAATATTAACCTTGGTGATTGTAGCTTCTCAGCAGGGAGCAGTGGACGGCCACAGGTTATAAACTCAAATCCATTTGAAGGAGAGTTTAATGTAACGGTAGCGAATCGAGCCTTTTTTGTTTACTTGAATCAAGGAATGGATGGTCAAAGTATTAATGATAGTAATGCTACTGATGCAGGAAGCAACATTTTTCTGACTACGGATGATGGAACTACAAAAATCGCTGGTTCCGTGGCCTACTGTGCGAACAGTCATGTGTCAGGGTGTAGTAGTTATTTAGATGACAACGACAATAATGTCATCATCTTCCTACCGGATTCAGATCTAGTTACAAATACTACTTATTCATTGGTAATTACAGAAAACGTTGTTGGGCAAAATGGACAATCTATGGATGGTAATACCCCGGGAGTTGGCCACATTATATCCGCTACAACTGGAGGTGGAACATTACAAACTGGTGACATTGCGACGAATTTTGGAAATACGGGACAATACATGCCACCCTATGTTCGAGCCATGATTCCTGGACCTGGACAAAAAGCAGCAGTAGACAACAACATTGTTCTCGAATTCAATGAAGGAGTTAATGCGAGTACCATCACAAATGGGATTGTTCTAACTGATTCCGACAATCAAACGGTTTCTTTTACAACTACCCAAAGCACAGATGGTCGCTTCGTTGTCATAAATCCTACCAGTAATCTCTCACTTGGAGAGCATGGATTAGCTGTACTTGGACAGGTTGAAAATGCGAATGGCGTGCCCATGAGGCCGGCTGAAAATGCCACAGATGTAGCCTTTCAAAGTTCATTCAATGTCACATCAGATACACCGGATGGTCCAACAATATACTCCTATCTTGGAGAAAATATTGAAGTGAATGAAATTTTTGAATTTGGACTAGATGGAGCGCTTGATCCTACTACCATCTCAAGTAACTCAATCATCATAAACAAAGGAGCAACCGCTGTGGCCGCTAGTGTGGACTATGACGCATCCAACAATCTTGTAACCGTCACTCCAAATTCAGTGCTTACTCCAAACACACGTTACGATGTCATCTTCCAGGTAGATGTGACTGATCTTCGTGGCCAGAATGTTGAAGGAAGCAGTACCTTTACATTTACGACGGGAGGAATTGATTCAACGGCTGCCCAACTAAATGACGCACGATGTGATGATTTTACTTGTACCATTTGGTTCAGTGAACCGATGAATCATGACTTGCAAGCAGCCAGTGATTACGCAGGAAGTGTGATTAACCACAATAATATTACGCTCACTAATTTAGGAGCAGATTTGGCCACAGCAGCCACCCCAATAAGTTACAATAGAGTTGATAACTCAGTACGAATAGAAGGTCTACAAATGACAGTAGGAACTTCATTTAGCGTAACCATTGGTTCTAACACAGAAGATCTTTCAAATAATACGATTCTGACCACCAACAGTGCTAATGTTCGACAGGGTACGGTCGAAGATCCAAAAGAAACCTTTGGATCCATGGGAGACCAAGGAATGTTCAGCCCACCCACCGAGGCAATGTCAGGGGGAATGATTGGAGGAGGAACTTTCATGCCAGGTGATTTTGGAGGGTTTACAGCTGAGCAATTCTTCGATGGAGATGCTGTCATGGCATTCCCCTTCAATCCAACCGCCGGACAAGATTCAAATGTATTCCAAGTTAGATTCACCCCTGGAGCAGTTATTCAAGATGGAGATCAACTGCAAATAACCTTTCCTACTGGAACTGATGTGACCAATGGTCGACCAGATGATTACTCACCATTCAAGGATGATATGAACGAATCAGGGAATGGAACGGTAACTTTTGACACGACTTATGACACCGATGGTGTCTTGGTGGACGCAGGAAATCGAAAAATGACAGTTCAGTTTGATGCTACTGGTCAGTCTCCAGGAGCCAACGATTACTTCACTGTTGATCTGAAAGGAATCATCAATCCGACTGTTCCACGAGGTCCAGATAGTGCCGGTTATACCGTTAGCATGAAATTAATTCGAAGCTCACAAACGCTAGAAACATATGACAGTATGGCTTACTTCATTCAGGCAGGTGGTTCAAATACCATCAACGTTAATCTGTATGCTGGAAGTCAATCAAGTCCGGTGAGTGGAGCGAATGGAGACATTTTCTTGTACGCAGGAGGACCAACTGGCGCTATGGATAGAAACATTACGCTTCTAAATGGAATAGTTGACGAAGTAGATGGAACCAGTGCTTCAAGCATATCATTCACAAGTCTTACTGATGGATGTTACTACATCGGGACGGAACCTCTCGTGACATTGGGAGGCAGTGACTATTATGGACAAGACTTTCCCGAACCTGTTTGTGTCGAAGCTGGATCAACTGAAACACAAAACATTATACTTGCCGCTGCTTCAGCGGGAGGAACCGCAGAACTAACTGTTAAGTTGACAGGGATCAGCAATTTCAATGGGGCTGACCTTGATATCTTTGCCGGAGGTCCGGGACGTTTTGTATCAAAAACACTTTCGAATGTTACGACTCCGGCAGCCAATGGTTACACCATTAATCTACCTAACGATGGATTCTGGTTTGTAGGTGCTGGGCCTGCCATGTCAAAGGGATCCTCTACTGGTACGCAGGCAAGTCTACCGGGGGTAGCTCCTGCACCGGTTGACCTAAAAGTCAGCGGAGTAGGTGGAACACCGGATATTGAACTTGGATTCGGGGCTCCTAATGGAGTGACTTTCGATGACGGTACAAACACACTTACATTGAACTTTACGGCAGCGGACAAAGCAGTCAGTGGGTTCGTTAAAGATGGTTCCAATAATGTAATTTCCAATGCCGAAGTATTCTTACACAGTCAAGGATTTGGAGCTCCAACGTTTGCTCAAACGGACGCACTCGGAGCCTTCAGCCTTAATGTGGCAGAGAATGGAAACTACGAAATCGGAGCATTCAAGGATGGATTGCCTCCGTCATTTCAAAACATTGAAATCAGAGCCGATGGAGCGGATGCAGGAACTGATCCGGACATCTACTTTAAAGGTGATCAAATCACGAATTCAAATCCTCTCGTCTTAAAACTTAAAAAAGCAGACTACAGCATTTCCGGTAAAGTCCTTGATGGAAGTGGAAATGGAATTGCTTACGCTCCCGTATTTGGAAGTGACGCAGATGGAAACTACATTGGAGGAGGAACAGACGCAAACGGAAACTATACTTTATTTGTAGGAGCTGGAGTCTGGGATTTAAAGAGTGAATTGCCACCAGACAAAACAGATCAGTGTGGAACCTTTGCTAAGACGGTGACCATCACAACGGCAAGCAAATCAAGTCAGAATATTGAGCCAAGTACGGGGACTTGTTATTCCTTAAGTGGAACTGTCTCTGCAGGAGGCAGTGGGTTAGGAAATGTATTCCTTATGGTTGAAGAATGGGATACTGGAAATGATCGTCCTGTGATAGGCGGCGTATTCCGCCCAAGTTCAACGGATACTAACGGTGCATTTGAGGTACAAGTCGCAGGGAATAAAACCTATCGAATTTCTACCTTTGATTCAACTTATGGAGAAATTTTCGCCACTAAGGCCGTTACAACCGCGGATGCTACTCAAAACATCACGCTAGCCACAACTGGAACTGCAACCTTTGCCTTTACCGGCGGGACCAGTGACATGCAAGGTTTCGTTGAAGTTAAGAACAGTAGCAGTGGCTTTAGAAAAACATCAAACCTCAATGGTCTTGATACAGCAGCTGAGCTTACTGTTTCCGCAGGAACCTATGACTATGAAGTGAACGTATTTGGAGTCGGTAAATTTGAAGGAACCGTTGCGACAGGCAGTACCGCCACCATTGATCTATCTACTTCAGCACTTGTTACACTAAGTGGAACAGTTAAAGATACGGATGGGAATAATCTTCCTAATGTCGCGGTGACTCTTCAAGGGACGGATAGCAATAAGAATCTTGTACGCAATGTGAAAACGGATGCGGATGGAGCCTATTCTATCGGAGTAAAAGCTGGAACATACAAACTATCCGCAGGACTTGCCAACTACATCCCTTCGACTTCTGCTTCAGTCACTTTGAGCGCCAATGCGACTCAGGCTATTATCCTCACTCCCGGTGGAAATACGATTACAGGAACATTGTATGAATCTGATGGAACAACTCCTATGGCAGATGGATTTGTCATGGCAGAAAACAGCAGTGGAGTCGTGCTCACATCTCCAGTTGATTCAACCAACGGAACGTACAGTATCAATGCAGCCAATGATGATTGGACACTCAAGGCGGTTGGGCCACGTCATGCCAAAACAACCAATGGGACAGTTACTATTTCAGGAAGTAATGTGACTGGCAAAAACATAACACTTATATCTGATGTCACTCGTGTGCCAGCCTCTGGATCTAAAGCGTTTGCTGCGGATACAGGTGGGACCATGAATGACACCGGAAATACCGGAATGAAACTAACCGCAGGGCCTGGTGTCCTTGATACAGGAAGTGGCAATGTTACCTTGAGTCTGGAAAAGAGTTACTCAGCTCCAGAAACCTCAAACTATGAACCACTAGGTGACGCAAGTTTCGAAATCAGCGCCACAGGTTCCAATTCAATTAAGGATTTGAAGGGTAATATGGAAATTCAAATTAGCTATGCTGACATGGTTACCGATCTTCCAGTCAACGCGTCAGAGAGTGACCTTCAAATGGTGTACTACTCCCCAGAAAGAGGAGAGTATGTGCCGGTCGAAGGAGGATTCACTGTGGATGAAGAAAACAACACTATCACAGGTAGCGTGAATCACTTGACCGCCTTTGCCCTTGTACTCTCGAATTCGGCATTGGCACCTACCACCCCAACAGGGTTAGCTGGGACTGCTGCAAGTAGTACTCAAGTCGATATATCTTGGACTCAAGTAAGTGGGGCCACGGGATACAACGTCTATCGTGACACAGATCCAACCGGAGCCTTCCCTCGATTGGGAAGTGAGCCTAGTGTTAGTTCTGGATCAACGGTTGCTTATTCTGATACAGGTCTTACCGACTCAACAACGTATTACTACAAGATTGCGGCTGTGAATGCGAGTGGAGAATCTGCAGCCTCATCTTCAGTCAGTATTGTTTCATCTGCAGGATCAAGCAGCACACCTACCGTTATTGTGACGGGAGGAGGTGGTTCAAGCTTCGGGTCAACCGCAGGATCAACCGCTCAAAACCAAGCGGCAGAAGAAGCACTACATGAATCAGCGGAAGAGACAGAAACGGACGTAGTTGCTGAAACCACAAACGAGGCTGTTCATGTGACAGAAGAAGTGATAATCACCGAAGAGACCACTACTGAAACGGTTGTGGTCGTGGATCCAAGCGCGCCAGATTACGCACAACACTGGGCTGAGGCCTACATCGAAAAAGTTATAGAATTGGAAATAGCTCAAGGGATTGGAGAGAATAACTTCGATCCGAATACCAACGTAACTCGTGCTCAGTTAACCAAGATGGTCTTAAATGCTGCGGGAATAGAAATTCCTGAGTCAGTGACATTCCGTCCATTCCGAGATATTTATACGAAGTCTTGGTACGCGCCTTACATCAAGGCCGCGAAAGATCTAGGCATAATTCAAGGATACAGTAATGGGAAATTCCATCCTCTTAGGGACGTGAATAGAGCTGAAGCTTTGAAGATATTGATTGAGGGCGGATTGGACATTGATATTGTTCTTGATCCAAGCCAGGGAATGTTAGCGAATTTTGACCTGGAGGAGAATCCATTCTCAGACATCATGCCAAATGCGTGGTACTCCAAATATGTATTCTATGCATACCAAAATGGAGTGGTCTCAGGTTACCCAGATGGGACATTTGGCCCAGACAAATCCATGACTCGTGCCGAATTCGCGAAGGTAATAATTAAAGCATTAGATTTGTAGGAATCTCGTAAAGTAGGCAAAGAGAGAGTCTCATGGAGGCTCTCTTTTTGTGCTACAATAGTTGAAGAATAAACTAACCCATTTCACATGAATTCTCTTCAAAATCTCCTAAAAAAACTACCTAGCTCAACAGTTCATGCTCACTGCGATGTGCCTTGTGGAGTGTATGAGCCGGACTCCATGGTTTGGGCAGCAGAAACATGCTTTAAGTTGGCGGAGAAAATGGAAGGACTCGAGTTGCCCACCTCAGGCAATAAGCATGAAGTTCTTGAATTCCACAACACCATGTCTCGCTCGGTTGGGATCAAAGAAAAGTACGCTCAAATCTGCAAAAAGGAAGCTCTCATTTTATGGACCGACTACTTCAAACCAGAACATTTTGAGCAGTGGCCTGACCTTAGCGACAAGGTACTTGCGATCACTAAGCAGTGTTCAGTTGTAAAGCGTTCCGTGTCTGCATCAGAAGCCACAAAGCTTAAGGAGATGGTGGCAGAATTGGCCAATATTTTCCGCGAAACTAAGAAGTAATATGCGCTTCCCCCTTGGTATTTATCAGGTCAAAGGACAGAGTATGAGCCCCACACTTAGCCAGAATCAACGACTCATTGTGAATTATTGGAGTAAGGGGAAAGTGGGCGATCTGGTTGTACTAAAAAAGGAAGCAAAAACCATGGTGAAACGGATCGAGTCAATTGATGGCACGCATATTTATGTAAAAAGCGATCACCCAAGTGGCTCGGGAAGTCACGAATTTGGAGCGCTGCACGCATCACAAATTCTCGGGAAGGTGCTGCTTTAATGACGCTACCACTTCTGAGCAAGAACGATTCATATAGATACGATTCAGACCAGATATGATTGACAAAACCCTAAAAAAACAATAACGTTACTTTCTTATAAATACTAATAGGGAATGAACTATGGAGACGGACGAGGACAAAGAACCAGAACTGCAAGAAGGTGGACCGGAAGGACCGCTCGGACCGGAGGAATTAGCTATACCTACTAATGCACTCATACTACATCCAGAGCGAGAGAGGGCTAGGGAAGTACTTATCGCAGAAATTGAAAAACTACAATTGGAGCATGAACGGTTAAAGGCCTTTGAAGGAGACTTAGGCAAAGCCCTGGAGCTTCTGCTAGAAAATCATCAATCAAAATTGGATCAATTACGGGGCTATATGCTTAGTGATCTGGAGGGGAATCAAGGCTCTTCAGAAAAAGATTTACTGGAGTGGCTTGGTTCCGAGGAGGCGCCTCAAGATGAGCCTGAGGAGTGGGCTACCCCTACAGAGGAGAAGGACGAATCAAGTCGAAGGGCCAGGGAACTCTTCGCATATATATCAGGGCAAACACATCCAGATAAATTCCCTGATGATCCTGGAAAAGAAAAACTTTTTAAGGCCGCTCAACGTGCTTATGAGGCCAATGCTATCAACATCCTTGAAGCCATAGTCAGAGAGCTGAAAACAGGAGAAATTATCAGTACTGAATTGGCTTATCAAACCCAAGATGTACTTGAGGCTCAAATAACACTCTGGAAACTGCGGGTGGAAGATCAGAAGAGTCGACTCATGAAAATGGAGTGCCTAGGATTGCCAATTAAGAATTTTCTAAATGAGGGATGGCAGTTAGACACTGTCCGACTGTCGCAGGCAATCAATGAAGCCCTAATGCTTAAACTAGGATTTTATAGTAAAGAAGCTCCGTCAGCCGACGAGGCAGAACCATCTTCAACATCGGGAGCACTAGAAAAAGCAAGAGTGGATGTCAGCTTGGCCACTACGCTTCCCTTACCAGGGACTAGGGAGGGGGGAGCACTTCGTGCTCAATCTCCAGAAGAACGAGAAGAAATGTTGCGCGCAACATTAGATAAAGCCCTTAGACTGATTCGTGGAATCAGTCCTTTTTTCGACTCCACGGAGGATCGCTTAGGGACCATGCTTACAATGTCTCCAGTGGACGTAGCAGTTGGGCCAAATCTGAGCGTGGCTGACCAGCTCGAGCATGAGAAACGAGTGATTGTGATAGGGCAAAGACTTCTTCACGGAATTCGTCTAACTCTCGAGCCAGATGGGACCTATCAGATTAGAAGTGAAGATTTAGGGGAGCAGGTTGCAGGAAGCCTTAAAACAGCCCAGGCACTGAGTGAAACCTTAACCCCTCCTATGCAAGCTCTCAGGGCCTATGCACCAAGAACTGGAGAGCCAATGAACATTCTTGGAGGGTTAGAAGAATACAGTAATCCACATAATAGAGAGGAATTAAGAATAGATGATCCTCGGGAGATTGTGGTTCATCGCCTGTTAAGAATGTTGCTTTTAGTGAAAACTCCACGTCGACGAGTTTGGCACAAATTTAAAAGTCGGATCCTTTATAACGAAAGATTAGAAGAAGCCTATGAACCAGATGGACTTGAGTCCGCTACAGTGGGGGATGAAATCACAACTAGAATTAGAGATTGGATCACCGATGAGGAGGGGACAAGAACACGGGTAGTGAAGTCCGTGAGTGGCGTCGTTGAGGAAATAGACGATGAAAGACTGGAGGATTTCTTTGATGAGTTTAGAGCAAGCCAACTCATTACTTGGGAAGGTACCCTGGCTACTCAATCGGGCAACTTTCCCGTTAGCATTACCGTTGAAAGTCCTCGTACAATCAGTGCCATTATGGGCAGCATTCGAGAGGTGAGGGACCTAAGGATAAATTTGGCCATTGGTGGAAAGAACCTAGCCATTAACTACAGAAGAGGCTCTACTTCACGGGCGAGAGAAAGTGGCCCTCAGCTTGATATTAATGGGATTGGAGAGGAGTTATTGCCTGCATTGCTTCAACAGTTGGTCTTTCAATTCACACCTACTGAGATACGAGGCGAAAGCCGATGGAGTGAACGTGGTGTATGGACCTATTTTCAACAAAAAAAGAAATAATCCTTCATAGACCTCCACGATTTATCCCGAAATCCACTTAGGATTGCCTCTTGGTCGTCGGGATTTGAAATCACCACAATGACTTGAGGGTTTGCTAATGAATCAACCAAATCGCACGACGTCAGTTTTTGTCCGTGAATGGTTTGTCCAATTTTTTTTGGGTTGTTACACACCCAGTGAAAAGACTGCTTCTTTTCTGCACAATAGGCAGCAATGGCTTTCCCCTTATCTCCTGCGCCCCAGACAACCAACGGTCTCTCCGGATCATGATTCAGTTCGAAGAAATAGCTAAGCTTAATGTCCATGAACGTATTATCAGCATAATGATCATCAGTGCGTGATGCACGCGTGGGATGATCGCGCCACAAGTGCAAGACCTTATCCGACGGGAGGGGAGTGAGTCCAGCCGCATAAAAACGAAAGCACAGATCATAATCTTCTGGGTATCTATCCGATTCAAATCCACCACACTTCTCCAAATCATCACGAAAAACCATCCAACAAGGGGAGGGGATCACGCATTCTCGATAAAGATCGTCAAAGTTTGTGCCACGAAGCGTTAACCCATTGAGCCAGCGCTCATACCGTTGAAATCCCGTTCCAAGTGGCTTTTCCGAAAAATACTCCACCAATCCAAGCGCGACATGACCGCTCCCAGCGTCAATAAGATCTTCTTTCATGTTGGCCAATTTTCTCGGTTTCATGAGGTCATCTGCATCCATCCGTGTGATCAATTCACCACGGCTCTTAGAGAAAGCCAGCCGAAGCGCAGGAATGATCCCCTGGTTTTTATTAGAGTACGTCTTAATACGCTCGTCCCGCTCCGTATACTGCTTCAAAATCTCCGGGGTTTTATCAGTTGAATGATCATCAATCACAATCAATTCCCAGTTAGTTTCAGTCTGAGTCAAAATAGAGTCCAGACAATCGGAAAGAAAAGGTGCCGCATTTTTCGCGGGCATGAGGATGCTGATGAGCATAAATGAATGATATTAAAGCCCCAATTTAATCTTAAGAAGGGCTGCTTTATCGATTTCTTCAATTTTTATATCTGGGAATCCTAATTCCAAGTTTTGTTGAACATAAGGTGCCTTTTTCGGTTTTACCTCAATTTCGAAATGAGTCCGCTTGTCTTTCCATAGCTTAAACTCAATTTTATCATCTTTTTTATCATGCTCTCGAGTAATTCGAATGATCTCATACGGCTGTTCCTGTAATACTTTAATGAGTGCGTCCGGATTGGAAAGTCGCCTTGAGAGCGAAAAGGTAAGAGCGAACCAAATTGCTCCTGTTGCATAAGTATAGAGGCGTTCTCCTTGTATATAGAGAGCACCACCAAAAATAATTGCAAACAAAGTGATAAACACTAAAGCACGCTTAGTATTGTTTCGTCGTCGAGCCGCAAGCCATGTTAGAAATTCAGGATCAATCATGATCTGATTTTAGATGGGTGCTACAAAAGAAGCAAATATATGGGGTTTTACCCATGAAGGCACCAGCAAGGAATGGTTTGTTAAGGTTGCAGCAATTAATGTCACCTTTTTGGTATAAATAGATTAAGTTA
>CAZBGQ010000021.1:0-33291 GCA_964491515.1 uncultured Candidatus Peribacteria bacterium
TAGAATACCAAATCCGAATATTTTTATTTCTGAGTTAGGCATTTAGAGATGTTTAATTTGTAAATTTAAAGTCCACCAGGCCAATCTATATTGTTTTCTGGTATATCAATATTCCCTCCGGCTCCTTGTAATGGTGAGAGGTCGAGGTTTATGTTTTGTTCTGGGAGCGGGGTTTGAGAGTTGACGTGGTTTTGAGTTTGAGTTTGTGTTGTGGTCGGTTGAGTGATTCGAATTCGGCTTTTTCGTGAGCGTCCTTCAAGATCTCCAGGAGGGAAGTCGCCTAAGTAGGCGAGGATACCAAGTAAAACAAGTGCGGCAGCCAGGAGGCTGAGTAGTAGTTTCTTATGTTTTTTTGAAGTGAATTTCATTTGATGGGAGGTTACATCTATTTATTATACAATAAATACCATTTAATTGCAAGTGCCTGGGGTGTAAAATCTATTCTTCGTTCATAAAGTGATCATCTCTGCAAATAGGAACCCTTGTTTAAGGAACCAGTGTAATGGTCCCAATTGGACCAGTTTCGTCGCCGAGAGAGTCTTCTATGTCCCTAGCAACATCTATTGAAACCTGTCCAATGCCAGGGACCGTGAATCGGGGACTTTCTCCAATTATGGTGGGCTCTTCTTCCCTTGAAAAAGGAATGGGAGCTAGTGGGCCATCTACTGTTAATTCATCCTCTGGTCTTTTTTTAGCTCTAGCTCTTGATGGGAAATTTCCATCGCCATCGCTTGTTTCCATAAATACACCATTAATGATGATGCCTTATTATCCCATATTTGTGTGGTGGTGGCAAATTTATGCCTCTCCCTCTCCCTTAGCCTTAACGATCATTGAAACAATGCGTTCTGATCGGTCACGTTCTTCGAGGTTTTGGCGAATGAATTTCATGGTGTCTTCGAGGTTGGGGACCATGACATGTTCAAGTGCATTCACACGGCGACGGGTCTTTTGAAGTTCGTCGGCCATACGTTCAGCTTTTTTCTCAGTTTCGGCAAGTTGAATGAGTAGCGGAAGAATCTCGCGAAGAGAGGTGAGGGCGGTGTCTAGTTCGCCGGATGTTTCGCTGAATCCATAGCTGAGGACGTTTCCTGTGACTGTGGCTTTGATATTAGCGAGTTTTACACTCATTACGTTCTGAGTGTTGATGTCTAGGTCAACTTTGGTGCTAGGCGCAAGGAGAGCGGTTTCTAGGAACTCTGGGTGAGGAATCACGGCTGAGGCCATGAGCAGTTGTTGGAACACTTCACCGAGTTCTTTTTCTACTTCTTTTCGTAGTTTCTGCACTTCACGAATGATGTCCATGAAGGCTTTCATAAGTCCTTCTTGTTTGTCCTTGAGTAGTTTATGTCCTTTTTTTGCACGGAAATGCTTGGCCTTTAATTCTAATAGAGCCATCTTTGTCGGATTATAACCTGCTAGTATTGCCATAATAGTTTAATTATATTTTGTGCCGCTATTCGCGGAATTATTTAGTCTTAGATTTAAGTTATTGCTATTTTTGCCACTGGATCGCTACGCTTCCTGTGGCTGGTATCCGGCGATGATAGCCATGGGGGTTATTTAGGTTAGTGGGGTTAGGCGGCAGCCATTTGTTCTTGAATAAATGGAGTTACTTCAGGGTGGTCTACTAATAATGCTGCGATGGTACGAACTCTTTCTGCGATTTTTTCAGATAGAGCTGAAAGATCTAATGTGCCAGTTGTTTCTATAATAGGAATTTCAACTGATTGGAATTGGCCTACGCTTAATCGAACTCTTTCGTCCCCTCTTTTTGCCCGATGTCCATGGGGGGTGAGAACTTCGATGATCGTAGGTTCGCCTCCAACTTGAAAGTGTCGTAAGTTGGGTGGAGTTTTTGCCCAATTAGGTACGTTGTCTCTTCGAGATGTTTCCATATTAGAAATAGTTTTAGAAATTACTACGCCACAGCTTCGCCTTTCTTCATGTATTTATCAATGAAGGCATCTTTCACACGTTTCAACTCAGTACGTGGAAGAATCGTGAGAAGATCCCAGCCATGCCCAAGTGATCCTACGATGTCGCGATCAGTTTCTCGTTGGTTGACGAACACTTCTTCGAACTTGTCAGCAAATTTTAGGTAAGCTTGATCAGTTTCTGAAAGTGAACTTTCTCCCAAGATAACGGCTAGCTCGCGCATTTCAAGACCGTAAGCGTATCCAGCAAATAGCTGAGCAATGAGACTTGAATGGTCTTCTCGTGTTTTTCCTTCACCTTGTCCTTTACCCATCAAACGTGAGAGAGAAGGGAGAACAGCAACCGGTGGATAGATTCCTTTTTTGTGAAGATCACGTCCAAGTACAATCTGTCCTTCGGTGATGTAACCAGTAAGGTCAATGATCGGGTGAGTTTTGTCATCGTTCGGCATGGTCATGATCGGAATTTGAGTCACAGACCCTTCTTTGCCTTGGATGCGACCAGCTCTTTCGTACAATGTAGAAAGGTCGGTGTACATGTATCCGGGGAATCCTCCACGTCCAGGGACTTCTTTACGGGCGGCAGAGACTTCACGAAGCGCTTCACAGTAGTTGGTCACATCGGTGTAGATAACAAGCACGTGCATTCCTTTTTCGAACGCGAGATATTCAGCCGTTGTGAGTGCTAAACGAGGAGTAGCAATACGTTCAACCACTGGATTGTCGGCGGTGTTTATGAAGAGGACAGATTTTTCAATCGCTCCGGTTTTCTTGAACTCATTGATGAAGTATTGAGCTTCTTCAAATGGCACACCCATAGCTGCGAATACGATCGCAAAGTCTCCAGCGTCTTTTCCGTCGGCGCTGCGCACTGTGGCTTGTCGAGCGATTTGAGCGGCTAGTTTGTTGTGAGGCAGTCCAGATCCTGAGAAAATAGGAAGTTTTTGTCCACGAACAAGTGTGTTGAGTGAGTCGATGGTTGAAATTCCTGTTTGGATAAAGTCATCCGGCATTTCACGTGAAGCAGGGTTGATTGGATTTCCATTGATGTCGATTTTTTGATCGGCAATAACTTCTGGGCCACCATCAATCGGTTGCCCTCGTCCGTTGAAGGTACGTCCGAGCATGTCTTCAGATACGTTCAATCGGAAAGTAGTCCCAAGGAATCGAGCTTTTGACCCTTCCGTTGAAATTCCTTGTGGAGATTCAAACAGCTGAACAATGGCTAATCCTTTGTTGGCTTCGAGAACTTTTCCAAGACGCTCTTTCCCATCGGAGAGAGTGATTATCACAAGTTCTTCGTAGGTGACTTTTTCATCATCGGGGAGCTCAATGAAAGCGAGTGGCCCGACAATGTCACGAACGGTTTTAAATTCTTTTTGCATGGGATGAAAGTTAGTTGGTAGTTGTTAGCTTTTAGCTGTTAGTAATTAGGATGCGAGTTTTTGAATGTCTTGATGAACTTTTTCAATTAGTTTTTCGAATTCAGCTTCATTGTCAGGTGAAATTTCTTTCACTTTGGCAACGTTTTGAATGACATCGAGTTTCTTGAGTGCATCCATGTCGAAGTTTTCATCCCCAACCAATTCTTTTGCAGCGTGGTACACGCTCATAATGGTCTTGAGCATCAAGTACTGTTTCTTGATTGGTGTACGTGCATCTTCTGGGTCAAACGCATTCTGAAAGAGGAAGTCTTCACGGAGAGATTTGGTGACAAGAAGGAGTAGCTGTTCACGTCCGGAGAGTGAGTCAGCTCCGACCAATCGTACCAATTCTTGAAGCTTGGCTTCTTGCTGGAGCAAGTCCATGGCTTCGTTTCGAAGTGTTGGAAAGTCTTCTGCTACTTCTTTTTTTAGGTAGCCTTCGATGTTATCTGCATAAAGGGTGTAACTCGTGAGCCAGTTAATTGCTGGGTAGTGACGAGCATAAGCAAGCTTAGAATCAAGTCCCCAGAAGGTTTTAACCACACGAAGTGTGTTTTGAGTCACAGGCTCAGAGAAGTCTCCTCCAGGAGGCGATACCGCTCCAATAACAGTGAGTGATCCGTCTCGGTTGTCACTTCCATCACACGTTACATAACCAGCTCTTTCGTAGAAAGCAGCAATACGTGATGCAAGGTACGCAGGGTATCCTTCTTCACCAGGCATTTCTTCTAGGCGACCTCCCATTTCACGCATGGCCTCTGCCCAACGTGATGTCGAATCAGCCATAAGCGCCACATCATATCCCATGTCTCGGTAATACTCTGCAATCGTGATTCCTGTGTATACAGACGCTTCGCGAGCTGCCACCGGCATATTAGAAGTATTCGCGATCATAATGGTTCGTTTCATCAATGGTTCTCCACTATTCGGATCTTCTAGATGAGGGAATTCAACCAATACCTCAGTCATCTCATTCCCACGCTCTCCACATCCGATGTACACAATGATTTGTGCGTCACAGAATTTAGCGAGAGATTGCTGAGTTACAGTTTTTCCAGCTCCGAATGGTCCTGGAATTGCTGCTGCACCTCCCTTAGCTAAGGTAAAGAATGTATCAATAGAACGTCCACCAGTTTTTAGAGGAACGTTAGGAATTTTCTTTGCTTTGTATGGTCGAGGAACACGAATTGGCCATTTTTGAAGCATAGTGACTTTATGAGTTTTCCCTTCTGCATCTTCGATTTCAGCAATTACATCTTTGACATTAAAAGCTCCACTTTTGATTGATTTGAGAGTTCCTTCAATCGTAGGTGGTACCATTACTTTGTGTTCAATCAGTGTGGTTTCTTGGACCGTTCCAAGAATGTCTCCAGCGGTAACTTTGTCTCCTTGTTTTGCGATGGCTTTGAGGTCCCATTTCTTTTCATAATCAAGTCCTGGTACTTCAACTCCACGAGTGATGAAGGGTCCAACTTTCTTTTCGATTTCTGCGAGAGGACGCTGAATTCCATCGTAAATAGAGGTGAGGAGTCCAGGCCCAAGATCAACGGTCATGGTTTGTCCGGTGAGCTCAACAGGTTCTCCAGGTCCAACCCCAGCGGTTTCTTCGTATACCTGAATCGCGGCACTGTCTCCATTGAGACGAATGACTTCTCCCACGAGACGTTCATCTCCCACACGGGCGACTTCGAACATTTTTGCGTTTTTCATTCCCGTGGCAATCACGAGAGGTCCGGCTACTTTAATGATAGTGCCGATGGTGTGTGCGGTGGCCTTTTTTTCTTGAGCCGGTGCGTCAGTAGCAGTGTCCATAGAATAGTTGTTAGTTAGTAGTTGTTAGTTAGTAATGATTAGTTATCTTTGAGGATATTGGAACCAATGGCTTTCTCTACGATTTGTCCTAAACGATCGAGGCCAAATCCAGTAGATCCTTCCGGTCCGGGTAGAGCAATGATTGCAGGAAGGGGATCAGATGTGATTTTTTTGTATTCATCTTCTGGAATGGATTTTGCATGAGATTCCAAGATAAAGATGATGGCATAACGAGGAAGGTCATTCCCTTCGATTTTTTCTATTTTGATGTTTTGTAGGTGTTCAAGTGTAGCTTCGGCGGTAGATGAAAAAAATGTATGAACGCCAATGGCTTTGAATCCAAGGACTACATCTTTTGGTCCGATGATGGCGATGTCGTGCTGCATATATAGCTAGTTTTTAGTTTTTAGTTGATAGTTTTTAGCGTGGAGCTCGCTTTACTCGCGTTTATGTATATAGCTTATGTAATCGATCTCGGAGCATTTCCTGAGGAATGCCGCGTAGTTGTCCAACCATGATCATTCGGATGATGCGTGCATTGTTCTGTTTTGCGAAAAAGTAAGCGATAACTGCCTCAGGTCCAACGGCAGCATATCGAGAGGATCGAGCAAAATTGATGAGGTATTCTTCAACGTATTTTTCTAGATAGAGGAAGGATTTGAATTTTTCGTAGGCTTCCAACCCTTTGATTATGAGTTCTTCGTAATCGGTTCCTTTGAATGCACTAGCTAGAGCATGGGGGTCTGTGTCGAACGCATCTTTGTATTTATAGGTAGGCAATGTTCCTCCTGGGGTGAAGATTTCATCAAGTAGATTGTTTTCGACAAAGTAAGCTTCTTGCTTGAGTAGCTTGATGCGAAGAAATCCTTTGATGTTGTTGGTATCAATAGATTTCTGAACAAAGCGCTTTACGAATGGATTGCCGTTATCTTGTGCTATTTGACCTAGAAGTTCATAAAGATTTCGATCTAGAGCAAGGTCAACAAGGCGTGGGTCTTGTTTCTTTTCATACATAGCACGTGCGTGTGCAATGTTCATTTTAATATAATCGGTGTAGCCTTGGGGGAGTGGAAGGAATCCATGGTCTTTTTCATAGAAGAATGTTTCCATGGCTTCGATGGGCACTCGTCCAAGTGATACAAGTTGTTCTCGGATTTCCTCTTGGCTTTTGTCTCGTAGCTGTCCTTTGAGGATGGTTTTGATGTTATGAAAGTCGTAGGGAAGAAATAGGATGTCGAGGATACGAGGGTCAGGCACAATTTTTTCTAGAACCTCTTTGGCGTCCTGAAGTCCGGCATCGATGACTTGTTGAAAATCTTCGACTTTGTCGATGTCTCCAATGTGTGCCGCATAATCAAGATCGTTTAGAATCTTGTAGGCTTCTTTTACTGTTTTTGCGCCTAGCATGCGTTCTACCTCCGTCATGTCTAGGAGTTTTGGTTCGAGTGAACGTACGCGTGCGGCTGCATATCCGAATTGAGAGTTTGTCATTTATTTGTAGTTAGGGGCCACTGGATTGGCCGAGTATCGGCCTTCCTGTGGCTGTTATGGAAAGAGTAATTTATTGAGTTCAAGTTCAAGTTCGTCCCAAACTTCTTTGCCTAGGATGGCTTCGAATGAGAAGTTAACTTCTATTTTCCCTGATTCAAGGATGAATCCTCCTTGAATAGCAGAAGAGGTAGGAGAAAGAGTGAATGATGTGCCAGATTTTTCAAGGGCTGCTTTAGTTTCGGATTCTTTTCCTTTGGCTGGCTGAATGGTTCCGTTATCAAATTCTTTAGCGGCAGTTTTAAGGAGAGCAGTTACCATTTCTACATATTTATCTGAATCGATAAGTGATTGTACGGTTTTCCCGAAAACTTGAGTGAGAATCTCTCGTTTTGCTCGGAGGGAGTTGTTTCGAGTTTCCATTTTTGCAAATGTTTCAGCTCGTGATTTTACTTTGTTCACATTCTCGCTGATTTTGTTATCCATTTCTTTTTTCCTGTGAGTTCTTTTTTCCTCGGAATCTTTTGTGATTTTTGAAATGGCTGTGTCACGTTCAGCATCAAGTCCGGCGATCTCTTTTTCGGCTTGTTTTTTGATCTCTTCTAGAATGTCGTTGATGGCCATAGGAACTAGTTGTTAGTTGGTAGTTGATAGTTTTTAGTAGAGGATTTTGAATCCAGTCCGAGAGGCGAAAGATCGCCTCCCGTCAAAGTTCAAAATTTAAACTTGAATAAACGCCCAAAGTAGAAGGGTGATTAGAAGACCGATAACCGCGTAGGTTTCTACCATAGCTGCCATGATGACCGCTTTACCTACGTTTGATGGATCTTTTGCAACAGCTTGTAGACCAGCAGCAGCAACTTTCCCCTGGTAGATACCAGAGACAAGTCCAGTGATGGCTACAGGCAATGCGGCGAAGAATAGAAGCCAGCCGGTTTCAACAGAGATGGCAGCAACTTCTCCTCCGAAGAGTCCAAGCTTAACAATGATAAGAAGGCCTCCTAAGAAACCGTAAATACCTTGAGTTCCAGGAAGCGCTTGAATTAGAAGCACCTTACCGAAGAGCTCAGGTTTTTCGCTGATTACGCCTGCACCGGAAAGTCCAGCGAGACCAACACCAATAGCAGATCCTGCACCTCCGAGAAATACGGACGTAACAGCTCCCATGATGGCGATTGAGACAGCAGATTCGAACATGATAAAAGGGTTAAAAGTAATTAATTTTTAATTGATAACGATGTATTTGCATGAGCGCTTGAAAGGTTTGAACTCAGTCCCTCCTCCTTCCATGAATTTACTGAAAAATTCTACGAACTGAAGACGAGCGGAGTGAATGAAGGCGCCTAGTGCAGATAAAACAAGATTCATAAGGTGCCCGAGAATAAGTACAATGATAGCTACTACGATTCCAACAACCGGAATAAGGTCATAGGCGAGTTGAGCGATTATATTCATAGCGAAGGCAATAATTCCTGTTGCAAGTCCAAGGGCCATGATACGAGAATAAGAAAGAATATCACTTAAGTAACCGACAAGGCCGTAAAGAGAAAGAATCCCGATACCGATTTTTCCGGCGATGCTTTTTTGTTTGTACCCTTGAGTGCAAACCATGGTTATGGCACCTCCGATTACAAGCCATTTAGTGATTTCTGCGTATTCATTAGGGATCAGTACTCCTGCTGACGCCAAGCTGAATCCGATGATAACAAGAAGGAAATAAACCCAGAGAAAGCTATCGATGAAGGCGCTGAGGTACTGCTTTTGTTTGATTTTCCAAACTCCATCAATGATTTTTCCGATGAGTATTTGGACGATTCCTAGTACAAGTGCCAAGATCAAGAAGGTGAGAGGACCACTTCCGGCTGCCGCATTGATGATTTGTCCTTTAAACATATCACCATCAACCATAAAGGCGGGCGCTTGCTCCACAGTGAGTCCGAAATAACCTCCGAAAAAGTATCCTGCAACCATAGTCACAACACCTCCCCACATGAGTAGTTTGATGAGGCCGGTGCTTTCTTTGGGTAGATTGAAAAATTTAAGTATGCCTCCCATTATAAGGAATAATAAGAGTCCGTATCCGGCATCTGTGAGGCAAAGTCCGAAAAATACGATAAAGAATGTAGCCAACAGTGGAGTTGGGTCTACTTCGTTTGCCAAAGGAAATCCGTATAGTTTTGTCACGGACTCAAATGGCCAGGATGATTTTCTGTTTCGAAGCTGGATAGGGAATTCTTCACCTTCATCTGCCTCGATGACGTGAATCATGCTGTGTTTGGAAATTTCTTGGAGTTCATTTTCTAGGGTCTTAATATCTTGTTTAGCTACCCATCCTGTAACTATGAAACTATAGGTGGTTCCCTTTAGTTTCTCTCGGACTTGGTGTTCTTCTTGTTGCCAGACAAAAACATCATGAACGATTTGAAGATTATCCATTCCTTTTGCGAGTTCTTTGTATTCTTTTTCGCATGTTTCTAGTTGGGCCTGGGCTTCGATCCGTTCTGTCGCAATGGCTTCAATGCGCTCCTTTACGCTCATGTCACAAGAGGGGAGTTCGATTTCTTGGAATTTGTGGTTAGTAAGGAGTTGTTTTCCTTCTCCTAGTTGTTCGTTCCCAAGTACAACCACAATGTAGCTATTGGTTTGTCCTTCGCTTACTTTTTGTAGGTTAGTCAACGGACTTAGCTCGTGTAGGCTTTTTTTGAGTGCGTCGAATTCAGTGGTTAGTAGTTCCCCTGTAATAATGCGTACGCTTCCGGTGTTTCTTTTGGTATCTAGGTTGAATTTTAGGTTTGTCCAGTTGCCAAGTAGTGTTTCTTCGGAGTTGAGTGCGTGAAGTTTGTTTTGAGCGGCTACGTGTCGTTCTTCAATTTTTTGACCTTCTTTAATGGTTTTTCGATAGTCGAAGCTTTTAACAGTGCCAAGGGCGCTTTCTGGCGTGAGATTAATTCTTCCAGCCCAGATAGGACGTTTTTTGGCGTAAGGGGTGAGTAGTTTGATGGCGAAATCAGTGTTTGCGATTACAAAATCAGCATCATGGTTTTCTTTTTCGATGGCTTCGAGTGTGGCGTTGTCGTCTGACTCCGTGATGTCTCGAACTTCCATTACTCCTTTTTTTTGTAGTAACCCGAGCACCTTATTAAGGTCCTTTTTCATTCCGAGAATCTGTATTTTGTCCATGGGAAGGACGGCCATATGATTAGTTTTTAGTTGATAGTTTTTGGTTGATAGTCCTTAAATGCCGACGTAATCGGTGAATGCTTTAACACTGGTACGAACAGCTTGGTCTTGTCGTTGTTCTGCTTGTTGTTTCATGGTTTGAATTTCTTTTTCGCCTCCGCTGAGCTTTTCTTTACAGATTTTGCTTGCTTCCTCTCTGGCTGTAGAAATTTTTTCTTTGCCAGCTTTTTTCCCTTCTTCTTCAAATTGTTCGAATTTTTTTTCTTCGGCTTCTCGCGTGTTGATGATTTGTTGATGATTTCTTTTCTTTGCCTCTTCTATCATTTTCTTTGCTTCCTTCTCTGTGTCGTGAATGTCGGTGATTGGATGGGTGGACATATTTTCTTGGTTAAATATACGACTAGACTAGATCATCTCCTGTCGCTTGCGCGCAGAGTTTAGTTATATTGTTTGAAAAAATCAAGGGTCTTATCTTTTATATTTCATGCATTTAGTTGACATTCTCTGCTAAGATGGTAGTGTTTGTCCCTTTTCATTATTTTTCAATGGCATCTACTGAAATAGATCATCTATGGGAATCGGCTCAAGAAGAGCTTGCTGCGCTAGACGCAGCGGGAAATGAGACTGAACATGAGTTTGCTTTGGAGCGGCTTGCGTTGACTGAGGCTCTTAATGCGGTTACGGATAAACCGATTTTTTTTGGTGAAATGATGAGTGGTCATGATTGGCGGTATGACCGGGATGTTGAGGGAGGCTTGGCTCAAGGGGTTACGCCGGATGGTTTTGATGCTTATACGCCTTTTAATGTGGTTAATCGTGGAATAGTGAGAGCTATCAGACAGGAATCGGCGTTTCGTGAGTTATATGAGGGTTCGGAGTACGTGGTGGTGTCTTCTTTGAAGGAAGGATCACACCATGGTATTTATAAGGTTTCGTTTCATGGGGAAGGTGAAGAGGTGGCCAGTTATGTATTGTCGGTGTCTAAGTCTACGGCGCTTAATGAGATAACGTGCTTGGATGCAGAACGACTGCACTTTTTGGAAAAGACAAATAAGGTTCCGAAAGTGTATGGGACAGGCGCACTTCCGATTGATTCTGCCAATGCCTATATGATGTTGGAATTTTTGCCATGTAGTGAGATTAGCCTCCATAAAGGAGAAGACGGAGCTAGAGAGTTTCAATTTTTAGAAGGAGGAAATGATTCGCCTCATGTATCGACAAAAGTGCCACATGAAGTCATGGGAAGGAAAATGATGGAGACCGTTTTTGAGGTTATGTTTTCAACTTCAGGGGCTTTGTCTATACCTCAAATATTACGTGGTGATTTGGTGTGGGTTTGGGATCCGGAATGCCCGGATGATCCTGAAAAAGGGAAGGTTATGTTGATTTCTACAGCCAATGCGTTGACTTTGTTGGATCATCCTTATCATCGACGTCAGCTTAATGATTTGAATCGGTGTTTGAGTGCGGTGGGGGAGGAAGATCATTTATTGGATTCTTTTTCTATGTTGTCTGCTTTGAATGCGCGTTGGGATTCGGAATCTATTGATCGTTTTTACCATGAGATGGCAGTGGATCATGTGGCTCCTGATGAGTTGGACCCCGAACAGCAGGCACATATTGTTTATCCTTATAATGCTCAGAATATTAAGAAAGGGTTGTTGTCTGCTGAGTTGGATACTGCTGCGTTTGGGAGGGCCTTTTTTGGTCTGTATTTTGCGCTTCGCGTTATGACGGATGAAGGCAGAAAAAAGCGTACAAATGAGACGTTGACGGGATTGTGTCAGCTGTATGATGCGTTGCATCTCTTATGGATGGGAGCGGCTCATTCAGATGTTGATTTGAGACAGGCTCTTCTTACTTTGGGAGCGTAGGGTTAGGACCTTCTAGTTCATGATTTGAACTCTTTTGGAGAAGGCGGACATGAGAGCTCCACTGTATTGTTCGATGCGAGGGTCCAACATATGAACTTCGAGTGGGCTTGTTTGGGTTTTGAAGCTATGTAGATATTGTTTGAGTGCAAGGATGGCGGTGGGGATGGTGTATTCAGTGAAGTTGTTTTTCATTAGGTCGCAGTCGTTTTTTAGGACTGGGTGCCAAGGGAATCTGAATGGGATTCGGTGAATGAGGAGGGTGTCTATTTCGGTGCCTTTTGAAGATGTGAGAATTGTTTTGTATAGACGGCTATTCCCGATGATTAAGGTTTTGATTGAGTTGTTTTCGAATCGTAGTTTGATTTTCCCGATGCCGCCGCTGACGCCTTGGGCAAAGAGATTCCACTTTTCTTTGTCGACATGTGGTTCGATTAAGCTGTGTAATTGTTCGGCCGCTTTTATTGAATTGGTTAATAGAAAAACACTGGATTCTGTTTCGTGTTGAGCGAGAAGTCGTCGGATGATCTGAGCGGTTTCGGTATTGTTGGCCGGGACTTTAACGTTTGGGAGGTAGGGATAGAAGAAGAGAGGTAGTGGGATGGGAGGTGTTTGAGCAGAAAGATGAATTTTTTCTAGTTCGGAAGGGAGTTCTAGTCGTCGTTTGAGGAAACTAAATGATCCGTTTACAGTTCCAAAGTGGGTGAGTCCGTTTAGGGTTTTGAATTTCCCCCATAGGTGTTTTAGTAGAAGGTCTTTAGGGCTTTCTGGGCAGGCTCGGAGGATGACGTTTTCGTAGGCATCGATGTTTATCCATGTCATTACGCCAGGAGTCAGGTTGAAGGCTTTTTTGAGTGCTCGAAATTGGTTTTGTGTGAAAGGAGAGGTTTGGTCGATGCTTCCGCTGATGGAAGTGAGCAGGTCTTTTATTTTTGATCCTTCGTTGCTGTGTAAGTGCTGAGGCTCCAATATCAGTTGTTGAGATCCGGGATATTTATTGCCGGAGTCGTCTTCATAGAATTTTTCGAGTAGAAGGCCTAGCATCCCAAATAAAATGCCGAAGCTGTTTTTGAGTGGATCAGGAAGGCTGCTAGCAAATTGGTCTAGTGAGAATTGATTGGTGAAACTGTGTAATGTGGCTTCTTCTAATTCTTCTATCTGATCAATGATGAGGTGTGCTTTTTCGGGAAGAATGGTTGCTTTGCGTACAATGTTTTCTAACATGACGCTTGGATGTACGACTAGTACGGGAGTGTATTTTGCGTTTTTGAATGCTTTCCCATAGAAAGAATCTGGGTCTGGGGCTGCTGGATTGGCTAGGTTTTGAGCTTCTGACACACTTTCCCAAGTGATTTGTTCATCATTCCCAATCGAGAGTTCGCTTTTGAGTCCGGTTTTTGTGTGGTCTAGCCAGAGCATTATTTTGATGGCCATTCGGGTTTCTTTATCGGTAAATGCGGTTTGTGTTAGGAATTTTTTGAAATAGGTTTGATTGAATGTTCGTCGAGGATTTTCGAGGTGGGCGATGGCAGTATCGGTTGGAAATTGTTCCGGACGAGGAGTGACAATGACAACATGTTCGCCGGTCTGTTCCGCCATGTGAGTGGCGGTTAGTGTGATGTCTAGAGGAGTGTAGTCGGGGCATTCGATAAGAGAGGATTTTCCGGTGGTGAGGTTTTCAAAAAGTTGTTGTTGAAGTTTTTCTGAGAGTGGGGCGGAAAAAGTAGGGGTTGATGAAGTGGTAGTTTTTGTCGGGGTCGGGGATTCGCCAAGAACACTGAGGAAGGTGTCTTTCCATGACCATTCGCTTTTGGAAAGAAGCTCTTGGAGTGGCTTAATGTGGTGTTCGGGGGTTTCCTTTATTTTTTGAAGGAGGAGTTTGTAGAGTTCGATCGCCACACGAGTGTCGTCGTCGGCACGGTGTTTGTTGGGATGAGGTAGTTGGTACTTTTCGCTCAGAATTTCTAAGCTGTAGGATTCTTCGTTGGGAAGAAGTGTTTGGGCGAGTTGGAATGTGTCGAGAGGAGTGGCTTCTTCAGCAATTCCGTTTGCGTTTAGGAAGTCGATATCGAATTGAATTGAATGTCCAAGAATAGGATAGTTTCCAATGAATTCAATGATTTGTGGTTTGAGTTCGTCTAGTGTTGGCTTTCCCTTAATCTCTTCATTCGTGATGCCGGTGATGTGGGTGATGATCTGTGGAATGGGAATGCCTGGATCAATCACAAAGTGAAGTTCTTCTAAAATCGTGCCATCAGGTTTCATTTTCATGGCCGCAAATTCGATGATTTTATCTTTGCGAGCTTGAAGGCCGGTGGTTTCGAGGTCTAGTGCAATGTACATGTGAGGAGCATACAGGCATCTTGAGGGAATTCTTAGAGCGTTCAGGTTGACGAATCTGTTAAAATGGTTTATTTTTTCTTCTTATAATTTTTTTTATGGGAAAAGGGCCAGATTATTATTATTTACCTTGTGAGGAACCATCTGAGGATGATTCCGGTGGGATGACGTTGTTAGTCAAAAAGAGGTCAATGCAAATTGCGCAGGAAGGCCTTTATGAGATTGGTTTGCGAATTGCGGCTGCGTTTCCTCCTGGTCTGATACAAGCAGGAGCTTTCTGGGATTATTTGCAATCCGAATACCATGCGCTGGAAGATGTTTTTCAGTTTTTATATAGAGGTTTAAGGAATGATTATGCAAACTTGTCGCTTTTGGGAAAATATCAGGGGAGAGAGCCGGTTAAATTTTTAAAGCTTCGAGACCAAACAACATCGGTGGTTCGTCTTGTTAGTCAATGGGATGCTGTAGAATGTCAGCTTATTCGTAGTTCAGATGTTTTGGGAGAATTTACAACGAATTGTCCCCATGTTGAATTGGAGGAGTTTTTAGAAGAATTGCCAAATGCTCCTTGTATAAGGATGGAGAAAGAGAAAGGAAAATTAAAGGATAGAATGGATCAAGTCTCTGCATTGGGGGGACGACGGGAAAAGTTGATTAAGGCCTTTGGCGTAAAGGAGCGTGTGCTAAGTAAGCTAAATTGGCCTGAGCCTTGGGATGAATGGATGGATCCAGATATTGTCCGTGTTGGAGATGCAATTATTTTAAGATTAATGCTTTGGAAGAGGAGGCTGCGACGAGGAATGGGGTTAGCAGAACATCAAATTCATCAGGTGGAGGAAGAGGTTTTAAAGGAAATGGGTAAAACTGCCACAAAGGTTTTGTGTACTATTAGTTCGGATTATTTACGCCCAGAAGGGCGGGCGGAAGTATATCGGGTATGGCCTAAACGAGGGAATGGAGAATTCTCGTGGCGACTGGTTCCTTGGGGGGCGCCTAAGTATGTTTTTTTGAAGGGAATGAATTGGCAGCTTCTACGTGAGATTAGAGGAAATTGTGAGCATTTATTGACGCAGTTTGAGGCTATTCAACTGGAATTTGAAGAAAGAGCGGGTTCTGGAGAGTTGTCGTTAGTCCCTGATCCGGATGAAGAGGCGGGGAAATTGGGATTGCCTCAAAGGGAGGGAGATTTGAGTTTTTCTGAGTCTGAGGGAGGAGAGCTTGGTTTCCCTCCTAAAATAGTAGATGCTATTCAAAACTCGCCTGATACGATTGAGCGTTTGGTGGTTGAGGTGGGGAGCGAAGGAATTCCATCTGCATTTTGTGCCGGACGGGGACTAGGAGGG
Source organism: uncultured Candidatus Peribacteria bacterium (assembly GCA_964491515.1). GTDB lineage: Bacteria > Patescibacteriota > Gracilibacteria > UBA1369 > UBA12473 > CAZBGQ01. Next base: position 15,396 of record CAZBGQ010000021.1, read on the forward strand.
GCGAATGAATTGTATGTTTCGGTGCATGGACCTAGGAGTGATGTCTCTGTCTTGGAAGAAGAAAAAAGGTATGGAGATCAAGAGCAATTTGTGAGCTTGGAGGCAGATTGTCGGGCATTTCCTTTTCCTAACGAAAGCGTGCATGAACTCATATTTAATAATGTGTTTGGATCTTATGATCGGGATCCGAAGATGATGGCGTCTTTTTTAACCGAAGCATCAAGAGTTTTAGTGAAAGGGGGAGAAATTCATATTACTGAAATGAATACTCCTTTTTTCATTCCGGATGAATGGTTTTTGGGAGGGAGTCCGGATCGAGATAGAGATACTCTAGTCGAAGCTAATGGGACTTATTTTGAATCGTTTGGATTGGGGTAAAAAGGTTGTCGACAGAGGATCAAGATATTCGATTTTATCGGGCCCCTTTCCCGTGGAGGAATGATTTTTATCCGTCCGCATTTACGTTAACTTTAGTAAAAAATTAGATTATGGAGCAAAAACCTATTATTTATGATCAGCCTGGACAACTCTCTCGATTGGCGGTGTTTAAGCAGCAGCAGTATGAGCAAACGTTAAAGATTGAGGCGGGGTTTTCTGTGCAATCGTCGCGTAATGGAACGGTGTGGGATAGGGTTCAATTGGAACAGAGAGTTCTTGGAAAACGTATTCAGGAACAGATGGGAATGGATAAGAAAGGAGAATGTGGCGACCCATTGAGTACAAAAAAGTCGACTCGTATGCGGGTTTATAGTGAGCGATTGATGGCGAATTATCAGACTCGATTTTATGATGTAAATGACCTGGAGTCTATTGAAAGTCGTTATCTTGATTGTGTATTGGGCAATATGGGATGCATGGATTTTACCGCTGATTTTTCTGTTTGTGGTTCTGATATTCATACAGATTTCCCGTATGTTGAATTGGAGCGATTTTTTGATCGGCAGCAGAAAAGAGGAAGGGCTCTGCCAGAAGCAATGGTCACTGAACGGCAATTGATGCAAGAGAGAATCAATTGTTTGCATTTGTTATTGGAGCGTCGAGATCAATTGATGCGTATGATGGGATTGGTGGGACAGAGTCTTGCACGGCGGACGCAATTTGATAAATTGTGTCGTAGTTCACATATAGATTTATGGGAAATGTTGGATGCGGATTTAGGGAAGGATATCTGGGTGGAGATGATTCAGGTGATGGAGGAGTGGCAGACGAACCGGCGAATTGGAATTGCACTGACGGAAGCGCGTTGGAATGTTTTATTGGAAGAGATTGGGGAGAGTGAGGTTGCTGGTAAGGTTGAAGAATCGGTTGGAAATCATTGTGTGGAAAATGTGATTCTTGATGCGGAGAATTTGGCGGATCGAGATCCTCGGATGCTTAGTGGACAGATTTTTCAGGTTTCATCTCAGCCAGGTGGTCCCCCTGTGGATTTCCCGTATCGATTTGTTCCTAATAAATGGGCGTTAAAGCGTTTTTTATTGAAAGGTGTGAAAGCTCATCCAGAAATAAAGCTTAAAGGAAGGTGGCCTCAAGTGATGACTCGTTTTCGTAGATTTGTAGAAGCACGTTTAGGGAGTCCTCAAGGAGGCTGTTACGTGGAGGGGACGGGCCCGGAGGGAGGGGTGAGTCTTGAGGTTGATGGTTATTCGGGAGGTGAGTTGGAAATGGCGATGGAGGGGTGATTGACATGCCTTGCTATATGGCTTATACATTTTATGTAATAATTTAAAGAGAAATATATGGTTGATTTCTATGACTTTTATGATCATTTGCCTTCTGAACCTGACTATGAGGCTCCAAATCGGGGTGAGTGGAAAGCTGAGGAAGAGGCGTTAGCGTTACGATTAGCAGTGGAGGCTGAAATTTATCCGGGGGATGAGGTGTCATTGGGGATTGAAGGTTTAAGCGATCGATTTTATAGAGTTATGGCTGTTAATTTTGGTCTGGCTAACCCTGTTGTGTCTTCGTCTCTTCCTGTTCCTGTAAGTGAAGTTGCCCAGCCACGACAAGATCTCTATCTTGAGGGGCCGTTGCATTGTGCGAGCTATTCTGTAACCGGTCAGCGGCAACATTTCCATCCGAAGTTTTTTGGTAGAGAAGCTGATCTTGATGAGGTGATTACGATGGAGTTTCCTTTGATGGACCACGGTATAGTTGCTCGTACTGATGTTAATAAAGTGCTTAGAGGCTCGCGTTCTCAAATATCTTTGAGGCATTTGAGAATGGCCTGGCATGCGGGGAAAAGGGATCTTATTGGAAGAGGACCTGCCGTAGATGGGGTATACGGGATGGGAGAATTTGATCATGATGGTCGTCCTCGTTCTGGGGCGGATAGTAGACGATTCGAGCAAGATTATGCACGTGAAGTAGAGAGGGATCGACGTTGGGATGAGGCGGTTGATTTGAGTGCGCATCTACGTCGTAGCGCTTGGGATCAATTTGTGTACGACATTGAAGGGGATCCGCGTATGGCCGGGTTCCTAGAAGGGCCAAAGCTTTCGGAGCCAGTTCCTGTTGATCATTTATTGGCAGCTAGCTTGAGCTCAAGTAGGCTCATCGAGGGGCCACAAGAATAAAGACATGTCCCTCTGAGGTGAGTGGTGGTTACAGCTGTCCCATCAACTCCACAATTACCTTCGCAACTTGAGCGCGTGTCATGTCGTCGCCGGGGCCGAATTCGCCATTGCCGTAGCCGCTAACAATCTCTAGGTCGTAGGCGGTGTAAATGTAAGGAGCGAACCATGCAGATTCGCTTACATCGTCGAAGTTGGCCTCGTCGATTTCGGTGGTGTCGATTTCGGCGGCGGTGAGTAATATTTTCATGGCTTCAGCTCTATTGATGGTGTTTCCAGGGCCGAAAGTCCCATCTGAATATCCGTCCACAATGTTCATGGTGTTAGCTGCTTCAATGTAAGGAGCGAACCAAGCATTTACATCCACGTCAGAGAAAGAGCTTTCAGTGATTGAGTCGGCAACTTCATAGCCAAATGCATTGACTACCATTTTGACAAATTCAGCTCGGGTGACAGCATTGTCCGGGCGGAAGGTTCCGTCGTCATAGCCGTTAACGGCTCCTGAAGTGACTAAGTCGATGATGTAGTTTTCTGCCCAGTGTCCGCTGATATCACTGAGTGCTACAACGGTGATGGTGGGTCCGTCGGAAGTCTCTTCATCTGTCGTTGTGTCTTCTTCAGTTTCATCTATTGGGGTGGTGGATTCTTCGTTAATTGTTACTTTTACGCCGGGACTTACGTTGCCGGCAGCGTCCTTGGCTGTGAATGTGAAATTGTTGGTTGTGTTTTGTTCTAGGTTCATGAAAATTTGCCAGGTGCCGTCAGAGCGGACTAAGGTACTTCCGCTTTTAGTTCCTGAAATTTTGATGGTGGTATCTGCCTCTGCGGTTCCAATAAATAAATAGGTTCCGGCATCGATCGTTTCGGGGGTGGTATATACATTGGGGGCTGATGGGGCGGTTCGGTCTCCTCCTCCTTGTGCTTCGGCGGCGGCTGCAGCTACGGTGCTTTCTTCTATTACTACTTCGATTTGAGAACTTGCTCCGGTTCCATCGTCGGCTTTGACGGAGTAGATGTTGACGGTTTCTTGGACAAGCGAGACTTCGAGCTCAAAATAGCCGGCATCGTCGGCATAGAGAGGGGGGATTTGATAGCTACCGCCTGTAATAATGATTTTATCTCCAGCGTTTGCGTGACCGCTGATGAGGGCTTTGGTGGCGTTTACCGGGGAGGTGATTGGGTCGAGAGTGGGGGCGTCAGTTGCAAATGCAAGTGGAATCCAGAAGGCCATTGCCAATAGAGCACTTATTGAAAAAAGAGCGAGGTGCTTTTTCATGGGAGGGAGGGGTTATTAGCTGGTAGTAAAACAGGATTAGTTTACAGTTCCCTTACAAATTTGTCGAAAAGATAGTTAGTGTCTGTGGGACCTGGTGTTGACTCCGGATGAAACTGAACTGCGTAAAAGGGGAGAGTATTGTGTTTGATCCCTTCAACCGTTCCGTCGTTGGCGTTTTCGAACCAAACTTTCCAGTCTTTGTCTAAAGATTTTGGGTCAACGGCGTAGCCATGATTCTGAGATGTGATGACGCAGCGACCGGTCTCTAGGTCGATGCAGGGTTGGTTTTGTGACCGATGACCAAATTTCATTTTAAAGGTTTTTCCTCCTGCTGCGCGTCCCATTATTTGAGAACCAAGGCAGATGCCAAAGGTCGGTTTTTTTCGTTTAAATCCTTCTTTCATGATGGCGACGGTTTCGTCCATGACGGCTGGATCTCCAGGTCCGTTTGAGAAAAAGACGCCGTCAAAATCAATTCCCATATCCCAAATATTATAATTCCAGGGAACTCGTGTGACAGTGATGCCGCGTTTTAAAAAGCTGCGTATGATGTTGAGTTTCATGCCGCAGTCGATAATGGCAATGTGTGGGCTGTCTTTGGGGCCCTCAAAAGTTTGTGGTTCAGTGATACTGACTTCAGCTACTAGATTTCTTTTATTGGGATCGTCAAATGGAATTTTTTTGTTTGGATCTGTTGTGATGATCCCAAGGGTGGAACCTTTGTCTCGAAGTTTTTGTGTGAGGGCTCGGGTATCAATGCCAGTGATTCCGGGGATGCCTTTTTTCTTCATCCATTCTCCTAATGATTGTTTGGCTTGCCAGTGGCTGTGGTTGTCTGAATATTCAGTGACAATGATTCCTTTTAAGTGAATGTCATCACTTTCGAACATTGTTTCGATGTTGTGTTCATCTTTTTCGGATTCAGGAACACCGTAATTCCCAATTAATGGGTAGGTTAATACGAGGATTTGGTCTTTGTAAGATGGATCGGTGAAACTTTCGGGATATCCGACCATTCCTGTATTAAAAACCACTTCTCCAGAGGCATCCGTGTGTGCTCCAAACGATTGTCCTGTGAGCTGGGTGCCGTCTTTTAATGTGAGAGTGAGTGTTTGTGGGTCCGAGGAGTTCATTGCCGGTATTTTAGCGCGTGGGAGGGAAAAGGCAAGCTATGATTTAAAACTGACCCAGGGGGAAGATGATTTTATTGAATTAGATTGAGGGGTTAAGGTTTTTTCTTTATACTAGTGGTGATAAATCTGAGCATTGGCTTGACACTTTATAGATTATTGTTTATATTATATCAAAGAGGCTTTCCTCGGAATGAATTCTCATCATGAATAACGTCACTGAAACATTTAAAAAGATCCGCGCCAACAGGGATCTTTCGGTTTTTGATGTTTTGTCGATTGATGATCTTTCGGATGAGGACATTCAACTTATACTTGAGTTGGCGGGAGCATTTGAAGAAGTTGGAACAGAAAAATTGGATTTTTTGAAAGGAGTTTCTATCATCAATGCTTTTTATGAAAATTCTACTCGTACTCGAAGTAGTTTTGAGTTTGCGGGCAAGCATCTTGGCGCGGATACGATTAATTTAACGGGAGGTGCTTCTTCTGTGAAAAAAGGAGAGAGTCTCTTGGACACAACTCAAACATTGTCTGCGTTGCAAGCCCAGGTTTTAGTGATGAGGTCAGAATATTCGGGGCTTCAATATTTTGTGGCTAAGCATGTGCCTTCTGTGATTGTGAATGCGGGGGATGGATGGCATGAACATCCTTCTCAAGGGTTGTTGGATGCTAAGACTATGTTGGATCATCATGGAAGTATGAAAGGAAAAGTGTTAACTATTGTTGGGGATATTCGTCATTCAAGGGTGTTCGGCTCCATGTGGAGATTGATGTCACGACTTGGCGCGACGATTCGTGTGGCGGCACCGTTGACTTTTGCTCTTGAAGGGACTGATGAGTTGAATATTCAATTTTATACTGACCTTGAAGAGGCTTTGCCAGGAACGGATGTACTCTATGCATTGCGTGTTCAGGAAGAACGTGGGGCAGGAGGTTTTGTCCCAAGTTTGAGAGAGTATTCTAAAACTTTTGGAATAAATTCTAGGCGTTTCGATATGATCAATGATGATGGAATTTTGATGCATGCGGGTCCTGTTATCCGAGATATTGATGTGCATTCAAATTTAGTGACGCATCCCCGAAGTAAAATTCATCAACAAGTGGCCAATGGTCTGTTGGTGCGGAAAGCGCTTCTTTGGCTGGTCGGGAATCGGTTGGATGGCAAGAAAAAATCTTATATTCCCCTCTAAATTATTTGAATTTTTATGAAAACAATACTTTTAAGAGCCGGTCATGTGGTTGATCCATCTCAAAAGATAGATGGTGTTATGGATGTTCTTTTGAGGGACGGTAAAATCGCTGAACTTGCCCCTATGATTGATCCTTCTCAAGCGGATGAGGTGATTGATGTTTCCGGTAAATTGGTAACTCCTGGTTTGGTGGATATTCATGTTCATTTACGTGAGCCAGGGCGAGAGGATAAGGAAACGATTGAAACAGGATTGAGAGCGGCATTAAACGGAGGCGTGACGTCGGTGGTTTCTATGCCAAACACCACACCGATTACGGATTCTCAGAGTATGGTTGAATTTCAAGTAAAGCGTGCACGTGAGTTGAAATTGGCTAATTTGTATCCAGCGGGAGCGATCACTAAGGGAGAATCAGGTGAGGAATTGGCGCATATTTGGGAAATGAAACAGTCTGGTATTGTTGCGATTTCTGATGATGGGCATGATGTTCAAGATGAAGGATTGATGCGTCGGGCAATGGAGTATTGCAAAACGTATGATTTGGTCATGGTTACTCATTGTGAGGTCACAGATTTATCACTCAAAGGTGCGATGCACGAAGGGCTTATTTCTACTCGGATGGGGCTTCCTGGTATCCCGACAGCGGCGGAAGATATTGCAGTAATGAGAGTCCTACTTTTGGCTGAATTAACAGGGGTCCGTTTGCATGTTGCGCATCTTTCGAGTGCGCAAAGTGTGGAATTTGTTCGTCAGTTTCAGGCTAAAGGATTGCCTATTACGGCTGAGGTGTTGCCTCAACATTTTTCATTCACGGATGAGAAATGTGAAGGTTATAACACTAATGCGAAAATGTACCCACCGCTTCGGAGTGAAAATCATCGTCAGGCGTTGATTGAAGGTTTGAAAGATGGCACAATTTCGGTGATTTCTACTGATCATGCTCCTCATACTAAATTTGAAAAATTGCAGCCCTTTTTAGATGCGATTCGTGGTTCTGTTGGATTGGAAACAAGTTTTGCGGCCGGGTATACTCATTTGGTTAAACCTGGACATTTAACATTGAGTGAGCTGATTGCTTGTATGAGTGTCAATGCTTCAGAAGTTGTGGGGATTGAGAAAGGCGGTCTTGAGGTTGGGGCGGATGCGGATGTCTCGGTGTTTGATTTGGACGCTGAGTGGACGGCTTCGATTGATGAAATGGAAACGAAAGGAGGGAATAGTGTGTTTGATGGTGAGACTCTCAATGGAGCGGTTGTTCATGTGTTTGTTTCGGGCGAGCAGAGAGTGAAAGATGGTAACGTTTCAGTATGATAGAACTATTGTGGCTTTTTTTCTTGGCGATTCCCATAGGTGCATGGGCGGTTTTTTTAGGGGCTTCTATGTTTTTGTCATTGCCGCTTTTCCAAGTGCTTTTTCCTCAGATGAGTTTGGCGTTTTGGATTGCGAACATTAAAGTTGGGAGTTTGTTTCGAAACGGGGTGGCAGTGTTTGCGGCTCGTGAAAAATTGGACGTAAAGAAGGCTATGATTGTCACTGTTCCTGTGGTGATTGGGTCAATTGTCGGGGCTCAGTTTGCTGTGTCTTTTCCTCAGATTTTTGTCATTCCGATTATTGTGGTTGCGATTCTCTTGACTGAATTTTCTGCTACGTTTCAGCGTTTCATGACAGGTAGAGTCTTTTTGATAGCTGCTTTTTTGGTGGGAGTGTATGGCGGAATTTTTGGGGCAGGTGTGAGTCTTTTTATTTGGGCGTTACTTAAGTCAAAAACAGTGAAAGATTTTGATTTGGCCAATGTTCGAACAGACGGACTTTTTATTGAAGGTCTTTTGACGTTGTCTGCAGTTTTGGTTTTTTTCTTTAATGGTCAAATTAATTGGCCGGTTGCGTTAGTCTGGTCTGCCGGATCGATGATTGGTGGGTTTTTCGGTGGGAAAATAATCAAGGTTAGTGGTAAATGGGAAAGCTCAACGCAAGTTTGGCTTTTGCGTCTTTCGTTTGTAGTGGCACTCGGTGTGTCGGTTGTAAAGGTGTTGAGTTAAGTGGTATATGAATTAGCCCATTTATTTAGGATTTCCCAGTAAGGAGCGATGCTTGCTCCACGGTGAAATTCGTTTTTTCCATGCGGGCTTTTACCAACTTGCCCGAATACTACGGCGCTCCCAAGTCCAGAGTTTGCATAGTCGGCAGATTCAGCTTGCTGTCTGGCGGCTAATTCGCCTCCATCGTTTCCGTGAAGTTTGACTAGGCTAGGAGACGGAGATCCTATTACATCTTCATAGGCTTTTTCGAGGGCAACAAGATCGGTCTGATCAAGAGGGCATTTCCATGAAGGGCGGTCTAAGACTGCAGTGAGTTCATGGTCAGCCCATGAACGTCGTATTTGTTGAATCCATGTTTGTACTGCGTCTTGGTGTTCAGGGAGTTCTCGTATGTCTATGCCGGCGATGCCAGTTTCTTGGCATAAATTTTCAGGTGCCTCAGTTGAGGAGTTGATGTTGAAGGCCCATTCATCTCCTTCGTTGTTGATCCATTGTTGAACGGTTTCAGCATCTTCATCGATCACAAGTCTTATGTGGCCGCTTCCATTCCATGAGTTGAAGTTGCCTCGTTCCCCAATGACGACTTCTCCCATGAAGACTTTTTCAGTACCAAATCTTTCTTCGGCAGCTTGTAAAAATAGTTCTAAATTTTCTACTAGACTGATATCAGAGGCGGACATGGCGGCGGAATGTTTGGCTGCTCCTGGTTCTTTGATTACGCTTATCCATGTTCCATTGGGAAGATTTTCTCCTTCAACGTGATCTGGTCCAATGAGCATGGTGGGATTAACAAATCCACTTCGTAATCCTGGTTGTTGTTCGGCACGTTCTGGATCGATTTGGGTGTTGAGTGTTTGGATGCGTTCTCGTCCTTCTCGAATAATTTCGCTGAAAAGATTTAGGACTGATCGTCCATTTCCTTGGTCCATATCGGGGGCTGAAAATTCCATCCATCTCCATGCACGGTTTTCTTTACAAATAGGTCCGACTTGAATGTCCGGGTCCATCCATTCAAGTTCGCCGGTGCGTTCGCCGACAACCGCGAAACGTATTTTTATTCCTTTCTCAGATTCTAACCAATCTAGTGCAGCTCCTGTATGATTGGATTCAGCGCTACCGTTTTCTTCGCATGAGGAAATCATGGTGATGAAGGGTGGTTTTGGTCCAGGTTCTTTTTGTCGCGCTGCCATCCAAGCTAGATCGGTTGCAACCACGGTTTTCATGTCAGCGGCACCACGCGCATAGAGGTCTCCATTTTTTAGGTAAGGAGCGAATTGATCGTCACCGTCTGGAGGGTGGGTGGTGGGTGGCACAACGTCGGTGTGCCCGATGAGCGCAACGGCTTCGGTAAAGGTTGGATCATTTAAATCTAGGTCGCTGAAGGTTACCATGAGGTATGGATAAGGCTTTCCGTTTTCTGGATCGGCAGGTAGTTCAATCACTTGTAGTCCGGCTGCTTCCGCAAATTCTCGAGCAATGTTGTGGGTACGGATTACGTTTTCAAAGTCGACTTTGCTTGTGGGAACGGTGATTCCGGGAACCGTACATAGTTCGGCAGCTAGCTCAAGTACGGTTTGTACGTGAGGAGGAAAAGCGGCGAGTGCGTCACCGAACTCTTGGGTGCCGTAATGATCTGAGGTGGATTCTGACAACATGGGGAATGGGTTAATGAGAGGGTATCATGGTTCGGACTTTTTGTGTTTGTTCGAGGAGAGTTTGAAGGAATGCTTGGTCGGCGGTTGGTACGGTGGGGATGTCAGATTCAATTTGTCTGAGCTCTTTTCCCATGGCGGCGCGAGTGCGGCTAAGGAGTTCTTTGGGGTATCGATCTGGGTCGCCTCCGTTGTTGTCGTGGAGGAATCGGTCGATGCCGCTTTGCCGTGCATCGATGCCGTATTCTTTTGCAATTTCTTGGCGTATGCGTTCGGCGGGGGGAAGAGCTAGTGGATTTCTAGGGGAGCGGTAGCTAAGAGCGATGCGTTGGATTGGTTCTAGATCTTCATCACGCTCTAATAGAGCAACGAGTTCTTTGAATCCTGGCTCCTCCATAATGTTGGCAAGTAGTTCTCGTCCTGTGGTTTCTCTGAAGTTATGTGGAGAGTAGATTTTAGCGTCTAATCCTTGATTTAGGATGGTGTATTCATTGTGTTTGGCGGCTTGAAGTTCGGTCGGGCTATAGGTTAAATGTTGCAGTTTTTCAGGATTTTGAGAGAGAAAGATGAATACAAGTTCTAGGAATGCATGAATGGCTTTGGTGGTTTCATAGGGGGTTTGATTGTCGAAGGCAGGAGGTGTTTCGGCGACACGCATTTCAACACGGTTTCTAGGTGCGTGGATAAAGTCTCTAACCATTTGAACGCGCCAATCTTTTATTCGATTTTGTTTGTCTCCTTTTTTGCTTTTCTGGGTAAAGCTTTCGACTAGCATTTTTAGTGCGCGATCTCGATCTTGGGGATTAGTTAGATCTATATCTGATTCGATGCATACTTCTTGGAATGACTTTCCTCCATGGATAGGAGTGGCTTGTGGGCGTGTGGGTAACCAGATATCTCTTCCTGTAAGTAAAAGACGGTTGGTTAGGAACTCTTCTAATTCAGCAGTGAATTTTGAGCGGTTACTGAAAAGTCCAGGGATGTCCATGATGGTTCTTCCCGGCCAAATTCGAGATAGTCGATTGCTATTGGTGCTTGTTAAAATTGTGCCCACACCGCCATTTTGGTTGGCATAATAGAGAGGAGAGCTTGTGGCAATTCCCATGGTAATGGCTGCTGCCATTAATCGCATTGTGCCTGCCAGACGTACGTAAAAATCGGTTTCTTCTTCGTTTGATTCAAATTTTTTCCATGGAGCGGAAAGATTATAGTGGTCTCCTGTGGCTGCTCCGACTTTGTCGCCGTGGTTTTCAATTTGGTATTTGTAGTAGAGGTGCTTGAATGGGTCGACGTGTTTTGAGGCGTCTTCAGCGGTGATGTTGGGTGGTCGAAGAGAAGCACCATGAATAAGTTGGATGCGTTGACCGGTTTCTCTTTCTAGAATTTGATGGACTGAATCTACGAGAATGGTGAATAAACGTTGTGATGCTGCTGTGGAGCGAGGGGACCTAAGTGGAGGTGGATTGACCTCCGTGATAGTTTCGGGAACGTCAGGAGTAACGAAAGGCTCGATTTGGCTTGCTTTTGCGGCGGTGAGGTTTTCTAGAAGCCAGTTTTTAACCGCTTGAGTGGGTTGTTTTCCTGCGATTTCGTGATGGGTTTCAAATGTTTCTGGATCAATCACACCTCCTTCGGATTCTGCTCCGAGGTAGGGTGTGTTTTGAGTGGCTTCTAAAATACGATCGAGTGAGGTCATTGTTCTTTAATTGAGTTAGTAGGATTATCCGTGTCGTTTTGCGTCATCTAGCATTTGAGCGAAAATGCCTTTTACCCTACTTACGTCTTCGAGTGTGACGGCGGCAGAGAGGCGAGCCATTTTGCTGGCTTCGGGAGCGGCAGAGAACATGCTTCCAGGTGCGCCTACCAATCCGAATTGATCTGTGAGTGTGGTGATGGCTTCTTTTGGATCGGTGATGACGCGTCCGTCTTTGCTACGAATGAGGCTTTCTCCGGAGGGGTCTACGAGGGCAATGGTTCCATAGAATGATCCACCAATGGAAAGTGGCAGTCCAAGTTCGTCGGCGGCAGCGCGCATGGCAGCGCGGGCTTGATTTAGTGCTTCGTAACGTGGTCCCATGGCGGCGTGAATTCCTTCGGGGAAGGTATGGAGTGCGTAGGCTGCCATGGCTTCGTCGGGGCGGGGATAACTGTTGGTTGTACTAAGTCTTTTGATGGCGGTCCTCACAATCATTTGAGCCGTGGCGTCATGTTCTTCTGGAGCCATCCAAATGAGGGATCCGGTTTTTTTCTGTGAGCTGATGACTTTGGTTTCACCTACGATTACTCCTACTTGAGAAAGTTGTTCGGGGGTAAGATATTGTTCAAGCCATCCTAGTGGAACGGCTTCTTGGTGCCCATCTGGGTGAATGGGGGAGTAGAATCCATCGATTAGAACTGGCATTTTTACGGCTTGAATAAGGTCTGCAAGCTCTTGTCTGTCCATGCCGACTCCGGTGGGATTGCTGGGTAAGATAGGAATGACGGCGATGGGGTCGAGTCCTTGTTTTGTTGCCATTAATTCAGCGGCTATGACTCCTTCAGATGAGTTAGATAATCCATGCCCTTGAACGGCGGGAGCTTGAATGATTGTGATTCCTAAATCATTGGCAAGTGGTTGATAGCCGGACCAAGCCATGGGATCAAGGATGATGGCTGGCTTCCCCTTAAGTCCACGCGCTTCTGCTTGAGCTAATAGTCCTCGTAGTGCGAAATCAATCGCAGCTCGCCCAGAAACGGTTTGAACGGCTTGGAAAGGTGTTTCTCTGACTCCCCAGCTTTCGGCGAGTTTTGCGGTGACAACGGGGAACTGTTGTCTGTAGTTTCCCGGGTATCCATCAGGTGTGTGGTCGGTTTCTTTGAATTCGGTGTGTCCTTCAGCGATGAGGCGTTCTCGTTCTTCTTTTATCCATTCGTAAAAGTCAGGATTCATGGGTTGCCCTACATCAGAAATGTCTCCGGCGGACTGATCAATAACTGGTAATCCTGCCTTTCGTCGTGCTTGTGCTATCTGCTTAAGATCCGGGAGAGTGGGAAGGGTGGGGTCTTTGATGTAAATTTGTGGATCTTGAAGTCCTGGCGAGTTAGCAATGAATCTATCCATGGCTTGCTCAGAAGCAGAGGCAGTTTCCATTTATGTTGGGTTAGGAATCTTGGCCGCATTGTAATCCATCATTTGCAAGTTACGTCAAAACTTCGATGGGCGATGTTTGTCAAATGTTGTTTTTTGCCTTTTTAGAGCCGTTTTTTAAGACCTGGAGATAATGAATTTTGTATAAAAAAACACCTCCAATCGGTCTTTCTATCAGTCGTGCGAAGGTTTTTGCTCGACTCAGAGGCTCCGTGGAGGTGTTTTAGGTGAAGGTGATCTTGGCCTTCTTTTTGTTTTTGTTTTGCCTTGCTTTGGTTCAGTAGAGGCTTGACCATAGCCGTCTGGGAGTCCAGTTTCTGGGGCTTCCTGGAGGGGAGGCCGGCCGGAAATTGGCAGACAATTAAGTGACACGAGGTCACTGGGAGAGGAGTTTCCAGATCTAGGAGACTCCTTCACAAAGCGGAAACGATTAGAGGCGAAAGAAGTTTTCGGCGCTAGTCGCCGGCGCTTTGTGGCGGGGGCGATTCATTGGAATGGAAAGGAGCTTGTGGTCTTCTGCGTTTAAGGGTGATTCGTGTTTCGATTGAAATTTGTTTTAGGATCCTTGGATCCAAGTTTTATTTTGTGTTCCGAAAGAACGAATCATATAAATTTAGTTCATACTCGCTGAATCGTCAAATTTTATACCTGGCGTAAGTGTGGTTATATATCATATATCGATTCTTCAACCTGGTGATGGGGTGGCATTTCTTTTTGGTTATTTTGAGTGAACCCTTGCCTAAGGATTTCGAGCGATAGACATTTCACTTAAAATAGTGTATAATTCTATTATAGAATTTAATTTTTCTCTATGCCTGATCCAGAAAATAGTCTTGATTCCTCTGAGCCTGCTCCAGAGCTTAAGGATGTGGCCGACTTTTTGGCTAAAGTGGAGGGGAAGGCATCAGAAGTTGATGCTGAACAGGTAGCAGATTATGTTTCGGATGTTGTGGTGGCACTTCGTTCAAATAGGTTTGTGCAAAAATTGATTCAGAAATGGGATGGGTTGTCGTACGAGGAACAACGTCTTGCTGCACAAGCAGATCAAGAAGTGATTGGGCGATTGTTTAGTATTCCCAATGTGGTGCCGTTTTCTCCTGGGAGAATTAAAGAAGTTAAATCAAATTTTATTAAATCGATGCTTTATTATGGTGTTATTGATTTCAGACATGAAGGTACACCTGATGAGCACGAGGCCCTTATTAAGCAGCTTCATTTGAATGATCAAACGTACGCTAAATGGGTTTCTTTGTTGATGAAGGGTGTTGGCGTGTTTGCGCCTCAGGCTCGACCGTTGGTGGCGATTATTGATCAATTGGAACGTTTATTGGCAATGAGTGGTGATTTTTCTACAGAAATTCGTTCCGCGGTTCATGATAAGATGGTGAGAATTGTGGATGCGGCGAATGATGGTCCATATGCGGTAGCTTCGTAATTGTGGGGATGTTATAATCCTTACAGATTTAATCTGTCGCATGGACCTTTCCATCCTTTATAACAATGTTCAGTTCCCAAATCCGATTGTATTGGCATCTGGTGTTTTGGGTGTGACAGGGAATTCGTTTAAACATGTGGTGGAGAGTGGAGCTGGAGGCGTTACAACCAAATCGTTGTGGCGTGATGGTAATGCAGGACACCCGAATCCAACCATGGCAGGAACGGAGCATTTTTTTATCAATGCGGTTGGGCTTTCTGATGCGGGAATTGAAAAAGCACGTGAGGAAATTGGTGTGTATATGAAATGGGCTAAATCTCAATCTACCGTGGCTCCACTTATTGCGAATGTGGTAGCAGGGCGTGTTGAGGATTTTGGAGAGACGGCAGAGAAGGTTGCTGAATTGGAACCTCATTTGATTGAAGTGAATATTTCTTGTCCGAATGTAGAAGATCAGTTTGGGAAGCCTTTTGCCTGTGACCGTGATCAAGCGGCTCGTGTGACTAAGGAAGTTCGCAAACGAGTTCCGGCGCACATTCCTGTGATTGTTAAGTTGTCTCCTAATGTGGATAATTTAACTGAAATTGCTAAGTCGGTTGAAGCGGCGGGAGCGGATGGTTTAACCTGTTTTAATACATTTGGACCTGGCATGGTGATTGATCTTGAAACCGCCCAGCCGGTGTTAGCTAATAAGGTAGGCGGAGTTTCTGGCCCTGGCCTTAAGCCGCTTGTGGTGAAAGCTATTTATGATGTTTATTCTGCGGTGAAAATTCCTATTATTGGAACTGGTTCGGTTCTTACTGGAAGAGATGCGATTGAGTTGATGATGGCTGGTGCGACATTGGTAGGCGTGGGAACGGCGGTGTATTACCGTGGAGTGGAAGTGTTTGGGCAAATCGCGACAGAAATGAAGGAGTGGTGTGAGGAGAATGATGTGAAAGATATTTCAGAAATTATTGGGAGAGTCCATGGTTAGTTGATAGTTTTTATCCATTAGTTTTTAGTTATGAATTGTGGAAAAGGAGGAAATTGTTGCAAGAATAAGAAGCCGGCGTATGTGCCGTTATTTAAGAAATTTGGGCGTAAAGATGACATGCCTCGTACGGTTAAAATACTTGAACTTAAGGACGAAAATCCATTTGTCCGAACGTTCACTTTGGACGTGTCAGTGGGCGCGAAGCCAGGTCAATTTGTGATGGTGTGGATTCCGCGCGTGAATGAAAAGCCATTTAGTGTGGCATTTGATGATGGAAGTAAATTGGAGTTGTCGATTGCAAAAGTAGGCCCATTCACTGAAAAATTATTTGAACTTAAGGTAGGGGATCGAGTCGGAGTGAGAGGGCCTTATGGAAAACCTTTTGCTTATGAAGATGGAGAACATTTGGCGGTGGTTGGCGGTGGTTATGGCGCGGCACCGCTCTATTTTTTAGCGCATGAAGCGGTTGGTCGTGGATGTGAGGTGGAATTTGTGATTGGAGGGCGATCAACGGAGCATTTGATGTTTACAGAGAGAGCGGCTGCGGTTACTGGCGTGAATGTGCACGTGGCGACCGATGATGGATCGACTGGATATAAAGGATATAATGCGGGATTGTTGGCGGAGCTTTTGAATGAGGGACTTGAGGTGGATCGAATGTTGACGGTGGGACCGGAGCGAATGATGTTGGCGGTGTCAGATTTGGCGCTTAAGCAGAATGTTCCTTGTCAGGTGAGTGTGGAGCGTTATATGAAATGTGGATTTGGTGTGTGTGGGCAATGTGTGATTGATGAAAGTGGGATGGCAACGTGTATGGAAGGTCCGGTTATGGATCATGAGTTGGCGAGAGAACAAGCGGAATTTGGTGCTTATCACCGGGATTATGTAGGAAAGAAAAAGGAGTGGTGATATTTTTTGTGAGATGTTATGATCATCGGCGATGAACCTCAAACCTTATCAGCGTGATTTCATTGAGCTTCTTGTGAAAGCGGAGGCGCTTAAGTTTGGAGAGTTTACTTTGAAGAGTGGGCGTACGGCTCCTTATTTTTTGAATGCAGGAAGTTTTTATACGGGGGAATTGATTCATCAGCTGGGACGATTTTATGCGGAGGCGTTATTGGATTCAGGACTGGAATTTGATGTGATTTTTGGGCCAGCCTATAAAGGGATTCCTTTGTCTGTGACTACGGCCGGGGTGTTGCATTCAGATTTTGATCGTAACGTGTCTTATTGTTTTAATCGAAAAGAAGCGAAAGATTATGGTGCAGCTAAAGGGAAAGTCTTGGTGGGAGCTTCATTGAATGAAGATACTAAGGTTGTTTTAATTGATGATGTGATTACGGCGGGTACCGCGATTAGAGAAACAGTTGAATTATTGAAAACGGTTGGCAATCCCCAAATTACGGGGATTTGTATCGCAATGAATAGAATGGAAAAAAACAATGAGGGTGAGAATGCGCTTGAAAAAATCGAACAAGAATTGGGTGTCCGAGTGGTGTCGATTGTGAATTTGGATGATGTGATTGAAGCGTTGTACAACAAGGAAGTGAATGGCAAGATTCATATTGATGATTCAATGATGGAAACTATTAAAGTTTATCGGGCGGAGTATGGGGTTTGAACAAGGGATGAAATTTTTCTGACATGTGGTAATCTATCTTCGATGATTCAAGAACAAGATATTTCACTCAGCGCTATAAAAGATCCCCAATTGCATTTTGGGGATCGTTTGATTGCCGCGATTAAGGCTAAGGGTAATCCTGTGTGCGTGGGTTTGGATCCTCGCTTGGACCAGATACCTCAGCATCTTAAGGAAGAGGCGATTAAAAAATTTAATGATGGGTTTGAGGGTGCAGCGAATGCGTTTCTTGAATTTAATAAAGGGATTATTGATGCGGTGGCTGATTTGGTTCCTTGTGTGAAGCCACAGATTGCATTTTATGAGCAGTTTGGTTCATATGGGATGTGGGCATTTGAAAAAACGTGTAAGTATGCGGAAGATAAAGGTTTGATTGTGATTGCGGATGTGAAACGAAATGATATTGGTTCTACCGCTCAAGCGTATGCTAATTCATATTTGGGTGAGGTTGAAATTTTTGATGAGTCTATTCCGGGTATGGATGTGGATTCAATCACGGTGACGCCTTATCTTGGATATGATGGAATTAAGCCTTTTGTGACAGCGTGTCGTGAATTTGGAAAGGGGATTTTTGTTTTGCTTAAAACTTCTAATCCGTCGTCTGGAGATTTGCAGGATTTATTGTTGGATGAAAAAGTTGCTGAAGAATTCGGGAATGATGGGCGTATTAAAAACTATGAACTTATGGCTCATTTGATTGATTCATGGGGCGCGGATGAAATTGGTGAGTCAGGATATAGCTCCGTTGGAGCGGTGGTGGGAGCGACGTATCCTAAGCAGGCCGCTGCGTTGCGTGCAATGCTTCCTAATACTATTTTCTTGGTTCCTGGGTATGGAGCGCAGGGAGGTGGAGCACAGGATG
>CAZBGQ010000022.1:0-29991 GCA_964491515.1 uncultured Candidatus Peribacteria bacterium
CAACTTGCCTTATTTAAGCCTAATTGTGTAGGTTAAGCAAATTCTATTTTTTGCCTTTTCTTGGTATTTGCTTTTTTGGGGATGGGAGTTCTTTCTTTCCTTCATTGATTTCTTTTCGTTCGGTGTTCTTGCTCCATCTCATGATTTTGTCTTCAACAAGTTGGCGGGGTTTTGCGTAGCGTTCACGTGAAAGTTTAATGATCTTTTCTCGACGTCCTGGTTCTATTTCTAGAGAGGCGTCTGGCGGTGGGAGTGTGTCTGCGGAAAAGGTCTGGGACGGCATTCCATCGATAAGTAGTCGGCTGTAAATGGTGTATTTGTTGAGACTCACAAGGTCATTAGGGGTCGCTACCTCGGCATACTGCTGTGATAGGTACTCAGCGTCGTCGTAACCCACCTGGAACGAGAGCATGCTACCCACATTCCCAAATACGGCATCACGGACTTCTTCGGGCATTTGTGCAATGTACTGATTGGCCATGGTTAGATTGAGGCGGTATTTTCGAGCTTCGGAGAGAATGGTGGAAAATGATTCTGTGGCAAAGTTTTGGAACTCATCCACGTAGAGGTAGAAATCTTTGCGTTCTTCTTCTGGTTGATTGGCTCGGCTCATGGCATCCAGCTGGAATTTGGTGATCATCATGGCTCCCAAGAGTGATGAATTGTCTTCTCCTATCTTACCTTTTGATAGATTGACGATTACGATTTTACTTTTGTCCATTGCGAATCTCAGGTCTATTGAACTCTTGGGTTGCCCTACTATATTTCGAATGATGGGACTGGAAAGGAATTGTCCCACTTTGTTCTGAATGGGTGAAATGGCTTCGCTTTTGAATTTGTCATTCCATTTGTCAAATTCACCGTCCCAGAATCCACGAACCACAGGATCTTCTATTTTCTTGACTACGCGTCGTTTGAATTCTTCATCCTGTAGGATCCGAGTGATTCCTAACATGGTAGTATCTGGATAACTTAAGAGAGAAAGAATGACGTTGCGTAGGATGTGCTCGAGGCGTGGCCCCCAACTTTCGGCGTATATTTTCTTAAAAATCCCAACCACTCCTGATGAAATGACAGTATTGAAGGTAGGGTCTGGGCTTTCAAGCATATTGAAAGAAACAGGAAATTCTCGATCAGAGGGATCGAAAACTATCACATCATTAGTCCGGCTTGGTGGCACAAAATCAAGGATCTTGTCAGCTAGATCTCCGTGTGGGTCTACTACTCCGATTCCCTTTCCATTTTGTATGTCTGAGAAAATCATATTCTCTAAAAGGGTGGTTTTCCCCATACCGGTTTTTCCGATGATGTACATGTGCCGACGGCGGTCATCCGCCCTAATTCCAAACTCTTGATGCATTCCGCGATAGTTGGTTTTTCCTAGTAGGGTTATCTTGTCTTCACCTTCTGTTTCTACTGTTGGAAGATTGGTGGGAGACTCAATCTTTCTGGATTTAACCCAGTCGATATTAGGTGTTTGTACCACGTGGCTTGGGAAATGGTAGATGGTCGCTAATTCTTCTACATTGTGTAGCATGTTGTTCCTTAAAATCATTCGATGTTTGAAGCGTTGCCACATTTCTTCACCTCTTTTGAATGGAGTCATTTGAAATCCATTTAGCTGGGGAATATTAAATTGCTGAAAGGTTCCGGCTATTTCCTTTACTTTGAGTTCGGCTGATTTCATGTCTCCGTTAGATGGGAGATAAGCGATCCTAATATTTGTTTCGTACATCATTCGTCCAATCTTGTCGGTGCAAGCCTCTATGATGGTTTCTCTATCGTGTTGTTTGGATGAACGTTCCTCCATGTCATCTCCATCATTGCCACCTCCACCTCCAACTACAATGTTCATTCCTCCCTTGAATCCGGACATTTTTCGTCGAATCCAGAAAATTATATAGAGCGGGAAAAAAACAATTCGTGGCCATACTTTGCGTGTTCCTACTACATTGATGTAGAGATTCTGGAGTCGTTCAATACTTCCGTAGATTCCTTTGTTTACTATTCTCAAAATTTCGGTGTATTTTATCCTCCATTTATCCTCGAGTGGCGTCATGGCGATCTGAATCCATGCTTCATCATTCGGGTGATTGAGCTTAGCAAGAGCTGAAGTGATTCCTGCCATAGGGTCGGCTGCGATTCTTGTGAGTTTATCTTCGAATTGAGGGTATCGTTTGATTGGATAAACCATGGGGTCGGTGTGTGTCAGTTCAATTCCTACCACTGCCTGTTTTTGTGAGTACTTTTTGAAAGTTTTATTGGAAGGTTTAGCTAGTGCCTTGGAATCTTTGGGGGCTGACGGGGCCTCGGGTTCTCTTATCTCGACAGATTGGTCTAAGTCGTCTGTTATGTAGTCTTCTTCTTCGAAAATCTCCACATTGGGATAGTGGGCGTAAATTTGGCTTTCAATGAGGTTTTTGTACTGACTGGGGCAAGTGACTAGAAATCGAATGTGTCGTTTTTGGTGAATGATTTCCAGGCTTACGCGCTCTCCTCTAATGCCAAACAGCCGTTTGTACCATGGTATGTTTTCTTGAATGGCGTGGATTGCAGAAAAAATTTGCTCCCCTACAATTGGTCCGGGTCCGGGCTCAATTTCTTTCGGAACACGTATACATAGAATGGTGCGCTTGGGGAGGCTCATGGGAAAAGTTTACCATATTCCCTATCTTGTGGACAGGTTGTTCATTCTATGCCTTTTTATCCTTTTTGTCAAGGTATGTCTTAAGGATAATTTGTGCAGCTACGGCGTCATCTCCTCCTGAAAGGTTGGCTTGAATGGTGGTCCATCGCTCATCTATGAGCTCGATGGGCACGTCGAAATCTCTCAGTTTTTCTATGAATTCTCTTGTCTCTGTCGTTTGTGCTGTTTCTTCTCCGGAAAGGCTCAATGGGATTCCAACTATTAGCAGTACAATTTTCTCATCCTTAATGAGTGTCTTTATCCTGTTTAGGTGGTCTTTACTTATGGTTTCACGTGGGAAAGCCACTGATTGTTCTGGGTCGGTAATAGCAACCCCAATCCGTTGTTTTCCGTAATCAAGTGCCAGAATTTTTCCCATAATTACTTTTCAGCCTCCACGACTATTTTGAGGTTTGCGCTAACCGCATCGGTGAGTTTAACAGTGGCTCGGTAGTCCCCTACTTCTTTGATTGGATCTTCTAGCTGGATCATGTTTTTATCCAGATCCACTTTGAGATGTTTTTCAAGTTCTGTGAGTACGTTTTTCTCGGTAATGGCAGCGTAGAGTTTTCCTTTAGTAGTGGTTTTTTGGCAGAAGGTAATGGTCATTTTTTCGATTTTCTTTCCGAAATCCTCTGCTTTGGCTAACATGTCTTCTTTTCGTTGTTCTCGTTGTTTTTGTTGCTCGAGGATCTGCTTCATTAGCTTAGGTGTCACCCTTAATGCTTTGGCACGAGGCGCTAGGAAGTTACGGAAATAACCTGGTTTTACTGTTTTAACTTCGCCTTTTTGTCCAAGGTTGGGGACATCTTTTGTGAGAACAATCTGCATTTTAGGGGTGGTTAAGGAATAATTTAGTTTACGCTCCACTCTAATATATTCGCAAATCGATCATGAGGAAAGAGTAGATACGCAGTGTAGGTGTTTTTTATTCTTTCATCAACTAGAAAATAGTATGTCGGACTATATAGGAAAACGGCAGGCATGTCACTTTTAATGATTTTCCCTAGTGCCTCCAAGTAATCTTTGCGTTGTTCTTCTTCTCCTTCGAATGTATTGCGAATGGCTTGGATGTTGAAGTCAGCTTTGGCGTTTGCGTAGTTTGACAGGTTCAATCCGGTATTTGATTGGCTTGAATGCCAGAATGAATAGGTGTCTAGATTGTAGCCAAGGTTCTGGCCAAATAGGAGTATGTCGTACTCTCTTGCTTGTACTTTTTTCTGGAAAGGCTCACTTTCATAGCTTTCAATTGATATCATGACTCCTAGTTTTTCCAGGGATTGCTTGATCATTTCTGCGGTAATACGAGTGATTTCTTCCTGTTTTTCATTATTTTCATAGGATCTACGGACTAGAGTGAAGCTTAGGATTTTTTCTCCATCTTCGCTTACACGTTTTTTTGTTTCCTCGTCCATGCTCCATCCTGCGTCAAAGAAAGAGCCAGCTGCTTCTTGTGGGTTTGGTTGGCTGATCCAATCTTCTTGGTTAAGTTCGAGTAGTGGTGTGTCGATGATGCGGTCGTATCCAATGGCATCGATGATTTTTTGCTTATCAATGGCTTTTTGTATACCAAGGCGAATGCTACTTTTTACCAGTTCTTCTTGGTCTGTATCGAAAAACAGAGCGGTGTATTGAGGTAAGAAGTATTGATTTTCTGTGAATCGTGTTTGGTTTAGATCTTCGAGCCTATACTTTTGTACGCGAGCAATCCCATGGAGTTGTCCGGTGGAGCGTTTTAAGTCTTCGTAGGTGGGGAAGGTTGAGAAATTTATGTCGGTTATGTCTGGGCTTAGGTTTTTCCAATAGTCATTAAAGTAAGCAAGCGAAACCTTGGTTGTTTCGTCGTTATTTCGCGCATACGCTTCTTTGATTTTATAGGGCCCATTTCCTACAGGTTTCTGGTTGAATTCATGAGTGTCTAGTTCACTTACTTCTACCTCTCCAAGGATGTGTTTAGGTAGTAGCCCCACACTGAGTTGGGTGAAAAAGAATGAGTTGGGCTCATTGAGCGTCATGGTTACGGTTTTTTCATCCACTTGCTCTATCGTTACTCCAGAGAAACTGGAACTTAGGATGGGGTTTTCGAATTCTGGATGCTGAATTACATCGTGATAGGTAAAGTAAACATCGTCTGCAGTGACTGGTTCGTTGTCGTGCCAGAGTAGGTTGTCCTTTAATATGAATGTATAGATGGTTTTTGTCTCATCTAAGGTGTGAGTGGCAATGTTTTCTACTATTTTTTGCTGCTTGGGGTCGTACTTTGTTAGTCCTTCGAAAATCAAACTTGTGATGTCTCGGTCTACTTCGTTTAGGTCTGTGTAAACTGGGTTGAGACGTACTATTTCTCCTACGATTCCTTCGTTGTAGTTGTTTCCTCCTTTTACAACCTCGACGATACTCCGTCCGCCCCATACATTATTTCCAACTTTCCATCCGCTGAGGATTAAGATTACCAGGAAAAGCACGCTGATCCAGCGTTCTGTTGGGGAATAAGATTTGATCGTTCTTTTGACAAGATGCTTCCCGGAAAATGAATGGCGGGAGGCCTTTTTTTTCTTAAACATAAAAGATGTTTTTAAACCACGGATGCTGCAAATGACAGTACAACAAAGAGTATGGCGAGGACGATGGTGGCGTTGGCCATGACTTTTTCAGCACCACGCTTGGTTCCGTAAAATCCCCCGCCTCCACCTCCTCCGAAAGCAGCTCCTGAGAGTCCTTCTCCACGGTTTTGAGCAAGAATGAGCATTAGGAGAGCTAGAGCGCTGATGATTTGAAGTATGGCGATGATGGATGACATTTGAGGGGGGTTAATTTAAGTGATTTAGCGTGTGCGTTTTAGGAACCAATGGGCAAACCAGTTGGTGATTCCGAAAATTACACCTGCGAAGACGAAGTTTACAACTCCTTCTATCTGAAAGTCAATGCTGGTGAAGTCTAAAATTTCCAATAAATTATCTGTTAACCAGAGAATTATCCCGTTGAGAAGGATTAAAAATAGTCCTCCTGTGAAAAAAATGAGTGGAATTGATAGGAACTTTAGTAATGGTTTTATGAAAAAATTAAGGAAACCGATGACAAAACCGGTAACAACGAAAAATTGCCATCCTCCGGTGTAGGTCACTCCTTCCAAGAGTTCAATGGTTACGTATAGCGCGACGATATTGAAGCCAAGGCTATACACAAGGCGCTTTAGTGTTCGGGGAAGTCTCATGCGAGTAGTCTACCTTAGGATTTGGTTGGGTGCCAAGGGTTTGTTATCTAGAGACCTTGGCAACGTGTCACCTCTATGTTCACCTGTTCTCCCTCGAATTCGATGGTTTTGCTCTGGTCGGAAGCTTTCAACTTTTTGCTGGTGATTTTGGTGGCCAATGTTTCAGTTGCAATGTAGTCGGAGAATGTATCGCGTGCCTCCCCTACTTCTCCGCTGGAAATGACGGCCACTTGGATACGATCATCCACGTTGTAATTAGCTTCTTTTCTGAGATCTTGAATGGCTCTAACTAAGTCGCGCACCAATCCCTCTTGTCTGAGTTCGGGGGTGATTTTGGTGTCTAGAGCGACAACCACTCCATGATCACTTTCGATGTTCATCCCTTCTTCTCCTTCGTATCCTATTTCAAATTCATTTGGTTGAAAAATGAATTCTCTAAGAGTGAACGTTCCGTCTTCGTTTAATGTTCCTTTCCCAGCTTTGGCTTCTTTGATTATTGTTTGAACCTCTTTTCCGAATTTGGGTCCAAGTTGTCGTGCATCCGGGCGAATTACTCGTTTGGCAAGTTCGTTGGGATCTTTGGCGACCATGATTTCTTTGACGTTGAGTTCCTCTTTTAGGATTTCTAGCTGGTCTTCGTTGAGGAGTGTCTGTTGGTCCTTGGCTAATCCAATTTGGACTTTGGCCAAAGGTTGGCGATTCTTAATCTTGGCTTTAGCGCGCGTGGCATTCCCTAGCTGTGCGACAAGTTGTGCTAACTCAATTTCTTGGTTGAGTTTTTCGTCTATGGCGTCTTTGCTGAATGCTGGCCACTCAGTTAGGTGTACAGACTCCCCTCCTGTTAAATTCTGATAGATGGATTCACTAAGGAATGGCATTACGGGAGCCATGACTTGGCTGAGCGTCACCAAGGCTGTGTAGAGAGCTTGATAGCCTTCTTCCTTATCCTTGTCGTCCTCGCTCTTCCAGAAACGGCGTCGTGATCGTCGGATGTACCAATTGGTCAGGTGTTCGATGAAGTCATTCAAATGTCGAATGGCTTGAAGGTTGTAGTCGTCCATTTCTTCGGTTACATTTTTTAGTAATGTATGAAGCTCTGAAAGGAGCCATCGATCAAGCTTGTTTGATAGTTTCTTGATGTGTTGAGGCTTGACCATGGTTGGGTTCCACTTATCGATGCGTGCGTAGGTTACAAAAAAGCTGTAGGAATTCCAGATTGGCAAAATCACGCTTTTAACAATGTTTTCTACTCCCTTCTCTGAGAACCGAAGTGGTTCCGCTTTTACGGCGGGTGACGTCATTAAGTAGAAACGTAGTGCGTCGGCTCCGTATCTATCAAAAATCAAATTGGGATCTGGGTAATTCTTGAGGCGTTTGCTCATTTTTTTCCCGTCTTCTGCCAAAATCATTCCGTTTACTACCACATTTTTGAATGGTGATTTCCCAAAGAGTGCTACTCCCAGTACGGTGAGCGTGTAGAACCAGCCCCGTGTTTGGTCGAGTCCTTCGGCAATGTATTCTGCGGGGAAGTTTTCTTCGAATTTATCCTTGTTTTCAAAGGGGTAATGCATTTGAGCGTAGGGCATTGATCCGGATTCAAACCAACAGTCAAATACATCTTCAATGCGCGTGTAGGTTTTCCCGTCTTTTTCAAAAGTGATGTTGTCGATTAAATGTTTGTGAAGATCCTCAACTTTTTTACCGCTGAGTTTTTGAAGTTCTTCGATTCCGCTAATCACGTGGATGTCACCATCCTCGGAACGCCAGATTGGAAGTGGAGTTCCCCAGAAACGATTTCGTGAGATAGCCCAGTCTCGTGCGTTTTCCAGCCAATCTTGAAATCGTCCATGTCCAACGTGTTCTGGTACCCAATGAACTTTCTTGTTTTCGCTCAGCATTTTTTGCTTGATCGCTTCTACTTCTACAAACCAGCTTGAGGTCGCATAGTTTAGTAGTGGGCTGTCACATCGCCAGCAGTGAGGATAGGAGTGTTTATATCTTTCTTGTTTGAATAGTAGTCCCCTTTTATCCAGGTCTTTTGCGATGGCGGCGTCTTTGTCTTTGCAGAATTCACCGACCCATGGTGTTACTTCTTCTTTAAATTCACCATCCATTCCAACATGCAAAATGATTGGGAGGTTATTTTTTTGGCAGAGTTTCATGTCATCGTCTCCGAATCCTCCAGCCATGTGAACCACGCCGGTTCCTTCTTCGGTGGCTACGAAATCTCCGTGAAATACGCGCCATAGTTTTTCGGCTCCGTCCATATCTTTGTAGAAATCGAATAGCGGTTTGTATGTTAAGCCTATTAGGTCTTTCCCCTTAAGTTTTTTCTTTACCGTGAATTCCTCACCCATTTTTTCAACGTAGGTTTCAGCTACAATGTAGCGTTCGTTGTTTTCGGAGCTTTCTACTTCTACATAGTCTATGTCTTGCCCGACTGCAATGGCCATGTCTCCTGGGAGTGTCCATGTGGTCGTTGTCCATGCAAGTATATAGGTATTAGGCCTATCTGTGAGTTCAAATTTGACGGTTGAAGCAACGTCGCTGATATCTTGGTAGCCAAGAGTTACTTCAAAATTTGAGAGTGGTGTTACGCATCGAGGGCAGACGTGCATTGATTTATGTCCTTCGTAGACAAGGCCTTTTTCCCATAATTGACCAAATACCCACCAGATGGATTCCATAAAATCTGGGTCCATGGTCTTGTAGTCATTATCCATGTCAACCCACCGACCCATTCGGTCTACGGTTGCTCTCCATTCATCTGAGTAGCGAGTTACAATACTGCGACATTTCTCTGAGAAATCATGAACTCCATAATTGTCGACAATGTCTTTGCGTCCGCCTAGTTTAAGTTCTTTTTCTACTTCGTATTCAATAGGCAGTCCATGGCAGTCCCATCCAAATCGTCTTTCGACGCGCTTTCCTCTCATGGTCCAATAGCGCGGAACCACGTCTTTCATTGTGCCGGCTAATAGGTGTCCGTAGTGGGGTAATCCTGTGGCAAAAGGTGGCCCATCGTAAAATACGTACTCATTGTCTGTGGAATTTCTATCCACTGATTTCTGGAAAGTCTTGTTTTTGTGCCAGTCTGCGATGAGCTTTTCCTCTAGTTTTGGGAATGATTGCTTGGGGTCTACAGGTTTGAACATTAGTTTTTAGTTATTAGTTTTTAGTAAAACAAAAGCGTCCTATGCAAGGACCCTTTCGGGCGGTACCACCTTGATTCCCCTACTAACCTCTGGCGTTGGGGGCGCTTAATTGCGAGCAATAACGGGCTCTCCCGGAGGATTCTACTTTCCCATTTCTGGGATTTCTTTCCTCAGCTTGCTCAGTGATGGCTGAGCTCAAATGCTTTTATGTATATTTTACAGGTTTCGCTTGTTTTTGCAAGTTTGTACCTTAATTCACTTTCGTCAATTCGGCGGCCAATCCAATGTAGGTTGCAGGAGTAAGCTTTAGGAGTCGTTTTTTTTCGGATTCTGGTAATTTGAGGGATTTTACGAAGGTTTGGTAGCCGCTTTTTGTGAGGCCTTTCCCTCGTGTGAGTGCTTTGAGTTTTTCGTAAGGTTTTGCGATTTTGTATCGGCGCATGACCGTTTGGAGTGCTTCTCCTAGGATTTCCCAGTGAGAATTGAGGTCAGAGAGTAGTTTCTTCTCATTGATCTCGAGTTTTGAAAGACCTTTTAGCGTGCTTTGGTACGCAAGGAGACTGTAGCCAAATGCCACTCCCATGTTTCGTAGTACGGTGCTATCTGTGAGGTCTCGTTGCATTCGAGAGGCGGGAAGTTTTTGAGCGAGATGACTTAGCAGTGCGTTGGCTAGTCCAACGTTTCCTTCGCTGTTTTCGAAGTCGATGGGATTTACTTTATGGGGCATGGTGGATGAACCTACCTCACCTTTTTTGAGTTTTTGTGTGAAGTAGCCTTTTCCAATGTACATCCAGAGATCACGATCGAGGTCGAGGATGATTGTGTTTATGCGAATAAAATTGTGAGCGATCTCTGCGATGAAGTCATGCGGTTCTATCTGGGTTGTGTAGGTCATTGGGATTAGTCCGAGGTTTTCAATGAAACTGCAGGATATATCTATCCAATCCAGCTCTGGGTAGGCCACAACATGCGCATTCCAGTTTCCGGTGGCGCCGTTCATTTTTCCAAAGAAGGCTTGGTCTCTTAGTTGGTCTGTTTGTAGTATAAAGCGCATAAGGACGTTCATTGCTTCCTTTCCAACAGTGGTGGGGCTGGCTGGTTGTCCGTGAGTATGAGAAAGCATGGGAACTTTCGCGCCTCGTTTTGCTAGATCGATGAGTGCATTTTCTACTTCTACGAATTTGTTTTCGAATACGGTCTCCAGCCCCTTCTTGAGCATGAGTGAGTACGAAAGGTTGTTGATGTCCTCTGAGGTGCAGGCGAAATGGACAAACTCCATCAATCCTTTGAGGCTGGTTTTGGCCATTCTTTCTTTCATGAAGTACTCGACAGCTTTTACGTCATGATTGGTAATGGATTCAGTCTTTTTGACCGTTTCAGCGTGTTTGACGGTGAATTTCCTATAAAGATCTTTAAGCCATGTTCGTTCTTTTCCGGTTAGTTCTCGAGTGCCTTCAAGTTTGGCCATGTCGCAAAGATGGATGAACCATTCTACTTCTACTTGAAGTCGTGTGCGGATGAGGGCTACTTCAGAGAAATGATCGGATAGTTCGGCTACTTTGGATCGGTAGCGTCCGTCGAGTGGAGAGAGGGCATCAATCATGGAATTATTTGTTAAAGCTCTTTTTAAGAGTGATTATATGTGAACGGACTTTTTTACGTAGATCGGAATTTTCTGCGGCCAGTATTCGGATGGCTCCCATGGCAGCGTTTTGAGGGTCTACTACGGTGAGGACGGGGGTGTTTGAGGGCATCTGTAGTGTGGAATGAATATTTACCAACATGTCTGCTTTGTCGCTGAATGGTGGGCATCCAATGACTGGATAGATTGAGCTGGCGGCAACGAAACCTGAGAGAGCGTTCGAGCGACCGGCAGCGGTGATGTAACAGACTGGGCCTTCCCCTTCATCGTATCCCTTGATGATTTCTAGGACTTTTTCGGGGACTTTGTGGGCAGAAGCCACATGAACTTTGTAGGGAATTTCGAATTCATCTAAGTGAGCCGTGATTTTGGCTGCGTGGTCTTGATCTTTTTCTGATCCTAGAATGATCGGAACGAACATTGGGGTGGAGGTTAAAAATATTTAGAAAGATTGGTGCGTAGGCGCCCTTCGACGTCTGTGCAGTTTTCTGCGTCAAACGTTTGACCTGTGATTTTTTCGTAGGCTTCGATGTAGCGGCGGGAGGTCTCTATCTTGACTTCATCGGTGATGGTGGGCATTTCTCCGTCTCCTCGGTACCCTTTCTCAGCAAGCCATATTCGTAGGTATTCTTTGTTGATGTTGTCTTGTTCGTTGCCCGCGTCGAAGTTGGCTTGATACGTATCTGCAATCCAGAATCGAGATGAGTCTGGTGTATGAATTTCATCAATCAGGATGATGTTTCCTTCGCTGTCGCGTCCGAATTCATATTTAGTGTCTACGAGGATTATGCCTTGTTTGGCGGCTATTTCTTGGCCTCGTGCGAATAATTTCAATGAAACATCTGCTAAGTATTCCCATTCCTCTTGGGTTATAACTCCCCTCTCGAGTAGAACTTCTGGAGCTACTGATTCGTCGTGGTCACCGTGAGCGGCTTTGGTTGATGGGGTTAGGATGGGTTGGTCAAATTTTTGGTCTTTTTTGAGTCCCTCTGGAAGTTGATTTCCACAGAAATTTCGGACTCCTTTTTCATAGTTGGACCATGCGGAGGTTGAGGTTGTCCCTGTGATGTAGCCGCGAACGACCATTTCTACTTGTAACGGATTGCATTGTTTAGCAACTACGGCGTTCGGGTCGGGGAATTCGATGGCATGATTGCCGCAAATATCGACGGTTTGGTCAAACCAGAATTTAGCCATTTGATTTAGCACTTGCCCTTTGAAAGGGATTTCGCAAATGATTCGGTCAAATGCAGATAACCGATCGGTTACGATGAGGATTCGGCGATCTCCTCGTGTGTAGTTGTCTCGTACTTTTCCTTCGTACATTTCCCCTAGTTCAGGAAAGTTTGTCCCCTCTAAACAATGTGCTAGCTGGGTTTGAATTTGTTCTTCTGTAAGCATTTATGAAAGGTTAAGGTCGGACCTTATTGTACCTTAAAGTTTATGGGTGGCTCAATGGTTTGTTGAGCATTTTACGCTAATGAGTAGGTTTTCACCCCCCATTTGATCTATTGGTACTCCTGCTGAAAACCAACAGCTGCTTCCCTGTTCTAATAAAAACCCGCGCACGTTCTTATCAAATTTTCTTGCGATTGTTTCTAGGCATTCAAGGCTTTTTTGAGGCCCTTCAAAAAAGGCTCCACCAAGTTGCCCTTCTCCATCTTGGTCGAGTATGACTACCAAGCTATTCGGTACGAGCTGAGTGTTATCGCACTCATTTGTGGCAGAATAGACCATCCCTTGAACTCCTGCATTGAAAGGATCACCGGGCCACCATTGGCTGATTTCTATTGGTATTGGTATTGGTGTGGGTACATACGTTGCTCGATTCATGAGTGCTTGGATATGCTCAGTCGTGGCGGTCTGAACGTCTATTGGGTCCACAATCCCTCCCGCAAATCGGTTGACTAGTGCATCAATTCTTCCTCGATATTTTGCTGTTACCGCGACTCGAAGAACTTTTGGGTCTCCTTGAGTGGGGACCAGTACGGTGTCTATGATTTCCTCAATAGATTCTCCGGCTTTTTCGGCTTCCGTGAGAGGAAGATCTGCTCCATTGGCATCAATCAGGATGGCACCCATGCTCCCGTCCTGCAGTGGGATGTATATGACATTCCAGATGTGATCACCCCTAGGTTCTCTTTTTCCCTCTCCCCCCACTCCGGCCTCGTCTACTTTTACGGAGGGGAAAATGCTATACGTATCCTGGAAATATCTAAAAAGTGCTGAGAATACTTCTCCGTATCCTTGGCATGATGTTTTCCCCCCATCCTTGATGATGCCGACTGCAAACATGGCATTAGATCCGTTGATTAGATCGGTTTCTAGGAGCTTGGTAGTCAACCTGGCGGTTTCCCTAATTACTTCTCGTAGACTGGACTGTCGTAGGTCCCCTATTTTTATTATTTCTTGCAAGTATATGTTTTGGTCGGATCTTCTCCACCCTTCATCGATTTCATCTAAGAAGATTTCTTGCTCAGTGGTTGGGCTTGTAGTGATGGATGCAGCAATCTTATCGAAGTGTAGTTCATCTAAATTAATTCTCGTGAATACTAGGTCTGTCCCCTGAATTTCAAGCATGGAGGGCATCTCTTCCCAAGTAGGTGTCGTGGTCATGTTGTCCCCCGCCATCAGTGCCAGCATCATGAGAGGTAGAAGTCGACTTGGATTGGTAGCAAGATTTTTTCGCTCCATTATTTGAAGATTATAAGTAGTTATTAAGCCCTGTTTACACTTAAAAGTCAAGCCCTATTAACTATTGATTCATTTTAATTTGTGGTCCTTTGAAATGCTCATTATAGTATGGGTGTTCTTAACCCAATCTTTATGTCTAACCTTTCAATGATTCTCGGTGCCCAATGGGGCGATGAAGGCAAAGGTAAGCTGGTGGATATTTTAAGTGAGCATTTTGATATTGTGGCTCGAGCGACTGGCGGTGCTAATGCGGGTCATACGGTTTATGTAGGGAAGAAAAAATTTGTTTTTCATCTGCTTCCAAGTGGCGTGCTTCGTGATGATGTGGTTTGTGTTATTGGAAATGGGTGTGTTCTTCACCTTCCAACGGTTCTTGAAGAACTTAAAACCCTCAGCGATCAGGATTTGCATGTGGATGACCGACTTAAAATTTCTGATCGAGCAGCCATTCTATTCGATTATCATAAGATTATTGATGGATGGCAGGAAGATTCTAAGGGTGACACTAAGGTTGGAACAACACGGCGTGGAATTGGTCCTTGTTACTCTGATAAGATCAATCGTCGGGGGCTTCGAATGTGTGACCTCATTAATTGGGAAGATTTTAAGAAAAAATATTATTCAAATTTGGCTTGGCATCAGAAAGTTTATGGGTTTGATTACGATGCGGAGGCTGAGCTTGCTCAAATCATGGAAGCCCGTGATCGTTTGCTTGGGATGATGGTGGATGGAGCGTTGACGCTTAATTCTGCGCTCGAAGCGGGAAAGAAGGTTTTGGTTGAAGGCGCGAATGCAGCACTTCTAGATATTGATCATGGAACGTATCCATTTGTAACATCGTCTAACCCAACGGTTGGAGGTGTATTTACGGGTACGGGAATGAATGCAAAATACCTCAAGGATGTGATTGGAATTGTGAAAGCGTACATGACTCGTGTTGGAGAAGGTCCGTTTCCTACTGAGCTTCATGATGCGTTGGGTGATCAAATTCGAGAGGCTGGAGGTGAATATGGATCGACGACAGGTCGTCCACGTCGGTGTGGTTGGTTTGATGTGCCACTTACTCGTTATTCAGTCTTGTTGAATGGGTATACGTCGTTGAATCTTACCAAGCTTGATGTGCTTGATGGGTTGGATGAGATTAAAATCGCGGTGGCTTATAAATTGAATGGAAAGGTGCTGGAAGCGTTTCCATCACGTTTGGTTGATTTGGCTCTTGTTGAGGTTGAATATGAAACTTTGCCAGGGTGGAATCAGTCGCTTAAAGATGTTACTTCTTGGAAACAACTTCCGGATAATGCGCGGAAATATGTTGAAAGACTAGAAGAGCTTTTGAGCTGTCCAATTAAGTATGTGGGCGTTGGGCAACGACGTGATCAATTGATCGTTAGATCTTAATCATTAGCTCTGTTCCTGATTCGTAGGCTGCTTGAAGCAGGGGTTGCTGGGTTTTCATGAATGCTAGTGCTTCCTTCTCAATTTCTCGTTCATTGGCACGGGTTGCTCTTTTTAGTAGTGATTCTGCTTCTTTGGATCCTTGATGTGTGACCGCTTGCAACTCTTTTGCTCCATTGATGACCTGTTCGTATTTTCCTTCTGAGAAAAGGAGTTTGATTTTTTCTAGGCTGGCTGCGGAAAATTCCTTTTTTCGTTCGCGGTCGATCTCAATGAGCTTTTTCTCAGTTTTTTTTATGAGCTTTTTCAATTTGACGTACTCGGGGAAAACGTGCGCCAGTTTTTGATAAAATTGGTAGAGTTTTTCAAACTCTCCGGCTGCTTCGAGCTGCTTTTTTAGTGGATCGTGAAGTTTCTGTTCGATTAAGAGAACGCTAGTTTTTTTGTGTAGCTTTTGAGCGGCAGGGCTTTCTGGTACTTCGTCTAAAAGTTCTTTGCTAGCTTGTGCCGCTTCTTCGTATTTCTTCTCCTTCTTGAGTGTTTTGATGATTTTTAAGCTGTTTTTTAGAAAGTCGTCCCGATTCCCCATATCTTGGGAGTGCAGTGCAAGCGTGCATTTTTTGATTAGCTCATGCACGGTTTCATCGTTGGGCACTGATTTTCTAACGGCAAGCGCTAAATTTAGTGCGTCATCGATCTTCTCCTCCTTGAGAAGTTTTTTAATGGTATTGATGGCATCAGAGTATTTCATCCTTTAATTATACCATTTTTAGTGGGTGAACGGAAGGGTTTGGTGGGGTGATTAGAACTGTTCTACGATCTTTTCTATGGTGGTGATGTTTTTCAATGCAAAAGCAACTATCAAGAGTAAGGTCAGAACACTCCAGTAAGTCACTCCCTTCTTAGAGAAGACTTTTCGTATTTTAGGTTCATTGAAGATTGCCCAGATGATTGAACTTAGGACTAAGATGGTTGCAAATATTCCTGAATAGTCTTGCCAGTCAGCGGCCATCGGAAGAAACGTCAACTCGAGTGCTATTAATCCGGCACATAGGATGACTAGGGTTTTTGTGGCAGTTTTGAGGTTGTCGAGGGAGGGCATGAAGTTCTGGGTTTACTTGTTTATCAGTTTAGGAAATTCTTTATCAGTCCGATAATAGTCGCACCACCTACGATAATCCCCCAGTGCTCCATACGTATGAAGAAGAAACTATGATTATGTTTCATAATCACTTCTTCTCCCGTTTCGGTGTCGATGTATTTTTTTGCTTTTCGAGTGTTTAGCCACTTTCCCAATAAATAGATTTCGATGGCGGATACTGTTGCTCCTATCGTTGCTAGAAGATCCGAATTTTCCTGATAAAATTGATCGTTCTTTGCGATAAATTCCGAAATGAATTCCACTAACATTAGGTTCCCCCATAGAATCGCGATTACTAGGAATCCGTAACCAGACCAAAAAATCATGTCGTCTATTTTAAGGATTTAACTTGCTCCTTTAGTTTACTTAGCTTCTCCTCCGTTTCTGTTGCTCGTTTTTTGTCTGCTTCTACTACGGTAGCAGGGGCTCCTTTAAGGTAACCTTTGTTTGATAATTTCCCATTCAAACCTTTTAGGTAGCCTTCGAGGTTGGTTATTTCCTTTTGGAGACGGGTGCGTTCCTTTTCAGGGTTGATAAGACCTTCCATGGGTAGGTAAAGTTCGATGGGCCCAACAAATTGGCCGAGGCTGTTCTCTGGTTTTACGCCTTCTTTGGCTAAGTGGCATTCGCTAAGTCGAGCTAGGGATTTGATTACGTCGATGTTTTCTTTAAGTGCGGCGGTTAAAGTGTGGCCATAGAGTCGAGCTTCGATTTTCTGTGCTGGTTCAACTTTGGACTCTGCGCGCATTTGTCGGATGGCGGTTACTACGTCGATCACTGTGCCCATTTCTCGTTTGGCTGCTGGAAAGTTGTGTTTTGGTTCAGGTGTTGGCCATGCAGACGTGATGAGTTGGCTTTTTTGGTTCATTTTTTCCCACAGTGCTTCGGTTATGTAAGGCGTGAATGGATGAAGTAGTTTTAGTTGAGTTTTAAGTACGTGAGCTAGGACGGGTCGGTTGGGCTGAACTTTGCTTATCTCTAGATACCAATCGCAGAATTCACTCCAGAAAAAGTCGTAAATTAAGGTTCCGGCTTCGGAGAGTCGATATTTTAGTAAGGCTTTGTCGGCTTGTTTGATGACTTCGTTTAAGCGGTGAAGAATCCATTTGTCGGCGCGTGATAAGGTTTTGGGATCAATCTTTGCGTTGAAATCGTCTGCGTCCAATGTCATGAGGGCGAATCGGGCTCCATTCCAAATCTTATTCACAAAATTGCGGTAGCCGGCGATTTTTTCTTCATAAAGTCTTGTGTCGTTTCCTGGAGATGAACCTAATACTAGGCTGAGACGGACTGAATCGGTCCCGAATTTTTCGATCATGTCGAGTGGGTCTATGCCATTATCAAGTGATTTGCTCATTTTGCGGCCTTGTTTGTCGCGCACTAATCCATGAAGATAGACGGTTTTGAAAGGCACTTCGTCCATTAGGTATGTAGTCATAAGAATCATGCGTGCCACCCAGAAGAATATGATGTCATATCCGGTTTCTAGAACAGATGTTGAATGGAAGTACTCAAGTTCTTTGGTTTTCTTGGGCCACCCTAGTGTTGAGAATGTCCATAAACCAGAGGAGAACCATGTATCAAGCGTGTCGGGGTCTTGTTTGAGCTTCTCATTCTTACATGCAGGGCACTTTTTTGGTGTTTTAATTTCGACAATTCGCTCACCGCATTTGCAATACCACACGGGAATTCTGTGTCCCCACCAGATTTGGCGAGAAATACACCAGTCGCGTAGATTTTCCATCCAATTAAAATACGTTTTATTGAAGCGGTCTGGCAGGATTTCGATCTCGCCTTTTTTGACCACGTCGAGTGATCGTTGCTTGAGTGATTTACCTCGGACTTTTTTGTTTACGTCTACAAACCACTGTTCGGAAACGAGTGGTTCAACTGCCGTTCCACAGCGATAGCAAACAGATAAGTTGTGCACATATTCAGTGTCAATGCTCTCCATGAGTCCGAGCTTTTCTAGGTGTTTAACCAGTTTTTTGCGGGCTTCTTGTGTGGTGAGTCCCTCGAAATCCGGACCGCCTTTATCTGTTATTTCTCCTTTCTCGTTAATGATTTGAACCACATCAAATTTGTATTTTTGAGCAAGTTCAAAATCGATCATACTGTGGGCTGGTGTGATGGTCATGGCTCCACTCCCCATTTCCATGTCTGCGCTTTCGTCCGCCACGAACTTTGCCTTAATTGGTCCATAGATCCAGGGCACGTCTAGTTCTTTTCCTACCCATTTTTTGTATCGCTTATCTTTAGGGTGAACGATGATCATTTTATCGTGAAATTTAGTTTCTGGGCGAGCGGTTCCTATGGTGACCGGTCCGTATTTAATGTAGTAAAAATTGGTTTTTTCTTCGCGGTATTCAAGTTCATCGTCAGCTAACGTTGAGCTACAACGAGTGCACCAGTTGACAATGCGATGTCCTCGGTAAATTAAGCCATCGTCGTACATGGTTTTAAAAGCGGTGCGTACGGCCAGTGATAGTTGGTCGTCCATGGTGTAACGTTCGCGCGTCCAGTCTACGCTGGATCCCATCTTTCGGATTTGATTGCGGATGGTGTCTTGTGAGTCGGTTACGTATTTTTTAACTCTCGATAGGAATTTTGCACGTCCGAGACTGTGGCGGGATTCTCCTTCTTGGGCAATGATTTTTTCAACTTTATTTTGTGTGGCAATGGCTGCGTGATCGGTTCCGGGTAACCATAATGTTGGCTCCCCCATCATGCGATGGTGTCGGATCATGATGTCTTCGATTGCCAACATGGCGGCATGACCAATATGAAGTTGTCCGGTTGCATTGGGTGGTGGAATAGCAATGGTGAATGGTTTTTTCTTTTTATCAATTTTTGGCGAAAAGGCTCCGCTTGTTTCCCACTGCTTGTACAAGCGATCTTCGTAGTCTTTGGCATTGTAGGCTTTGGGGAGTTCGGACATTTTTGCTTGGATTAGTGAGCTTGTTATACCATACTAGGGCTGGACCATTCTAGATAAAATCTGTATAATTATAAGATTTAAGCCATGCAAATGCCATCTGATTCAAATAGAGCACCTGTAGCTCCAAAAATTTCTCATTCTGAGAAAGTTGATCGTCATGAAGCTGAGTCTGAGGATGTAGATTTGGGTGTGGACATTGATACTTCCGGTGTTTTGGAGGGAGTTGATGGAGCTGAGGACGGCGCTGAGGCCATGGGGAATGTTTCTGAGGCTAAGGAAAATCTTGGTGAACATCGGCAAGCTACTGGAGGTAAATTTCAGCAGTTTCAACAGCAAATGACTGATGAGGAGGCGGAAGAACTCAAGAAAAAGCTCCTACAGTCCCCTCCTACAAGTCGTATGATGGTTAAGGAGGTTCGCAAAAAAATTCATCATGAAATTTTAGAGCTTCAAAAGACTGCTCGAGAAGCCAAGTCTAATGGGGCTTATCGTGATCTCACTGCTTCTGTCGCTAAAATTCGAGAATTGCGTGGAATTCTGGGCAAAATGTTTCATGCAACCGCAGAAGCCATTAAGAATGTTTGGCTTAAGGTGGTTTACGGAATTGTCTAAATTGAGGACATTAGAGGTCTTCAGTTTCAATGCCGGCTTCTTGAAGTCGTTTACGTGTTCTTCTTACGCAGGTTTTGCAGGCGTGTAGGCATGGAATTGGTGTTTTTGAGTTTTCCTTAGCTGTCTGGGTTGGGTCTAGGCTGCCTTTTTCTATTGCGTCCCAAGCAGTTGTTGAGTCACCACTTTTTACCTGGAAGGTCCGAGGGCAGTGTTGTACCATGAACTGACAAAAATTTGCTCGAATACCTTGAATAGCTGCCCGATAGGTCTGTCGACTTCTTTCTGTAATGACTCTTGGATTGAGTCCCCCTCCCTCCATTTCCTTTTGACTTCTTGAATATCGGATGTATTCGTCTAGCGCGGCATCAGTTATCGTGGTGGTAAGTTTGGCAAACCTTTCCAACGAGGAAAGTCTTCCAATTCGGTTATGGCGACTGAATGTAAACATATGTGTTAGTTAAGGTCTCAGTATGAGCTTTAATATTTTTTTGTCAATGCCTTGGGGGGATTTGTGGTTTCTGCTATTCTTAGCGTCCTTAACTTATCTTATGGCTTCATTGGTTGATCAGATTAAGCAACTCAAGCACGAAAAAAATGCACTTATCTTGGTGCATAATTATCAACGTCCAGAGATTTTTGATGTGGCTGACTTTATTGGAGATTCGCTTAGTTTGTGTCAGCAGGCACGGGATACAGATGCGGATATGATTGTTTTTTCTGGTGTTTATTTTATGGCAGAAAGTGCTGCTATTCTTAACCCAGATAAGAAAGTAGTTATTCCTGATACTGAATCAGGTTGTGCTATGTCCGAT
The DNA here is from genome assembly GCA_964491515.1 of uncultured Candidatus Peribacteria bacterium. Lineage (GTDB taxonomy): Bacteria > Patescibacteriota > Gracilibacteria > UBA1369 > UBA12473 > CAZBGQ01. The sequence goes on from CAZBGQ010000022.1 coordinate 20,290, forward strand.
ATGATCACTGCGCAGGGGCTGCGAGATCTTAAACTTCAGTACCCGGGTGTTCCTGTTGTGACATATGTAAATTCAACCGCTGAAGTTAAGGCTGAGTCTGATATTTGTTGTACTTCTTCTAATGCGGTGGATGTTGTGGCTTCGCTTCCTGAAAAACGTATTATTATGGCTCCTGATCGCAACTTAGCAGCGTATGTGGCTAAACAGTTACCTGGTAAGGATATTTTGGCCTGGAATGGTTATTGCCCTATTCATGAGCGCCTTACGCTTGATTATGTTCGGCAGTCTCGACGTGCGCATCCAGAGGCTAGGCTCATTGCTCATCCAGAATGTCCTGAAGATGTGATTGAAGCGGCTGATTATTGTTGTAGTACAAGTAAGATGATTGAAGTTTGTACAAATGATCCTGCTGAGGAGTTTGTGCTTATGACGGAGTGTGGCATGCTGAATCGTCTGAAAAAAGCTCTCCCACACAAGAAGTTTTATACTTTGTGTAGTCTTTGTTTTGATATGAAGAAAAATACGCTCGAGAAAATTTATGAATCATTACGTGATGAGACCCATGAAGTAGTGGTTCCTGAGGAGATACGTGTTCCTGCGTATGAGGCGTTTTCTCGTATGTTTGAGGTTCCGCTGTCTTCTTCTAGGGGGCATGGACGAGTGATATCAACAAAGCATCCTTCTAAATTTACTATCCTTTCTTAGATGGAAACTTTTCCCTATGATCGATCGGCGTTGCTTACACTTGATGATTCTGAATATGTATTGGATTTGGAGCGATTTGTTGGCAGTGCTTATGATTCAGATACGGCCGATGGGGATGTAACCACTGAGGCGTTGAGCCTGAGAGAGTTTATAGAGACTCGTTTGATCGCAAAAAGTGATGGCGTTTTTTGTGGGGTTCTTGAAATGGAGTGGCTGTTGAAGAGAGTGGCTCCCTCGGTTCAGTGGAAACTGCATGTGTCAGAGGGGGCATTATTTATGAATGGTGATTTATTGGTTGAGTTTGAGGGGAATTCTGATGAGTTGCTTAAGGTTGAGCGAACACTCTTGAATGTGCTTCAGCGTTTATGTGGAATTTCAACTATGACGGCCGATTTAGTGGTTGCCGCTGATCCCTGTCGTGTGGCTGCTACCCGTAAGACTCTTTATGGACGATTGGACAAGAGAGCTGTTGCGGTTGGGGGTGGACTCACTCATCGTTTAAACTTAGGTGATGCTCCTATGTTTAAAGACACTCATTTTGATGGAGTTGATCGTTCCTGGGAGCGGATTGTCGAGGCGTTGACTACTTTATCTTCGGATCTGCCTTTTGTTACTATTGAGGTGCGTAAAATTGATCGGTTATCTGAACTGATTGGCCGGATTCCTTCTGGTATGCCGTGGCCTATTTTTTTGTTGCTAGATAATTTCGCTCCTGCGGATTTGCAGGAAGCACTTCAGACTATTGATCGCCCTTTAAATGTCTTTTTTGAGGCTTCTGGGGGTATCAGTGCTGATACCGTTTCTGCTTATTCAAAAACAGGAGTAGAAGTCCTCTCTGTGGGGGCATTGACGCATACCGTTCAGCCTGCGGATTTGTCTATGGTTTGGGGCTAATCTCCTAATAAATGCATGTGTACGTGCATGACTTCTTGGCCTCCGTGGACGCCGACGTTGTATTGGAGTTTATATCCTTTTAGTCCTTGTTTTTTTGCCACGTCACGAGCAATTCGTGTCATATGCCCTATTATGTTTTCGTCTCCATCTTCAAGATCCATAATGGTGGCTATGTGTTTGTGTGGAACTATGAGTAGGTGGACTCGTGCTTTTGGTTGAATATCATGAAAAACGACGCATACGTCGTCTTTGTGCTCTTGTTGGCTTGGTATATCGCCCTTGCTAATTTTGCAGAAAAGACAGTCGTTCATGCCCTGATTCTACGCCGCTTTCTTGGAAAGGTCTAGAGAGTAGGTGGCACGTCCGACACGTACAAAATGAGCATTTTTCTGAAGATTCAGAGAGATGGTTCCTTTTTTAACTTGTCGTTGCTTGAGTACCCCTGATGTGATGTCTTTCTTGGTGAGTGGGCTTTTCTTGGCAAGTAGATCTTCGATGATCTCTGATACTGTTCCACTCTTGTATCCCCATTCTTTGAGGGCATAAAGTCCTCGTCCAACTAGAACAAAGTGTTCGTATCGAATGAGTTCATTGTGAACCGCTTGAACGGTTACTGATTTTTTATCAAATTTTGCGGCTACGATAGCAGTGGCAATGTCATTGAAATGCATTGGTTTTTCTGTCTTCTTGAGAACAATGTAGGCTTTATCTCGGATGCTTTTTGGATTCACATGACGCCAAGTCATGAGTCCGTATCCACCTTCAACTTTTTTGATTCGTTTGTCTGTAGATAGTGCAGAAAGAATGAACTCTGGGGTGAGAGTTTTGTCTTCGTTGGCAAACTTGAGTGCCAATTCGGAAAGTAGTGTTGCTTCTTTTGTTACGTCTTCTCGCTTTTTAAGTGTCTTTACAGCGGCCTCGGAGGCTGCCTCGACTTCCTTTTTGTTGATGTTTTTCAAACTATAAAAGGGGAAAATTCGGTCGCTTTTGGTGACCTTATTTAGTTCTGGGTGAATAGTGAGGGTAAGCTTTACAATAGATGCGTCTTCTTCTTGAGCTCCTGTATAGGCGCTAAGAATTGCTGCTACAAGCTTAGATTCAGTTAGGACTCCCCCATTCTTATTAAGAATTTGAAGGGCTAAGTCTGAGATGAGGCTAAGTTTTGTATTAGGCGCTGTGCGTCGAAGTTTGGCGAGAGCAATCTTTTCGATTTGTCGGATGCGTTCTCTTGTTACGCTAAATTTTTGCCCAATTTTCTCGAGCGTCCATCGTGATTTATTGTCGAGCGCGAATCGCTTCACAACAACCTCCTTTTCCTTTGTCGTCAAGACGAGGAATAGATCTTCTAGTACTGCGGGAAGGTCTGCGACTGGGTCTTGGCTGGACATATCGATTGAGTTAGTTGATAATTCAGGAGGCAGGTCAGTAATTTAATCTAAGTTTCTTACTTTGTCAAATAAAAATATTTAGAGTGAACCGTCAAATGAAGGGATGAATTCTATACCCAAGGTTAACCCTTTGTCAAGGGCTAATGTTATTTGTTGTTTTATGGTGCCCAGGAGAGGACTCGAACCTCCACGCCTCACGGCACTAGTTCCTAAGACTAGCGTGTATACCAATTTCACCACCTGGGCATATTGTAAATGAACAGGGCTAGTTTAATTGACCTTTCAAAAAGGTCAACACTAGTGTTAAATAAAAGTGTTATGCCTCCTTCTAAAAAATCTAGTAAAACGTCTAAGAAAGCGCCAGCCACTACCAAAAAAGCGGCGGTTGTTCATAATAAATATATAAGTGTGGACACGCTTAGTTCTGCTGAAATGAAGGATTATTTTCGCTATTTGAGCTCCCCGAAGATGATTTTCTGGTCTAATTTTTTGGCGGGTACGGCTCGCGGATTGGGGTTTGTTATTGGGACGGTGGCGGTGTTAGGTCTTGCGACCTTCATTATTAGTCAAGTTCTAGTTGATATCCCTTGGGTTGGAGATTTATTCCGATGGTTGAATGATTGGTTGGCGGCGAATATTGATTCCTATTAGTTCTGGATTTGCCCTGGAGTTTAGGGCGTTTTCGTGACACAATCCGGGTACCTATTTGGACCCTATGTCTTTTGCGCATCTTCATTGTCATACTCACTATAGTCTTTTGGATGGGCTGCCCACTCCTCAAGCCTATATTAATAAAGCTGTAGCGACCGGCTCCTCTGCTTTGGCGATCACCGATCATGGAAATATGTATGGGGCTATTCAGTTTTATCAGGCTGCTAAGAAGGCGGATATTAAGCCTATTATTGGGATCGAGGGTTATACGGCTCGCACGAGTCGCTTCTCTAAGGAAGCTGGAGTTGATAATCGTATCGGTCATATTGTTTTGTTGGCACGAAACAATGAGGGTTATGAGAATTTGATGAATATCTGTTCCAAGGCTCATTTGGAAGGTTTTTACTATAAACCTCGAATGGATTGGGAGCTTTTAAAGGAGTATGGTAAAGGCTTGGTGATTATGACCGGATGTCTTAATGGAGATATTCCTAAATTACTTTTAGCCAATAAAGAGGAGGAAGCAGAGTCATTGCTTCGTCAGTTTCAAAATATGGTGGGTCAGGAGAATGTTTACCTTGAATTGCAGGATCACCCACGACTTATGGAGCAGGGTATCTTGAATGAGAAAATGATTAATTTTGCCACGAGGACTGGTGCTCCTTTGGTAGCGACCAATGATTGTCATTGTTTGGATAATGCAGACCGAGAAGCTCATGATATTTTGCTTTGTGTTCAGACTGGTTCAATGGTCACGGATGAGGATAGATTTAGAATTGATGGAGAGATTTCGATGCGTACACCTGATGAAATGGCGCGGGCGTTCTCTCATGTTCCGCAGGCGTTGGCTAATACACTTACGATTGCGGATCAATGCAATGTGGAGCTTTCACTTAACACAGCGAATATTTTACCAAGTTTTGATACACCTTTTCAGAAATCGGATAAGGCTTATTTGCGTGAATTGTGTGAGGAAGGACTTACTTATCGTTATGGGGAGTCTCCATCTGAGGAGATTATGGAAAGACTGAATTATGAATTGAAGATTGTTCATGAGATGGGGTTTGACGCGTATTTTTTGATTGTTCAAGATTTTGTGATGTTTGCAAAAAATTCGGGGATTCTTGTAGGGCCTGGGCGTGGATCGGCCGCTGGCTCAATCATTGCGTATTTACTTCGGATTACGGACGTGGATCCTATGAAATACGGGCTTTTGTTTGAGCGATTTTTGAATCCGGAGCGCGTGAGTATGCCAGATATCGATATTGATTTTGCTGATAACCGACGTGATGAAGTTTTGGAGTATGTGGTTGAGAAGTATGGGAAAGATAAGGTGGCTCAAATCATTACGTTTGGAACGATGGCAGCTAAGGCTGCAATTCGAGATGTGGGCCGCACACTCGGGATTCCTTATGGTGAGGTGGATGTTATTTCAAAGCTCATTCCTCTTCGTCCAGGAATTAAACTGGCAGAGGCATTGGAAGAAGAATATCAACTAAAAGCTCAATATGAATCCAGTCCACAGATTAAGCGACTATTGGATTTGGCTATGAAGCTTGAAGGGGTTGTCCGTCATTCGTCGGTTCATGCCTGTGCGGTGGTTATTTCTGATAAGCCTTTAACTACTTACACTCCCCTACAGTTTGCGCCTCGTGCCGATCAGGAGACGGTGATCACTCAATATGATATGCATGACATTGAGGCTATTGGTTTGCTTAAAATGGACTTTTTGGGTCTCAAGAATTTGAGCGTTCTGGGGTATGCCCTGGAAATTGTTGAGCGTACTAAAGGGGTGACCATAGATATGGATACTATTCCCTTGGATGATAAAGCTACCTTTGAATTGATGGCTCGCGGGGATACTACTGGAGTTTTCCAGTTTGAATCTGCCGGAATGCAGCGTTACCTTAAAGAGCTTATACCTACTCGTTTTGAAGATTTGATTGCCATGAATGCCTTGTATCGACCGGGACCTATGGATTGGATTCCTGCTTATATTAAAGGGAAGCACAATGAGAAACATGTGAATTATCTTCATCCGAGCTTCAAGTCTATTCTTAAAGAAACGTATGGGGTGGCGGTTTATCAAGAGCAAATTTTGCAACTGGCTCAGTTGGTTGCCGGCTTTTCTCTGGGTGAAGCTGATATTCTTAGGAAGGCGGTGGGTAAAAAGATCATCAAGCTATTAGGAGAACAGAGGACTAAGTTTATTGAAGGAGCTATTGAGAAAGGTCATACTCGGAAATTTGCTCAGGATGTGTTTGAGAAAGTAATCGAGCCTTTTGCTGGTTATGGATTTAATAAGGCTCATGCGACTTGTTATGCAATGATCGCGTATAGAACTGCTTACCTAAAGAGTCATTTTCCCGCAGAATTTATGGCGGCTCTTATGACGGCAGATCGAGATAATACTGAGAGAATTGTGATTGAGATCAATGAGGCCTCAGCTATGGGCATGGAAGTTTTGCCTCCTTCTATTAATGAATCTGTGGCTAATTTTACTGTTGTTGATGATACTCAGATCCGATTCGGTTTGGCGGCAATTAAGGGTGTTGGAGTGGGTACTGTCCAGGGAATACTTGAAGTTCGTGATAAGGGTGGCCCATTTGTTTCAATTGATGATGTGGCTAAGCGTGTGCCCTCCAACTTATTGAATAAAAAAACATTGGAGGCGCTTGCTTATTGTGGTGCGTTTGATGAATTGGCGGATCGTAAGGCTGTGATCGCAAGCATTGAAGATCTTTCGCGCTATTCTCGACTTGTTCAAGCTCATTCTGGCCCTACGGATCAGACCGATATTTTCTCGATGATGGAGGAAGAGGATAATACGTTGCCTCCATTTGAATTGGCGAATGTGAAGCCTGCAACTAATCTTCAGCGGTTAAATTGGGAGAAGCAGTATTTGGGGCTTTATGTTTCTGGCCATCCGCTTCAGGGGTTAACTAAGTATTTATCAAGAAAAGCAACGCTGGTTAATTCTTTCACTCGTAAATCTATTGGTCAGCAAGTTAAGGTTGTGGGTATTTTGACGATCGTTAAGAAAATCACTACTAAGGCTGGCGCGCAGATGGCTTATCTCACCTTGGAAGATCCAACGGGGAGGATTGAGATTACGGTTTTTCCTAAAACATTCAATCAGTATCGTGCGTTATTTGAAGCTGAGAGTGTGGTGGTTGTTACTGGGAAATTGGAAAATAGGCGCTCTAATTTGCAACTTATTTGTCAGGGAATTCAGGGGGTTTCTCTTGAGGCAATGATTGCAAAAGCAAAAGAATCTAAGTTATATGACCCCAAAGAGCGGATGTCCGTTCATTCGGTGGCATCACTTCCTGAGGAAGAACAAGAACAGTTGGTAGTCGAAGCCACTTCTAAAAAGAAAAACCCTGATGAAGCTTCTGCGCCTCCTGCTCCTCGGAGGCGTCCGACTGTTAAGGCTGAGGATGAGGAGCCTATTGAAGAAGGTCCATTTATCATTTCTCTCAGTGGTTCTCAAACATCTCCGGAGTATCTTCAGTGCTTAAAGCAGCTTTTACTCAGTCATCAAGGTAAGCGAATGGTCGAAATTCATGTTCCTCATTCTGGCTTGGTTAAGCGTATTAAGGTTCCTTTTGGTGTTAGTGTTACATCAGATCTTAAAACTAGGATTGCCGAGCTGGCTTCGGTGGCGTAAAGTTTCATTTATATGTATAGAACTCATACTTTAGATCAACTTCGGAAAGCTGACGTAGGAACTCAAGTGACCCTCTCTGGATGGGTACACCGTCGTCGTGACCATGGTGGCATGATTTTTATTGATCTTCGTGATCGTTACGGTCTCACACAGATTGTGTCTGATCCGAGTCTTAATGCCGAATCCCATGCTTTGATGGAGGATTTACGTCCTGAGTTTGTGATAAAGATTATGGGGGTGGTGCGTGAGCGCCCTAATGACCAAGCTAATGCTGATATGTTAACAGGTGATATTGAAGTACTGATTGATTCGGTTGAGATTCTCAATAGATCGGAGACTCCCCCATTTGAAATCGGACAAGATAAGCCTGTGAATGAAGAATTGCGTCTTAAGTATCGTTATTTGGATCTTCGTCGCGATCGGATGAAGGCTAACATTGTACGTCGCCATGAATTTATTAAGCGCTCTCGTGATTTGTTTGATGAGCGTGGTTTTGTTGAAGTAGAAACGCCTATCTTGATTAAGGGGACTCCTGAAGGAAGTCGTGAGTATATTGTTCCTTCTCGATTGTATCCTGGAAAGTTTTTTGTACTTCCTCAGTCTCCTCAGCAGCTTAAGCAGTTGCTTATGGTGGCTGGCATGGATAAGTATTTTCAGATTGCGCGATGTTTTCGTGATGAAGATCAGAGAGGAGATCGACAGCCAGAATTTACTCAACTTGATTTAGAGATGTCGTTTGTGGATGCGGATGATGTAATGCAAGTGAATGAGGATGTACTTCATCAAATTTTCAAGGAAATGTCTCCTAATAAGACCATTCAGGCTTCTCCTTTTCCTCGTTTGACTTGGGAGGATGCAATGAATCTTTATGGATCAGATAAGCCGGATATTCGTTTTGAAATGAAACTCCAAGATGTTTCTGAGCACGTTAAAGATTCAGGGTTTCAGGTTTTTTCTAAAACTGTGACGAGTGGCGGTGTTGTTAAGGCATTGGTGGTTCCTGGTGGTGCTGCGCTAAGTCGTAAAGATATTGATGATTATACTGATTTGGCTAAGGTTTATGGAGCTAAGGGGCTTGCCTACATTCAAATGGCTGAGGAAGGGCCTAAGTCCCCTATTCTGAAGTTTTTTAAAGATGAAGGTGCTTCGCTTTTGAGTTCAGTGGATGCAAAGACGGGAGATATTGTTTTCTTTACTGCTGACACATTTGAGGTTGCGTGTACTGCACTTGGGAATGTTCGCCTTGCGTGTGCGGATCGTTTTGAATTACGTGATTCAAATTTATTGGCATTTTGTTGGGTTACAGACTTTCCTTTACTTGAGTTTGACGAGGAAAATCAGCGTTGGTCAGCAGCGCATCATCCCTTTACGTGTCCAAATGAGGAGGATGTTCCCTTGCTTGATTCAGATCCCGGGAAGGTAAAGGCAAAGGCTTACGATCTTTCTTTAAATGGAAATGAAATTGCAGGAGGAAGTATTCGTATTCATGATCCAGAGCTACAGATTAAGGTCTTTGCGGCTCTCGGGATTACGGAAGAAGAAGCTCAGGAGCGTTTTGGCCACCTTTTGGGGGCATTTAAGTTTGGCGCACCGCCCCATGGGGGTATTGCTTGGGGATTGGATCGCATTATTATGTTGCTTCAGGATGAGCCAAATATTCGAGAGGTCATTGCTTTCCCTAAGGATCAGAAGGCTAAAGACTTGATGGTTGGAGCTCCAAGTGGCTTGCCGGCCAAACAGGTTGCAGAGGCAAATGTTCAAGTTTTGGAGTAGTTTTGTGGAAATCGCCAACTAAGAAGGGTGCTTCAGTCGTCCGGTTTTAGAAGGATTAATGCCGCGCATAACTCCCTACTCGCTGATCAATCCTGAACTTAGGATTCGCTCTATCCGGTTGCTCTCTCATCCTCCAGCTTATTGGTGATTTTTCTTCGTTCTCGATAAGCCCGCGGTGGGCCAGTTCGTTGTGTGCTTTGCACAGCGGCTGCAGTCGGCTAGGATCATGCATATGCTTGAGGGCCCAGCGCTCAGTATGGTGCAGCTGATATATTGGCTTTTTGCATATTGGGTAGGTGCATTTATTATTGGTTCGTGTGGTCACGTGACGACGGATTTTGGCGGGTACGTGACGGGAGTCTGTTTGAACTGGTTCGGGCTTGGCGGACTCCCCTGCTTGTTCAACTTCGTCCAAAAACTTGCTCAATAGTTCTTCGAAGTCCGCTCGTTTGCTCAGTTGATCCAACCGCTTGGCGAGAGATTCAGGAAGGGCCACTTTTATCATCATTTTGGACGATTTTGCAGGTTGGAGACTTGTCCTGGGACAAGATTTCCTTGTCTCTCGTACATACACTTCTAATGCATTTTTTGTGAGATTCTCCGCCTTGTCCGCCCAGAACT
>CAZBGQ010000023.1:0-5731 GCA_964491515.1 uncultured Candidatus Peribacteria bacterium
AATATATCGCACGAGAGAAAATCCATTCGATCGAAAACCACGTGACTGAAGTGCTACGATTTTATCGCCAGGACGAACGTACATTCCGGAGATAAATTTTTCTTTCTCAACAATGCCAAGTGCGGAAGCATTCCAAGTCATATTCTTAACTTGATCCTTAAGTTCTGCGATTTCCCCACCCATGATGACAATATTTTGTTCCTTACATGCATCCGCTAGTCCAGCCATCATCGCACCAATAACCTTATCGTCGATGCCTTTTGTGTCGATCGTGTTGGTCATTGAAAGCACCTCGGCACCGACACAGATAGCATCATCAGCGACCATTGCCAATAAATCATAACCAAGTGTTGAATAGTCATTGGCCTGTTCAGCCGCTAAGGACTTGCTTCCTGTTCCATCATCATTTTGTACCAATAGAAATTCGCCGCAATCAAGTGCGCCAGCGAATCCACCCTCAAGTTTTAAGGGAGTTCCGAACATTCCTTTTCGTGACACGTGCGTTGAAAGCGCTGCTTTGTACGCCTTTGCAGACGCTTTGTCTCCAGCTTCGATATCAACTCCAGCTTTTTTGTAAGTGGCTTTAGAACCAGACGACGGTTTGGGCATGAGTATTATAGAAAATATTGGTGGATAAAATTTGATCAAAGGTCTCGCGAGCTTTATCGTGGTCCGCTTCATCTATGCTCACGGCCCACAGTGTACCACGTTTCACATGACGGATATGATCGGATTCTCCAAGATGATGCCCGAGATTGTAGGCCTTAGATTGCCCCACAAAATCTTCGCGATCTCGGACTAAAATTGCAAAAATCGGCTGTGGTTTTCCTGATTTAGGTGGATCATCCTGATCTGAAAAAATAGCGGCAGTTTCTTTATTTGGATTGAATAGTTCTCCGGATGTTTCGAGTTCCTTAATGAAAGGAGCCAAAGCATCAACATTCTTATGTCCTACTTCATAATGAACATAGCGATCAAGTGTCACGTTTTTAAATCCTTTTCTATGAAGTGCGCTTTGGATACTTTCAGATTCATTGTCTGTAATTTTGAGCTCAATGATGAATTCAAGGGTGTTTTCTGGATGCTTATAGTTTTCAGTGGGGGCTATCGGCTCCGTGTATGAATTCAGTGTGATTCCCTTGTGTACACGCTTTTCCTTGTACCATTCTGCCCATGAATCAAAAATGGCTTCAACTGGAGCGGTGAATCCACGTTCGGGATGAGGCATGATACCCATAATGTTTCCAGCGGGGTTACTCAACCCTGTCATGTTGTGCAATGCACCGTTCGGATTAACCGGAAATTGATCTGACACGTTCCCATCTTCATCGCAGTACTGAAAAATAATCTGATCGTTGGCAATGAGTTCATCTAATAAATCTGGATTTGTGGTGGTAAAACGCCCCTCTCCATGAGCTACAGGGATAGACCAGATTTCATCCTTATCTATGTTGTGATTGAAGGGAGTTCTACCTCGCTCCGCAGAGGTTTTGACATGGACCCACGTGTTGTAAAATCCGGTGCCAAGAATGCGTCCATCTTTAACGCGTTTGTTGCGTGCGAGAGACATAAGTAAGTTGCGATCGGGCGCGCCGGGGATGAGGCCGGTTTCCATGAGAACCTGAGCGCCGTTACAAATACCAAGTAGAGGTTTGCCGTTTTCTGCCTGAGCAATCACCGCATCCATGGCTGGATCTAATGAGGCGATCAGTCCGGCGCGCCCCCGATCTTCATAGGAAAATCCTCCTGGAATTACATATCCATCGTAGTCCGCTAGCTTTTTAGGATCGTCATTCCATCGGAAAAAATCACACTCCAATCCAGAAGCACGAAGGATGCGCTGCGTTTCGTATTCGCAGTTGAATCCAGGAAATTGAATGAGGGCAATACGTGGCATAATCATGAAAAGTTAATGGAGTCGAGGATGGATTCAGCCTCTGCTGAAGCAGTGTCTAAGGCATTGGCGCTTATGGCCAACTCATAAAGCATTCCGTTGTTTTTGAATAAATTATATCGTACTTGTTCCGTCCCGTGATCTCCAGGTAGTTCATATTCACAATCAGCTTGAACTCGACTATCTTCTCGAGTGATTAAGCAATCGCCGAGGTCCTCTAATCGTTCTTCTAGGGATAATTCCGGATAGGTGAATACCGCTACTTCCGGATAAGCGGAATATTGTAGCTGATACATTCCTCCGTCGATCGCATTAGGTATCATGTACTCATTTTCATCGTTGATATCGGCAAGCACAAGAAGGTGCTCACGTTCATAGAGTTTCCAGGGCTGGGGATAATCTAAACTCATATTGTGAGCGTCCCAATGAAACACCTGAGTTTCGGCAACTTTAAATGGGGCGGGCAATGGACTAGGGGAGCTATTTGTCATAGAAATGTAAGTTCCAATCCCAAATAATAAGATAATGAAAGCTGAAAACCATTGAAAAGATCGAGACATAAAATTAGAGTTTATCGCGAAGACCGTTTAGCCATTCATGAGCAAAACCAGCCAATTTACCGGTAATCACCGGCTTATTTTCTTCATTAAAAGTCACAAGAGGTTCGTTGATTGTGTTCCCCAAATCAACCCAGTCTGCCCCATAATTTTGAGCGATTTTCCGAGCCGCATCCACATGTTGCGCTGGAATTTCCAAAACAAATCCGCCCGTTTCTGAGAATAGTTTTTTGTCAGTACGAAGGTTCTGTTCAGCCACATGATCCAATTCAACTTCAAATCCAATGGTTCCGTCTGCGTTTCCTCCAAATGCCATTTCCATCAATGCCACTGCAAGACCTCCATCGGAGATATCATGGCACGCGGTGACCAATCCTTCATCAATACAATCAATAACCGTGTAAATTTCTTTTTGTGCTTCCGTGAAATCGGGTTGAGGCACATTAGCCCCGAGATGTCCCATCTTATGGTAATACTCACTCGCGCCTAATTCGTTCCTGCGTTTCCCAATCAAAATGAGGCGCGACCCCACTTCCTTCAATTGCATGGTGATGGCCTTATTTAGATCCTGCATTCGTCCCACCATTCCAATAACACCGGAAGGATCAACCGAACCGTTGGGTGAATGATTATAAAGACTGACATTCCCAGATACGACCGGAACCGGGTGATCTTGATGAACCTTGTGCTTGACTCCACGCAAGGCATCTCCAATTCCTCGGATGCCTTCAACCAACTCCCACATTTGCTCTGGCTCTTCTGGGTTTCCATAATTTAAACAGTCGGTGGCAGCCCAAGGAGTGGCGCCAATGGCGGCCACGTTACGCATGGATTCAACCACCGCATTGGCGGCTGACCAGTAAGGACTGATCTTAGCTTGGCGAGGATTAGAATCCACGGAAAGTGCGATCCCAATTTTTTGAGTTTCTGCGTCTACATCCGTGCGGTTTCGAAACGGAGCCAACAAGCCAGCGTCTGCCTGACCTGGTTCAATGATGGATTGACCTTGAACATTCTTATCATAGCGTTCAAAAATAGGTTGCCTCGATGCGATATTTTCAGAGCCCAAAAGCTTGAGTAAGGTTGCTTTGAGATCAGCTGGTTGCTCAAATTCTGGCTCATTAAATGTGCGGTCTGGTGCACTGTAGGGTCTATCGTATTTGAGTCCCATGGTGATATCGGTAGCTTTGGCGTCGCACAGAACTTCTCCTTTGTATTTGAGCACATAATTCCCATGAGTGACTTTTCCAACCAAGCTCGCACGAGCATTGGATGCAATATCTGGAAGTGCCCACTTTTCGTTATAATGATCAATGATTAATTGAGTGAGTGAGGGATGACAGGTCCAGGCAAATCGTTCTTGTGTTTCGGAACAAGCAATCACAGACGGATGCAATCCCTCCATACCCACGTGAATTTTGTCAGCTTCTAATTCCGCTCCATATCCCCAATGATCAATCTGCTCAACGGTGGAACAGACGTTCCCGCCCGCTCCCATATCCTTGAAAGAGACGCGTCCAAGTTCACCCTTTTCTTTTAAAATTCGAAACAAATCATAACTACTTTCTAGTATGTGACGCTTGAGAAATGGATTGGGTTCTTGAACCGCCCCCTTGTTGGCTTCCTTGTCTTCTTCTTTTAATTCAAGGGAAGCAAAAGAAGCACCGCCCATTCCGCTATTATCGGTCGGCTTTCCTACAATAATGATTTCATAGCCTTCGTCTGCAGCTTCTTTTGGTGTGTAACTGTGAATGATTTCATCTTCAGCGATTAACCCAAGACAAACAACATTCACGAGACAGTTATCATTGAATCCAGGTGAAAAGTAAGTATCCCCGGCAAGGTTTGGCACTCCAATCGGATTTCCATACCCAGCAATGCCATCAAAAACTCCCTCAGCAATAAGTTTAGTTTGATTTCGTCCAATGTCTCCAAAACGAAGTGGATCCCCGGACGCGATGACCTTGGCGCCCATACAAAGCACGTCACGAACAATGCCTCCCACTCCGGTTGCTGCTCCTTCATAAGGAACCACCTGCGACGGATGATTGTGACTCTCATGAGCCATGACCACGCCGAATTTCCGAACGGTCCCATCTTCACATTTCACATTTGCAATTTCTACAATCCCGGCATCTTCACCCGGACCTATCATTACATGAGGGGCCTCAGTGGGGAGCGTCTTAAGATGGTCTCGACTGGATTTATAAGAACAATGCTCTGATCCTTGAATACCCCAAATAATGGCTTCTGTTAAGGAAGGATCACGCCCTAAAATATCGGTTATCTTGCGTGCTTCACCAACCGTCAAACCGATTTTATTATCGGCCAACGACTTCAAAAGTTCCTTGTCGGACATTTTGGAGAACGCAAGGGTGTTACTTGTGGGCTGTGTCATGCCCTTAAATTAGAGCAAATAATCGTGTTTGTAAATTACTAAATTTCCATAATTTCATGAATTTCTATCTCTCCCACGCCTTCTTCTCCAATCATCTCTGTAAGCTCCTGCCCCATGATGATATTCACATCATATCCACTGATTTCTTTATCAGAAATAATTCGCCCATCATTAATAGTGACCACACGTCGTTGAATCTGATCCACAATTTCTCTGTTATGAGTGGACATTAGAACGGTCACACCAGCCTCATTTATTTTGAGCAATAAGTCGATGATTCCCTGCGCATGCCAAAAATCTAAATTCCCTGTGGGTTCATCCGCAATGAACAGCCGCGGCCGATGTACTAATGCTCGCGCAATCGCGGTCCTCTGGATTTCCCCCCCAGCCAATTGTGCTGGGAACTTTCCTTCGTGATCCAACATTCCTACGATGCCCAGTACTTCGTAAACCCGTTCGCGAATGTCATCCTCGCGCCACCCACAGACCTCGAGCGCGAACGCCACATTCTCATACACAGTTTTTTTTTCTAATAATTTATAATCCTGAAATACCATCCCCACCTTACGTCGATATTCCTGGAGAGCGTCCGGACTGAATTCGGTCACTTCATACCCGTCCACCAAAATCGATCCTTTATCGATCGCAAGTGCCCCAATCAATGCATGAAGCAACGTTGATTTACCTGCCCCAGATGAGCCAATGATTGTTACAAATTCACCTCCGCTGATTTCGAGCGAGACATTCTGGAGCACAACGTGCTTACCATATGCTTTTGTTACTTTTTCAAATTGAATCATTCACTAGTTTTTAGTTGATAGTTTTTAGTTTTTAGATAATCAAATCTTAACATATTTTACTTCCAAACCTTCAATCGATTTA
>CAZBGQ010000023.1:5831-29008 GCA_964491515.1 uncultured Candidatus Peribacteria bacterium
AGCTGCTTATTCGTAATGTGAGTGTACAGCTGAGTGGTGGTGATGGAGGCGTGCCCCAGCATGTCCTGTACGGAACGTAAATCCGCGCCACGAAACAATAAATTGGTCGCAAAGGAATGTCGAATTGTATGAGGTGTCACCTTTTTAATGATGCCAGCCTGCCGTGCAGCAGCGCGCACAATGTTCTGAATAGAAACAGCAGACAAACGACGTTTTTCATGAAGATCCAAATCGTCATCATTACGAGAACGACGGGCATTTATGAACAGCGGCTTCCAATTGTCGTCGCGAGTTTTCATATAACGTTCGAGCCATTCCACGCAACGATCGGAGAGAAATACAATCCTAGGCTTACTTCCTTTTCCCCTCACCATGAACTCTTTACGCTTAAGATCAACCTGCCCACGATTAAGACCTCTTAATTCGCTGACACGAAGCCCTGTCGAAAATAGCGTTTCCAAAATGGCACGATCACGAGCCCCGCTGTCCTTGGCAATATCCACGGCGTCAAGCAGTCGTGCTACCTCTTCACGTGTCAAAAAATCCACCGTTCGCTTGGGCGTTTTACCCAATTCAACTTTTTCCGGCGCTAAAGAAGGAATGTCGTTTTTGGAGAGATATTTAAGAAATGCACGGAGTGCGATGAGATGATAGTTTTGAGTTTTTCCACCCAACGTTCTTCCTCTCTCATCAGAATAGCGATTCAAATAAATCCGATACTTATGAATAATTTCCATTGTGATGGACGTGGTCGCCTTATCCCCATGCCATGCTAAAAATCGCCCTAAATAATGATGATAGTTTTCGAGCGTTTTGGGCGACTGCTGTTTGCCAATTTCCACGTGCTCAAGAAAACGATTGATGAAATGGGAGAGTTTAGAAGGATTCATGCCCCTATTGTACGACGAGGGTTAATATTGTGCAAAGTTCGCAAGTTTAGACACAGACTCTACCTAAAACCCTTCTTCAATTTTCCGGCCTCAGTTTGTCGATTGAGGTTCTCCAAATCATGAGGAACAATTAACTCTACTCTACTGGTGTTTACATCCATCAAAGCCCTTAACTGATCGGCAATGACCACGGGATCCTCCCCTGAGGCTTTACACAAAAGATTAGTCCTTGAAACTCCATCTGTAATATTAGATAAATTATATGCAATATCCCCCACGTGGAGATACTCCTGACCATCTTGAGTTTTGATAAGGAAGATACTGTGCCCTGGTGTATGCCCTGGTGCTTTTATTCTAACCACCCCGGGAGCAATTTTGAGGAAGCGCTGATCCCTCAATATGTTTCCTGGTCTTATTTTATCAATTGCCTCTTCATCCCATCCTCCATACTTAGTTGATAAATGAGCACGCTGTTCTTCTGTTACAAAAAATTGATCCCAACTTCTTTCATCTCCGCTATCCTTCATTCCTAAACTATGGTCCCAATGTCCGTGACCCAAAACAATCATGGCCGCCTCACGTACCGCTCGTTGCAATTCCCCAAAATTATCATCACTGAATTCTGAAGAATTCCTCCATAACCATTTTTCCTCAAAGGATGGATTGTCTCTCCCATTCACTGGATCGATCAAAACAGTATGTCCATCGGCGTACTCAAGCTGAAATGACGCAAAGGTATAAGGAACCGCCTTACGAGGACTTCCATCCTTTCTCACAAATGCCTCAGACCATACACCTTCCACAATCGGAAGCCACCGGACTCTACGAGGAAAACTGGACTGAGGATCCTCGTCAAACTTTTCGCGTGCTCTATAAAGCGCGAGATGGGACATTGAAAAATCAGGGACATCAGGCCCACCCGATAAACGTAAAAGCGACGATTGGACTGTATTTGGAACAGGGGAGGTGAACTCATTAAGCCCAACGCCCGAGGCAAAAGCCCCGACCGCACCAAGTCCCATTCCGAGCACCCGCCGACGTGAAGGTCCCTTTGCCATTTCAAAATTGATTATAAATTATTAACCAATATTTGAATATCACAAGATCTAGCCAAAATCAAATTTTAGACTATCGTAAGACCTACCCAATGTGTTCCCAAAAACATTCCTGGCAGTAGACCGTGTATTGTGATTCTGGAGCATAGGTAGAAATAATATCCTTTTGGCATTTGTCGCACGTTCGCTTATGAAGTTTCCGCTCGTTACGAAGTGAGAGACGACGCTTTTGCCGGCAGTCAGGACAGTTATTTGGATGAGGCAAATCTTTCTTTTTATAAAAATCCTGTTCCTGTTCGATGATCAAGAAATCTTTTTCACAGGCGTTGCATTTAGATTTTAGGCTGGGCATAAAATTAGTTTTTAGTTAATAGTTTTTAGTTTTTAAGCATGACCCTTCATAGCTAAGTATAACAAATTTTCGCCATAAAGGCCTTCTCGTTTGAGTTCAGCTTTTATTTCGGCAACTTTTTTATAATAGTCAGATTCAGAATACGGCTTATTGAGGATGTGAAATTTTTTACGCTTCAAATTTACGCACATAAAACAGTTTTCACATTGCTCACAAAAAAACCCATAATCACAATCCCGATTTCCCACGGCAATGAACAACCAATTACAGTTATATGAACCATCACAAGAAATTGTGTCATAACAAAGCTCCGAATTAATAGTGCGATTTACATCAATGCAATCTCTGCTTTTTGAAGTTTCAATTCCTGCGTAATGACAATCCTGACAGTTTGATAAATCAAACGCCTGCTTACAGTTCTTTGAATGATATACGTGATCGCCTGAGACATCTTCATTCCCCACTCCTCTCATATGAGGTCGCGGCGTTGCAAGCTTAAGTTCATTAAACTTTTTATCTATTTCATCACGAACGATAGGGTCATTTAGATTCTTCTTATAATAATCCACTTTCTTCCTGTACTCATCACGCGAAAGTGGCTCATTGAATAGGTGATATTTTTTTCGTCTTAACCCGACTGATCCAAAACAATCTGTAGACCCCACGCAATCAAAACAGAACCAGCAGTCCACACAGTTACTTAAATCCTGACTAAACACACATCCATAACATTGATTTAGATCTACTGAGTCATAGCAAAGCTCGCAATTCTGTGAGAATGAGACATCGACTGAATCACTACAACTCACTGCTTCATTCACATGCATACAATCCTCTAAAAAAGATGACCCAAAACATAAATAACAGTTCTTGGATTTGTAGAGAAAACTGTTGTAGTCACAATTTTCGTTGTACATCATAGGGAGCGCGTGCCGTGGCTCCCTCATGATAAGCTCCCTGAATTGTTTGAAATATTTCGACGACATAGCAAGAAACTATACCACTTTTCCCTATAATCAAAAAGGATAAATCTATTTTGCGTGTCGAAACTCGTCGACCCCATCAAGGTTTTTAACTATTTATCAATCGATAAACTGTTTCCGCAACTTCGGCGCGACTGACTTCAGCTCCAGGATTGAAGTTTCCCTCGACGTCCACATCCATCAACTCATTGTCTTTAGCATACTGTACATAAGGAGCGTACCATGCGTCACGATCTGCATCAGAATAAAGAGTAGTGATTGGGTAATCATTCATACTAATTCCATACGCATTGAGAAGAATTTTAAGGAATTCAGCACGATTGAGTGAATGACTTGGTAAGTACGTTCCATTGGGATACCCGTTGATGATTTTCCTACTAATCGCAAGATTCAGATAAGGTAAATACCATGCCCCCTCTTCGATATCACTGAATGCAGGTTTTTTCATCTTATCTGGCACGTCATATCCAAATCCTAGCAAAAGCATCTTGAGAATTTCCACTCGATTCACTGGCTGATAAGGACGAAATGTCCCATTTGCGTAACCACCAATAATATCTTCATCCTTCATGTATTGAATGGCCTCCGCGTTGGGGTGATTTTCGCTCACATCGGCAAAAATCAAAGCGGCCTCCGTATCATCCAATCGAGTCCCTTCGCTTTCTGTAAATTCGACCATTATGTCTTTTACGTACCCCACAAATCCTTCTCCTGTGGCATCTCCAGGATAATCTCCAAGATAAACAGGTCCATCTGCGCGCGGAGTATTCACAGCACAAGACGCTTCAACTTCTCCGTTTCTAAGCAGCGCCAATCCTTCGATCCAGCCAAACGTGAGTGTGATAGTTTGCCACTCATAAGGAGTCAGTGGCGTTTGAGTGGCCAAGTGATGCCACCCTTCATCATCGTCCTGACAGGTTGATCGAATGCGTGCATCGTAAAATGAATATTCAAGAATCGCATCCTCATTAAGTTCGAGTGTAAATCCGCCCGTAAAAGGAGTGTCGTCTCCACTCATGTCCAATATCGTTCCCGTCTCTGATGCATCATCGATGTACAAGTCGAGAGATATTTTCCCATTACGAGGAACAGAAATATTTTCCGTTAATTCAAGACTGTCTCTAGCTGTCTCTGCGTGGGTGTCATAAACTACCGGCCCTTCCACTGAAAACAAACTTCCCAGGAAAAATCTCAATGCTTCTTCGCTGAACACTACCAGCTCATTGAGAACACTAGTGGTCTCCTCGTGAGTGGCTAAATAACTTAAGTAGGCGGTCACATTGTTTTTGTTGTATAGCCCCGCCGTTCGATAAAAATTCACTACAATAATAACGTTGTCGTAATAACTGACGAGGTGCAAACTTGCCTCTTCGAGCGTTCTTTTTTTGATAAGGTCATTGTAATAAAGCGAGTCGGTGAGGTAACTGAAATGATCTGGCCCTTCGGAGACTTTGCTCCATTCTCCATTAGTAAAATTAGGAGAGTTACTCCAAGATTCGAACTGAGCTTCTGCCTCCGACTGTGATGACTGAGGTAAAATATACGCATTGATCGTTGGTAACTCATCATCCAATTGAGGCGCTTGATCAAAACGTGCTTGATACGTCACCTCCACTCCGTTGACACCGTTCATCACGCCACGACTAACCTCTTCCCAATTTGAATGGTGTTTTAACCCTGATAAATAAGCCCCGCTTGGAAAAATAAATTCCAAGTTTTCTCGAATTTCACTGAGTGTGGCTCCTGGGGCTTCCACCTCAGTCGCTTGAACAATAGGAACGATTTGCGCTTCAGCTACCGGCACAAGCTGAGCCTGCGCAATAGGGGCCATCCATATCGACGCAAGAAGAACGTATGAAATGAAAGAAATGTTTCGCATTTTATTGTATTACCTGCTATTTATAGCATATGGACACTCTGTAAAATACACTAACTACCTCCATTTTACCATGATTCATGATCGCGACTATCTCATGAGCATAGAAGGTCATTTATTGGCTCCCTATGCGGTCAAAACCACAGACTCCCGTGGACGAAAACACAAAGAACAACAGGAAAAAATGCGACTGCCTTTCCAAAAAGACAGAGACCGCGTTTTGCATTCACGTGCATTCCGTCGACTCAAAATGAAGACACAGGTTTTTGTGGCACATTATGGCGATCATTACCGCACCCGAATGACTCATAGTTTAGAGGTGGCGCAAGTGAGCCGAGACATTGCTCGAGCCTTAGGCCTTAACGAAGATTTATCAGAAGCCATTGCCCTCGCTCACGACCTGGGACATACCCCATTTGGTCATGCAGGAGAACACGCACTAGATGAAATGATGAAACCGTTTGGCCTTGAATTTGAACACAACCAACAAAGCAAACGTATTGTGGAAGAAGTAGAACAAATTTATCCAGATTTTAAAGGGTTAAATCTAACATTTGAAACACGCCAAGGATTGATGAAACATCAAAGTCCCTGGGACCAAGCAGACAGCGAATTTCATGGGGCAAGCCTCGAAGCACAGGTGGTTAACTTGGCAGATGAAATTGCCTACAACAATCATGATACCGATGATGGATTGCGTTCCGGACTAATTACAGAAGAGGACCTAAAAACGCTTGAGATCTGGCACATAGCTTCCAAGTCTGTGGAAAAAGAATATGGAGCCATTGGAACTCCTTATATTCGCCAATCTAGAACTATCAGCGCCATGTTTGGACAAATGATTGCCGACTTGATTCAGACCTCCTCCACCAATATAAAAGCTGCCAATCTCCAGACCCTCGAGGATGTCTATCGTCGAACTGATGCGCTGGTACTTTTTAGCGAAAAACAGTTTGAATTAAATAAAACACTCCGAGAATTTCTCTCTAAGCGTATCTATTTTCACAAGGAGGTACTGGCATTGTCTAACCGTGGGCAACAAATCATTCGTGAGTTATTCAACGCCTACCACAACAACTCCACACTCCTCCCAGAAGATGAGCAACAACGGACGGCTGGAGGAGAGCCACTAGCGCTGGTTATTAAAGATTATATTTCTGGAATGACTGATGAGTTTGCGGAACAAGAATGGGAGCGGCTTCGCTCTTGATGTTTATTTTTAAATTTTGGCCGCTCTAAGGTGTTATAGGGTTGACCTTTTCTTTAAAACAATTATAATCTTTCTCTAGTTTTTTAGAAGAAATTTTATGGGCGCAGAAAACTCAAATCCGGGGCTAAATGGTCCGCCACCTATGAGTATTCAGGAAGAAGTGGATGCCGAAATGAGAAGAGAAGAAGCAGATCGGCATCGATTTTATCAGGATTTAGAGAGTTTCTCAGGGCAACGTTGGCGGACGAGAGCTGTATCCAGCTCAGCAGAGCCTAAGCCTTCAGCAAAGCCTAAGCCTTCAGCAAAGCCTAAGCCTTCAGCGCCAAAGCCTTCAGCGCCAAAGCCTTCAGCGCCAAAGCCGTCTCCTGCTCCGTCTCCCAAGCCAGAGACTCGTATTGTTCATTCTCGACAGAGACAACGTTCTCGCCACTATCAACGTCAATATCGAGCTATCCAATCGGCACGTGCAGAAAAAGCTTTTGAAAGGATTGCAAAAGCCTTGCTTCCCTATCAACTAGAATGCCTGCCAGTCGGTAGATTAACCGACCCCCAACTACTCAGGAACGTCCTCGCTGCGAAAAAAGAACGACTTGAAAAACTTGAACGCACTCAACTTCTCATAAAATCAATAAATGCTGCCAAAACGCCAGAAGCTGTAATGGCCATTGAAACTGAAGACATTAGCGATCCGAAATTACTAGAAATGGTTGAGATCACTCGGACAAAACGATTGAATACGATATCACGTGATCAAGCCCAGAGATTAATTAATCGAATCAACAAAGCGACAACTGTGAGGACGGTGAGTGCATTTGATTCTAGCCCATTCCAGAATCCCGAATTGCGTGAACGCATTGAAGCTGAAAAGGCTACCCGGATTGCACTTATTGAAACTGAAATCTCCCTCATGGAATCGATTCTTCACCAAATCCATGCGGCAACTTCTCCAGAAGAGATTAAAGCTATTGAAATTCCTAAATCAATCACTATCAACAGTTTAAGAAACAAAATCCGAAGCGCCAAAATTGACGGCATCGGTAGGACTAGCCCAAAGCCTGGGAAAGGACGACCTGATCGCCCCCCGAAAAAACCTGCTCCCTTTGTACCCGTTGAACATCCCCATGACATTGAGCCCCCTCCGGATTCAAGCGAGGAATCAGTTGTACTGGCGACTCGAGAACGGGTCACTCGCTTAATTCCGTCAGCCATGAAAGATCCTGGAGATTTAATCACTCTATTAACTATTCTTGGGGTTGAGCCAGGAAAACCTCTCCCCCCAAGTTTTATAGGAGCTCACTTCTCATCTATGAGAGGCCCTGAGGGTTCCGATGCTGACACTCCAATTGATGAAATGATTCGCGATACGCACGACGCCTGCGCTCAATGGTTACCCGGTCTTATTGATGTTGAATTTGATGAAGAGCTCCAGAAAGGAGTCCCTCTCAGCTATCGGATTAATCCAAATTTCTTAGAAGATTATGAACAGATCGCCGAGCATAATGAGGCGGGCATTGACCCATCCTATAGGTCTCCACGTCAAAGCTCAGATTCTTTCCTAGACGCACATGGAGTTTCCCGAAATGACATAGCCGCAGTTCTAGCATTACTACTTGCGGCAGAGGGAGAGCTTGTTCCTCGTGCACAAATATTTGATTGCCTCAGAAACGAATGTCCTAGAATCCCTGAAGGTGAAAAACTAAAATATCAATTTTCTCATGTTTTTAGAGAACTAAATGCACGATTTCAAGGGCTTATAGATTTACACTATGAAGAATGTGGCCGAGGAAGAGAACTTATTGCAAATGTTTCCCTAAATGTTGCACGCTTTAGTGAATTATCACCTCCTGATTTAGGTGATCCAGAAAAAGTCGCAGAAGCAGAAGCCATAACCCGAGAGATGGTTCTTTCAGGAGTAAATCCAGTAAAATTATTCTCTGGATGGCAATCAACAGCAGCAGAAAAAACCGTCGCTTTTTTGACCCCTTTGATGGTTGATCCTGACAAACCGTTCCCCCGAGCATTTTTCGTTGCCAAGCTTGCCGATGCGCTAGGCATTGATATGACAAAAAAATCAGGGAGAGTCCTAATGTCGGAGATATTGAAAACACTCAAAAATCTGGCCTTCAAGAAACGTTTTCCAGGTTTAGTAACGGTGATTTTTCCAGATGAGAGTGAACAAGACTTTACCGTCAAATTCCCCTCCTCTGCGATTACAAACCTCCGCTATCGAATAAACTTACCGAAATTCACTGAATATAGAGCCTATCCGGCTCGTTTAGCGGCTAAAATTCGTTCTTTAAATCTTGAGATAAGCGACCAAGAAGAACGTGTCTTAGGGATTTTGATTCAAGGAAATATGCGAGCCCGCTCAGCAGGTGAAATCATTAAAATTCTTGCAGATGCTAAACATCCTGCCAATATTTATAATGAATCGATGGTTCTTTCGATGGTGGAATTTCGTGAACATATTGCATCGCTTAAAGGACATATCTCCCCTGTTACGCATACTAAAGCTGACACTTACCGCTTGAAGCCTTATGAATTCCGAAGTTATTTGGAATCGCTTAACATCACTCCTAAAGATATATATTAGAATTAACTTTTACACTTTATGGAAAATCTCTCTAATAATCCAAAGAGGTCTCTACTCCAAAATCGTAGGGGCCTTTTTTTGTACTATGCTACAATAGAAGTCATCTAATAATCCCCTATGCTCTGCTCTAAATGCCAATCTTCGACGACTCGCGTGGTGGATTCTCGTGAAACAAATGAAGGACGAGAAATACGTCGTCGTCGCGAATGTGAACAATGCAAATTTAGATTCACTACGTTTGAACGAGCGGACACATCTAATTTCTTGGTGATTAAAAAAGATGCATCTCGTGAGCCATATCAACGTGAAAAAATCAAAACCGGTATTTGGAAAGCATGTGAAAAACGACCAGTAACCGAAGCCCAAGTTGAATCATTACTCAATCGCCTTGAAGACGAATGGGCTCGCTACGGCAAAGAAGTTCCCTCTAAAAAAATGGGAGAAGGACTTATGGAAGCAATAAAATCACTGGATGAAGTGGCCTACATTCGATTTGCATCTGTCTACCGCCAATTCAAGGATATTGACTCATTCAAGAAAGAGTTGAGTAAATTGCTGGATTAAGGTAAAATAGAGGGATGAATTCAAAACGAAAACCAATTCGAGTGTTCCACCCGAAAAAATTCTGGATGGCTCTAGCCGTCTTAGCTCTAACCATTGGCGTTGGGGTTGGAGAAGCTCAATTCCGATCTTCTGAGGTTGAAGTTCTTGTGGCGCACAAAATGACACGAAACATGCAAACTTTCTCATTGAAAGGATTGTTTGGAGGAAAGCAAGGATTTGCGCGCACCAATCATAAAGTGTCATATCTTGATGCTCAATCTGCTAATCCACTTTCCAAACATGCAGAACCGCTAAAAGCTGGAATCAAATCGGTGTGCTTTATTGAAAATGATGTTGAAGAAAAAATCTACACAGCAGACATTGTGGAAGTAAGATTGTCAGATCACATTCTCCCAGGAGAAGAATTCAGAGTGGAGGCTTACATTAAGAATACTGGCAATGTCACTTGGTTTGGTCTGGACAGTAAATGTGCAGATAAAACGGTCGTCAACATGGGAACTGATCACACACGCGATCGTGACAGTCTCTTTTTTGAAGAAGGAGAGGAGGCTGGATGGGTCGGATCTAACCGAGTTAAAATGGTGGAAGATGCGATAAAACCAAACGAAGTAGGCACTTTTGCCTTTACGGGAACTGCCCCCTTGGTGCACACAATTTTCAGAGAACATTTCAATTTAGTCGCCGAAGGAACGGCATGGTTTGATGAATTCAATATTCCTGTTGATATTCGTATTGGAGATGTAACGGAAAAAGATGACAAGGAAGTTCGATTCCTGAAAGATGTTTCCATGAGCACCCAAGACCTCGAAGGAGAACACCGCATCAAAATAGACCTTTCCGAGCAATTAATGACTCTCTTCATCGGAGAAACTGAAGCCTATCATATGACAGTAAGCACCGGTGCGTGGGACACGCCGACTCCAGTGGGAACATTCCACACACTCAACAAACAAGAATTACGAGTTGGAGGCGCTGCCCCTCATTACCGCATGCCGTATTGGCAAGGATTCACTCGACAAGGACATGGGCTCCACGCACTTCCTTACCTAGGAGATCCGGGTGGTTGGTTTTGGGAAGAAGCTATGGATCATATTGGAGTCCCCGTCAGCCATGGATGCATCAGAATGTTGCCGGAAGATGCCGCCTTTGTTTATGAATTTGGAGACGTGGGCATCGAGATTGAGATTGGACGATAATGCATATAGCCGGCCTTTCTTCCGCATGCTATAGTAGGCGTCCATGAATTCTTCGGACCCTAAAAATCATCCTCTACTTGCCGGACTCAATGGAGCACAACAAGAAGCCGCGCTTGTTACGAACGGGCCTTTGCTTTTATTGGCAGGAGCGGGAAGTGGAAAAACACGAACATTAACTCACCGCATCGCGTATCTGATTGGGGAGAAAAAAGTGTCGCCACACAATATTTTGGCAGTAACATTTACGAACAAAGCGGCCATGGAAATGAAAAAGCGCACGCTTGAACTCATGATGGGAAAACAACGTGCAAGTGCGCTGCTTGAAAATATGAGAGGCTCAACATTTCACAGAACCGACATACCGGTGATTGGAACCTTTCACTCTGTATGTGTTCAAATTTTGCGAAAATATATCCATCTTATGGGGTATGAAAATCGCTTTGCAATTTATGACGACACTGATTCAAAAGTTCTAGTAAAAATGATCATGAAAGAGTACGGGATCAGCTCTGAAAAAATGAATCCTAAAGCGGTTCTTTCGCACATCGGCGGAGCTAAAAATGCACTTCTCACTCCAGCTCAATACGAACGTCAGGCGCACAGTTATTTTTCTGAACAAGTGGCTAAAATTTATTCAATCTATCAGAAACGTCTTGCCCAAAACCAAGCACTTGATTTCGAAGATATTTTGATGAAAGTGGTTGAACTTTTCGAAAAAGAACCACATGTTCTAACTGAACTACAGGAACGCTTTCAGTATATTTCTGTAGATGAGTACCAAGATACTAATCATGCGCAGTACATCATTATCAAGCGGTTGGCTGAAAAAAATCGTAACTTATGTGTCGTGGGAGATGACTGGCAGTCCATCTACTCCTGGCGCGGGGCAACCATGAGAAATATTCTCGATTTCGAAAAAGATTATCCGGAAGCGGCCATTATCAAACTTGAACAAAACTATCGATCTACATCTGTGATTTTGGATGCGAGCCATGCAGTGATTGAAAAAAATAAATCACGCACCGAAAAAAAATTATGGACCGATCAAGAGGGCGGCGAGAAAATCCGAGTATGGATCACACGAGACGAACGAGCTGAAGGCGAGAAAATCACCCGCGAAATTCAATCATTATTGCTATCCCATGAAACACCTGACTATCGAGATTTTGCCGTTTTGTATAGAACCAATGCCCAGTCCCGCGTGATTGAAGAATCTATGATGAGAGCAGGCATTCCGTATCGAGTGATTGGTGGTGTGAAATTTTACGCACGTAAAGAAATCAAAGATCTCCTCGCCTATTTGAGGCTGATTGTAAACCCAGCCGACTCCGTAAGTCTCATGCGTATCATCAATACTCCTCCTCGAAAGATCGGCGCCAAGACACTGGAACAGTTGCAAGATTTGAGTCGCTCACGAGGACATCAATCCATTCTTTCTGTGATCTCCGATATTGAATCTATGGGGTCAGAAAGTGGGCTAAATGATGGCAAAAAAATAACGCTTGCGAAGTTTGCTTCACTGATCACCAAGATGCAAAAGATAAATACTGAATTTCCTGCGTCCGGTGTTATCAAACATTTGATTGCAGAAAGCAGCTATAAAGAATTTTTACTGGATGGATCCCCTGAAGGAGAAGCACGTTTCGAAAATGTTCAGGAATTAGTTTCAGTTGCAAGCAAATACGACAAGTTGGAACCGGGCATCTCTCTGGCCACATTTTTAGAAGAAGTGGCACTTATTTCAGACCTGGATAAAATCGAAGAACAAGACAATGCGGTGGTTATGATGACATTGCATTCCGCTAAAGGGTTGGAATTCCCGAATGTATTTATTTGTGGATTAGAGGAGGGAATTTTCCCCCACTCACGCAGCTTACTTGAGCCTAACGAACTAGAAGAAGAGCGTCGATTGATGTACGTGGGTCTGACACGCGCCAAAGAACGAGTCTATTTATTGTGTGCGGAACGTCGCCTATTGTATGGGGAAATGAAACAAAACTCACCCTCTCAATTCTTGGATGATATTCCCGAAGATTTAGTGGAGTCCAACCGAGTGGATCTCTCTCACTTATCGGATGGCATGGATAATGAAGGAGGCATCTTAGGTAAATTTTTATCAAAGACCGAGTACGGATGGTCCCGTGGGATGAAGCGTGTCCCCGTCGAAAGCAACGAAGGATTTTATGCGGACCAAGATTATTCAGACTTCGATGGAGTGGATGAATTGCCAGCAGATTTAATCGAATACGCAGCCGGCGACCGCGTGCGACACCGTACGTTTGGAGAAGGAGTGGTGGCGGTTGTTCAAGGAGGTGTGCTGACCATTGCATTCAAAGACCCTAACGTGGGAGTTAAAAAATTAGCTGTAAGTGTAGCCCCGTTGGAGAAAATAGAATAGGGTCCTAAGGAAAAGAACCACACCAGAACGATGTGGTCCACATTAGATGGAACGCTCAAGCCGTTTTAAGGGCGAGCGTTTGACGCGAGCATTGCACCCGCGTTTGTGCCGCTTTTTAGGCGGCGATTTTTGGGCCCACTACCAACTCATGGAGAGCGGACCTCCATAGGCTCCCTGATCATTTCGCGTTCCGTCTGCATCGTTGTACGACGTGGCAGGATTGCCAGTGTTGCGTGCCGGTGAACTGGACTGCAACGTGAAATCATTCGTCCAGGTATTCCCAAACAACGGATTCACCGTACTGTCTCCCAACCCCATGGCCAGCCCAATTCCATCAAATACCACTCCGTTTCCGTAGTACGTGCTGTACGAACTAGTGAAGGGGAACGCCGGGACATTCTTCATGACTCCGGCCACCGTATGAGAAGAAACGATCGAGTTGATGAGCGTGGCTCCTGCATCGAACAGGTGCAACCCGACGGTGCCATTGCCATGAAAAACGGTGTTCGTGAAGAAGAGATCTGAACCTCCTCCTGCGCGCACGCCTTCCAGCCCATTGCCCTCGATCAGAACATTTTCAAACGTCAGCCCCACGCTGCCACCCCAGGCGCTCACACCATAGCTGATAGCATTTTCGATGTGCACGTTCTGCAGGAGTGCCGCTGAAAGGGAGAAACCCATTCCATACTCAGCAACGTTCCCATCGACCTCAAGGTTCCTCAACGTGGGGGAGGCGTCTTCGACCCAGAACACGTTTGTTCCTGCTCCATGCACTGTGAAACCTTGCACGAGCGTATCACGAGATTGGCCGCCTGCGATGGTGATCGCAGCACTGTAGGAATCGGTTACTACCCCATAAATATGGGTACTACTCGCACCACTCACGGAAACAAGTTCCACATCGATCACAGGAAATACTAGGTCTTCAGTGTAACTTCCAGCTTCGACGCAAATCGTTTCGTTTGTCCCTACAAGATCGAGTGCACCCTGAATTGTCGACACCCCGGTGGGCACCGTCCAATCGCAAGGATCAGTGGGGGTTGGAGGTTCAGTCGAGTCGTCATCGTCTGCGGCATCGTCATCGTCTACTGGCGGCTCTGGGGTCAAATCGTCATCATCGTCGTCGCCCCAGTCGAGGCCCTCGTCGATTTCCCCGTCACAATCGTTGTCGTACGCATCGAGCATCTCGGGAGCTCCGGGATAAATTGACGCATTTCCGTCATGACAATCTTCGCCCAAGCAGCCTTCTCCTACTCCGTAACCATCTCCATCGTTGTCCACACATGGAAGTGAGGTTGTGTCGTCATCGTCCACTGCATCATCGTCGTCTGTCGTGTCGTCGTCATCCGCGGGCGGATCGTCCACCGGGTTGTCCGGCTGTCCATCTCCGTTGCAGTCAATCCAGCCGTTGTGGTTGTACCAGCAGTCTTCGGTGAAATCGGCATGTCCAGACATGGGTTCCGGCAAGACACCTTCTCCATCCTGGTAGTAAACCAAGTGCAGATGCGTTCCCGGGTGTTCTGGACAAGCGGTGCCTGTCACATTTCCAGTGTTTCCTGCCAACCCGATCTCATCGCTGGAGGTCACGTAGTCACCTACTTCTACGAGGACTTCATCGAAATGAGCGTACCTCGACTTGAGTCCGTCGCCGTGATCGATCAAGACGTAGTTTCCGTAACCGAAGCTACTGAAACCGGCCAACTCGATCGTGCCACTTCGGATCGGATGAATTGGCTTTCGCCACGGATCGCATCCTGCCAGAGAGAAATCCAGTGCGAACCGATCATCCACCCAGTCATAGCCATAGTCGATGTGACTGCCAGTGCTGTAACCACGGGTCATCTGCCAAGGTTCATCACCAGGGAAGGGAAGCGTCAATGCGACCGCCCCTCCCTCGCCGTCGACGATATCATCGTCATCGGCCTCGCTACCAGGGATGTCAGGGATTTCGTCGTAACCGTAATCTTCCTCGTCCGGGGTGAAGGTGCGTGTACTCTGGCAGCCAAAGCTGGCCAGCACGAAAAGCACAGTCAATCCGACCATGCTCAGTGCGTATGAACGAATCATTATCGTTCCTTTCTAGGACCTTCTGAAAAATGCCGTTGGGATGAAAAAATTAGTCATTTTTGGATGCTATGAGGCAGGCCAACGAAAACGTATCAGGTTGGATACGTTGAGGAGGTCTAACGAAACAGCGAACAAAAAGGGCAATTTTAACATTGTGAGGGTGTTTTTCAGAGGGTCCTTATGTTAATCCTCCAACCATTTGAAGGATTGTTGAATGGTTAAGGCGTCCTGCCAAATTACGTCGTCATCATCATGAAACCACGCATTAAATGAAAGCAGTGTTCCGTCGTTTAGTTCGTAATAGTAAGTTCGATAACTAGCGATGTCACTCCATCCGACTTCTGTCATGGTCGGGTGACCGTTCACATCGTAGGTATAAAAGTGCCGCTGAAAATTAGGTCCAATGTCTTCTGGTTCCTGGGCTTGGATATCTTCTGGAGCCCGTGCTTCAGTTCGAAGAGACATCTTAATGGAATTTACGTCGTCACTAAGATCGTCCCAAAATTGTATTTCCGTCGTGGCGTCCGTTTGAAGCCAGTCCGGCGGATACTCAATAGTGAAGCGGCCCGCAGGGTCGTAATAGGTCTCCCAATCTGATCCTGGATCTGCGTATTGAAGTGCCAACAACTCATCGGAAGAATCTGTCGTGGGAAAAGGTGGCGTTGCTTCTGGAGCTTGAGAGGCACATCCACCGAGCGCCATTATTAGAGAGAGGAGAAAGGTTATTTTCTTCATGTTAATAGTTTAATACTAAAGAGCCCAAATTTCAAAGAACTGCGCTCATGCTAGCAAGCGAACATGACGAAATCCTTTCAAAGATATGAACAAACCATGAACAAAATCTGACGCCCAATTCAAGCCCAGTCATACTCCAAAAATATTGTGGTAGGGACCGATCAGGCCTTCGATTACACCTAACCTATCCCCTTGGGTAGACCTGGAGCGATCAATGCGGTAACCTTTACCCGACATATTTTCTCTACTTATTAATTTGCCTTTACCATGGCTCGATTTCGTACCGGTAACCGTTCCCGAATTTCGCTTCTTTTTATTTTATTGATTGGAGGATTTATTGGATGGCAAAGCGCTCTCTATTCTGTCCGGACTCAACTCAAGGTTGCAAACGAACCTGTCGAACAAGTTTCTTCTGACCCGCTTGATTTAGAATTATTCTGGGATGTACTTAAACTCCTAGAAGGAAGCTACTTCGATGAGCTTTCCCTCGACAGAGAAGATGAACTATATGGTGCCATAAAAGGCTTGGTGAATTCTATTGAGGACCCTTACACAGTGTTCATGACCCCAGAAGAGACCAATGAATTTCAAGCCAGCTTAGAAGGGACACTTCAAGGCATTGGGGCGGAATTGACCATAAAAAAGGACCTACTCACCGTCATTGCACCGTTCAAAGGAAGCCCGGCAGAACTAGCAGGAGTCAAATCCGGAGATGTGATTTACATGATTGATGATGATTTTGTATCAGACATGACTCTGTTCGAGTCCATCATGGAAATTCGAGGAGAAGAAGGCACCACTGTTAAACTCACCATTCTTCGCGATGAGGAAGAGGAACCCCTTGAGATTTCTATCGAACGCGCTCAAATTGATATTCCTAGTGTGGAGCTTGAATACATGGGAACCGATGAACGTATTGCCTACATCAATATTTATCAATTCAGCGACGACACTGAATCTGAATTCGATGAAGCGGTTCAAGATATTCTGTTGAATGATGTCGCGGGCGTGGTACTCGACATACGCTATAACGGAGGAGGCTATTTGGATGTTGCCGTGGATATTTTGTCTGACTTTGTTGAAGGGAAAAAAACCGCTGTGATCACCAAGCATCGAGACAGTGCAAAAAATGAAATCTACTACACCAATGAGGCGGGGTTACTTAAAGATCTGCCCCTTGTTGTTCTCGTAAATGAAGGCTCAGCCTCTGCTTCAGAAATCTTAGCCGGCGCGATTCAAGATTTGGAACGTGGAATTGTCATGGGAGAGAAAACCTTTGGGAAAGGCAGCGTTCAAGTCATTGAACGATTAGATGATGGATCAAGCCTGCGAATGACCATTGCTAAATGGTACACACCCAATGATCGATCGATCGATGACATTGGAATTCTTCCAAATACAATTATTGAAATGGATCCAACCGATGTTGAAAATGACATTGATACTCAGCTAGAAGAAGCTGTGCAATACTTGGAATCTCGTTAATGTCCTAAGAACCCTAATGATGATTGTGTGGCGAATTTTTCGCGTGCAATTTTGATGCCCTGAGTGCCACATACCAGGCATAACCAACCATTAGCGGAGCGACGGCCGCAAGCACCCACCATTCGCTTACAATGAACGTATTGAACAGTCCATGAAACACAATGGCAATGGCTATTCCTTTAAGAAGATGACGATGACGATAGGGATCTTTAGGGTATTTCGCGAGACCAATGTAGTACCCCATAATAACTGCGGTCAGTGCGTGCATGGGCACCGTAAAAAATGCCCGAAGCCATCCCACAGTTGCACCGTTTTGGAACACATAAAGTAGATTCTCTACTGTGGCAAACCCCAACGATGCCATGAGTGCATACATAATCCCATCGTACGGTTCATTAAAAGCTTTTTTATCCCAGGCATAAAACCGAACCACCGAATATTTGGCTAGCTCCTCGATTGCTGCCACCAAAAACAACATATAAAACAATGTCATCACAAATCCATTTTCCTCAAAAATATTGATCCCTAACTCCTTCAAAAAAGCTGATTCCAGAATCCCCACAGGCACAATAGTCATGGCGCCCAACGCAAATGTTTTAACAAGGAGATTGAGGGGCTCATGGTCGTATTTATCTCGTAAATAGAAAAGCAGCGCAATCGCGAGAGAAGGAGCAATAGCTAGAAGAAAAAGATTCATTTAATCAAAAATTAAGGTCGATCCCCACTAATTTCCATTCGGGCGATTCATAAATATATGAAAGCTTAAAATTCAATGGAGTTTCCCCCAAAATAATATATCCCTCAAGCATAAGGACATTGTCGTTGTTGACTGCCGGTGCTTGGCTAAAAACAGGCACCGCAGCTCCTAACGTGTAAACCAACTCAGCATCAAGGAAAGATTGAAAGATAGCTTGTATCTCTTCCGGAGTGGTTTGAGCTTTCCATAGTTCTGAGATGGAGTCATAAAACGCGGTGAATTCTTTGGCTTCAAGTGCGCCCCCAAATTGAGAGAGGGATGCGTACGCTAAACCTTCAAGCACTTCCTGTTCGGGGCTAACCGTGAGGCCTGAAACTCCTGAAGCCGAGATCGTTAAATTATCTATTTTCCAACTTCCTTCTTCTTTCAACAAAGTAATCTTCATAGGAACTTTTCCCTGATTAGATAAAGTTATGGTCCCATCAAGCGACCCTTGTGGTCCATTAATAGAACGTGAATTCCAGAATGATTTTTCGTACAAATTTAGTTGTTCCTGTGTTACGAAAGCTTCGAAATTCTCAAGCGATGTTTCTCTTTTAAACGCCTGACTTGTCTGTTCATAAGCTACCTCAAAATTGGATCCTTGAAGTTCTACAAAAAAGTCTTCTGCTGCTTGAGTTGCTCCACTTGTTAAATAAAAAACGAGCCCAATCACCACGCTAATTAACCCGGCAAAAATACCGAGCCCTATAAAAAATTTCTTCATGAAGGAGTTTTTAAGATTACTCTCCCAATCCTAACTCATACGCCCTAATGAGTGCAAATGCTGAATGTTGATTGCGATCCACCCGCATGGAATCCCCGCCCAATGTTCCAAGAAATCCTCCAATGGCTGCCACCTTATGATTTGGTTTTCCAAAGTTATTTTCCTTCGTGAATTGAAGTGCCAAAACAGCATCAACCCCTTCCTTA
Source organism: uncultured Candidatus Peribacteria bacterium (assembly GCA_964491515.1). Classification (GTDB taxonomy): domain Bacteria; phylum Patescibacteriota; class Gracilibacteria; order UBA1369; family UBA12473; genus CAZBGQ01. Next base: position 24,905 of record CAZBGQ010000023.1, read on the forward strand.
ATAAAATTCCCATAACATTTAACACGCTCTTGATCTCCTACTTTTTCTGCTAATTCATACGCTCGATTTAATCCTTCTAAATACACAGAGGTCACAATCCCTCGTGTAAAATAATAGTTTGAGCATGCTTGCTGATCAGTTTCTTTATTAGTGTGTTTGGCCAACATATAGTCGCTCATTTCAAACACAAAATCGGCCAATTCCTCCGCCGCTTCCGGATCATCTATGGCCGCATGCAGTTTGACGTAGGCCTGAGTCTGCCACGGCACGAACGCGGTGTTTTTGTTGCCACGCCAATAGTCTCTATAAAATGGGAAAGCACGATGTGTTGTCTCAATCAAACTAATATCTCCGTTGTATTCGTACAATGACATGAGTGCCAATAATGCTTCTCCAGGATAGAAATCTGCTCCTGAGTTTTTATCAGAGAAAAAGTAATTTCTAAATTCACCTGTTTCATTTTGCTGAAATTGAATGCCTTCTGCCAGTTTTTTTAGGTAATAGTCTTTCTGCACATATTCATCAATTTCAAGGAGTGAAAGAATGGCAAAAGCCGAATACCCTAACTTAGTTTTTCCGGGCTCAATTTCAACTGTCAAAAATCCATGTTCAGATTCTTTTGTAAATGTAGTTTCAAAATGTTGAAAGCCCTTTCGAGCCAGTTCATCGTACCGAGCGTCATCCAAGAAATGACCTAAATGACCAATGGCCCACATCGACGCCATTTCTCTGAGCGGATGATCTTTTTCACTGTACTCTCTTTTGAATGGATAATATTCGTACTCTAGAAATGATTCATTTTGATTACTTAAAAACCATTCTCCCGTAAGTTCAATGGCTTCGTATAAATCGGAGGACTGCGGGTTTGAATCAGGTACGCCGGAACATCCAGACAAAAAAAGCGCGGCACTTAGGAGGGTGGCGATAACAATAATATTTGATTTCATCTTGGGGGACGCAATATCGAGTGCGGCATAAAACCGCCTAATTGCTTATTGAGTGAATATTTTCTTTGAGCCCTGGTTGCTCACTCCCCGCCTATGGCGGGTTGTGAGTTCTGGCGGAGAGGGAGGGATTTGAACCCTCGCGGGGACATACATCCCCCTACAGGTTTAGCAAACCCGCCTCTTCAGCCACTTGAGTACCTCTCCACGCTAGCGTGAGGGCAACCCCTCACGGGTTCCCCACCAAGGGGGAATTTAAAAGAACAATTCGGTGAGATTGTAGGCGATTTATGCGGGGTTTACAACGTAAAAATAGAGAGCACTATTCAATCTCTACCAAATCTCCTCTAAGCTGGAGAAGTCGAATCTCAACTTGGCCACCTGGCCTCCAAGTGAATACGACGGTGTCTCTTTGAGGAGAGTAGCGCCCTTTCATACCAAATGCATCTAATACCCCATTGAATCTAGCTCTGTCATCCGTAGGGACTCGCTTTAAAGCAGATCGAGCTAGTCCTTTAATGCGCCCCGAATCAACCTCTGAAAGACGCACAAACTTTCCAGGTAACTTTGCAACAGGATTTACAGGATTAGTTGCTTGGTCCAAAATAGCCTCGCTACTTGATTTTTTGCTTGAACTGGGAGGGGCTGAGACTTCTGGGATAACTACCGTCGACACAAGCGTACCCTCTGGTTTTTTCTGTCCTTCCGGCTTTGATTGAGCGGGCACATCTTTTGTTTTAGGATTCAAGTATTTCAAAAATTTAGGCTTAATACTATAAGTAGTCCCCCCTCCTCTTTCAAGGGCCTCTACATAATCGGATCCCATTTTATTAGCAACCGAATCCAATGTTGCTTTTTTCAATCCCTTCTCCCACTTAGGTATTTGAAATGATTCACCCTTCATAAGTCTCAACAAGAATGCTCTTTCCCTCACAGACAATGAAACACGAGCACAGTAGTCATTAAATTTTTCGCTAGAACAATTTGGAGGGAGCTCACCTGTGTATGGAGGAATTGATTGAACAGCTTGAGCGCTCCGGGCTGGCGGGCGACTTGTGGCCGGGGGTCGACTTGGAGCTGCCTCATCAGAGAGCACTCCGATTGTTCTTAAAAATACGTCTGTAAAGCCCCAATTTTTATTATCACAAGGATCCATCGCAAAGGTTCCTGGCCTCATTTTTCTAATCATGTCTCTTAGTAGACGGTATTTCCTTCGATTACCTTCAATCCGTACTGTTAGCCTGGGAGATTCCAAAAATTCTGCCAATAATTCTCGTTCGGGCCCATCGAGTCCGAATGGAAGTAGTACTGATTCAATATTTTTAGGAAATTGAACCGCAGGTTTTGCTGCGGGAGCGGCGGGTTTTGCGGCGGGAGCGGCGGGCTTTGCGGCGGAAGCGGTTGGTTTTGCGGCGGGAGCGGCAGGCTTGGTGGCGGGAGCGGTTGGCTTGGCGGCGGGAACGGCAGGCTTGGCGGCGGGAGTGGCAGGCTTTGCGGCGGGAGCGGTTGGCTTGGCGGCGGGTGCGGCAGGTTTTGCTGCGGGTGCGGCTGGTTTAGCTGCGGGTGCGGCTGGTTTCGGTGCGGCGGCGGGCGCGACGGCCGCAGATTCAGCGGCAAGCGCGGCGGCTAATTCAGGAGCGATTTTGGGCTCATCCTTTTCTATCCGCCTAAGACGATATGCTTGGACTCGTCGAAATTCACTACGACTTCGAACGCCCGGCTTGGATTGGACCCGTTTTCCTTTTGACCAATTGGTATCTACCTCTAATCCTAATTTTTCAAGAATTTCCCTTAAACGAGATTTAGCTAAAATGCCGCCAACCTGATGAACCTCCATCATTAATGCACTTGCAATTTCAGAGGCTGTCATGACCTCTCTATTTTCGTCTGATAATTTGGCTAAAAGGAGAGCCACTTCTTTATGAACTCTACGGGGGAATGTTGCCCCATTCACCAGCTCTACAAATGTTGGAGCCCCTTGAATAATTTCCAAAGTTTCCGGCCTCGTTGCCGGCTCCACCATACTCAAAAGCTCCTCAATCCTAGTTTGTGTCTCTTGCAACCTCCTAACCAAATCTTCTGGGGGCTGCATAGCTCTCTCTCTTAGCGCGTCTCTTAGTACAACTCCATCAATTTCACTGGCACGGCGAGCAGCACGGCGGACCGCATTCGTAGCATTAACTATGGTGGTCACTGCCAATCCAGCCTCGACACGGGCACCCAATTCAGTCCCATCAATAAGTGCCTTTTGTCGTGCCGCTTTGAGGGCTTTACGACTGAGGTCTCCTTTTGCCCTCCCTACTTCGTCCCCTTCTCCCTCCTCTGTTACTACTTCATTGCTATCAAGCGCATCCAACATTGCACGAGCTTGTTTCACCGCATCACCGTTTTCCCCCAATTGTCTAAGCGTACTGCTTAATTGCAAAGCACGTCCTTGAGGAATTTCTTTGCGCGCAACCATTTGCTGAATTTTTTCCGGAAGCCTCAACAATCTCAAATGAGAATAAATCGTCGTGAAATGAATACCGAGACGGTATGCTACATACTCTGCCGGGCGACTTTCCCCTTTTTTCCGAGCTTCTTCTATTAAAACTTCATAGGCCTTTGCTCTCTCGATATGGTTATGACTTGCTCTGGACTCATTTAAAATCAAAGATTCGAAAAATACTTCATGAAATGTAGCGGCCCATGTCACATCTACAAAGGCTGTTTCTGCTTCAAGGGCAGTCAATACTTTAAGTCGACGTTCTCCATCAATAACAAAAAGACGTACTGCTGGCCCACCATCCGCTGGAGGTTCTGAAAATTGAATTGGCACTACCCCGATAGCTGTCCTCTGACCAACCTCTCCGATTGTAGCGCGCAGCTCAGCCAACTTTTGTGGATCAAAATACTCACGCGGCTGATCCGGATTTGGGTAAATAAGCTCTAAAGGTGCCGACCATTTAATCCGTTCAATATCTTCAATACGAACAATTTGAGCAGCCCCACCTAAAACCATTTCCCCACGTTCCGTTATCTTATCAGGAGATAACTGTCCCATCTTTAATAAAAATCTATCTCCCGCTGACTCTTGTCTATCTTGGATAGGTACATCATTCATAGACTTGTTAAGGTTGCAGCAATTAATGTCACCTTTTTGGTATAAATAGATTAAGTT
>CAZBGQ010000024.1:0-24638 GCA_964491515.1 uncultured Candidatus Peribacteria bacterium
TCAGACGTGTGCTCTTCCGATCTTCCTTCTTCAAGACCACTCACAACTTCAATAAACTGGTCTCCCCGCAAACCAACCTCAATGTCCACTTCCTTAGTAGTTCCAGAAACAATAGAATCCGGTTGCAACACATAAGAACGTGCCCCATCATACTTAACCGCACGAATAGGCACCGCCAACACATTGGTAGTTTCTTCTGTAACGATGTCCATATTTGCCGTCATACCAGGTTTAACTTGGGTATCCTCAGTGGTAAATCCTGCCGTAATTTGATAATAAATCACACCCTGTACGACCGTTTCAGCTGGGTCAATCTCTACAATTTCCGCTTCGAATACTTTATCGTAATAAAATGCATCTAAAGTCATACTCACAGGATCTCCCAAATTCACCTTTGCAATATCAGATTCTGACACATTGGCAATCACCTGAAAATCTCGAGACAATAATTCAATAAAATCATCTGTAGTATTCACATTTTCTCCTTCATCAAGAACAATTCGCGTCACAATCCCAGGCATAGGAGCTACAACAGACCCAAGTGACAAATTATACTGAGCCAAACGATATGCAGCTTCTGATTCAGAGATAGCCGCACGCAAACTTGCTAAATCAACGTTACGAGGACCGGCCGCAACTTCAGCTAAGCTAGCTTCTTTTTGAGAGACCAGCGCCTCAAACACACTCACCGACGTAGATACATCATCCACATCCGCCTTAGCTTGAACGCGCGACTGAGACAATGCCTGCGCCGCCTCAGCCAAAGTGCTTCGAGAGCCACTAACCTGAGTGGTTTCACTGGTCATAGCCGACGTCACTGCTTGTGTCGCATTCGAAACTGCCGTCAACGCATCTGCTAAATTTGCCGCTTCCGTAGCCATTGTAGTACGCAATGTATTCCTCACCGTCGAATTAAATGCTCCAATTGTCGGAGAATCTTCGAGCAACCAATCTACCGTTCCCACTAAATCATCAACATCACCCACAAATATTTTCACTTCAACACTCAACGCATCCAAAGCTTCATAGTCATCCGAACTCAACGCAATCAACGATGCATTGTGCTCATCATAAGAAATTTTTGCCCGCCGGAAAGCTGCCTGTGCCCCTTTATAATCACTAGAATTTCGCGCCGACAAAGCCGTTTCATAATCAGCTGACACATCTTCATTGTCCACACCTATAATTGTATCAACCTGCCGCAAAGAATCATCAGCCTCTTTCAAGGCATCTTCCATAGCATTATTCATATCTTCATACGAAGACACCAAGTCATCTCCGTAAATCGCCACAGCATTATCAAAATCAATGACCGCCGATTCATAAGTAAGTTCAGCACTTTTAACTCTTTCTTCTGTAAGAGCAGTAATATTCTCAAACTTCTTCAGAGCCTGACTTAAATCTGCCTGAGATTTTTCAAGCCCCGCACGAGCCACTTGAATGGCTTCATCCGTACTCCCAGCCAAAGATTTATTATAGTTCGCACGTGCCAATGCAAGATTCGCTTCTACAGATTGAACATTTATAGCCAACGCAGTGGTGTCTAATCGCGCCAAAACCTGTCCTTTTGCAACAAAATCACCCACATCAACAAGCACAGATTGAATTTGGCCAGGTTTCTGAAAATGCAAATTAATCTTTGTATCTGATTCAATTGTACCTGTTACTGACACCTCTTGAGTGATATCCACAAATGCAGCCTCAGCCAATTCATACTGAGATTCATCGCCTCCCTGAGAGGACACCATTATAGTGCCGGCGACCAGTACTACGCCCGCCATCAAAATCACCCATTTCTGTTTCCACCATTTCTTGATCATAGTGCCCATAATGTAGCACCAATGCTATACTGACGCCATGAATTCTACCGCTCCTCTTATCGAACTCCGCGACGCGGAAAAAATCTATGGAACCGATGGTGCACAAACTCACGCGCTAAGAGGGGTAAACCTTAAGATTGAAGAGGGAGACTTTGTCGCAATCATTGGCCAAAGCGGCTCTGGAAAATCCACTCTCATGAACGTCATTGGATGCCTAGATACACTCACCAAGGGTGTTTACCACTTCAAAGGTAAAAGCGTAGTCAATTTCACCGAAGACGAGCTTGCTCGAGTCCGTAACAAAGAAATTGGATTCGTTTTTCAATCCTTCAATCTACTCAAACGAACCTCTTCTATCGACAATGTCCGCGTCCCCCTTGTCTACGCAGGCGTAAATGACAGAGAGCAAATAGAACGCGCAACCCAAGCATTAACAAATGTCGGACTAGGTGACCGCTTAGAAAACATGTCCAATCAACTTTCCGGAGGACAACAACAACGAGTAGCCATTGCACGCGCCCTCGTTAACGACCCCAGTATCATTCTTGCCGATGAACCCACTGGAAACCTCGACAGCGCATCAGGAAAAGAAATCATGAATATCTTTAAAAACCTCAACAAAACCGGTCACACCGTCATCTTAGTCACACACGAAAAAGAAATTGCAGCTCACGCCAAACGAGTGATTGAGGTATTAGACGGAGACATCGTAAGCGATAAAAAGAACGGACATAAAAACAGACTTTAATGGACTTCATGCAATCCCTAAAAATCGCCTTACGCGGACTTAGAGTCAACAAAGGACGAGCCTTTTTAACAAGTCTCGGGATCATGATTGGAATCGCCTCCGTCGTAATGGTGGTTTCCATTGGATCTGGTGCTCAAAGCCTCATCATCAATCAAGTCAAAAGCGTGGGAAGCAATTTAGTGGGCATACTTCCCGGGGCCCCTGTTGAAAACGGTCCTCCAAACGCCGTGCTTGGGATCGTCACCACCACACTCACCGTTGAAGACATACTTGCGCTAGAAGACACAAAAAATGTCCCCAACGCCATCGCAGCCACTCCTTATGTCAAAGGAAATGCTACCGTGAGTTACACCAGCAATACGACTGATACTTTTTTCAATGGAGTCTCTCACAGCTACACCATTGTGGAAGAGGCCGAAGTTGAATTTGGACGTTTCTTTTCAGAAATAGAACAACGCGAAATGAACAGGGTCGCCGTCATCGGACATGCTGTTGCCGAAGACTTATTCAATGGAACAGCCCCCCTCGGAGAAACCATTAAAATAAAAAGAGAATCATTCCGCGTGATCGGAATCTTAGAAGAACGTGGATCTTCTGGCTTTCAAAATCGAGACGATCAAATTTTCGTACCTGTAACCGTCGCTCAAAAACTCCTTTTAGGCATCAACTACGTAAACCTCGCCCGTGTAAAAATCGACCATGCAGACAATCTATCTCGTGCCAAACAAGATATCATCACCACCCTACGAGAACGACACAAAATAAAAGACCCCACCGATGACGACTTCGTGGCTGAAAGCATAGATTCTGCCATTAAAACCCTCAGCTCCATAACGAACGTCCTTAAGTTTTTCCTCTCCTCCATTGCGGCTATTTCTCTAGTTATTGGAGGCATTGGCATCATGAACATCATGCTTATTTCTGTCACAGAACGTATCCGAGAAATTGGACTCCGCAAAGCGCTCGGGGCACCACGACGAAGAATTCTTGAGCAATTCTTATTTGAAGCGGTGGTCATTACATTAATTGGAGGAATTGCCGGCATTGTAATCGGAAGCGCAATCTCTGCCTTGGTTGCAATCATCGCCCAACATCTCGGGTACCAATGGGATTTGGTGATTTCAGGGAATGCCATTCTTATTGCCTTCTTAGTTTCCTGCGGAACCGGCATTGCCTTCGGTTACTATCCCGCCAAAAAAGCGGCCGATCTTCGACCCATTGACGCCCTACGCCATGAATAAAAAAATCCTAAACGACCAACTACGACACATGAGACTCGCCCTGCGAACTCTCAAGGCCAACATGATGCGAAGTGTTCTCACAACCCTGGGAATCATCATTGGCGTCATCACCGTCATTATGGTATTTGCCCTTGGGCAAGGGACTCAAAATCTCATTCAAGGAGAACTATTAGCCTACGGCTCCAACACTGTGTTCGTTGAAGTAAAAGTTCCAGGCTTTTCCGATACCAATCCAGGAGCTGCCACCGCCCTCGTCGAAGGAGTCACCATCACCACACTCAAACCAGAAGACATGAATGCCTCGCTCGATATCCCGGGTGTCACTAACGCCTACGCCGCAGTCATCAGCCAGGAAAAAGTCAGCTCTCTCTACGACACTCAACGCTACATGATCCAAGGCACCAGCTCCACCTTCACCGATATTGATCAAAGCGACGTTGAAATCGGCCGCTTCTTCACAGACGCCGAAGACCGGAGCATGACACGTGTAGCTGTCATCGGACAATCTGTAGCAGAAGAACTATTTTCAGGAACGGACCCTCTCAATCAGACCCTCCGAGTCAAAGGAGTGAATTTTAGAATCATCGGCATAATGAAAGAACTTGGGCTAGTTGGATTTCAAGACATGGACAAACAAGTTTATATTCCCCTTAAGGCCATGCAAAAATTAATCCTCGGAATCAATTACGTCCCGTACTACGTCATTCAAGTTGAAAACGATACCATTGCACCTCTCGTCAAAGAAGACCTCATTCAACTCTTAGACTATCGTCACAACATCACCAAACCGGAAGGCCGTGATTTTAGGGTGACCACCATGGAAGAAGCCGCCGACATGATCAGCGTTATTACCGACGCACTTCAACTGCTACTCGCGGTATTGGCCGCCATCTCTCTACTAGTCGGCGGCGTGGGAGTAATGAACATCATGTTTGTCGCCGTCACAGAACGCACCCGAGAAATCGGCCTCCGAAAAGCGGTCGGCGCCACCCCCAAAGCAATCATGCTCCAATTTTTATGGGAATCAATCATGATCACCGCCCTCGGAGGCACCCTCGGAATCATCATTGGATTGAGCATGGTCTGGCTATTTCTGTGGGGAGCCAGTTTTGCAGGGATAGACATCGAATTCTTCATTCCAGTCACTGGAATTCTCATTGCCATAGGCGCGGCTATTCTTGAAGGACTCATTTTCGGACTTTATCCTGCCAAAAAAGCCGCCTCACTCCATCCAATTGAGTCATTGCGATACGAATAACCACACACACAAATCCCTGAGCCTCGGCACGGGGATTTTTTAATGCTTAAACAATTCAGCTAGAGGCGGTACTGAAAAACCAAATTCAGGATGCGAACCATGATTTTCTTCCTCTATTCGCGAAACAATTTCCACTCGCTCTATTTCAGGAGATGGCAACAACACATCTCTCTGCCTAAATGATGCTGAGCTCCCCTCCAAACGAAACCACGCATCCAAAAAATCTGGATAACGATCATCTTCAATCGGCCAATAATCAGAAACCTTTACTTCCCACACCACGCCATCCTTTAAATATACTTTCAACTCCGTCGCATAACGAAGCGCCTCAAAATCATACCCTTCCTTAAAATCACTTTTCTTCATACTCTCTATGCTGCTTATAGGTACTCACAACCATTCCAACAATAAAGATAGCAGCAATACTCATAGCCGCCCATGGGAACCAAAGCAAGCATCTATGTTTTTTCGATTCGAGCAAAATAATAAGCCTCTCCCTCTCGTTCAAATTTTATCCCCTCATCAAAAATCAAATTAAATCCTAATAAATTTCCACCTATACCCTTAAGAGCAGCATAAGACGTTGACTCTCTACACATCATTTCTATAGGCAGACCTGTTTTAGCAGAGAATTCTAAGATTTTTAGAAACATTTTTTTCCCTAGCCCAACTCCACGAATTTCAGACAAAACAACCATAGCATCAACATAAAGAACAGATTCACGACCATCTCTTTTCGAAGGAACAACGCAAAGAATGGTGCTCGCAACAGGGAGTCCATTATAATGGACCACAAAACTACTAATATCCCATTGGCTTTTCATCGCCTCATTATCTAGAAGCTTTTCGAGAACTATTTCATCGGAACAATTCGGACTAGAAGAAGACAAACCAGTACGATTAATATTCAAAACTAAATCCAAATCATTTATACCCATTTCAGAAAACTCTATCCCTCTTCTTTGTATTCGATCTACTTCCCCACCTCCATTGATCACTCTATCCCCGCTCTCTTTGAATCTATCCAAGCATAATTGAAGGGCTCCACCTTCCTCGGGTAAAGGTCTAATCCTTACCCCCATCCCTGGGAATTGAGCTCTTCTTATGTTTTCCACAAAAAATAGTTGATTTAAGAGCTAAGATACATTTATAACCTACGGACAAAAACTATCAACTATCTCACATTAAATATCAGCGAAATGCCTAATTCAAACCTGTAAATCCATTCAATATACTGTCGTTACTAACTCCCGACAATAACTACTTCAACTCCATAAAAGGAATCAAACTTAAAAGACGCATTCTTAACATATCCCGATCATCCAAATGCGCGAGGGTCCTTCTAATACGCTCATTCACACGGACTGATTCATCATCAATCTTTTGCGATCCTGATTTTCGAATAAGAAAAATTCCCAAACTATTAAAATAGCCATTCAAAGCAACCATCACATCTTCCACAAATCGAAAATCAATACCCATCTGATTCATGCGCACTCCGAAATCTTCAAGATACACATATCGCGCGCCACCATGACTGTACACTTCGTCATACTCATCACCATGTTTTCCCATTTTATGCATCAAATCTTCACCCTCAAACAACAACGAATAAATAATCAAAAAATACGCTTCAAACCCATACAAACGTCGAGGCTTAGTTCCCATAGGTTCTGCCACCCCTATTTCCGTCTTAATATATGCATGGTCATAAGCGACATAAGCATCCCAGCAAATACGAAAATCCTCATACGGTCTAAATGGGAACTGGGAAATATTCTCCTGAGTGATATCCGTTACATCTGAGCTCCGCGACAAATCAATCATCGCAAACATAAAAAGTCGTTTCAAAATATGCTCAGATTCTGGCCCACTCAAATTATAAAGCGCTTCGATATCTTCAGCAATCTGCTCCTCATTAGGATCACGAGGATCATATACAGAAGAAGGAACACGAAAAGTAAAATACTTAGAAAAATCACTATCAGGATTAGCCAAATCCTGCCTCATTTTGGCCACAAGATCCAAAATAGCATTAAAATCTTCCCACTGATGAATCGGCTTCTGCCGTCCCACAATTTTTTCATTTACAAGCGCACGCAATTCATCGCGATGCTCAAAGTAATAACCCAAAATATATTGATCATTCCATCTCCGAATTTCAAAAACATTCCTCACAACTGCACATCCCCCTGAATATGCCTCTTCATCAATTTGATCTGCACTATAAGCTAATTCCGATCGCCTCCCAGCCGCATAAAGCCGCTGCGTAGATAATCGTGGTGGATCATCATCTTCCAAAAAACCAAAATACAATGTCGTGCCAGTTGGATCCAAGCGACCTTTCCCATAGTCCAATCGCTCTCCCCTATCCCAAGGTCTACGAGTTTCCAATTTAACATGTTCCCATGGATAAGAATCAAAAGTCTTACGCGGAGATTTCGTTAAACGAGGCCAGACAATACCCTTCTGCGCTGCCTCAAACGCCGCAACTCTCAACGCATTCTGAGCCGCCATCACAATATCACTTGGCGGATAATTAAATCGCCCAGGATACATCTGAGCCTCATCCAAATACTTACGCAACCCCACTAAAGGCGTCACCTCAAACCCACCATCAAACCCATCCATCAAATAAGACAGATCATACATCGCATTCAAACGCTCAAGTGCCTTAACATGCAAATCATCTGAACGACATTCAAGCCACCCTTCTTCGGTCGGGACATCAAGGTATTCAAAACTAGTCATAAGGATAGATAAAAAGCGAAAATTAATATTTCTATTCTTCCTCTTTAGATTCCATGAAAGCAGCCATAGCCGGATAAATCTCTTCCCACGTAACCACTTCCTCACCATTAATTTCATGAAGCTCCAAATAAAAATTCAAAACATCAATATCAGAAAGTAATTCTCTTTCAATTCTAACCAACAACTGCATTAATGAAGTAGAATCGGCTCGAACCTGCTCAATCGAAACCCCCTCAGGGGCCACAGCTGAAACAAGTTTATCAGGATGAAATCTCTTCAGGACTGGCCGAAGAATAAATTTTCTTATACCTCGAGTATCCCCCTCTTCAACCAACTCTAAAAGTTCTTCATAATCGGCATCAAGAAGCGACATAAAATCAACCAAAGCATCCTCAGCATCCTCATCCGCGTCTGGTGACTTCCAGCCCCACCAACCTGGAACTTCCACCGTTTTAGTGGCTTCTTTATGAGCTTCACGCTCAGCCATTTGTTCTCTTAAGAATTGGTTTTGGAAAGACAAAACTCCTTCGAGCTGCCCACGCAATCGATTAACCTTCTCATAAAGTGCGTAATTGGGGATACCATCATTAAGTGCAACATCACCCAAGACTTCTGCATATAAAGCAGCTGCAACAACATAACCTTCACAATTAATCACCAAAGCATCATCAATCTTTTTAAGTAAAAATGCACACTGATCCATGACTCGTTCAATTTGAGCAAATTCAAAAAATCCAAGTGGTTCTTTCTCGTCAAGACCATCACGTACAGCCCGAACAATATTATTCAATCTTCCCCTTAGCTCAACAACTTCTCTCATAGCATCATCTAATTCAGGCACTATCGTATCACCTCTTTCTAATAAAGTGAGCCGAGTCTCTCTTCTAGCCAAAAGAGCTCTTAACCCCTTCGCTTCTTCTTTTACTTCATCACGATTCTGCTCTGCTAGCTCTTTATCTGCCTGTGCTTTTTCTAACGCAGCCTTAAGCTCAGCCAATTCAGCCTTCGCTTTTTCTAGTGTCTTGAAAAAGGATTCCACTTTGGGTTCCCTCTGTTTTTTGCTTGAAGCAGCGCTTCTCCGACTACCCCCTGTACTTTCTTCGTCAAAATCTTCCTCGTCAAAATCTTCTTCCCCAAATGCCTCCCCCCTCGCGCTTTTACGTTTTGCTCTATTTCTTCGTCTTCTGGGCCTCCGCGTTCTTCTAGCGCTTAATTCGTCATCCTCTTCGCCCTCATCATAATCGTCATCAGCATCCTCATCGAAAAGAGCTCCAGCCCCACTACGAGAAGGGCGTTTTCGTCGACTTCCCCTTTTAAATTCTGAAAACAAATCAAACTCCGGTCCCTCAGTTTCTTCCGCTGGAGGAACCTCCATTTCATGTCCCCGGAGATGACCTTCCAAAGAAGAAATACGTAATCTTAATCGAATAATCTCTCGTTGCGTCGCATCCAATAATTTCCCACTATCTTCAAGATCAATCGTCCCCCACACCCTTTGAGCAGACTCACTTGCATCACCACCAGATTCTGCGCCAAAAAAGAAAGTTTTTAAAGCTGCCCCCCATTTCCCATACTGCCTACCTCTAGCAACATCCCTAAGAACATGGCCGATACTTCTATTTACAGCCTGCCTCCCCGTCAATACAACAACATCTTCATCGCCCAAAACTCTTTGAGCCACAGCACCAGCCATTTGAGCAGCAAGTTTCCCCATCTCTTCTTCCAAGGAAACCTTCAAAGCTTGACTCAAATCTTCTCCACCTTTTCCGCTTTCCCTAAGGACATGATCAACAAGTCCAGTAACAGCACCTTCAAATCCATTATCCTGAGGTTGCTCCCCCCGAGGTCGTCTAAATCGCTTATTCATTATTCTGATGTTGTTAAAAATGCTTTAGGCGAAGTAGTACTACTACTCAAAGTAAGACGCCGCCCACCTGTCTCGCCACTGCCAAGTGCCTTACGCTTATCACCTCCAGCCAAACGGAGCGCTTCCTCTCCGAGTGAACCCCTCGCACTAGCCTTTGCCCCACCATGAAATTTCGCTTTAACCTTTGCGCTAAATCGAACCCTAGCAGATTTCCCCTCCTCTGTTGTTCCAGTCCTAACCTCCTCGGCAACTTCCTCTTGAGCCTCCATTACAAGGTCAACAATACGAGTCACTAATCCCTGAATATTATTAGGATCTCTCAAATCCCCAGCATGATCCGCATCAACAAACAAATGACAATCAAAAAAGTCTAGTTGCAGCTTTAATGCGTGTGAGACCGCATTAACCCCACCATACCTACTTGTATTACCTCCGGTAGTCTGCAAGGTAACCATTACAACTCCTAAGTCATTTAATTTTGTCGCAACTCGCTCTAAGTATCCACTGTAATTTGGATCCGAAGGCATATCATCAATAGTAATAATGATGCCAGCTCCTAAATCAGCTACCCTGAAATGATCTAAACACTCCTCTAATCCCTCAAATAGAGTCGAATACATATTTCTCGTTTCAGCATGATGTCTATCTACAGCAGAACGACCAGAAGATATTCGAACCCCATCTCCTCCATAGCCCATAAGTCTTATAGTTGCTTTTTTACTCTCATATTCACCTCCAGCTCCCTTTTCAAGGGCAACTCTTCTTTTAGCCACTTCCTCTTTAACTCCAGTCGACAATCCAATAGCCGCCTCCGCCAAAGCGCTAGTTTCCTTTGCAGTAGACCAAGACGTATCAACTCCCACAATAACAACATCATGAACTTTGCCAAGCACTACAGGCTTAGATACCTCTGCCTCGATTGCCCCATTATTCGCCGCAACTTCCACATCTTCTAAATGCAAACTAGAACCAGTATGTGCTGTTTCTCTCCGGACCAAATCAAGAACTGCTCGAGCCTCCTCCGCCTGACCTTCATCCTCCGTTCTAGCCATAACTCCAAACGCTTGCGAAGCAATTCCTGCCTGGCCTTGAGACACAGAAAGCCCGCCAGCTCCCGCCCTCTTAGCAAGAGACCCAGTAGATCCAATAACCCCTCTCGCCACTAAAGCTCTGTCCTCTTCCCTTCCTACACCCTTTGGTAATTTCATGATCTAAAATTTTAAAAATATAAAATAATCCCTCTCAACTCCTAGCCCCTTCTTCCCCGTCTAATGAATGGATACACCTGACTTAAACTCCGAGGAATAATTCCACTTGAGTCAGGAGCTATAAGTGCATCAAATGTATAACTCCCAGCCATACTTAAATCATTTTCCTCAATGAGTGAAACTATTTGATGAAGTGTACGACGAGTCCTATCTTTAGTTCTGCGCGGAATTTCTCTTCCACCCTCTTCCGAAGATTCAAGCTCAATAACCTCAAATGAAAAAGGTGTATCTAAGGTAAGAGCTGATAGATTCATTTGTGATAGAGCAATGACCAATTGAGTGAATACCGTACTGTAGACATCACCTAACTCAAAAACTCCCCTATAAATATCATCAATCAACAACTCATCACCCACCCATAAACGAACTTTTGAATTCACTTTTGCTTTATCCGCCTTCGACAGTTCACTCCGGAAAAGCGCCTCACATAAGCCACATAAAAAATAATGCTGTAGTGCGCTCATTAAAAGAATCATTTCTGGAGTCATTGGGTGCCCCTCAAAAAAGACCATAGATCCATGTTTTCCCTGAGTTAAACGAGTTCGATCTTCGGGCAGACCCTTCGTCAATTTACCTTGCAAGAAACGAGCAGTTCCTTCGCAATCTCTAATCTCCTTTGGACTTAAAAAGTCTGTCCTCAATTCTTCCCAAAAGCCAGGACGTGACTCAACCTCAGCTCTATCACCCATCGCTTCAGCGCCCGCCTGCTGCTCCTCAGCAGGAAAAGGATATAATTCATATTCATCAGAACGGTCCAAATCAAACAGATCTACAAAACAATAAGAATCGCCCCCCTCAGGAACACCAGCCCTTAACAAATCGCTAAAAACAAATCGATCTTGATCATGTTGACAATAACGTTCGCCTGAATCTACCTTGCTTGCCGAAAAAGAAATTTCATCATCCAAAGATAACTCAGGCATATGCTGGGACAAGAAAATCATCATATGATGCGCCAATCCCATTTCAGCGACATGGTACCGATATTGACGCTCCAAAACGAGATGGCCATTAACCATAATTTCACATTGAAATACAATTTGGTCTCCTCTAGCTTCAAAATCTTGTAGACTCTCAGTATCTCCTTTCAAGAGGGCTCCCCTATCCAGCATCGGAATCAAAAATTTTCTCATCATCCCCGCAAATGAAAGCATGGCTTGAGGCGTAAGAGGATGGTTTCTATAAAATATCCTCCCCGCATCACCAGCGGGACTCCATTTTTCAGGATCACTAGCAAGCCCTCTAACAAGTCGACGCTGAAGACTCTCACAAACCTTTTCGAACCTCTCGGCATTAGGTCCCATAAGCTTAGTCACGTCAAATCCGCTAAGAAGATTTCCCGATGTCACGTTACCAGCCGCAGCCGCCACAGTTCCCCGGAGAGAACCTAACTCCGCTGCATCAGATTCTGGAACAGACAATTGGCCCGACGAAACCTCGCGGACAACATGATTCAAAACTCGCAAAAGCATTTCTCCATCATCAGGTAAATTTTGAAGCATTCCTTTAGCTGCTAGGATCTTCTTTGAATCACCATCGCACAGTGCTTCAATTAATAAATTTGCTGTAATTAAGGCCACACCCTCAAGTGGTGATTCTTTCCCCACAGCAACAGGGGCCGCTGATTCATTTGGTCTTGCCATAATTTATGATTTTAAGATTAAAAATTATTTTAAAAATCGACACTGTCATCATTAACAACTTGCCAAAGCATATAAAGCATTTTCTCCAAACAATTTAGATAGCCAGGATAAGTTGTTGCGTCGCTATTTCGTAAGCCAACTAATAGAATAGATAAACGATCCATATGGACACCCAACGTCTTCCTGTTATCAACCAAAGCAAGGCCTCTCTTCTTCTTCTTTCCACCCCTGCTTGCATGCAAATGAACAACATCATCCTCCCTAAAAGGGAAAGACCTACCTAACACCGCATTATAAAAATCAGCAAAAATTTGATTTTCATCCTCAACAATTCCGCTAGTACTTCTTTCTACAATCACATCATCATTATAGGTAACCTTTATATCTACAGGTTTATCAGTCTTTTTCCCAATAAGGAAATAGAGCTGCTCGACCAGCAAGGTAAATAACAAACCATGATGAGAAGTTAATGGATGCCTTTCTAAACCTTCAATTACTTCAGGACGCAAACGGGTCCGAAGTCCGCCTCTCTTGGGATCAAGTAATTCAGCATTAGCCTTAACAATACTTCCTTCAAGTCCATATAATTCACTTTGAATATTTACGAACCTCCCCAAATCAATAGGACCATCATTTACAGTATCTAAAACTCTGTCTGAAAAATCCCCTGAAACACCATCAATGACTTCCCCCGAGCCCAACAACCCCAAGGCTGTAAGCTGTGCAAAGGCATATTCTAAAATCTCCAAAACAGCTCCTCCATCATCCGGTGAATGCTGCAACATTTTTTTAAACTCAAGACACTTAGCTGGATCATTGCCACTCAATCCAGAAATAATTAAATTAGCCGTAGCTAAGGCCGCACCCGTAAGTGGCTCCTCCGATACCCCGACAATAGAGGCCTCTGATTCATTTGGTCTTGCCATAATTTATGATTTTAAAGTTAAGACTTACTTATAAACTAAAACCGGAATCTATCAACAGTCCTACATCCAAGATTCCCAATCTAAACCTGCAAATTCAAACTATCTCCTGACAGTAGTTACTGATGACAAATCAACATTCCTAGTCCTCATATCCAAAAAAGTCATTTGAACAAATAAGGCAAACCCATGCCTAACATCTTGCAATGGATCATCCTTTACATCCTTCTCATCCTCAACCTCCCCTACAACAGGCTCCAACAGCTGCGCCACAAATTCATCATATTTACGATCAAGTCTAGACATAAAAAAACCATTAAAAGATTAAATCTATTAATGATCTCAATACACCCCGCTGTCACGTATCCACACACCAAAAACATCCTTCCGAACCTTATAATTCCTGCCATCAAATACTCCCGACAAGACCCTTAATCATCCATCAAAGCCGGATTATAATCCCACGTCTCAAGACCATCATATGTCTCACGGTACCACTCAGGATATTCTTTCGACCACTTCAAGCTCCCCCAAAGCACCCCTTCCGGCGGCCCCAAAGCTAATCCCCCAAAAGTATGCCCTGTTAAATCAAAATAAAGACGATCCCAGAATTCCCACATTCGCAAGCCATACCAATTAGCATTACTGTTTGGACACATACCCGCCGGTCCCAAATGGCCCTGAAACAATTCGCCTAAATACCGGATAAAATACGCCAATTCTGAATTCCTCTCGTAGCCACGTGGCTCACAATGAAATGGTAAATTATTATAACTAGGAAGCTCAAAAAAATTCTTCTTTCGCCCCTTCTTAGCACAATGACGATTCCGAAGTAATGGTAAAACTCCCGATCGCTCCAAAACATCTTTAAACCATGGAATCTTATAAAATTCAGCCAAAATTTCATCCATAATTTTCCATATTTCTACTTCCAATAAATAATTCCGGTCCTCCAAAGACAACCGCTCACAGTTCTTAATTCCCTCGATATAATTGTCATAAATAATCAACACCTCTTCACCCAACCTCATATATCCTTTGAAAAATGCATCGCCATCACGTGGATCTTCCCCCTGGAAAAACCCCAACGAACCTATTTCCCGATTCGGCAAACTCATGTTCCATAGTTGTTCCAATCCCATATGACGATAAAAAACGATACCTGATGTCCCCTTAACTTCTGGATACTCATATTTAGAGCGAGGAATATGATCAATCCCCAACTGTTTTCCATATCTCTCGCAAAGCTTAGAAACTCCTTGGTCAAAAGGCCTCTCTCCTTGGTGGCCAATCTTATGCTTTAAGGTTGTAATTGTGATCGCCAGCTGAAATAAAGCATACATAGGATCCCCAGCTACTCGCTTACGCAACCCCTTAGGGATACACTCTAAAACTAATTCCTTAAATTCATCATCAGCTGCAAATAGAACCCTGATTTTTTGAAAAAGGCGCATAAATTCCGGCTCTTCAGCCAACACGTCTGACATTAAATAAACTTCACGTCTTTGCATGGGCTTCCCCCATGCTTCTTCTAACTCCTCTGATTTAACTTTATGTTCAGCCGCACGCTCGAAATTAACTTTTGCATAAATATTATTATAAACATGCCACAGATGCATACATTCCTTTGCTTCCTTTTTTAAAGAAGTAATACGAGTCATCTCTGCTTCCGTTAAGCTTCTTGTCTTCCCTTCAAATATCAAAGCTTTCCATTCTCGAATTAGCTCAGAACCCTCTACTCGAAATTCTTCTGCTCTTTCCGTGTCCCTTTCTCCCTTTCCATAAGAACGTTCAAACAAAGCCATCTCACGCTTCGCATCCCTCAGATGAAACTCTCTAATCTCAATCAAATAATCCTGCAAAGCCTCCACAAATAACTTTTCTCGAACACCAATCAAGCGCACAACACGTGCTACTTCTTGCTCAGACCCCTCTCCCAATTCTCGCTTAACATTAAACATTAGAGGAGAATCTGCAATCATCAAAAGACAATCTCCCTCCCTCTGCATCAAATATCTTACCCAAAATAGCTCATCACGAGATCGTATCGTATGTCTCTCCGCATTTTTCGCGCGCGGATCACACCCTAACACACACACTGGCATACCCTTCGCAAGATTATTCGCCGCCTCTCTAGGGTCATAACCCTCTCCATCAATCACATGAAGCCCTCGATCAGAAGAAGATGCCCTATCAGCAATTTCCTCTGCAGCTTCCGCCTCTCCCATCAATTCAAGTGATCCTAAATGTCGCGCCAAGTCTACACTCATTTTTGCTGAGCTTTAATTAGGTTTGCCATAAACTGATAGATTCCAATCATCCCTTGAGCTATCAATTGATTCTCAATCACAACGCCACACAAATCCGCCGGATCATACGAGAAAAAAGCCGTCTTATCCCCAAAAATCGCCAATGAAAACCGAAGGCCAATCTGATTGGGCTCTACAAATAACACCTCATCGTAAACACCTTCTGCCGTCTTTACATACTTTTTCGCCTCCGGCCCATTCTCAATAATCATCTTATTTTTATTTTTCTGAATACATGAATTCGGCACATAAAAATTCATAACATGCTCATGCACGACCGGATGCATATTGTCATGCCCCGAAATGAAATACACGGTCTCATCTTTTTCAAAACTACTGTCAACAATATGACAAACTCCCTGCAACCCTTCATATAATTTTAACTCTGAACTCGACACCCCCCACTTCCCTTTGAGATCATCCAACATAGGAAAAAAATCCTTGAAATCTTGAGTAAGCTTTTTGGCAGCCGCCAGTTTATTCAAAACCACATGCTCAATTTCATCCGGAGCAATCACACCATAATACGTGACATTTTTCTTTTTCTTCTTAGAGGCAAAGCCTTTTTGGACGAGATCATCAAACAGAAAATTCACAGTCGATCGAGAAAACCCTGTCCGCTGAGACATCACACTTGCAGGTTGGGACCCCATTCGAAGCGACACCAAATACAAGGCACACTCCTTATCCGAGAGACCCAATTCTCCGAGAAATTGTTTTAGGTTATCCATAAGAGTGGATTAAAGTAGTTAATTATACTATTTTACATAGAAAAGTCAACCCCTAAGCCTTAACTAGCAGCCATCCCTCCCCATCCGTTACAAACGGCAGGGCCTCTCCCTAATTTTTACCAATCTAAAAATCACCAAAGACCTGCTTTGGGCCTAGCCTAGTATTACTGAAATACACACACTATTCTGCGGCCACTTCCCCAGAATTCGCATAATAGGCATCCCAATCGGTCGGCGCCTGCATCTCTCCAAGCTTCATTAAGGCAAAAACCACAATTGGTCTAGCCCGGCGCGCAAATACTTTGTAACCGTCAATATGAGAAAAAACTGGGTTCGGCTCTTTATTATAAAAACAAACATCCTCCAGAAAACGTACACCCCTTCCCACTAAGCGACGCAAAAAGGCTTCATACGCGGCTGGTTCAAGCAAAGTAGAAAGTCGACCCAACGCACCTTCTTGCTTCTCAACAGCGCCTTTATCTTCTCGATCAATTTCACCAGTTACCACTGCTTGCAAAAATTCTACATCTTCACAACGCCCCAATTCAGTATCAGCACCATAGTAATCCACCGACGCCTCAATGCGATCCCTAAAGAAACCTTGATCCTGAATACGATCTGCTAAACAAATCTCCAAAAATCGACCATGAATAGCCTTATTGGCACGCACTACTTCAGGCAAGTCAGAATACCAACGCTCTATACGTTCAACCAAAGCAATAAACCAAGAATCAGAACGATCAATTCGACATAAAATACGATCCATAAATTGACGCTGAACCACCTCAAGGTAGTTATATTGAATGCCACCGCCTAAAAAAGAAACCGAAAATCTTTCAAACAAAGCTTCCATTTCATCAGCAGAAAGAAAATTCAAAACGGCATCAATCCTAGCATAGCAATCTGTTGTGCGCACAAAAGCAACCAATGCAAGTTCGTTAGCAAGTAATGCATGGGCCGCGGGAGCATCACGAACAGTTCCTTCCTGGATATTAACACCATCAATAATGACAGACTGTCCTTCTCGTAGAAGGTCTTCAGAAGGGCGGGCTGGAGCTACCTGTTCCACACATTGAATTTCGTCAACCATAATAAAAGATTTTAATCAAACAAGGAGAAGAACGATAAATCACTTCCTCAATATTGTCAAGCTTAGGCACGCCCCGAACTTCCCCATCCGCCTTTTATCCAGGAAATGATTGCCGAAGAACTTCGGCACAGTTAAAATGTCCCTATGGCCAAGCGAAAAAAACAACGACCGGAAAAGAGCAACAAATACGACAACCTAAGCAAGCCTCAAGAAGAATTTGATTTTCATGATCGCGGCCCCTTGCGTCAACATGAAATCCAAGCCCTAACTGACGAATTCATTAAAGAATGCAAAGACCGCAATCTTTCCAAAGTACTATTCATCACTGGTAAAGGTCTCCATTCCGCTAAAGGTATGCCAATTATCAAGCCCTTCCTTAAAAAATATCTCCAAAACCACCCTAACGTAGCCCGTGTTTACGAAGGCCGACGAGATCGCGGTGGAGCAGGGACATTGGAGGTTATTCTAGATTTTTAAAAAATGGTTTTGGAAAACTCCTATGATACCATTTCATCCCGTCAATACAATGCAAAAATCACTCACAATTGAGCGAGGAATTTACAGCAGAGATAACCTTATTTCCTGAAGCACTGTCTCAAGTCGATCTACTGCGTCTAAATAAACCTGCGTTCGACCCAAAGAGTCATCCCAATGAGCCGTAGATCCCTCATTCCCATAATCATTCACCCACCAATCTCCACATAGACCTTGTTCTCCAGCTTCAATACTCATGTGCTTCAGTACACTTAATAGAGGAGAGCTAAACATAAAATCCACCTTATCCTGATGACCCTGAAGACCCTCCGGAGGTCTAACTTTAAAAGAAAAATATTGCTGA
This sequence comes from uncultured Candidatus Peribacteria bacterium, assembly GCA_964491515.1. Taxonomy (GTDB): domain Bacteria; phylum Patescibacteriota; class Gracilibacteria; order UBA1369; family UBA12473; genus CAZBGQ01. Next base: position 18,488 of record CAZBGQ010000024.1, read on the forward strand.
ACTATCCCCCTCCTATCCCTATCAACATGTGCCATTCCACCATCACCCTTTAGGGGAAAACGATTCCCAATAGAGCCACTCTCATCATCCGATCTAAATCCAACATTTTGGACCAATTGCTCTGCCAAAGCTTGCATACGTGCATAAATCCAATGATTATGGGGATAACGACCAAACGTTTCCTGCGCAGTTACAATTTCTAATGATCGTAAAAATGTCTCAACTCTAGACTGATGAGCCTCTAACCAGTTCAGTTCTTCTGATTCTGGATCAACACGCAAGCGCAATCGACGACTCACTATCCCTTCACCTTTATCCGGCAAAAGTTGATAACGTGTGGACTCGCCCATAAACTCAGCGCTATCTTTGCCAAAATGAATATCTCGATACGCCGCTACTTTCGAAAGGCCCCAATCGTCAAGCTGCTGTCCGGAAAACTGCCGATGCCATAAAATCTTACGAGATGGAGCCACCATGGTTGGACTATCTGAGTCAAAAGATAAAAAAGCAGGACGTTGCATAAATTTATATATTTGAAATAGGAGAAAAATTAAAGCACAAAATAAAAATTTGCACAACAAATACGGCCGAATTAAACACGCTCTTCCAGCATTCAAAGCATCCGAACTGGCAGGGGCGGCAGGAATCGAACCCGCAACAGGGGTTTTGGAGACCCATGTGATACCGTTTCACCACGCCCCTACATTTAGAAGGATCACTCATAACGAGCGCAAACTTTATATCACGAATTTACCCTGTTAACAACAGTCCCCACTAAATCATTAATGATTTAGTACCACCACTCCTCCCAACCGAACTTGATACTTCTCCGCTTCACTCGAAAACGCAAAACTCTTAAGTGGTGCCAATAACTGAACCCAATCCACAGATGCCACTTCCGGAACTTCCACCAAATCCACACGTGGACCATCTCCTAGCTCAGAAACATCAACACCCTCCAATGCCGCGATCACGGCCTCGGCTTCTGCCATGTCTGATTCAATGGCCAACAACTCCGCACTTTCCGCATAAATCTTAGTAGCATCCGCATTCAACGCATCCCTAAATGATTGGAATGTTTCTGCTAATGCCAATAATTCAGAAAATTGAACATAAACAATGCCTTCCTTAAATTCGTCCAATTGATCCAATGTCGACACATACGACGCATCATCAGTTAACATCGCTCGAGGATCATCCAACCACCCATCATACGTCGACACAACAAACCGATCATCCTTAGTGATTCCATACGACAAAACAATATCTTCTGCTCCCAATTGAGCAGGCAGAGCAAACTGTCCACCTTGTTGATAAATCTGCATTACTTTGCCCACATTTAACCGAATCACTTGAAATGTTTCTCCAGAAACTTGCACGCTATTCCGTTCCAATGCTCCCGCCAAAGCGGTTCCACCCTGGAACTCCACCAGCGCCATCAAACCCGAAACTTGCTCATCCAACTGATCTAGTAATGCCTTCGCAGTAGATTTTCCTTTAGACACATCCACCATCAACGTCACCCCCGGAACAACTCCGGAATTTTGATGAACAGCCACCGCATAACCACGCCCAAATATTTTATCTAAATTGATTTGACTCGGATCCAACCCCAACGAAGCAAGCGTCGCTTCTCCCTCGGCTCCTAACTGTCGCTCCAACGTCGCCGCAAAATCATAAGACTCCAAATACAAAGCCACCCGATCGGACGGCATAGACCCATCAAGATACACTTTTTTCGCTTTCAACTGATCCAATGTCGCATCGTCTTCATTTATTTTATCTCGATCTCCAACCGCAATCCCCCGAAAATCTAAGCCCTTGTCTGTCGCCACAAACGCAAGTCCTTGACCCCTCAAATACGCCACCAAACCTTGGGCGGAATTCGGAACCGGAACACTCCCTGTCTCTGCCATTGCTTCCTCGCGTCGCTCATTCAAAAGCTCACTATCCATATATACCGAAAACAAAGCTTCCCCGGGTAATTCTGTCACCACATCTTGATACGACGACTTCGTCCAAAGAGACTCAGAACCTTCGCTTCGAGCCAAATCAATCATTGCTAATAACTCTTGCTCATCATTGGCAATCAACATCACATCTTCATAAAGAGAAAAATTAAACACTTCCTCTCCAGCTTCTGCTGCCGTCGCATTAAAATAAATCGCCTGCTCACCTATCTGCTTTTTCAAAAATCGCCCCTTCTTCTCTAACAGCGACAACAAACTTCGTCCCTCATCCACCTTATCCAAAGTCACCGCCACATGTGTCACCGTCTCACCATTTTGACCTTCACTCATCCCCAATAAAAACCGAAATCCATTCTCTCCTAGAACAGGTTCAATATCTTTCACATAAGATAAGTCAATAGACCCAAGATTGGCATCCACTCCTTTCAAAATTTCATCCCGAAGCGCATCCGGATTATCTGCAAATCGTGACACAATCGATCGGAAATTCAAGCGTTGCTCATCATTCAACGTCGAAAACTGCAACGCAAACCACGTATCTTCCGGCATAGTTTCCTCCAGTAATACACCACTCTTAGACTTATTAACTTCGCTAAAAGCTGGACCTTTTTCTGCAAAACAGCCACTCAACGCCAAGGACATAACGACAAAGAGTGCAATGAAAAAGAGAGGTTTTCGCATGTGAAGAGAAAAAAATTACCGCTTGTTTCCCAAGCTACCCTTACTAGTATCTTTTCGCTTGGTCACGACATGTGCACGACACTGCTTACAGAATTTCTTCAATTCCTTCGCAATCGTATCGTTATTACGCTTGTTGTACGTTGTTGTCTGAACAGTCTTATTGCAATGAGTACAGCGCCAATCGGTAAAGGTGGATTTTCCACGAGACATATAAATAATTTCAAAACTAAAGCGAAGGCATTCTAGGCGAGAATACGGGTTCAAGCAAGGGGAAATTCGGATAATGAACAACCCCTCCACAGACTATTACAAATAGTTACTCATTAAGCCACAAGCCTTGACCGAAGCAGATCAGCTAAAGACTCCGCCCAGTCCGACCGTAAACCATCCTGTCCATTATCAAACCCAGACAATATAGCCCTATTCGGAAGAACCTCATCTTCAGAAGTATTAGCCCCCTCAAGAAGGGGATCATCCTGAAACATAACTCTCGTTAGACGTGGAGTCGCAGAGACTTGCAATTGCAATCCTTCCAAACGCGCCAATCCAAGAAGGTCCACTACATCGGAGTTAACCCTTAGTTGTGCTGCCGCTAACTCACGCCGAGCCCGGCCTGCAACGATCGAAAGCCCTGACTCAGATACCGAAACAGCATGAATCGGAACACGCCCCCCTAACGCATCTGCTAAAGAAAGCTGTGATGACACTTGGTTAGACCTAAACATATTATTAATATTAATAACTAAGAATAAAATATACAACAAAAGTAAAATTTTATCAAATCCACCGAGGATGATATTTAAAGTGTGCACAATTTGGGAGGGGCGGCAAAGTTCGGGTAGAATCTAACTATGAGCAATATAATTTTCACAGATGAGTGAAATTCTAGTAAACAACAAAGAATATACTTTCTCGGGAAAGAACCTCCCCTGTCTAATTCATTCAGAACAGAAAATGGGAGGGTCGCATTTTTCAATTTCTTTGATATCTGATTTATTTTTAAATGGCTCAAAAATACTATTTTTCACCGCATATAAGCAGGCAAAAGATAGCTTCTTGTCTCAAATTAAAGGTTTCGAATCAAGAACAGCCAAAGTGTCTTCCACAGAAGAACTGGAAGCAGCCCAAAATGCTCAGGCAATAATCATTAATAATGGAGATGTAGATCTGTTAATAGCCGCAATAAATTTATTAAAAAACCACATAATATTTATAAAAAATATTGAATTATTTGATGAAGCAATTTTCGACTCAATATCATCTTCAGAATCATTAATTCTTTCTGGCAATATCGATTCGTGTAAATTACAAAAACAAATCAGAAGCAAATCATTCAATACTAAGATTGATTTTCCCGCTCCTGGACTTGAGAAATATACTGCTAGAATAGTGACATACGATAAGAAAGGCTCCGTAACAGTTATAAATAAAAATTAAATCTATACATCATATGAACATTCAATCAAACAATCCATTACACGGCGTAAAGCTAGCAGAAATCTTGGAATGCCTAGTAAAAGAACTGGGTTGGGAAGAGCTAGGGCTTAAGATCAATATCCACTGTTTCAACAAAAACCCCTCTATCAAATCTAGTCTCAAATTTTTAAGAAGTACCCCTTGGGCGCGAGAAAAAGTAGAGAACTTATATTTGAGACAAAGGCGCTCAGAGTAAAACCTACTGAATTAGACTACCTCCCAATCTCAGCTTGTATCGCTTTACCAACGCGCAACCAAACACGCATACCTGCATGCGCAATTCCGAAACGGTCATCATCGTTCGCCAAAACTTTGTCAGTAACAATCGAATCCAGACTACGCAACATACCATTCACCACATTCCTTCTTGCGTTCACCTCACTAAGACCTGGGTACCTTTCAAGTTCCGCTATAACTCCCTCCTCAATGTAAGCTTGGTAAGCTTCTGGGTCAGTACCAAGAACTTCACAAGCCACAGCAACAGGAAGTCTCTCTTCATCCTTTTTCCATTCTGCATTGACTCTACCCATCTGGCTTATTTTTTCTGACATAAAAATTGAGTTAATTCTTATGTTAAAGGATAACACTTTACACAGAAATGTCAATAACCATAGACGTTTAACGTAGAGCAGGCTTGAGTTTTTAATGATCACTTTGACGAGAAAGTTGGTGTAACTTTGTAGCTTCCTCTAAACTATATCCAAGATTAACCACAAACACAGATGCTTTCCATCATTTTTAAAAACTTATTGATCCACCTAATTCTAGTCCCCTTCTACTTTCTCACAGTAAAAGAAATTGCAATGATGCCTGTGGAAAAATTAGACACACTACTCTTATTTGCAGGTTTGATTGTCATTGCACCAGTAACATCAAACTTCATTTACTCTTACAAAAACTCCAAACACAAAACTGCTTCCCAATTAGGTCATCTCACCACTTTTTTCTCAATGCTAGTCATTGGTATGCTATTCGTAACTCTCGATGTATTACTCATCGAAATGATAGGTAATGTAATTATGTTTAGACTAGTTTTGGCCTTATTTTGGATAGCCGTCGTAACGTTTGATTTTGCCGACTTTTGGACCCTGAAAAGATAAGCGTTACTAAATCAATATGAATGAATCATATACATACGAACCCAAGGATGCTGAGGCATAGAATCAGCTCGGTATCAGTGGGACAACATATGAAATGGTAACAAAGGCAAGAAAAGCTGCCTAAGAATTAAGTACAAGAAAAACCAGTTTCTCCCAGAGTAGTATCTAGCTCGGACGGTCAATAACAAGGCCGCCCTCCGCAGCAATCATGAACGTACAATTATCACGAATAAAAAGAAGAATACTAAAAACGCCTGTCAGCAACCTTTGTTGATCAACCTCACCCAAGGAGAGATATCTAGGATGCTCCTGAAGTTTCAATCGAAAAGCCATCGAAAAAGACGTCATGTCAATCACTTCAGTACCATCAAATGCAAATTCCACAGCAGCCCCCAACAAATCTTTTAAGACTGCACGAATAATACCGGACATATCCGAATCTTGACCAACAGAAGCTACCTCCCCACCAGGCTCCTCCCACCCACTAAGGGAAGCACCGTGATCAATTGCCGCAAGTAAGCTCTCCTGCGTAGCAAACGTCTGTCCAGTTAGCACGACAGAGGCACCCGCAACTGCAGCCCTCACCGGAGTATCAAAAGGCCTTTCATAAGCATCAATGACTGGAAGTGAATCTGACATATTTGTTTATTAAAAAATATCATGCAAATTAAAACACTAAATATAAGTTCAGTCAAGGGCTAGTTTGACACAAAATTTATCCACTCAATTACATTAGGAGAGGCAAGGAGAGAAAATCCAGACGGTTCAACGCCGGCTCCGACTGAAATAAAGGTATTGATGCTAAGAAAAAGGATAAAAATTTTCTTCCAGTGGGTTTTTCAATCCGATAAGTTTATACGTTAAAAACAGAAACTAATTTTTAATGGAGCCGAGAATGAGATTCGAACTCACGACCCCACCCTT
>CAZBGQ010000025.1:0-18638 GCA_964491515.1 uncultured Candidatus Peribacteria bacterium
TCGCCATTTAAAGCGGTACGCGAGCTGGGTTCAGAACGTCGTGAGACAGTTCGGCCCCTATCTTCTGTGACTGTAGGATTTTTGAGAAGAGCTGCTCCTAGTACGAGAGGACCGGAGTGGACGAACCCCTGGTGTATCTGTTGTCGTGTCATCGGCATTGCAGAGTAGCTATGTTCGGACGGGATAACCGCTGAAAGCATCTAAGCGGGAAGCCTCATTCAAGAAAAAGATCCCCATAAGCCTCCCGGAAGACGACCGGGTTGATAGGCAACAGGTGTACGCACAGCGATGTGTTCAGCCGAGTTGTACTAATAGGCGATAGACTTTTTTGTTCGTACTTTTTGCTGGTGTTGGAGATGAGGTCCTTTTGGACCCTTGGGTCCTCTGTGAGGGCCTTGTCTCTGACACTTAGCGATTTAGCGTGTGTTTTATGATTCCAAAGACTGCGGAACTAGTTTGAAAAATGATATTAACCTTGACCAAATATCTTTGAACCTTTTTAAAAGGTCCAATCTTGGTGGCTATTGCGAGTGGGGTACACCTGTTCCCATCCCGAACACAGTAGTTAAGCCACTCAGCGCCGATGGTACTGCGACTTGAGTCGTGGCAGAGTAGGTCGCCGCCAAGATTGGGCTTTTTATTTTGGGTTTGTCACTCAGTTTGTGACTCTATTTCCCCTGCAATTCTTAATTGTTTGGTTGTTTTGCCAAACCTGATTATTTCTCTGTCTATACAGACCTCCCATTCTTCATACTTTTTTTGGAGCTTTAGCATGAATTTTAGTAGTTCGTAGTTGCTCATTTTTTCTCCTGTTTTTAATGTGAATGTGAGTTTTGATTTTCCGGTTTGGGGGTCCTTTTCCGGAGATCCATAGTAGTCTATGCTTATTTTTTCTTCTGCGCATTCGATTCCAATGGCTCCAACGATTCCTAACTGGTCGTGGTCTGTGACAATGGTTATTTCGAATTCTTTTTCTTGGTTTATGTGGGGTGCGAGAGTTTTGAGTGGGTTAAAGTTTCCGTTTCCGATTTCGGTTAGGGTTGTTAGTTTTGCTTCTTTATATTCTTTTTTTAAGTCATTCAGTAGAAGTTCTAGTTTCCGTCGCTCGGACTCTGTCATGGTTGATGATCGGTCTAGTCTGAAAATCCTCTGCATGACCCTGTCCCAGTTTGAGGGGTCTTCTCGTAGAAGTAGCCAGACGATGTGATCCCCAATTTGTATTGGATCTTCTTTTTTGGCTGCTGCGCCTGTTTGGCTGGTTGCTTCTTTGTTTTCTCTTGCCGCATCTACTTGCCTTTCAAGTGCATACTTGATGGTTTGTATTTTTCCTAATGGGTAGAGGCCAAGTGTCTGTAGTGCCAGATGGGGGAGTACATGATCTTCCCCAATACTGAATAGTGTTTGTAGTTCACGAAGGTAGCGTGCCCCACGTTTTTGATGTTCTCTTTGTTGGACATGTCGTTGTTTCTCTTTGAGAATGTTATTGCTCTTTTTTCTGGCTTTTCTTAGCCTTTCGGTTGCCTTTCTGTGGGCACTTTCTGCGGCGTGAATGGCTTTTTCGTCCTGGGGGTGTTTTCGTTTTGTGGCTCGAACTGTCTTTGCGCTTGTTTGTTGTGCTATCTCTAGTGATTGAATTTCTTGACTAGCAGCTAAATCAGTCTTGAGTTGTTTTAGCTTTTTATCTATCTTTCTGTACTGTGTTCGTATTGAGCGTAGCCTTGCTTTGTTTTCTGGTGTGGAGGTGGCTTCTTTAACAGTATCTCCTTCTTGTATTAGGGCTCTTAATTGAGATTCCATCCCCTCTATTTCATCGCTGATTTCTTGTTCGGCGGTCTCTTTTATGGCTTTGAGGTTTAATCGTTGGTAATGGTGTTTGGCTATGTTCTTTGTGTAGGGATCTTCCATGAAGACCATTTCGGCTAAGTCCAGTTCTGGTGCTTCTCCGGGAGGATACGTTTCGATGGTTAGGTAATCACCTTCTTTGACGATGTCTAATAAACTTACCTGTTCTGGTGGAGTTAATCTCCCTTCACTAGTTCGTCGTTGACGGTAGGCTTTTTTGGCATGAATAAGCGTATCTTTTGAAATGGCTTTGGCCGCATCTAAAAATGTTCCATTGGCTTGAAGTCGTAGTTCTTTCCGAGTGCCGATGGCACATCGGGCGGTGATGAATGGTTGTCCAATTATTTTATCGACCGCTTCTGACATGGTCATAGCTTTGTGTTCAACTTCGAGGAGTGCATGGTCTATTCGTCGTTTTAGCCAATCTGGAAATGTATTTTGTGGATCCACTCGTATTCCACGTTTTGCTAATGCTTCTTCTCGTACGCTGTTTACACGGATTCGGACATCGTTCCCAAGGGTTAGATCATCAAACGTTAATGTGACTCCTCTGTATGGACGACCCTTTTCTGGCTTTTGTGGCGCGATTTGGGACGGGCTATCTGGTCCAATATGTGCTAGTAGTTTGAAGGCGGTGTCTTGTATTTGGCTCGTATCATCTACAAGAATAAGAATCTCAAACATGGGGTCATCTTCTGAAATGTTTAAGGAGAAGTCCTCTTTCCTTATGGCATCAATGTCGGGGATATAATTTGGATGTTCGAGTGGGGTTGGAATGATGTCGATGCTAATAATCCCATCTTGAAATGGGGCGACGGTGGCTTGAACCCGCTGGTTGATTTCTCTGCGTGTTTGGAAGATTTCTTGTTCCGGTGATCCCATTGTTTCGACCCAAGTATCGATTTCTTCCATGAGACCTTTTTTCCTTTTGGTGTCTTTTTTAGGGAGAAGGATGTCCATGAGTGTTTTCATTCCGCGACGTGGATTTGTCTTTTTTAGGCGCTCTTGGATCCTTTTTCGTTGAATGGCATTGAATTGATCAATCATTTCGGGGTGGTAGTGTTTTATGAGGGAATTCACCATGTCATAGTAGACTTCCCAGAATTCGAAATTGCGGGCAATGGGAATCCAGTTGCGTGTCATTTCATCAATTTTTGGTTCTTGCCGATGAGGAGGGAGATTTCCGATGGTTCTGAGATTTTGTGGCTGTTCAAGAATGCGGACTGTAGCTGGGTGGCCTCCCGTGGCACTCATTCCGCGATAGAATTCAGTCAGATTGATCTCATCGCGTTCTCTTCGTTCTTCAGGGGTTTCTGCTTCTCCTGGTCGTTGAAACCATTTGGTGACGCCTTTGACCGTTTCGAAGGCTTTGTCCATGATGTCTGCTTCGATGCGTGCTCCTGTTTCTGGTTTATCAAGCTCATCAATGTAGATTTCGATGGGATAGGAAAACCAATCACGACGTGGAGTGATGTCGCTGTCCATGTCGTGGGGGTCGGCTCTGTGAAGACTTAAGTCTTCGAAATTATCGTGTCCTGTGAGTGCGGCTAAGGTTGGTGTTCCGGTAAACCCTTGCGCTGTTGCCATCTCTTTAGCTCCCATGATGTGAGAGAGAAAGTAAGGTGTTTTTCCGTCCTTTCTTAATTCTCCTTGCCAGAGGTAGTAGCAGTAGGCGGCGTGGTGAATGAAGAGTTGAATGGCATCATTGTTGTATAAATCGCGTCCCTGAGCTTTTCTTGTTCGCTGAATATGAATCAGTAGGTTCTTTATCATACGTTTGAACGGCTTCGCTTCTGGTTTGTCTATGAATTCTCCAATGAGCTTTGTTAGCAGGGCTAACTTACGTTTATTGTAGATGGATTGAGTTTCTCTGTTTTCTTGAATTTCATCTTCTATTTCGCTTTCTCGTCCAGTGTCTTGTCTTTGTTTCGCTTCTCTGCTTGCCTTGGTCAATTTATTACCGTGCTCGCGAATGCGTTCTCCTTCATGAGCAAATTCTGCTAATTGGAGGAGGGGGAGTCGTTGGAGTTCTTTTTCTAGTTCATCTATTCTTTTCTGAATGGCTTTTTTACTTCTTTTCCTTTCTTCTGAGGGCCTTGCTAGTTCGCATTTTTCTTGAATGATTTCAGAGGCGATGCTTGCTTGTCTCTGTTCTAACCTTTTTTTATAGCCTGTAATGAAGGGGTCTTCTTTTATTCTTTCACTTTTCTTGCCCATGTTTTTGAATATTTGATTCACGATTCGTCGATCTTCATTTTCTTCACTATCAGATCGATATTCCCTTAGGTCAAAAACAGGAATGGTCTCAAATCTAGGAGTTTGAGTTTCCGCTAGGATTGGCGTTTCTTGTAGAAGATCGGGGTATTTGCCTGAGGTGTCTGAAATTTCCGCCATAATATCTCTTTTACAATAGAGATATATTTTATACCTTAAACAACCTGTTACGTCAACCTTGTCTGCCTTTTTTCTAGTTTTCGTTTTCTTCGTCTTTTTCTTCCTTATGAATGCTTGTGTCTTGGTCAACGGCTAACTCGCTGCTTTTCTTGAATTTTTGAAGGCGAGAAGTGCGTGGGTTGTAGCATTCGTAGAAGAGAGTGACAAGTCCGTCAGTTTTGAGTTGTTCTGCTTTCAGTCCGCAGTTTTGTAGCCCTGATGAGGTTACGTTGACTCGTTGCATGAGTCCTTTGTAAAGAGTTTCGAATTCTCGATTTCGTTGGCGTAGTTCCATGATTGAGTCTTTTTGGCTCATTCGTTGCATGAATTTTTGGATGAGGGTTGGTTTTTTTGCGCGAGGAGGATCGTAGGGAATCACTACATAGAATTCCTTTTGCATGATGTCAGCGTATTCAATTAGGCGTTTGATGTAGTCGATGTAGTCGACAGTTTGTTCTTTGAGGAGTGTGTGTGTTTGTTTTTTTGCGATACCGCCTAAGTCGTCCAAATAGTTGTCTAGGTCTAATTTTTTAGAGCGGACCACGATTTGAATGGGGAATTCTAAGGTGTTTAGGAAGTTTTGATAGGAATAGATCACTGCGTTTTGTTCGTCTTCGGACTTGAGATGAACGTTGACGCTTGAAGTTTTTAGAATGGCTCGTACTCCTCCATTTTTTAGTATTAAAAGATTGTCTCTGATTTCTGCGATTTGCAGGTGTAGTTGAGTGCTGGTTATGGCACTTTTTTTGGAGCTTTTAACCGTGTCTTTGTTCGGTGGTTTGGTAGCTTTTGTGTTTGTGGCTGACGCAGCGGTGGGGGCTGTTGTATCGTCTTTCTTTTTGGTTCCAAATAATGACATTAGGCTGGGGTTTGTGTTTTTTCTTGAAGTAACTCACTGTGTGTATTTAGTACTTTTGCTAGATCGTCTAAGTTACTGAGGTCTTTTACGGGGGCTTGTTTCTGTTGTTTTTCTTGTTCTAGTTCTGCTTTGGTTTTGGGTCGTGGCTGTGTCACGGATACGAATACTTCAGCTCCTCCTTGAGTCCACATTCGTTTTTTGGGTTTTGAGTGGAATTCGATAGAAAGAAAAAGAAATTCTAGGAATGGAATGCCTTTAATTTTTACGAAGGCTACTGATAGGGTGATGATTCCAATGAAAAGCACCGGTAAAACCCAGACGGTTAGCACATAAAGTTTGGCAAGGCTGATGTAGAGAAAGTAATCAATGCCACCGCCGACTCCCACGATGATGAGCTGTTTTAGCGTTAGCGGACCGACTATTTTGTCTTCAGCTTGAACGTTTTGAGGGATTTTAAAGCGCATGTGCTTTAGTTAGATTTATCAGATAAGTATACCAGAATTGGGGGTGTATAGCAATGGATTGCTGAGGGAGGCTCTTTCTGTTAGACTTCCGGAGTTATGAAAAATGAACTTAAAAATATTCGAAATTTTTGTATTATTGCCCATATTGATCATGGGAAGTCCACGTTGGCAGATCGTTTTTTAGAAGTGACTAAAACGGTTTCTGCGCGGGATATGAAGCATGGTCAAATGTTGGACACAATGGAGTTGGAGCAAGAGCGCGGGATTACGATCAAGCTTCAGCCGGTGCGCATGTATTGGGATAAAGATGATACTAATTTTCAGTTGAATTTGATTGATACTCCAGGTCATGTGGACTTTAGTTATGAGGTTTCAAGAAGTTTGGCGGCCTGTGAGGGCGCTATTTTAGTGGTTGATGCGACTCAGGGTATTCAGGCCCAAACATTGGCTAATTCTTACATGGCGATTGAACACGATTTAGAAATTATTCCGGTGCTTAATAAGATTGATTTACCTGCGGCAGATGTCGAAAAACGGACGCAGGAGCTGGTGAATGCGTTCGGATTTAAACCGGAGGAAATTTTGCAGATTTCAGCTAAGGAGGGAACTGGTGTTGAGGCGTTGCTTAACCATGTGATTGAGAAAGTTCCAGCTCCTATGCCAGCGGAGAAGCCTCAGGGCACGAAGGCGCTTATTTTTGACTCTTTATACGATTCGTATCGTGGAGTGGTTGCGTATGTGCGTGTGATGGATGGATCGTTGAAACGCGGAGATAAAATTCGATTTTTGAATACAAAGACAGAAGCGGAGGTGTTAGAAGTGGGTTATCTTCAGCTTAAACTGGAAAAATGTGATGTACTTGAGGAAGGAGAAGTGGGTTATCTAATTACGGGAGTGAAGGCGGTGCATGATGCACGTGTGGGAGATACGGTATGGAAGCCTGGAAGTTCCGGAGAATTGCCAGCTGATGTGATGCCGTTGCCAGGTTATAAAAAAGTAATGCCGTTTGTTTTTGCGAGTGTTTATTGTACGGATGGATCGGATTTCCCTATTTTGCGAGATGCGTTGGATAAGTTGAGTTTGAACGACTCAGCTTTGTCTTTTGAGGCGGAGCAGTCGACTGCCTTGGGTCATGGTTTTCGTTGTGGGTTTTTGGGACTATTGCATTTGGATATTGTTCAGGAAAGATTGGAGCGTGAGTATGATTTGGATTTGATTATTACGGCACCAGGTGTGTCTTATTATATCTTGAAGGCAGATGGGAAAGAGGAGTTGATCTCTAATCCAGCGTTTTTACCGGATTCTAATTATTATACGGAAATTCGTGAACCTTGGGTGAGTGTTGAGGTTTTGGTTCCAAAGGAATATGTGGGAGGTGTTATGAAGCTTTTGGATGAGTCTCGTGGTATTTCTAAGGGAATAAAATATTTGGATGAAACTCGAGTTCAGTTGACGTATGAAGTTCCATTGGCAGAAATTGTCATGGATTTTTATGACCAGTTGAAGAGTGCAACGGCTGGCTATGCGTCCATGAGTTATGAATTCATTGAATATCGGGCAGGCACGTTGGTTAAATTGGATATGTTGGTGGCGGGAGATAAATTAGAAGCATTGTCCACGATTGTTCATAGAGATGCAGCCCATCATCGAGGAATTTTGATTTGTAAAAAATTGAAGGAACTTTTGCCGAAAATGCAGTTTGAAGTTGCTATTCAAGCGGCCATCGGGTCTAAAATTGTGGCTCGTGAGACCTTGGGGGCTATGCGAAAAGATGTGACAGCAGGTTTGTATGGAGGTGATGTTAGTCGTAAGAAGAAGGTTTTGGCCAAACAAAAGAAAGGGAAGAAGCGAATGAAACAGATGGGTAAGGTGAATGTTCCCCAGGAAGCTTTTATGGCGGTGTTGAAGCGTGACTAATTTGACAATTTTTTGTTGAGTGTTTATATTCTGCTTAAATTATTATTAATATTTTTGATATGCTGACATTGGGTGATTTAGAGCCTGGAGGTATGGAGAGAGTGAGACCTGTGGGTGGTTTATTGACTTTTGCTAGAGATGTTTGGGATGATGTTGGTGCTCAAATTGAGGCTCGTGAATTTATGGATGAACATTTGCCAGAATATCAAGGCGAAGCTGATGATTTACTTTCGAAAGGTGACCTTAGAAGGGCTATGGATGTGTTAGGATCTTTGGCTAATCAGCCTGGAGCGGTTGGGGCGGTTTCTCGAGGCGCTCATGCTAATCTTTCTCTTGTGCTTGAAGAGATGGATAGGCAATAGCAGGCTTGCTGAAATCCGGTTTTTCTGGTAAAATGTATTGATTTAATTGTATCAATATGCCAGAAGAAAATGCTTCGAATCCTTCGGTCTCTGGAGTAACCACTGAATCCGCCTCAGTTAAGTCTTGTTCTTTGAGTGGCTTAACAGATTGGATGGTTGGAGGTCTTTTTATTGTTTTGATCTCAATGGTTTCTTATCTTCTGTTCTTTGCTGCCCCGGATACTCCGTTGTTTGGGAATATTCCTCAAAGTGAGCAGATTGTTAAGGAGTATGATGTGTTGACAGTGGCTTATGATCAGCCTCTTTTGACGTATGAATCTACGGTTTCAGATTTGGTGACGCGTGGATATTTAGCTAATACTTATGAGGGGTTGGTGAGTTTTGATGCTAATCTGTCGGTTGAGCCGGCATTGGCGCTGTCTTGGGGTATGTTGGATCAGACTACTTGGCAGTTTAAGTTGCGTCCTGAGGTTAAGTTTCATGATGGGTCTTCGTTCGAAGCTGAGGATGTTGTGGTGTCTTTTGATCGTGCACGTTCTCATCCTGATTCTGAAATTCAGAATTTAGTTTCCAGTGTTGATCGAGTGAAAGTTGTGGATTCTCTTACTATTCATGTTTTTACTGATTATGCAGATCCATTGCTGTTGAATAAGTTAACGGCGTTGCCTATTGTGCCATCTGAGCTTTCTACTCGTGTCTCGACGCCTGTGGGAACAGGTCCGTATGTGTTTAATGATGAGGGGGAAAATGCGTGGAACTTTTCTAGATACAATGGGTATTGGGGAGATAGACCGGCGTATCCTCGTCTTAGTTTACAGTTTGTTCCAGATAAATTTGATCGGTATGAATTATTCACTGAAGGGAGTATTGATGTGATGGCTCAAGTTGCTCCTGTATTTATTGATCCACTCCTAGCTCAGGACTATAAGATCGCGAGTCAGCCTAGTTTGGAAGTGAACTTTTTGCTATTTGGAGGGGATGAGGTGAATTCATCATTCCGTCATCGTGAGCTTAGGGATGCGTTGCGTTATGTGTTTGATCCGATTCAAATGTCTAAGTTAACTGGAGGTTTTTCTCGTCCGATTGGGCAGTTTGTGAGTCGTGGCATTTTTGGATATAATCCTGATTTGGATGTGTTTCCTTATGACGTACAGAAGGCTCGTTCATTGGTAGCATCTGTAGGGCCTAACTTGCCAGTGATGGTGGATTTGCCACTGGGATTGGATAGTTTGGGAGATTACATTGAGCAGCAATTGAAACTGATTGGTTTGAGACCTACCGTGAACTACTTGGAGCCAGACTTATATCTAGAACGAACATTGTCTGGGAAAAGTGAGCTTTTCTTTTATGGATGGAGAAGTGACCTGGGGGATGCGGGTGATTTTTTTGCTAAATTGGTTCATTCGGCAACGTTGGATGAACGTTATGGAACTTTGAATCAAGGTAGATATATGAATGAGAATTTGGATCAACGCATTGAATTGATGGATCGAAATTTGCTTGAGACGCAGCGATTAGAGTCGTTGCAGAATTTGATGGATTTTGTGGTTAATGAGGACATTATTGGAGTGCCTTTGTTTGAAACTGATGTGCTGATTGGGATTCAGCCAGAACTGGAGTGGAATCCTCGAGTTGATAATTTTATTTTAGCCGCTGACTTTAAGTAATCACTATGCTTTCTCTTCGTTCACTTAAAACAAAATTGGTATCTGGAATGGTGGTTTTATTGGTGGTTTCATTTGGACTCTCATCAGTTCTTTTGATTCGTCAAAAAACACGTGAGCTTTCTGAAGATATTTATCGTCAAATTCAGAGTTTTTCAGAATTGACTGCTCCTCAAGTTGCGGGTCTTTATGACCGTTATCTGGCTGAAGATAGTTTTGTTTATTTTAATCGTGAAATTCAACAGTTGTTTACTAAGACTCCAGTGATTACGGGGATTGGTGTAGCTGATTATAAGGGAGAAGTTTTGTATGATTCAACCGAAGAACAAGCTCGGCAGTATCAGGGAGAGGCACGTGTTATTCCTGAAAGTCCGATGTTGCATCGTGTTCAGGCGACTTATCCTTCGTATGAGCTTGAAAATGGGCGTGTGGTGTACGTGAAAGTTGATACTGATGGGGCGGCTCATTTCATTGATGGGCTAGAAAAAGAGGTGGCGCCGGTTGATTCATTGGATCGTGTCTTGAGTGTTATTTATCCGGTGGGGGCGAGGCACGCGGTTCTGTATTCTCCGTCTTATGATTTACTGGATCAACGTATTCAGGCTATGTGGACTAAGATTCTATTGCTCACTGCTTTTGCGCTTTTGGTGGGAGCGGCGTATGCGTATTTTTTCTCGAGTGGAATCACTCGACCTTTGATGAAATTGCGAGCTGGAGCTGAAATTTTAGGTGGAGGAGATTTTACGGCACGAGTTAAAGTGGAAACTCATGATGAGGTGGGAATGCTAGCAGGGACTTTTAATAAAATGGCAGAAGATTTGGAAAAGAGTGTGGAAGCTAAAATGTTTCAAGCTAAGGTTGGGAAGGAGCTGGAATTGGCGGCTAATATTCAGAAGCAGCTATTGCCTTCGGAAATGCCCACGATTGCAGGGTTGGATATTGCGGCTGGAATTATTACGGCGGATGAAGTTGGTGGTGATATTTATGATTTCTTCACTCCTGATGGGGAGAACTATTATGGGTATGTAGGAGATGTGACGGGACATGGAGTGCCGGCGAGTTTGGTGGTGTCGATCGCGAATGCGCTTTTTGTTAGTTATTCGGAATTGGTTGATCCTAAGCAGATTTTGATCAATGTAAATAAAATTATTAAGGAAAAAACTACGGCCAATATGTTTATTACATTGGTGCTTTGGCATTGGAATGTAAAAACTCAGCAACTGAATGTAGTGAATGCTGGACATGAAGTTCCTCTTAAATACACGGCTAGTTCTGTAAAGACAGATGAGATGGAAAGGGGTGGATTGGCTCTTGGGATGATGCCGGATATTTCTGCTTTGATGAAAGATCAAATCACAGTATTAGAAGCAGGGGACTGTATTATTTTCTATACGGATGGAGTTCCGGAGGCGTGGCGTAACGAAAAAGAGCAGTATGGTATGCCTGAATTTAAGCGCGTGGTCACTCAGTCGTGTGATTTGCCGTCAGCCATGGCGATTAAGGTTGCACTGCTTGCTGATGTGAAGCAATGGTCTCAAGGCTATGAGCAAATGGATGACATTACTGTGATGGTTTTGAGAAAGACTTAATTTATCCCAGGGATAGGGAAGTCTGCACAGAAGGCTTTGATTTCTCCGAGGATTCGCTTTTGAGTGGATTCGTCTTCGTGGTTTTTGCAGATGTCGTTCATCCAATTAGCTAGAGTTTCCATGTCGGCTTCTTTCATTCCACGAGTGGTGATGGCTGGAGTTCCTATTCGGATACCTGATGGATCGAATGGGGTGCGTGGATCAAATGGCACCATGTTCTTGTTACAAGAGATTCCTGCGCTTTCTAGTGCCTTCTCTGCTTGTTTTCCAGTTAGGCCTTTGGAGGTCATGTCGATCAGCATGAGATGGTTGTCGGTGCCTCCGGAGACGATGTCGAAACCGTGAGCCATGAGTGCTTTGGCGAGTGCTTGGGCATTGAGGATGACTTGTTTGGTGTATTCCTTGAATTCAGGCTGGAGTGCTTCGAGGAATGCTACGGCTTTGGCAGCATTGATGTGGTCGTGTGGGCCACCTTGCATACCTGGAAAAACGGCGCTGTCGATCTTTTTTGCCCATTTTTCTTTGCAAAGAATGATGGCACCACGGGGGCCTCGTAATGTTTTGTGGGTGGTGGTGGTTATGACGTCAAAGTAGGGGACTGGAGAGTCGATTTGTCCTCCGGCAATGAGTCCAGCAATGTGGGCAATGTCGGCGAAGGTGTAGGCTCCTACTTCGTCTGCAATCTCTTTGAATCGTTTCCAGTCTAGGTTCCGTGAGTAGGCTGAAAACCCAGCTACAATCATTTTTGGTTTTTCTCGGAGGGCTATTTCTCTTACTTTTTCCATGTCGATTTCACCTGTCTCTCGTTCAACTTCGTATTGAGCGAAATCGAACAGTTTCCCTGAGAAATTGACAGGATGTCCGTGAGTAAGATGTCCTCCATGGGCGAGGCTCATGCCGAGCACTTTGTCTCCTGGCTTGAGGAGGGCAAAGTAGACGGCGGCATTGGCAGGAGATCCGGAGAGTGATTGAACATTGGCATGGTCGGCTCCAAATAGTTCTTTGGCTCGTGCGATGGCTAGGTTTTCGATGGTGTCGATGTTTTGTTGTCCGGCGTAGTATCGTTTCCCGGGGTAACCTTCCGAATATTTATTGGTTAGGATACTTCCCATGGCTTCGAGAATTGCTTCGGAAACATAGTTTTCGGAGGCAATGAGTTCGATTTCGTCGCGTTGACGGCATTTTTCTTTTTCAATGGCGTTGAAAATACTAGGGTCGGTGGATTGGAGAGCAGAGGTCATGTAAAGGGGGTTAGGATGGCGTGAGCGTTTGTTTGTCTGTGATAATGGTGTCAAGGGCGATATCGTGTGGTTCGGTCGGGAGACGGTCTATGAGTTGGTTTTCGTAGCTGAGTCCGATGGTGGGTGAATCATGATTAGAGAGGTAAAAGTCATAGTAGCCTTTGCCGTAGCCTAGGCGGTGACCTAGATGGTCGAAGGCAATGCCGGGAACAATGACTAAGTCGATGGTTCCAGCGAATGCCTGTTGTTTTTCGGGGCTTACTTCGAGAATTTCATACGTTCCAAGGATGAGGTCATTCCAGTTGGTTAGGGGAGTCGGTTTGAGCTGATTTTCTGTTACGGTGGGGATCAATATGTTCTTTTGTCCTAAATGTTTTTGAATTAGTGCATGTGTATCAACTTCTTCCTCGTTGGAAACATAAAAGAGAACAGTGTTTGCGGTTTGAAAGAGCGGGTGGGCTTCCAGGTTTCTAGCAATGGCACGGTCTTTGTGGGTTCGTTCTTTAGACGAGAGGGTACTTCGTTGTAGTCTCATCTGTTTTCGTACTGCTTTTTTGTCCATGGGTTGATTAGAAATCCATACGCATTGAACCATGCTCTGCTTTTCATTACAATTGACTCATGCAGAAAAAAATTATTTACATGGTGTTGTTCGTTTCGCTTCTAGGAGGTTTTATTGGTGGGGCGGTGAGTGTCTATTGGTTTGGGCAGGTTAGTGAGCAAGCGAACGAGGTTATGGTAGTGCCTGCTGGTGCGTCAGCGGACGTTGAGACGTCTCCCTTAATTGCTGCGCAACAAGCGGTTGCCCCTGCTGTTATCAGTATTGTTCAATATATTAGTGATTTTCAAAATGAGGGTGTTTATAATTATGGGAATTATGCGTATGATATTCGTGAAATAGGAGGAGGAACTGGTTTTATTGTGGACCCGTCAGGATTGGTGATCACTAATAAGCATGTTGTGGCGAGTGATTTGTATGCGTATGGGGCTATGTTGACGGATGGAACACGTTTTGATTTGAAGATAGAAGCGCGTGATCCTTTTAATGATGTGGCGATTGCTCGTTTAGTAGCGCCTTCGGGGACATATGCACATGAACGTTTGGGGGACTTGCCTTATGCCCGACTGGGAAATTCTTCTTATTTACGGGTTGGAGAGCCGGTTTTGGCTATTGGAAATGCGTTGACTGAATATGCCAATACCACTACGGCGGGTATTATTAGTGCTACGGGACGACAGGTAGTTGCTTCTGATGCTTTAGGAGGAGTGTCTAGTTTGTCTGGTTTGATTCAGACCGATGCGGCTATTAATTTTGGCAATAGTGGGGGACCATTAGTAGATTTGAAAGGTGAAGTGATTGCACTAAATACGGCGTTGGATGATGAAGCTCGTGGTATTGGATTTGCGATTCCAATCAATGATGTGATTCCTGCGTTGGAAAGTTATCGCAATTATGGAGAAATTATTCGACCTTTTCTTGGTGTGCGCTATACGTTGTTAACGGAATCTCGTGCTCAGTCTCTGGGCTTGGCTGTTTCACAGGGGGCGTTTTTGTTCTCTGATCCTGAAAATGGGGAGCCTGCGGTGGAAATTGGAAGTCCAGCCTATGTGGCATCCTTACAGGAGGGAGATGTGATTCTCTCGGTGGATGGAGTTTCGGTTACTCTAATGACTCCTTTGCAGGATTTAATTGGTCCTCGACAGGTTGGGGAGGAGGTCACACTTTTGATATGGCGAAGTGGGGAACAGTTTGAGGTAAATGTTGAGTTGACGAACCGGGGGTAGCCGTTTAGAATTGCTCCGCTCTTTGAATGAATGCGGTTTAATCCGTTATTATGCCCAGGTGGCGGAATTGGTAGACGCGCTAGCTTGAGGGGCTAGTGGCCAGTATATGGCCGTGGAAGTTCAAGTCTTCTCCTGGGCACCATTAGAGAGTGAAGGTAGTACAATTGGATAGATCATTTAGGGCGATTAGCTCAGTTGGAGAGCCCTCAGCTTACTAATAGGTGCGCAACGCTCTCCAACATTCAAGGTTTACTTGATGTGAAGCGCGAAGATAGTACAATTGGATAGATCATTTAGGGCGATTAGCTCAGTTGGTTAGAGCGTCTGGTTTACACCCAGAAGGTCACTGGTTCGAATCCAGTATCGCCCACCAATAATTGACATATTTATAAGTATGTGTTAATTTGTATTCTTGCTTTTGGGGCTATCCTTGTGAATCTTCACGAGAATACATAATCATGATTTACAGCCTGGAGTTCCCAATATTTTCCTGAGAGAGAAAAACGTCGGGAGCCATTAATAAGTCTTCAACAAACTATGGGAAATCTTGATAGAAGAAATGCAGAAGATAGTGTTGTGGCAGAGATGGTAGGTGGTTTAGATCGGAATCCAGGGAAAACACTGGAGGAACATCAAATTGTAAGCCCTACGATTGATCTAGCAGATTTAGGAGAACGATTAGAAAGAGCAGCTCGAGTAGGTGCTGCATCATCAATCAGAATCGGGGAGAAATTTCTACGAGAGACTGATCAAACTAAACACTAGGGATCGTCTTGGTTTTGTAGGTTAAGAAGGCCCCATCTGGTTCACCACAAGGGGCCTCTATGCAAAACAGGGGTTTTGTGCTAAAATATAGTGATTAAAGTGAACTCATGAAAAACTCAAAATATATACAAAAAATTAAGGTAAAAATTGGTAGGACTCTGTTGATAAAGCCGGAGTTGAAGCTATTGCTATTAAATGATTTTTTAAGTTGGGATCTTGATAAGGTGAAAGATTTTGAATTACGGCTTGATAGATTGGAAAATGAATTTTTATCGGAGGCTAGTGATGCTTTGAAGGATGGAAAGAAATGCAAAGCTTCATTTCGTAAATGCGCAGAAATTATTGTAAAGCAACGAAACCAATCCTATGGGTGATGAACTATTCCGAAAATCCGTAGAAGCGTCTAATGCTGCCATTGATAGATTTCAAATAATGGTCGATTTGCAAGATCAAAAATTGGATTTGAAATGTAAAGTAGGAGATCACGATTATGGGGAAGTTTTGATTGCTGAGCTTGAGCGGGTACAGCAAGGCATATTTTTGGATTACACAAGAGGATATGAAAAAACTACAGAGGCCCAATATCAGGAGGCGAGTGAGCGTCTAGACGAAATAACGGGGACAATAGAATCTGTGATAGGGGCGGAAGCTTTTCGTGCGATGAGTGAGCAGGGAAATGAAATGGCACGTGAGTTTCTCCCCCAAGAATTGAGGCAACTCGAGCAAAAATTATCTCGCAAGAACAGCAGAATATTCCGTGATCTAGCGAATAGTTATTTCAAAAATCGTAAACGAAGACAGGAGTATTTAGAAGAATTAAAGGGGGCCACCTTGGATGAAGAAGCAAAAGATGTACTAAGTCAGCCTTACCGAGATCTTGAATGGGAGGATCAAGTAGGTTTTACAGAGGAAGAATTAGAACATTATGGGTCTTATCTAGTATCTGTAATTGGAGCATTAGAGCAAAATTTTCTTTCCGAAGAAGACTCTGTAAAAATTATGAAGCGCTGGAAGGATCTTATTATTGAAGATCCTCAATTTGTTGTGAAACTTTTTCGAGGGATTACGGCGAGATCTTATGAGAATTTAGATGAAGTTAGATGGCACGATTTGCATAGGGACTACATTTTATTGAGTAAAGATTACAGGAGTAATCCGCGGTTTTTATTGGGAATCCTCACAACTCCTATGCCTCGCCTTACGATGGAGGGCTTTAATAAATTTGTACTTAAGCCACATAAAGAAAGGATTGCGGCTTATCCAGAAGAATTCTTGGATATATTGGATATCATAAGCAATGACTACAATTATGATATAGCTTCATTTATGAGCTTAATTCTTGAATCTCCTTTCTATGATGATTACTTCTTGAAAGACCCTCAAGGATTACTAGAAATGGTTCGGATCGCTGGAAGTTCAACGAATGCAAGGAGATTATTTGTTGGGGCATTGCCAAAGGTTGAAGAAGAATTTCAAGCAAATGGATTTAATCAGGGGGTAGAAAAGCACTGGAGAGCCTATAGTGCGGTATTCCGAAATTATCATTCCCAATCTGGCGCTGGTTATGCCAGAATTGATGAAGAGCTTGAGATATTAGCTGAAGAGATTTGGCCAGATATTCAAGCTCAGCCAGAACTAATTGAACAATTGGGATCTTTTACGGTCCATGGACAGGGACTGAGTCCTGCTTATCGTTTGGCACGTGAAACAATCCTGGCTCAACCAGAAGAGTTTATACAGTTGATGAATGATAGTATTCATAATAAGTATGGAGACATCCCCGTGGGGCAAATCTATCAATTCCAGCAAAAAGTAGTCATGGCTTGGCCTTATCTTGATGCAACTTTCAGACAAGAAGGATACTCAGAAGATATGAAAGAAGTATGGAGCCATGTTATGGAAATGCCCTCAATAAATTCTGAGTCGTTCGGAATAATCTCAGAAGGGGTTATGGATCACCCTGAAGGTGCCCTCGACATGTTAAATGATCTTAATGAGGAAGGTTATTTACGAAGGCGTAGACTAGACATATTGACTCACGGAGATGTCTGGTTTGCTTCTATTGCCTTTCCAGCCATGCAGGCTGAGTTCAAGCAAAATGGATATAGCGAAAAAGTAAAATCTTATCTAGAAGATGCTAAAGATTTATATATCTTAGCTGAGTCAGATGATGTTAGATATGTTGTTTTGAGAGATTTAATGCCAGAAGTCTATAAAGAGGGGAAGCAACCAAAGCACGAAAGCGTAATAGCCTTTTTTGCGAATCATGTCGTTTCTAAGCTGGAATACGAGGATCGCGAAGAATATATCGCAAAGATCAATGCGTATCTAGCAGATCCAGAAATTAGTGGCCTGTTGAGAGACGAAATATTTGCAACAACAGGTAATCTAGCCGATGTTGTGGATCATTTGGAAAGGGGCTGGACCGAGGATACTGAATTTATTGATAGATATTCTATATTCTTAGATCCCCACATGACTATTCAAAGGGCATTAACCTCTGACAGTTTTCCCTTAGACCCTCTTAAAATTAAGGCACTTGCCTATAGCGTAAATCGAATCACTGTAGAGCGGACAAGGAGGGTGGAGGGTGTTGTTAGCGATCAAGATTTGTTCACATTGTCTCCTCATCAATTTGATAAGGTTTACTATGCAGCCTCGTTTCAGCAGGGTTTAAAAGATTATGTGTTGGCAAATCCGGGAGGTGTTACATTCATGAATAGTTTTTCCCTTGCTCACGCGGTGTATCGACATATTAAACAAAATGGAGAAGCAGTAAATGAGAGCACGATTGGAATCGCTACAAAATCTGTTATTGATAGAAGAGAATTGGTGAAGAATCGAGAGATTTTTGGGCCTGATACAAAATTAATATTATTTACGCATGAGGAGCCGGGTTTTGATAATGCTCAAATTATTGAGCGCACTTATAAGCGCGCAGGTGGAACGGAAGAAAATATACTATGTGACGTGAAAGGTTTAGACATGCAGGCTGATGGAACCAATGCGAATAAGAAACTTGTTTTAGAGAGTATTGAAAATGCTAAGTCGGGAAACGTAACTTTGCTGTTTAGCGGCCATGGAAGTAAAGAAAATTGGGGTTTTTCTGCTAATTTGCCAGGAAACTTGAATCACAATATCTGGGGCAATCCTACGACGATTAACTATCGGGAGATGGGTGATGCGCTTCATGCTTCTGGTAATATTGAGAATTTTAATATGTTAGGTCTAACCTGTCTTGGGTATGACTATTTACAGAATGTTTTTGATTATCTCGAAAATGTAAAAGGTGTAAGGACTAAGCCTTTTGTCGCATTTTCTGCAGCCAATGAGAATCGCTACGCTTATTCTCAAAGTTATTTGGATGTAGGGAATTCCAAGATACTCTCTGCTTTGTATGAGGAGAAAGAAGAAGGAGAGCAGATCCAACTTCAGGATTTTTGGAATGTTGAAGCTGAGAATAATATATGGAAGTTTCAGGACGCAGCTATTTTCCACGAGGGCGTTGAAATCGGAGCACGAGAAATATTGCCAGGAGATCCGAGGGCCGTTTGATTTATATATTTTGAGATAATCAATTTGGCATATTGAGTAGTTTGAGAATCCTCTATGGTGGCCCACCACTAAAACATAAAGTATGCAATTCAATTATATAGGCATGTCTTGTTAAGGTTGCAGCAATTAATGTCACCTTTTTGGTATAAATAGATTAAGTTA
>CAZBGQ010000026.1:0-14922 GCA_964491515.1 uncultured Candidatus Peribacteria bacterium
TGATACTGTTGTGAATGGCCTGTTATATTTTCGGCAGAGTTCCGCGCTTTCTGAGGTGGGGTCGACTGCGTATTGTAACCTATCTTCAGCACTGATCGCTCTTCCTTCTTTTCTGTAGTAATCACATGCAATCATGGTGGTGCTTTCTGGGAACAGTACGTAACTGAATGATTCTTCGGGGAGATCCCATGTCTCCATGGCATCCATCCAGTGACTTGGTAGTTCATCTGGCATGGCATCTATTTCTATATCGGCAATCTCTATTCCCCCGTAAGGGACATTGCAATCTCTTGCTAAAAATATTTCTAAGTAGGCAGGTCCGGCTCCCATGCTTAAGAGCCTTCCCCCATTTCGTATGTTTTCTAATAGTTCTTGGTCAATCATTCCGTTTTGTGCAAACCATGAGGGTCCAAAAAACTGCCATTGTTCAGCTAGGGCTAATCCTTCTGGGTTTAGTATCTTATAGAATTTGCTTCTTCCACCTGTTAGTTGATGTGTTGGTTCTTCTCTTCTGCGCTCGAGGCTTAGGTCGAGAGGCCTAAACGGTATTTCCTCAATTTGATCTGCTAGAACTTCTATTTCGCGTTCTAAAATACCTTGAGTGAATGAGTCTTGATCTTCGTTACTGGGCTGGTCAAGGGGCATAATTAGGTTTTTTCTCGATCTATGCTTAAGTTGATGATGGGTCCTCTACGACTTCGACCAACTCTTATTGAAAAGTATCTAAAATGATGAAATTAATTGATCTCATTCAAGGTTTCCATAAGTAGCTACTCTAGGTGGTTTCCGCCTATTTGTCAAGGAACTGACGGTGCATTCAGTTTTACTATTTTATAGGACTGGAAAATGAAGGAATGCAGACTTTGTCATTTTGCTCATCTCTTATACCGCTTGACTAATATCAATGTTACTGCTTTAATTTTGGCTAATCTTTAAGCAGCAGCGTTACATGCCTGAGCTTGAACCGGTCCACAGATACATTTCGACGCAGTTGCCCGAGCTGGCGGCCGCTCACCCTGAAATTGTCACACAATGTGCTCGTTTTGTTCTTAGTGTTCATGGTGCACTTTCGTCTGGCGAAGGGAGAGCTACTGACGCCGAAGTTCGTGTGTTGGTTCAGCGGGAGGCTGAGTCGCTATTGGATACTGTGGATTGGGGCATGATTTCAAGCAGGGCATCCGCTCGCATTGGTTTTATCTTGTGGATGGCCTGTCTGCAGGAAGATTTCCCTTCTGTTCTAGCCGATGAACCAGTTGTTGATCTGCCGGAACCTGATCAGATCCATTCACGCTTTAATCTTTTGCTGTCTAATTTTGGTGTTTCCCATGGATATTTTGCCCAGCATCTGTATCCAAGGGCCTCTTCCTCTGCCGCCGCCGATGATAGCTTCCGTAAAATTTTAGATGACCCGAGTAAACTTTCTAAATTTAATGTTCGCACTAGGTGTCTCCTAGGGTTAACAGACGGGGTTTACCGCTATTTATTCCGTGGGGGAGATTTCCCTGGACGGGAAGATGCTCTCATTAGACGAGGCAGAGTTGATGCTAAGGTTGGGGTATTACTTAGGGAAAATCCAGATCTTGAGGATCAATTTTGGTTTAGGTTGCAGTCCCTTGTTCTTTTGTCTGGGTTAACTATTCAGAAATTTTCTAAGAATATTACGGTCGATGGAATCAATGTTTCTGTGAATATCGGAAAATGGATACGCGAACGACGTCAATCTAGTGATGGCTTGAGAGAAAATACGCTAAAACCTTTCCGAGAAGCTTTGTCTTCTGCCTCTATAAGATTTTTATTGAATGGTGGACCTTTGCCTGGTCGTGCCAATATTTTTTCTTCGCGTGAAGGGTAGTTAAGTTGAAGTCCGTTTTCCCTAGAAATGGCAGATCGGTGACCTTGTGGCTACGCTGGCTGTGGCTTTTTTACTATTGACATATGGCCTATCGCATTCTAAATTACACCCCACATAATAAGTAAGAAACCTTCTTATGGAATCACTAAGCACTCCAGCTCCTGTCCCCTCTGCTGCTTTATCTGAGCTTGCTGCATCCCGCTTGCAAGCGGAGGAGCAGGCTAGGAAGGAGCGTTATGCGCGTAGAAATCATCGAATTTCACGTGCGCGTAGTTCAAAATGGAAGAAATCTGCTAGAACGCATCAGCGTAGAGTTAGACAAAACGTACGTGATCTTTCATTTGAACATCATAGCGATGAGGCAATGCTGCTTATTTCTAGTGACCCAGAAGCACTTCGCCGTATCGGAATGGGAGAGCGATCTGTGGCTGATCTCGAAGCTGTTCAGCAACAAATTGACTACGTTGAGGATCAGCTGTGGGACAGAATTCAGTGCTTGCATGGAGATTCCGATGAGGAGCTTCATTTTGAATTTGAAAGCAATGATCCTACTATTATTCAACTTCAAGCAGAGCTGAAGGACCTTCGATTGACTATTGGATTGACTGAATTAGTTGAAGCGTATGGAGAAGAAACCTTACTTCGTCTACATTCACAGGTCGAGGAAACCGATAACTCTTCTCAGCTTTCTCGTCATATAAGTTCTTATAAGGCTGCTTTTCAACGAATGATGCTTGGGGAGGAAGCAATCAAAGAGAACCTTGAAGCTGTAACGGCTGAAATTCCTAAGAAGGAAAAATTCCTTTTAAGTCTTTTGGCGCCCTATCGTACTGATCAGCTTTTTGATAAGATTAATGATAAGCTTATCATTAAAGTGCAAGGTGAACTACGAAGTTTGATGAAGGATAAGGCTATGCTGTCAGAACTTCTTGCTTTATATTCAGAGGATGATATTGAGCATATGGCTTACCGGTCTATGAAGTGGGTTCGGTCCCGTGTCAGCGCTAGGAAAAGCCAGCTACTTAACTCTGGGGGGAGTATTCAACTCACGCAGAAACGTTTAGATAAATTGCCTCAAGAAGAACGAGCAATGTGGAAGCAAACCTATCAAGCCCTTAAGTCTAAGGTTACGCGCCTTCGCCTTAAACGTCGGAGGATGGATGCCTTGGCGGCTCATGTGGAAGCTTTGGAACAACTTAGGGAGGAAACGGCTGCTTTGGCAGCCCACATGGAAACTTTGGAACGACTCAGCGCGAAAAGAGCTGCTTAGTCTAAATAAATACAAAATTAAACTCTCTCGCGTCTCGCAAAAGCGATCATTTCTTCGAGGATTCTTTGTTCATGATCAATCCTCCTAATCATTCCTTCGCTATCTGGTCCGACAAGTGGGACATATCTTTCCTCCCTGCCTCTTCGGTAAGTTAGATTGTTACTCGTTAGATGACTCCAAATAACAAGCATTTCTTCTCTTAGTTGAAGATAATTGGGGAGATTAACTTCTATCTCGTTGTCTCTCATAAAGGTTAAAGCTAAATCGATATCATTTAAGATCTCAACAATTTGAGGTATCCATATTTCACTAATATTTGCATTCATTGCTTCAATCTCGGCCTCCTGCTCCTCTGTTAAAGGAATCCATGATTTAGTACCCCTGGTGATTTCCATATTTCGCCTCGCCCATCTTGAGACCTCTTCAAATAGCTCCTTCAAAAATCTCGTATTCGCGACTAAAAGTGACCCTCTTTGCATGTGCCTAAATTGAAAAAGAGCATTATCCCCCTCATCAAATATATCTATAAAACAAGGTGTACCTAGCCGTGTGGCAACGGTAGTTCGTTCTAGCGCATCAATGTCAAGCATGTCGAATTGGGCTAAATATCGATGGCCAGGATAGGAAGTTTCCCCAATAGAATCTGTTGATACAGCAGCTTCCAATTTACGCTTATAAGCGGGGTCGGCTTCGTCAGATAGGGCTATTGCACGCATGATTTTAGCATTGGCTGCGCTCAGGGTCATATTTAGTGGAACGACCCCAGCATTTGCAAAAGCTGCTAATGCGGCATCGTATCGCTTAAGGTCGGTTTCTTCGTCAGAAGGATGGACCGCAAAAATAGGAATATCATGAGGACGTACCTGGCCTGTTATGTGCTGCTCAGCTTGAGTAGGTAGTGGATTATGTTCTGCAAGCATAGCTATATAACGAAGAGCTTGCGCATCATAAGTCCCCCCCTGGTAAGGGACCAGTAAAATAGCCTTGGCCGCAGAGAATCTTACGGTCGCGATGACAGAGCTAAGACTTTTACTCATTTTCGCGGGAATCTCTTCGATTCTATCGGGCCCTCTATAAACGACCGGTTCAAAGGGTATTCCACTCTCTTTTTCTCTATAAGCACCGCCTGCTCTTATTCGATACTCATCAGGCTTAATGACTTTTGTGAAATCAATAAGCATTGGGTGCCTCGGACTTACAAAGGCATCTAGTCTCTCTCCGCTCACCTTGTTGCTTCCAATTGTAAGGAGTGCTCTACGCCCCATTACCGTTACACATTCAGCAAGTCCACTTTCGTTTAGAATTTTAATGGTATCAAAAGCATCTTCAAGATTTTGTGGGAAATCGGTTCTTTTATCACCTATTGAGCGCTGCGCTCCTACATATACATCGTTAAAGGGCATTCCCTTCCCCAGCATAGTAGCACTATGGGCACCCGATGGAGACATTGTGTCTGTTCCGTGGATTGTAATGAATCCATAGAAGCGTTCTCTTAATGAGGGACGCATGTTTTTCCAGATATATGCCTTGGCAATGATCATATCTCCCACATCATCAATCTCAAGTTGAGAACTGTCGGTTTTGAATAAATCAACACCCACAATATCAAATTCCTCCTGTAAGCGAGGATCTATTTTCCGATGATTCATCAAGCCACTAAAACCAAATTTTGACGCTAAAGCCCCGCCAGTGTCATGGTTATCCATTGACGGTGTGCCACCTGTGCCTATGCCAATCACAAAGGGCTTACCCTCATCGGGTAATTCATTGATACGATCGACAAAGCTTCGAATTAGATCTGGAGTGACCAAAATCTGTTTTGTCCTTTCTTCGTCCGTAACGGGCTCTCTATACCTTAGATTATCGAGGCTAAAGGGGTCCTCAACTATTTCAACAGGGCTATGAAATTCCCTTGGTAAATAGCCATTTGCACCCTCTTCAAACCATCTTTTTCGTGCTTGTTCAGCTTCCTCTGAGCGTAGGGTTGCCTCGCAGTGCACTGGTGTATAGCTTCGGAATTCCATGTAGGCGGCTTAGAAGAATTACAGTATGATACTTTATCATATTTAGCCCAAATGTCAATGCCTTCGTACATTCAATCTATGTTTCTGTGTGTACTGCTTGAGACTTCGTCTTAATTGCTCCGACGCTCATTGGACGCCCAATAGTGGTCTTAGACAGAAAGACTTTGCCACGTTTTTCCGCATAGGCAAGCGGTTTTGGTTTATTTTTAAGACACTCGATATTAGAGTTAGGTCTTACTATTTAAAATGATAAATCATGGAAGAAGCTGAAGGTGAGCCCTGTGAGCCTAAAAGTTGGTTTGAGGGGACAGAAGAGGAAGTTGTTGCTTACCTTGAAGCCCTTGAAGTGCCGAAGGGTGGGTGTGTGGTTTTGGCAGCAAATGGTGGTAGCTTGACTATGAACTTTGGGCGTCATCGACTTTATTTCAGTAGCTCATGGTACTGATGATCGAAGGGGCCTGTGGCTTCATCATGCGTATCAAGTCAAGGATCAGACCGATGCTTCCAGTCCTTTTTTGATTCCTTATCGTTGGGGAACCCTTGATCAGCTTCATTATGATGATGGGCATAATCCAGTCCCTGGTACTGTTTCAAGCACTTTCTTTAAAGCGCCTGTTGTTTTTGATAATCAAGGCCCGTTGCAAATGGTTTATGTTTCATCGGATGCGCTTCAATTCTTGGATCTTCCGGAGGATGGAGGTCATGTTGGAGGCGAGCTTGAGCAGGTTGAATTAGTGGAATCAAATGCGCGGAGAGAAGCATGGCCTGAGCATTGTGGAAATCTTCCTGCTCGTGCTTTCCTGGGAGATCCTGAAGACATTGCTTCGCAAGTTTGCATGTTTGCGACAATGATTGATCTTAAGCTTGGGGCTGCAAAGGCAGCTTACTTGGGCGGGGATTTAGAGGCAGGTTTAAAACTTCAAAAATTGGCTGACTTTCGTCATGAAATTGCAATTTATCAAAGAGATATTGAAACCTATACAGATACGGCTTTGCTTTGGTCGAAGTTGAAGTGGGTCCTTGCTAAAGGCTCTCTTCGTTCTTTGCCGTACTTTGTTGATCAGAAACAAGAGAAATTTATGGGAATTATCCAGGAATTACATGGTAGTGATAAGGCTGTGCGAGCTGCTGCCTCTGAAAAGGTTGAAGTACTCACAGGGCTTGAACGTGAAGACTTTGATCTTTTCTATTACCTATATCGAATGCATCATTATTATTTTTCTCGTGGCGCCGATTCGGATTCCTTTCAATTCCCATACCAGGATTTTGAATCGTTTATTGCGGCGGTTGATGAATATACGATTTAGATGGTTTAACACTCTGACAGCTCCTATCGCCCATGGCTATATAAATAGGAGGGAATCGAAGTGTTTTATTCCGCTTATGTACCGGTTTTTATCCACGTCCTATTCTCTCAATTTATCTTTTAGTTCAAAAGTCACCTACAACCTTTAGCTGTTGGTCGCTGGCTGCACCCACGAACTCGTCTTTTTGGCTTACCTAAGCGGAAATGGTACCCCGGACAGGATTCGAACCTGTGACCTACGGCTTAGAAGGCCGCCGCTCTATCCAACTGAGCTACCGGGGCACGTTGAGAATAGTATAACGATCTTTTTAATTTATTCCATTCATTCCTACTATGGGCCTTATGAGGAACATGGCGATCACTCCAATTTCCCAAAGGATCCTTGGGGTTTTGATGGTTGTTTCTGGTAAAATGCGGTATGTTGTTTTGTGCGATTTATTAATCATAAATATGGTCGTACATTCTTCGAACTCATCGGAAGCTGAACCTGAAACACCCCGTGCGGTCTCCCCTACTGTGGATGTTGATACATCTGAGGTGAACGAGGCACCGCTTCGTCCTAAGACTTTGGATGACTATGTGGGTCAATTTGAGATCAAGAGAAATTTGTCCATTTTTATGCAAGCTGCACAGAACCGTGAGGAATCAATGGAACATGTTTTATTTCATGGACCTCCTGGTTTAGGTAAAACAACGCTGTCACATGTGGTTTCACATGAAATGGGTGCTAATCTTCGAATTACTTCTGGTCCAGCTCTGGAACGCCAAGGTGATGTGGCCGCCATTATCACTAATTTAGAGGCGGGTGATGTGTTATTCATTGATGAAATCCATCGCCTCAAAGCACCGGTAGAAGAGATGCTTTACTCTGCGATGGAAGATTTTGCTATTGATATTATTTTAGGTAAAGGTCCCTCCGCTCGCTCTATGCGGCTCAATCTTCCGCGATTTACTCTTGTAGGGGCTACGACTAAGATGAGCCTAATTTCTTCTCCTTTGAGAGATCGATTTGGGCATGTGTTTCGTTTAGAATTTTATAATTCAGAGGAGATTCAAGCAATCCTACGTCGATCTGCTGGTATTTTGGGGATCGAAATAGAGTCTTCCGCTGCTCGGCGATTGGCTGCTTCCGCTCGTCAAACACCTCGTATTGCAAATCGATTGCTTCGACGAGTAAGGGATTTTGCATCTGTACAGGGACAAGACGTCATTACAATTGCTTTGGTTGAAAAGGCACTTGATCATATGAGTATTGATTCAGAGGGGCTTGATCATATGGACCGCTCCTTGCTTCAAGTTATGGTAGAAAAGTTCAGTGGAGGTCCGGTTGGGCTGAGTACGCTTGCTGCTGCCACTCATGAAGAGAGTCAAACACTTGAAGATATTTATGAACCATTTCTAATTCAAAAAGGATTTATGGATCGTACCCCTCGTGGTCGCATTGTGACTAAGAATGGGTATCGTCATTTGGGACTTGAATGTCCTGCTTCACCTTCTTTTCTTTAAAATTTAACATCTTTACTATGAAATTTCGAAGTCTTACTATTCTCACTCTTTTATTGACTGCTTTTCTTAGTGGTTGTTTTGGATTCGGTGAAAAGGATACTACTGAGCCTGTCCAGGATTTTGAGTATCTTACTTATGAAGGAACGCTTCAGTCTTTAGGTAACGTTAATTTTAGCGCTAAAGCCACACATCTTCTTCGTCTTAAAGGCGGTGATATTTTGTATGTGTATAGTGATTTTTATGATTTGAGTGATGAAACATTGATTAATAGGGCTGTGGAGGCTGGTGGATTACTGATTCCCTCTGAGGGAGAGGCCACAAAGGAGACCCTCTCTATTGATGCTTTACGCGTACTCGATCAGGAAGAAATTGAGGATCGTACGGTTTTAAGAGAGACTTACACTCATACCGGTCTTTCCTTTGCAATGATGGTCCGTAGTGATTGGAGTATTGATGATCAATCCACGCGAGTTGTGCTCACCGCTCCCCTTCCTCTAATTGAGGATGCCCCGCTTACGGCTGAGCCGTTTGATCTGGACACCATTGATGTGCGAGTTATGGCTAATTCACAAGAGTTACCGATTGAGGAGTGGTTTTTGGAGTATGTGTTGCCGCAAGGTGTTGTTTCCCCTTATACATTGAGTGCAATTGGGACTGAAGCTATCCCTGCAATTCGGGCTGATATTAAGGATGTGGTTGGTAATTCAGTCATCTATTATGTGGCAGATGGTTCACAAGTTTATATTGTTACTCATCGTTCTCGACAAGACGATCATCGATTAGAGTATTCGAATCTCTTTTCAGATATGTTGTATTCATTTGATCCTTTGAGTGACGGTATTCGAGAGATCATGGAACCTGTGGTGGACACGTCTATTCAAGATCCCACCTCTGAGCTGGATCCTGCTACTGTTCCTGCTGTAAGTGAAGATATTGAGACATCTCCACTAGTTGTGGACGACGCTCTCAGTGGGACTGATTATCCCTCTATCATTACCAACTTGGAGCAAGTTAAGCTTTCGAGCTTGATTCCTCAATCTGGCTTTTGGGAGACGACTCGGTATGAATTTGTTGAGCCAAATTACGTTTATATTATTTACTCAAATGAACATGGAGAAAGTGGGCGAATTCTTGCTATCCACGAAAATGGTCGGATCTTCGAGCGCATCGCTGCGTTTGACGAAGGGGCTATAACAGATTGGGAGCTAGTTTCTGGAGAGGATCAAGCAAAGGGTAAGACCACCGTTTCAGTGAATGCTGCTAGTGGTTCTGTGACAACCATTCCTGAGGGTTACCGTGCACTAGAGAGTGCTAGTCTTAATTTTCAAATGTATTACCCTTCCTATTGGTATTATTCCCGTTCTGGTTCTTTCTTCTATTTTAGTGATCAGCCCGCTGACGCTTCTAATGCCTTGGTGACTATGGAGATTGTTGATTCGTCTGTTCCTAGCTTGACTGAGGGTGTTTCTGGGTCTTCTCTACTTATATCTGTTCCTCGTGATAGCGGTGCATCTTATCAATTTTCTGCTTCCTTGGATTTCTCAGAGCAGCTTCGAGCTATGGCAAATGGCCTTACCCCCACAACTCCCTAAGGGCTGAGAAAACTTGCTTTTCTTGACTTTTAATCACTAGCACTCTATTATTATGAGTGCTAGTTTTAAGGTTATAATTAGACCCCATTCCTTGGATCTTTGCAAGCTGTTCTAAGTACCAATCCTCGAGGAATTGTGTTATACTAATCGGAAACTGAATATAAAAAATAAACTCAACTAACCCTCACCCCATGTCCAAAGGCGATAGTCGATTCGAAAAATTTACAAAGGAAGCTAAGCAGGCGTTAATCGTTGCTCAGGAAGTGGCTAAAAAGACGAACACCGATTATGTCGGCACTGAGCATATCCTTATTGGGATTTTGAGTCAGCCAAATTCGCTGGGGGCATCTATCTTGATGAATTTCGGGGTGTCATTAGACAATGTTAATTTAGTGCTCAAGACTGTGGGGCGCGCTACGGCTGCTAAGGGTCGAGCCAGTACTTCTGCTGGTGCGTTGAGTGGTTTTGCTAAGAAGGTGCTTGAAGAAGCTGTTAAATGCGCTCAAGGGAATAGTCATATGTTTGTGGGAACTGAACATCTTTTGTTTGCACTTGTTAGTCAAGAAAATACTGCTGCTACCGTTATCTTAGAGAACATGAAAGTTCGTCCTAATGATCTTCAAGAGGAGATCTTGGCTGCTTTTGAAAACTTAAAAAAGGGTGGGGCTTCTGGCGGAACTCCAGCGATGCCTTCTGGTGATCCTGCCGCTCAGATGAATCCGCTTGAATTTTTCTTGAGTGGACTTCAAGGAGTCATGGGTTCTGGACAAGCCAATCCTGCTGAAAAAGAAGGTTACATGAAACCTAAGCCCGGACAGAAACAGTCTAAAACACCAGCACTTGATTACTTTACAGATGATTTGGTTGCTCAGGCTCGATCAGGAAAACTAGATCCTGTTGTGGGTCGTGCAAAGGAGATTGAACGCATGATCAGTATTCTTCAACGTAAAACTAAAAACAATCCAGTCCTTATCGGAGAACCAGGTGTGGGTAAAACCGCCGTGGTTGAAGGGTTGGCTCATGCCATTGTTCAGGAAAACGTTCCTGTTAACATGATGGATTTGCGCTTACTTTCTTTACCTATGGCCTCTGTGGTTGCTGGAACTAAGTATCGTGGTGAATTTGAAGAGCGTCTTAAACAGATTATTGACGAAGCTGCTTCTTTGGATAATGTCATTCTTTTGATTGATGAAATCCATACAGTAGTGGGTGCAGGGTCTGCTGAGGGAAGTCTTGATGCTGCTAATATCCTTAAACCTGCTCTTTCTAGAGGGAAAGTTCGCGTGATTGGAGCGACCACTACCAGTGAATATCGCAAACAAATTGAGGAAGATTCTGCGCTTGAGCGTAGATTCCAAACAGTTGTGGTTAATGAGCCATCTGAGGCTGAAACGGTTGAGATCCTTATAGGTCTTCGTCCGTCGTTTGAAGATCATCACAATCTAGTCATCACTGACGATGCACTAGAGGCTTCTGCTCGTTTATCTAAGCGTTACGTCAATGATCGGTTCCTTCCTGATAAGGCTATTGATTTAATGGATGAGGCTGCTTCACTTAAAGGAATGAGTTTCAAGGAAGATAAACCAGATGTTATTAAGCATCAAAAGGAACTTAATAAGATCATTGAGAAGAAGGAAAACGCTGTGTCTAAACAAAACTATGAATACGCTGCTGAACTTCGAACTCAGGAGTTGGAATTATTGGAAAAAATTGAGAAAGCACGTCGCGTGAAAGTTCCTAAGGAGAAGCGTGGCCAGATAGATGCTGAGGACATTGCTCATGTCTTGGCTAAAGCAACCGGTATTCCGGTTACTAAGTTACTCAAGGATGATGTGGCACGTCTCAAAAATTTGGAAGGTATTCTCAAGAAGCACATCATTGGACAAGAAGAAGCCCTTGAAGCTGTTTCAAAAGCTATTCGTCGCTCACGAATGGGAGTTTCCTCTCATAATCGGCCTATTGCGTCCTTCGTGTTTATGGGACCTACTGGAGTGGGTAAAACTGAGCTAGTCAAAACATTGGCCCGTGAAGTTTATAATGATGAAGATTCTCTTATTAAAATCGATATGAGTGAGTTCATGGAACGTCACAATAGCTCTCGATTAGTAGGAGCCACTGCCGGGTATGTTGGGTATGAAGATGGTGGTCAACTCACAGAATCTGTTCGTCGAAAACCTTATTCAGTCGTTCTATTTGATGAAATTGAGAAGGCTCATCCAGATGTGATGAACTTACTCCTTCAAATTCTAGAAGATGGTGTCTTGACTGATGCTCGAGGTAGAAAAGTTGATTTCAGAAATACTATTGTTATCATGACTTCCAATATTGGAGCGCGTCAACTCACTGAATCTGCGGCTGCGATTGGCTTTACTCTAGAAGAAGATGAATTGAAACGTGCTGAGCAAAGCTTTGATTCTAAAAAAGAGGATGTCATGGATGAAATGAAGCGTCATTTCCGTCCGGAGTTCTTGAATCGCTTGGATAAAGTGATTGTTTTTCATCCGCTCACTCATGGTAACCTTAAAGATATCGTTAAGTTACTCATTGATGACCTTCAGAATCGTCTCTCTGAGCGAAAGATTCGAATCCAACTTTCCCCTGGAGCACATGATTTGTTGGCTAAGATAAGTTATGACCCTGATTATGGGGCTCGTCCTGCTCGTCGTATTATCCAAAATCGTATTGAAGATGAGATTGCTGAGCTTCTCCTGGAAGGTACATTCAAGGATGGAGACACGATCAAGATCCTCAAGAAGGGTGATGGCTTTGAGTTTAAGAAGGCTTAAATTCCAGCTATCCTCTCGCAAAAGGACAAATATAAGGATCGACACTCCCCTTGTCAATTGTTAGTTATGTTTTATGGCGCATTGACTTTCCTCCTTTCCGTCTCTATACTTTCTCTGGTCATTTTCGTGGGATTGATTTAGGAGTCGACTCCCCGTGTGGCTAATAATAACCTTAATGCTCGACTCCGACTAAGCTTATGACAGCTGTAACTATTTCTATGGGGGACCTGTTAAAGGATTCTCCAGAGATGGTCATTCCTGCACCAGGAGAGATCATCGAAGGCGCCGTTATCGCGCTTTCAAAACATCGTATTTTAGTGGATATCGGTGGAGTTAACACCGGTATTATTTCTGGTCGCGAAACACGCGACAGCATGGAGACGGTTAAAGAATTGGTAGTGGGCTCTTCGGTCCATGCGTCCGTTCTTGAATCTGAAAATGAGGAAGGGTTTGTGGTGCTTTCACTTCGCAAGGCTAGTCAAGATCGTGCATGGCAGAAATTTGTCACTGCTTATGATGAGAAGGAAGTGGTTACCGTTAAAGCCAATGAGGCCAATAAGGGTGGACTTCTTTT
This sequence comes from uncultured Candidatus Peribacteria bacterium, assembly GCA_964491515.1. Classification (GTDB taxonomy): domain Bacteria; phylum Patescibacteriota; class Gracilibacteria; order UBA1369; family UBA12473; genus CAZBGQ01. The sequence continues at coordinate 12,911 of CAZBGQ010000026.1, forward strand.
GGAGGTTGATGGCATTAAGGGATTCATCCCTGTTTCTCAATTGGCTCCTCTTCATTACCCACGTGTTAATGGTGCAGATGCTAATTTGATTCTTCAGAAGCTTAAGAAATTGATTGGGGTGCCTTTGGATGTAAAGATTATTAACCTTGATCAGGATAGTGGGAAATTGATTTTGTCTGAGCGTGCTGCTTTCCGTGAAGAACGACAGAAAGCCCTTGGTGATCTCAAGGTTGGAACTGTGGTTGATGGTAAGATTAGTGGTGTGGTCAAGTTCGGTATTTTTGTAGCCTTTGAAGGGCTTGAAGGATTGGTTCACATTTCTGAAATTGCATGGGGTCATGTTAGTAACCCTTCTGACTTCGGAAAGGTTGGTGATCCAGTTAAGGTTGAAGTCATTGGCATTGAAGGAGATAAGATCTCTTTAAGTATCAAGCGTTTGACTGATGATCCATGGAAAGATGCAGCTAAGGCTTTCGAGGTTGGTAAAACCGTTACTGGTGAAATCAATCGTATTGCACCGTTTGGCGCATTCATGAAACTCACTGACGATATCAATGGACTCATTCACTTGTCTGAAATGGCTCATGAGGATGGAACCCCTGTTAATGATCCTGCTGATGTTATCAGCACTGGTCAGATGGTTGAAGCCAAGGTTATTGACGTTAACTTGAATGATCATCGAATTGGCTTGAGCCTTAAAGCGCTTATGGATTTACCTGAACCTAAGCCGGCTCCTGAAAAGGAGGTGGAGGAAGAGGTAACTGAAGAAGTTGAAGAAGTTGAAGAAAAAGCAGAGTAGCTTCCTTCTAAATTCATAATTCAAAGCAGGCATCCGTTCTCGGATGTCTGCTTTTTTATCCACCCTCATGGCCGTAGACTCTGTGAGTGATTACCTTTCCTTGAGGTTTAAGCCATCCTCATCTATTAGTCCGGCTCTTTCGGCAAGCCTTCGAGCAATCATTACTTTTCGTGCGACTTTCTTTAGTTTCTCAAGTTCATCGGCACTGAAGTCCTTCCAATTTATAGCTTCCAGCTCCCGCAAAACTCTGCTCTTTGGTTTCATGTCTAGTTGCGCGATTGATTTTAATGCACTGATGACTAATTCGTCCCCTTCAGGCCGATCTCCTGACCTATCGCTTTTCCCGGCGAAGGCTCTCAGTGATTCTGTCCACTCCATAGTTTCGATCATGTCTCCGGATTCTTCTACCAAAAAGGATAGAAAGGGTTCGTAATCTTCTGGGCTAACCGTGAGTTGGTCTTCTAGGTCCTTCATGGTCATGGCGTGGGGAGAGGTTACACCTGTAGTAAAAATACGCCTACAAGCTATTTCTCTTACTGCCTCGACAACTGCGCTCTCCTCTACCTCACATCCAGTATTTCTTTCAATAACTGCAGCAAGCTCAGTGGCAGTAGCTACTACTTCCTTGAAACGTGCTTTCAGACTGGTTAACGCATTTATTACGGCTCCTGGATCCTCGAGCACTCCCATGCGTGGGACTCCTTCTCCTTCTGGAATTTCTAGCTCACCCATGGCGAGTCTAAATTCTCCTGCTACATCCTTTGGTATAGGCCATTTTGAGTCGAGTGATGAATTAGTCATTCTTTTTTGATTAAGGGATTTATTATATCTTTTTATTTTGAACTGTCAAGTCTTCGACGAATGATATGGAATTTGGTATGCTTCCCCTACTCTAATCATCTGCTGTGTCTGATCTTTTATCCAGCCTCAACCCTGCGCAAAAAGAAGCTGTCTCCACCAAGGAGGGGCCGCTCTTGATCATTGCAGGCGCTGGTACGGGTAAAACTAAAGTTCTTACACATCGTATTGCTCACTTAATTGAGGAAGGGTGCTTTAAACCTGAGGAGATTCTGGCGCTTACTTTTACGGATAAGGCTACCAATGAGATGCAGGAACGACTGGATGTTCTCCTCCCCTACTCTTACGGGGAATTATGGGTGAAAACGTTTCATGGATTTTGTGATGCGGTGCTTCGGGAAAGAGGGTTGGAATT
>CAZBGQ010000027.1:0-9973 GCA_964491515.1 uncultured Candidatus Peribacteria bacterium
AGAGGTTGACTTATTAACCAAAACATGGCAAGATTCTTCCTTGAATTAATTTCGACCAATGCCCATAAAAAAAGGAACAACCCAACCAAGAAAGCCAGCCCCTCCTCGGCCCAAAGTCCTTCCCGCTCAAAGCAGCGAAGACTTAACTAACAATGACCCCGAAGGAGCTAACGCTATTGACGACATCCGACAAGCCGCGAGCGGACGCCAACGACTTTCAATACAACACATAAACTCACAAGCAGTTCAATTTATACCTCATCCCATAACAGGGCTACCTCTTTTTGCAATGGACAACGATAGAATCGTACTAAATCCAATAAATCCACCACTAGAAGACCCTTCAATTACAGAGGCATTAATTATTGAAGCACGACAAGATCCTTCAGCCATGAGGGAAAAAATGATCGCTCAAATATTCCCAAAACTTATCAAGTTACTCGGATTGCAAGAAGCCATTAAAAAAGCCATAGAATTAGATTTGGACATTTCCCCCGAACAACTCCAAGCAACACCAGATCATTCATCTACCTCATCAGACCCTTCACACCTAAAAGATCTACTTTTAGCCATATTCGAAGCCACACACCACAACGAAATAGAAACGATAAAAGCAACCATGGCAGACAAACATCCAAGAGAAGGCACCCCCTATGAAGTAGCCATTTTTGACAAATACGGAGAGCTCAAGCGAACAAGCTGCCAATTTCCCGGAAAATCAATCAGAGAAATCACAGAAATCGTACAAGCCTATCACGACGATGTGAGCTTCCGAAAAACTCTAAAAATAAGTAGCGCCGACCTATTCAGCCATCCGGCCATAGCACCGTTTATTCCCGACACTAATGAAAAGGCAATAGAGACACTCCAAGCACTAGGAATTCCATACACACCAACCGACCAATCATTACAAACTCCCAGTGCCGAGCGTGTCCTTCTAGAGCACCTACAGTACGGACGCATGGCCATAGCAGAAGGATTCAACGTTGAAGCTTCAAAGGAAGAAATTCTGGCCGCGCTTGAGAGCCACGCAACCATCATTCAACAAACACTTAATTTCCTCAACGAAAATGATATCGGCGGCCACCTCCTGCTCAGCGCCCTTCACCGTCATTTACAAGAGATAAAAGATCGAAAACAAGTCCTTGAGCAAGAAGCCCCCTACCTCCTAACCAAACGCCCTTACGCAGAGCACAACTTTCCCTCTATGCCTAACAGGGAAGACCCCAAGATGCATATCGCTTTCTGGACTGAAGCAGACCCACGCCACCCAATAACGGATAAAGAAAGTGATTACATATACTCAATAAGTGCTCAACTAATGCTAGTAAACAAATTACTAGCCGCTATTCACTCAGTCAAAACATTAACAGAGCTCAAAACACAATGCTTCGCAATCGTATCAGGCCTAGCTCAAACCGAAATACGCGGCATTAAACTAGATGCAACATGCCATGCATGGATTCACGAATTCGGATTAGGAACACCTCAGATAAGAAGAGACCTAGGGGAAAGAACTACAACCGACACTCTATACAACAAAACAGAACTACTCCACATGGATCAAGACACCATCTTGTACCAAATATTTAAAAAAGCACACAAACTCGCAGGAAAACCAAATCGAGACCCAATGAATCAAGACGATCGCGCAAAAACTCTAAGCGATTTAGAAGAAATGGATCCAGAAAACAAGAGATTCATAAGAATCCTAAGAAAATTTGCCCCCACTCCTACCTCCAAAGAAATCGGCATCCCCATTGAAGAAACCATAGAAGCCGCATCAAGATGGCATAAACAAACATTCCACACAGACCCACCTTTTCCAGCAACAGATAGCAGTCTATTTTTGCTAGGCGGCCCACTTTTATCTGAACAATTGCATGCATGCCTACCCGGAGCAGATCTCCATCATTTCTCAGGAATAGGATGGGTAGAATTCTCTGAAGAACCACTCGAATCAACCACGACCACCGCAAAAGAATTATTAGCCATCATCAAGGACAAACTAATAACTCTCAGAGAGGACCGCTCAACCAGCCCACAAGAAAGAAAAATAATGAATACCGTCAACCTCCACATACTCCTTCAAACACTAAAGGCTGTTGGCACAAAAACAGAACTTACCTCCCTCCCCTGGCCACAAACCCTTAGAGAAAACTATGAAAGCATAGGCCCTCAAGCAGGCCCTGGCTCTATTGAAGAAGAAATCAAGGCACTCCCATTAGATCAGCCTCTCACCATTCGGCTAAATGAACGCATCATCTACTTCCATATTCTAGAAAACATCGCCCACATATATAAACCAGAAATAGGCCCACTTGATTTAATGAATCCCACCCATCGAGCACTCTTACTCAAACACATTCAAGACAATAAAGCCCCTGAGACCGAAATAGACGAGGACATAATTTCCTCCCTTCTAACCCAAGCCGACATACTATTTAAAAACGAAGAAACTCCCCCATCACTCGAAGGAACTAACCACATAAAAAAATCTGCATCCCTGCTCAAAGAATGGACAGAGCACAGCGGAATACCCGAAACCGAATCTTATCTCCATGCTCTTGAAGGACACCTCAGAGGAGAAAAACAAATCGCAATCCCCATCCTAACTTCCGAAGAAACATCCGAAGACATCTACCAAGATAATCCCCAGCTTACACAAACAAATGCAGGGATCTGGGGAATAAGTAGTGGAGAGCATTATTATGACCTTGTAATAGAAATCATGAGACTCAACAGAACACTGGGAGGAGCCACCCCCGAAAACCCTGAGCCAGAAAGCACCGCAGAAACACTAGAAAACATCATTCGCTTATTTCATGAATTAAGAAAACTACGAAGCACCTGCAAACTAAAAGGGATAAATTGGAAATCCACACATCCCGCGACACCACCCACCGAAACAAGCACACTTCACCCAAGAAGTAGCATCCACCTATGCGAATCCATTCTAATCACTCGCATCATTTGTCTTATCAATGGAGCCTTAGGCGATTATTCGCGAGACGCACTCACTAAATCCGACCGAGACGAAACACTCGAAGAACTAAAAGTCCTAGCAAGCGAAGAAATTAAATCCATCGCAACTACCTTCAACGAAACGCCACAAAATATACTGGCCATGTTTACAGAAATTTTTGAACGAGCCGATCATATTTTCCCCAGCCCCTTCCAAGATTTCGAACATTTCGGCGATTTCGCAAAAGCCAATTTCAAAAGCAACAGCGGCAAAAAGAAAAGCCAATCAAGGTCTAGACGACGACGTGGAGGCCGGCTAGAACAACATCACAACGTCGCACAAATCGAAGCCGACATCGATGCCTCCATAGAAGCCTGCCTAAAATGGGCGATCTACGTCCCCCACGATCTAAAAGGATTTGTAGGCAATCTAGAAGAGATTCGCACCTGCGACAAAATCAAATCCTGCTACATCGAACACGAGAACCCAGAAGGCATACTCTATCCACCCAACCTAAAATGCCATGGCCATTTCGACATTAAGTTCGGAAAAATAACCCATCGCCTCAAATGGCATTTAACTCCAGACGCAAAACTCACAATCCATCTAAACGGAAGCGAATACAACGAATCAGATTTCGACACCGAGCCACTCAAAGCACTGTATTTAGAACTCAAACGAATCATCCTAAAAGGGCTAGAAGGAAGATTGGTTCGTGATTTCAATGAACAAGAAAGCGAACGAGTCCGTCACATCACCGGAGGAAAAATCGCAAAAGCATTACAAGTTCAAGGGAGAAAAGGAAGCCCTGTCACGATTCGTCCACGCATCGATCAACTATTCAGAGGAGGCGAAGGAAAACGAAAACAACGCACAGAAAATGATCCTAGTATGCCCTTCATGAAAACCCGAATCCATACCGCTCTAAGACGAATTGGAAATCAGACACCACTCAATGAAGCTTTCCTAGAACCAATAACGCTCTATCTAAAAGAAACTAAAAAAGCACCCAACGGACAAGAAGTTGATCTCTACATTCCCGTCAACACACTAGAAACACTGATTGCACTCCACGATGGAGAGCTCAAAGAAGAAGACATTTTCCTCAACACCTTAACCCGAGGATTTGCCAAAGCCGGCTACCGAGTCCAATCAAAAATCGAACCAGACGGAACCTCCGTGCATCACTGCAAACCTGCCAAACAGAGCTTTGAAGCCCAGCAACGGTATGATCTCATGAAAACACATCTAGGCATCAAACTTTCCGCAGAAGGATTAAAAGATCGGACCCAAATCACCATACCAAACGACGTTGATGCCGTAGTTATTGCCGCCCCCGAAGCAACACCGGACGCCACTTCTACCCGAATCACACTTGATGAAATCGTAGACTTTCTAGAAGCAGCAGAACGGGGAGAAGAACCTAAACACGCCACCATCGAAGCTATTGAAGCAAAAGTCCCCGACCCGGAAATAATAGCCGAACTCAGCGAAGGCCCCGGCGCTATCGACCAACTTCGGGAATACACACGATCACGCATCCACCGAGTCGCCTTTCACGCACCTCAAACCCCACAATTCCGCCAAGGAACATTTGTTCCACTAAAAACCATTCTCCAAGAAGAACCGACTGAAACAAATTAAATCTCCATTTTCCCTTTGCATTAGACCCATTCCATGCTATCTTCCCCCAGGTCTCTAACGTCCAAATCATGACGAATAAAAGTTCATCCAAACAACACGGTCTAAGCAGAGGAAACGAAATGCGTCCTAAAGCTAAGGCTTACAAAAAGCGTAACAAAGCCAAAGCTCGTGCTCGTCGAGAAGCCAAGCAAGAGGCTGCAGCTGCCAAATAAAAACTAATCCATGTTATTCTGTATACATGATCTTTCGTCGTAAACCACGTCGCTCATTCGGAAAAACAACCTCCCCCCGCAGGAAACGTCCTGCTCGCGCGCGAAGTTCAGTTCGGCCATCCGCCCCCACACGTCTAAAAAGACGAAGTTCTGCTCCCTCACAGCGCAAAAAAAATATTGGGAAAACACTCATTGCATCTCTCGATAATTTCAAAACGAAAAAACGTAAACCACTAGCTCGAGGATTTTTCGCAAAACTCAAACGCCTTGTGCTCATTATTCTGATAGGAAGTGCTGCATTTTTCATTGTTTACAACCTTTTCATTTCCGACAAACTCGCGATTCACACCGTAGCCATATTCGAAGACCAACAACCACTCCCCGAACACCCGCTCACCCAAATCCTTGGAGAATTCAAAAACTCAAACCTACTCCTTCTCAATACCGATAGAATCGAAATATTTTTACGCAAAAAATACCCCTACTACGCCGACATACAAATCCACAAAACACTTCCCGACACTCTTGTTCTAAACCTTAAAACCCACCCCATTGTCGCTCGCTTAATAGTAGAAACACTTGAAGGAAAAGACCAATTAATTCTAAGCACAGCAGGCCAAGCGCAATACACAGATGATGAAAACGCCTATGCCGAGTTACCCACCCTTTTCATCGAAGAACCTAAAAAAATCCCCCAAGGAACGCAAATAATCAGCCAAGAACATTTAGCCTTTATCCTAGAAGCTATGCAAAACTTCGAGGATAAATTCGGAATGACCGTAGAATTCACTCAATACAATGCCATCCCTAGAGAGGCACACCTGTACACCGAACGAGGATTCTACGTCTGGTTCGACCTTTCCATGGACCTGGACGAACAATTAGACAAACTCAAAAAATCACTCCCAAGACTAAACATTTACGAAGAAACACTTGAATACATTGATTTACGCATTTCAGGTATCAATGGAGACAAAGTAATTTTCAAACAGTTATAGATTGAAATTTATCCTGAAATTTGGTATAATAACACTGTAAAATAAATACAAAAGTATGACTTCTTCAGATCCCTCAACACTTGCGGCGATAAAACAGATGATAGAACATGCGGAAACATCGCTTCGCTCTGCTAAAAAATTACTAGCAGATCTTGATGGAGGAAACCCAATAGCAGGTACTCCCCGCAAAGAATTCGAAACAGCAGCCAATGAACTTCCAAGCTTTGTTCAAGCAGGTCAACAAATCATAGAAGGTATTTTCGATGGGCAAAACATGATTGGACCTAACACAAAAGCCTATCCAGTTCCTGCCAATTACGCGAGTAAATCCAAACTAATACCAGGAGATCAGCTTAAACTAACAATCACTCCAGAGGGCAGCTTTTTATACAAACAAATCGGCCCCATTGAGCGAAAACACGTCAAAGGACATCTTGCCTACGACGATAGCCAATACAAAGTAATGGCCGACGGAAAAACCTATAAAGTACTATTAGCCTCTGTTACTTATTTCAAAGCCAATGTTGGTGATGAAATCACTATCATAGTCCCTGTTAACGGGGAAACTGAATGGGCAGCCATTGAAAATGTAATCCCACGCCTGGGGTAAATTTAATCTATAAAAAAACAAAAACATGACAGAACAAAATGGAAACGCACTAGAAAATGCCTTGAAACAAATTCAAGCATGGTTTGTAAATGGGGAATTCGACAAAGTCATTCAAGGCTGCAATGAAATTTTAAAGTCCGTCCCCAACAACAGCATCGCACAAGATTTACTCAAAAAAGCAGAAGAATCAAAAAACCCACCCCCCCCCCCCCCCCCTCCTACACCTGCACCGGCGTCAACCCCAGATCCTACTCCCGCACCTGCCGAAGAAATTCCAACCCCTCCTGCTCAAAATCCTGAACCGATACCGGCTCCAATTCCAGAACCTCCAGCCCCAGCCGCTGCACCACTACCAACAGCAGAGCCTAGTGCCTTACCTGGCCCACCTCCGCCTCCCGGAGCCCCGATCCCTACACCACTACCAGCAGCAGAGCCTGATGCTCTACCTGGACCACCTCCGCCTCCCGGTGCACCTATTCCTGCACCACTACCAACAGCAGAGCCTGGAGCCTTACCTGGACCACCACCCCCTCCCGGAGCACCATTACCGATGCCAACTCCAGACATGCCAATTCCTGCACCACTACCCATGCCTGCCGGCAACGTTCCAATTCCTATGCCCGCAAGTTCTGTTCCCGAACACCACAAAAAGCATTCCCTAATAGTAAACATGGCCATTCTAGCCGGAATCATACTGATTGGATTTGCATTAGTTTGGGGATATCACACCTTCCTTGGCGATGACACTACCGAAGAAACACCCGCTATCACCGATGACAATGGGACAGCCACTGATGACATCATTGAGCCAGACGGTAAACCTGGCCCCGCGGAAGATATTTCTGATGATGAGACAGAAGAAGAAATCACCGAGGAAACTACAGCAAGCACACTTGAAGAACGCAACGCCCAACGAAACGATGATCTAAGCACACTCGAGAGCGCTCTCATCCAATACTACGATGAATACAAAGAATATCCAGAAGCCGACATGCTCGATGACTCACTCGTTTCATATGAACTAATCGATGCAATTCCCGTGCCGCCAAACCCTGGAGAATCCTATATATATGCTGTCTATTCCACACCAGTGGGAGCCAATCAAAGCTTCATTCTCAGTGGAGAATTCGAAGAAGACAATGGAGAATCAACCCTCTGGTCCACAGGAGAAAATATCGAAGAGCACCCAGATTACCGTGACGAAACACAACCAAATGTGATAGCAATCACCAATCCAGAGCCTACTCTAGAAACTCCAGAGAGCCCAGAAACCCCTGAGGCTCCAGATCCTACTCCAGAGACTCCAGAAGAACCTGAAACCACCGAACCTCCAACTCATATTCCACGAACACCACGAAACGCTCGTTAATCATCACAACAAAAATAAAAATGAACGACGAAACAACCACACCCATTGCCGAGCCAACAGGTGTACGAAAGCTTCTACAAACTGGAGTTCACTATAAAGCTTCTGACATCTACATCTCGACTGGTTCCAAACCAATCATTCGCGTAAATGGGGATATTTTTGCTATCGAAGAACATCCAATCCTAGACAAAGACACCGCCGAAAAATACCTCCTAGAGGTCATGAACGACACATTAAAAAAGCGACTCCAAGAAACCTCTGACCTAGATTTTTCCATTGAAGTAAAAGGCGTTGCTAGATTTCGTGTGAACATTTTCATCCAAAACAAAGGAATCAGCGGAATTTTCCGTGTAATTCCAGAAAAACCTTTCACCATAGAAGAACTCAATCTACCTAAACAACTTCAAGATCTTACTCAACTTCGTAGCGGACTTATTCTAACCACCGGCCCCACCGGTTGCGGAAAATCAAGCACACTCGCTGCGCTCATTCACGAAATCAATAAAAACCAAAGCAAACATATCCTGACCATTGAAGACCCTATCGAATTCAAACATACAAACGTACGATCCATCATAGAGCAACGAGAAGTTGGAACACACACAAGCAGCTTCGATCGCGCACTACGCGCCGCTTTACGAGAAGACCCTGACGTTATTTTAGTAGGAGAAATGCGCGACTTAGAAACCATTTCACTCGCCATAACCGCTGCAGAAACTGGTCACCTTGTTTTCGCTTCTCTTCATACTAGTGGAGCCGCCAAATCAGTGGATCGCATGATCGACGTATTCCCCGTTGGGCAACAAGCTCAGATCCGCACCCAACTTGCCGAAAACCTCGAAGCCATTCTCTGGCAACAACTCATTCCAGCTGAGCACGAAACTGTAAATGGAACCAAACGTGTTGCCGCAATAGAAATTCTACGCAGTAACCACGCCGTTCGAAATCTAATCCGGAAAGGAAACACCCACCAGATAGATTCCGTGATCGAAACCGGGCGCACCGATGGAATGCAAACCATGACCAACGCTCTCAAAAACCTAAAAAAGGAAGGCCTCATCTCCGAAGAAACCATGCACGAATACCTTCCCAAGATGGTAAGTACAGAGTAAAAAATCCCAACACCCAGGACGCAATTAACTTATTTAAAATACAAATAACAATAAACTAGATATGACCCAATCATTAAGAGAAGCCTTCGATCAAGTATCCTCAGCCGATGACGATACAATTGAAACTGCTTTAACAGAATTTAAAGCCGCATTCGAAAGAACAGACCAGTTTAGGATTCCAGACTATGCCACATTAGGGAGATTCGCTGACTGGTTTCAAAGTTTAGATGAAGACAGACTCCCTCCGGCCATAGTACTAAAAGTTGCAGAAATCTCCCAACTTATACAGAAAAGGTTCTAGGGTTAGTCACTATCACAGGGACGAGATAAATATCTTTCTTAACTCTACATTCTTACTACGAAACGTGTTGAATCGGTTGACCAGTATTCCTATCTATCAACCCATTACCTTTCCATTTTCCTGCTGAGTTATGTACCTCATATTTTAGGCATGGTACACAACGTGAAACACTAGTATCAAACCGCACTATATCTGTAGGATCGGCGGCTCTTAAATGGGAAAATGCTACTTTAATAGCTTCTGAAGTAGCTCCATGAAAATCCATTAGGACTTGAATAGCTTCATCAGGAGTATGATCTTTTCCGAGTGTAACATTTTTATGGAATTCTTTGGGCTTAGCAGGTGCTTCGGACCTTTGAGGCTCATTAGGTTCTTGGGGTCCTGCGGACTCATCGGCAGTCTTTGATGCTCTGTGTGCCGCTTGCATGACCCTAACCACATCCTCAGGGGTATCATCTTCTCTAAATCTTACATCAGGATTTTCCAGTAAGTCGGTTATTCTCTCAGCAGACATTGTCTCTAAAGGTTGATTTTTTCTTCGATCTCCGCTCATTTTTTAGTTTATTAGTAATAACATCTATAATAATAGCATAATTTTTATACTTGGTCAACTTCGAGTTATCAAACTTTCCAAGAATTCGTAACCAGGTCCAAAACGCCAATTTCTAAAATTGAGACTTAAAATTACAAAATAAAAGGTGTAAATTTACCTGGTGGAGCTACAGGGACTCGAACCCTGGACCTCTTGCATGCCATGCAAGC
>CAZBGQ010000028.1:0-8244 GCA_964491515.1 uncultured Candidatus Peribacteria bacterium
TTGACCCAAATCCTTCCTTCTTCCAGATTCGTTGGCGGTCGATTTCAGGTAACATTAAGGCGCATTCTCTCATGAGTTTTTTGATGTTTTTTCCGCATTCGGTAAACCGTTTGTGGAGTTCTTTGGTGGTCATATTTGGAGGAGTTAGTAGGGGTTAATACTATCACCTTTTAACCTGTTAGCCGAGCAACCTGGAGCATTTCTCCTTGCGGCGTTATGAACCCGCATTCTAATGGTGAACAAAACATGACACGCGGGCAGTACGGGCTTTGTTTCGCGATCATGAACATAGCCAAACCTCACGCCGGCGGGCGCCATGCGGATGATTGGACGTGTCGGAAATGGTTATATGAGTGGAGATGCTTAGTAAAGATGAGCCGCCTCCTTATCCCCGTCTTTCCATGGGGCTTGTTTCATGGTATAATAAATGGACTGTTTTTCGAGATATTTTTGTTACAATGTGTTCATGGAAACTTTTTGGATCGTTCTCGGTATTGTGTTGATTGGAACCCTAGGCCTGCTAGGTCTGTGGTGGTTTATGCGTGTTCGCTGGAATGATCAACGATCGATGGACATGGTTTTTATGAAACTTCAGATCCCTAGAAAGGAATCTAAGGAAGACAAAGAAAAGGAGTCGGAACGATTTTCTGCTCAGAAGGATTTCAAGGAGGTGGTAGGTCTGATGAAGCATTTCTTTGAATCTATTTATAGTGTTTATGAATCTGGAATAATCCAATGGGTTAAAGGGCAGGATTTCTTGAGTTTAGAAATTGTTGCTCAGAACAATATGATTGATTTTTACGTAGTGGTCCCTCGAGATATTTCTAAGTTAGTAGAGAAACAGCTCACTACTTTTTACCCTGATTTGTATGTGGTCTATGAGCCTGATTATAATATTTTCACTGAAGATGCTCATGTGAAGGGCTGTTATTTTAGGCTTTTTAAGCATTTCAAGTATCCCTTTAAAACTTATCAGAATCTTAATTCTGACCCTCTGAACTCTATTACTAATGTTTTTTCTAAGTTGGACCAGGATGAGGCTGCGGTTCTTCAGATTATGATTCGTCCGCGTAGTGATGGGTGGCAAAAAAAGGGTAGAGAGGTGGCTCGGGATTTGATTAAGAATAAGAAGGTATCGGTTCTTTCGATCTTGAATCCATTTTCTTGGATCGGAGCGATCATTAATATTTTCTTTCGCGGTCCAACTCAGGAATATATTGGTTATGATACTGAGCAACAACGTCAGACTGACCGTACCACGCCCCTGACGGATGAGCAGATTAAGGCTATTGAAGAAAAAAATACGCAAGTTGGATTTACCACTGTGGTTCGTCTTTTGGTGAGTTCTCCTCGTGCTTATTCGGCGAAGCAACAGTACCTCAGTATTCGTGCTGCATTTGCGCAGTATGCTACGACGGACAACAACGCACTCATGTACACGAAGTATCATTCCAATAAGAAACTGGCTATTAACTATATTTATCGAAATTTGAAGCGTAACTGGACACAGCGTCTTCTTCATCCTTTTGTCACGGGACCAATGATCCTATCAGCTGAGGAATTGGCGTCATTGGTTCATGCTCCAGATATTCGATATAATCAAGCACCTCATATTCATTGGCAGAACTTTAAGGTTTCTAAGGCTCCTGAAAATTTGCCTAAGGAAGGAATGAAATTGGGCACGAATTTCTATCGAGGAGAGATGACTGATGTGCGAATTAAGAATGAAGATCGATTCCGTCACTTTTATGTCATTGGACAGACCGGTACTGGTAAATCGTCGATTTTGCAGGTCATGATTCGACAGGATCTCCAGAACGGGAAAGGACTCTGTATTATTGATCCTCATGGATCGTTGATTGAGGATGTGCTTCCTTTTATTCCGAGAGAACGTGCTGATGATGTGATTTACTTCAATCCTGGTGATATGGAGCGTCCGGTGGGCCTTAATTTGCTTGAAGCTAGCACCCCTGAAGAGCAGGATTGGGTGGCGCTGGAGGCCATGAATATTATGATTAAGTTGTTTGATGAAGAAGTGTTTGGTCCGCGTATTCAAGATTATTTCCGTAATGGTTGTTTAACGTTGATGGCTGATCCGGAGGGTGGTTCCCTAACCGATATTGTTCGTATCTTTACTGATGATGATTATCAAAAGGAACGTGTTAAGCATGTTAAGAATCCTATTGTGAGGTCGTTTTGGGAGAATCAGATGGCTAAGACTGGGGCTCGTGAGAAGCAAGAAATGATTCCCTATTTTGCTGCGAAATTTGGTCAGTTTGTGACCAATGGAATGATGCGTAACATTATTGGCCAGACTAAGTCAGCCTTTAATTTTTCCGATGTAATGAATAATGAGAAAATTCTTCTTATGAATTTATCTAAGGGTGAAACCGGTGAAGTTAACTCTAAGCTACTTGGTTTGATTATTGTGTCTAAGCTTCAGATGGCGGCTATGCGTCGCCAGAAAATAGCCAAAGAAGATCGTAAAGATTTCTTCCTGTATATCGATGAGTTTCAGAATTATGTTACCGATAGTATCGAATCTATCTTGTCTGAGGCTCGTAAGTATCGCTTGGGATTGATTATGGCTCACCAGTACCTAGCGCAGCTCGAAGAATCCGGTGGGAAGAAGGGTAAAGGAGTTGCCCTGAAGGACGCTATTTTTGGTAACGTTGGCTCTATTATGAGTTATAAGATTGGAGCGCAGGATGCAGAATTTATGGCTAAAGAAATGGCTCCGGTCTTTTCTGAGCAAGATTTGGTGAGTATGGATAAATTTAAAGGTGTTCTTAAGTTGTCTATTGATACTCAGCCAAGTCGTCCATTTAGTTTCATTCCTACTAATCCTTACACGGATGTTGGCGATAAGGAGGCAGCAGAGGCTTACAAGCAGCTTTCTCGCCTTAAATATGGTCGAGATAGAGACTTTGTTGAGCGTGAAATTTTTAGGCGCTTAGGGGCAATGTAGGCGAAATCAGAGGCCTTCTTCGCAAAAGGACGAACCCTTGGAGCGATATCCGGTTCGCTCCAATCGTAATGTACGACTTCGTATACATTTCTCACTTCGCTTGCCGCATATCGTGAGCCAATGAACCGTCAGATTTGCTCAGAAGGCATCTGATTTTTTGGGGAGGGTAATATCTTCATGACTTTGCTGACTACTTTCCTCCATTTTGGCAAGGGTCTCTTGGTGGCGTTTTTTAAGGTTATCTGCTATACTAATCTGATTTTAAAAAATCAAACAAAAATAAAAACACCAACAATGATTCGGTTTCTTGATCGCTTAGAGGCGATAGCCTCCCGTTCACTTGCACGATTTTGTTTAATTACAGTGTTAGCTCTGACGCCTTCGGGGATGTTTGTTGAGGCTCCCACGGCTCAGGCTCAGGAGGTTTACCCTTATCTGAAGACGTTTACTATTTCTGCCTATTACTCTCCCCTTCCAGGTCAGGAACGCTACGCTACAGGTAGTTACGATCGAGATATTCGCCTAAATGGGAATGGAACTAATGGTGCAGATGGAACTCCGGTGTATCCGGGTATGGTTGCGGCTCCAAAGTCGTATCCGTTTGGAATGAAACTAGAGATTCCTGGAATTGGAGTCACTGCGGTTCATGACCGTGGTGGAGCAATTGTTAATGCCGGCCAGCGCAATCAAACTTATGATCGCTTGGATATTTGGATGGGTTATGGAGATGCTGGTTTAAAACGTGCATTAGGATGGGGAAAGCGAGTGGTTGATGTAACTGTTTATGGAGTGGATGATTCAGTTCAGGAGCAGGTTTACCTTGAGGGGTATTCGGCGGCTGAGGCATTTGTTCGTAACGTGGTATTGGCTCCTCAATTATTTGAGCAAGATATTTGGTACCTTTCTGATAGTGAAGATGTTGAACGATTGCAATCTCGCTTGAAGGAATTGGGTTATTTTGAAGGTGAGATTTCGGGTTATTATGGAGATGAGACTAAGGAGGCTGTTTATCAGTTTCAGTTAGCTGAAGGAGTTATCGAGGATGAAGATGATTTAGGTGCTGGCCATACAGGGGTGAATACACGTCGTATGTTGGATCTTGCAGTGGCGCGTATTAAGGAGGAAGAAGATTCGGCTAAATTGCAACGTTTTCAGCAGGGACTACTCCTAATTGAGAAGCATCCTGATTTGAACCGAGTTTCTACTCCGTTTCACAGAAGCTTATCTCTAGGTGCTCTTGGGGATGATGTGGCTCGCTTACAGGAAGAGCTGACAACGTTGGGTCTTTTCCGTGCAGCTCCTACAAATTATTATGGGCAGACAACTGAGCATGCAGTTTATAAATTTCAACAAAGAATGGGCATCATTGCTTCAAAGGATGAGTATGGGGCTGGTGTTTTTGGGCCTCAAACTCGTGTTCATTTCAACCGAATTCTGGATCGTCGACTGAAAGAACTTAGCTACCTTGCGGTGGCTCGCGAGGACGACCCTCTAAGTGAAGATTCGCTTTATGCTGCCTCTGAGGGGCCGTTTCAGAGCACATTGGCGCTCGGTGATCGTGGAGAAGAAGTAAAAACTCTCCAGCAACTACTTAATAAGCTAGGATTCTTTAAGGGTGTGTTTTTGACTGAATTTTACGGACAACAAACTAAAAGTGCGGTATTGCAGTTTCAGCTTGCGAATGAATTAATTGATTCTGAGGAGGCTGATCATGCCGGCATTTTGGACGCGGATACTCGAGCCCATTTGAATGGGTTGATTAACTGAGAAGTCTCTGTACGTCTTCCGGAGTGAGTGATAGTGGTGCAAATAGTTCTTTTTCGAGCTCAAAAATGGAGGCCAATAAAGCATGGTCATCGTCGCTTTTTGCACGTCCATTGAAGTGTCGTTTCCATCCTTCTGCTAAGCGTTCTTCGAGAGATACTATTTCGTCATGAGACACGCGCTTATCAGCGTAAAATACTAGTTTCGACTTCCAGGAATTGGGTCCTGTGGGTGTTCCCAATGAGGCGGTTGCATGGCGGCCAATGATGTCTGCCAGCTCAGTTTCGCCGATGTCTGTCAATATTTCAGCTCCCACTTGTGCGTGGTGGAGTCCTTTGTACTGTTCTCGAAGTTGTTTCCATACGATTTGATCTTCAGGGCTCCCTAAATCTTCTGGCACTGAACTGAAGTCTACAATTCGTACTAAGTCATGAAGCATGCCAGCGGCCCAAACGGTTGAAGGCTCAATTTCTATTCCTGTTTTTGCTAAGTTTGTGGCGATTAGTTCTCCGACTAGGGCTACTTGTAAACAATGTCGGCGCACATGAAGTGGAGTGTGGAATTCGTCGTATAGTTCCTCTATTTGTTGTGGATTCATCGTTCGGTGAGGATTAAGTGTCTTTCATTGCCGCCTTTATCAATGAATTCAATGTCGATTCTTTTTTCAGGAAGGTGTGGCTCAATACGTTCGGCCCATTCGGCTACGATCACGGCATTTGGCTGGTCTAGTAGCTCTTCCCACCAATCTCTCGAAAGATCTTCGACTTTCTCGTGTCGGTAGAAATCAAGGTGTAATAACTTTAAGTTGCCATAGTGCTCTAAAAGTGTCGTAAATGTTGGGCTCTTGATCTGATTTTTTTGAATGTTTAGTGACTCCCCTATCCCTTTTGTGAAGCATGTTTTCCCGCTTCCTAGTGGGCCTTTTAGGCATATAACCCTTGCCTTAGGGAATTGCTTCAATAGTTTGCGTCCGAGCTCTTGGGTTTCTTCTGGTGATGTTGAGGTCCATTTCATAGGTCTATTCTGCCCTAGTTTGCTTGCTTTTTGAAGCAAAATTTGATACAATTTCTTGATTTCCAAAAACAAAAACTAAAACGCTTTTTTATGGCTTTACACTCCCAACATCCTAAGCGTCAGTCTGAACGTCTTTGGCGTGCACACAAGCGCGGATGGGTCGTTATGTTGACCCTACTCATGGTTTCTACTGTTGCAGTGAAGGAAAATGCGACCAATCTCCAGTTAAGTTTGTTGTCATTGCCTAGTCATGCACCATTTGATGGTGCGGTTATGCCGATTCAGTCGGTGCCAGATTGGGTTGAGGCTACTGATGCTGAACGTCATTTGGCTTACAATGAGTTTCCTGGGGGTAAGTTGGTGGCCATTCCAAGCTATGTTCCTTCTCGCTTGAGAGAGAGTATGTCTGATCTTGACTGGTCTGATCCATATGACGACCATACTCGTAATATGAAAATAACCTATTCTGTTCCGTACGCCGGTACTTATAAGTTTGATGGGATTGAAGGGATTGGAAGTCATCCAGGTGTTGATATCAAATCTGTTAAGGGAACTCCTGTTTATGCCATTGCCAATGGAATTGTAGAGAAATTGAATTATTCAAATGCTGGTTTCGGTAATCTGATTGTGGTTCGCCATGATGCAGTTCCTGATCCTGATAATGCGAGTCAATTAACGACGCTTCATTCTGGGTATGCTCATTTGAATGAGATTTTTATTACTGATGGTGAGGTCCTTAAAAAGGGTCAACTCATTGGTACAGTTGGAGATACTGGAACTGCCACGACTGACCATCTTCATTTTCAGATTGATCGTGATGATGCTCCTTGGCATCTTTATTGGCCTTTTACTAGCTCAGAAGCCAATGCAGTTGGTGGGTTTTGGGAGGCAATAAATGTGGGTCTTAATCAAGATAAGCTTTATGAGAATACGATTAATCCGATGGATTATGTTCAGCACTATGCAGATCCTGATGCTCTATATGAGGCTGCTCCAGTCATTCCAGTTGA
The DNA here is from genome assembly GCA_964491515.1 of uncultured Candidatus Peribacteria bacterium. Lineage (GTDB taxonomy): Bacteria > Patescibacteriota > Gracilibacteria > UBA1369 > UBA12473 > CAZBGQ01. The sequence continues at coordinate 6,757 of CAZBGQ010000028.1, forward strand.
TGTCCCCGTTGTTGAAGAGGTTATCGAGGTACCCACAGTACCTGTCGTTGAAGATGAAGCACCTGTAGTGGTCGCACCTCCTGTTGTGGACGATTCAAATTATGGATTGCCGTTTGATTCAATTCATATTGAGTATGAATCTTATTTATTTCTCAATGATCAGCAAGAAGTTCCGTTGACGTTGCTTGATGAAGTTGGTGAGTTAGTTAAGAATGTACCGCTCAACTCTCCTTTAAAAATTACGGTTTCAAACCCTGATGTGTTGCGTGTCACTCCGGATCAATTGACTACGCGTTCAGTTCGTAATGGATTGGCTACCATTGGTTTTTATCCACTTAAGGTTGGGGAATCCACATTTACAGTTTCATTTTTAGGAGAAAACTATTTCACTGGAGAAATTATCATACCTTCTGACCGTGAGCCTTTGGATTCATTTGCATTAGAGACGGATCATCATTTCTTCTTGGGTCAGCCTGAGCCGGTGGTTGTGGTTGCGCTTAATAAGGAGGGTCAACGTTTGACTCATTTTGACTTGGATTCACCTGTTACGCTTGAGGTTGCTAAGGGGGAAGGATTTTTCTCTCGGACCGCTTTGCTCGGCAGTGATTTTGAGCAAGGTTTAGCTACGGTTAATTTTACTTCGACTTCAGATGAAGATGTTGTTCTTAAGGTTCTCCATGGGGAATTTGCTAGTTCTAGTTCTATTTTGTCTTCAACGTTATTCAGTGATGTACCTGAAAATCATGCTTATTATCAAGCAATTTCATATTTGAAAACACAAGGTGTTATTCAAGGATATGATGATGATACCTTCCGTCCTGACCAAGCTGTGTCGAGGGTTGAAGCACTTAAATTGCTCTACTCCGGACTTAATAAGGAAGTTGTACCTGGAGTGGCTCTTCATTTTCCAGATACTAATTCAGAGGCCTGGTACGCCCCTTATGTTTCCACTGCTCAACGAGATGGTGTGGTTAAAGGGTATCCAGATGGATATTTCCGGCCAGGGAATGAAGTGAATCGAGTTGAATTGATTAAAATGCTGATTGGTGTCGCAGGCGTAGACGTGGATCCAGTTGTCATTGGAAATCCTTTCTCAGATGTTCACTATCTTGAATGGTACGCTCCATATGCTCAATTTGTAAAAGATTCAAATGTTGCACCGTGGATCACGACTAAATTAGAACCTTCCCGTTCTATGACGCGTGGCGACGTTGCTGAGATGATTTATCGTGTATTGGCTCTTCAACAAAATAGCGCCGAGAAATATTCACGTACATTGGTGTTGAATTAGGCACCCTTCTTTATGGTGCAGTTGTTTGGAAGGTTCAGTCTTTTTAGTATTGTTCCCTTGAATTCTTTTCGTAGGAGGTCAACGATGAATTCTAGTACTTCCGGGTCGCGGAGCGCTAGGTATGAGGCTCGGACTTCACCTCCTGGCTTTAAGACTTTCATGGCTTCTCGGAATACGAAGTGTAGTCCTGAAATTAT
>CAZBGQ010000029.1:0-4341 GCA_964491515.1 uncultured Candidatus Peribacteria bacterium
GTCTTCCCGGAGCCTTTGCTGTTTTGCTTTCTATAAATTCTTTTGCTATTACCAGATTCTCCTTTCGGGCAAATTCATGCAACTCAGTTACTTGAGCTTCTATTGAAAGCACTTGTCTATCTTCTTCATCCGTTGATTTTCTTACATACAAAAAATACTTCATAAATATTATGTGGTTATCGCTTTTGGACAAACCGTGCGAAGCACGGAAAAATTGTCACTTTCTTTTCGAAAATTTGGAAGTTTCGCCTTTGGCGAAATGCAAAAAATCGGCTGTTCAGCCCAATGGTAAGATAATTTTACCATTGGTGCTGAACTTTGCGCTCTGCGCAAACGAACTTTCAGCTCAGGCGGCAAAAAGTGGCTTGCCGCCTGGAAAAACCGTGGGAAATTTCGGCCACAAAATCGCAATATCCTGAATGGCTGGGGCGCAGGGATTCGAACCCCGGATGCTGGTACCAGAAACCAGTGCCTTACCACTTGGCGACGCCCCAATATTATTCATCGCGTCCTAAAATAACGCCTTCCACATCCGAAATCAACCGTTCTGTCTCCCCTTCCACACTTTCAATGACATGATCACACTCTTTTGCCCACTCCATCTCCTTTAAAAAACTCTGATAACGACGTTCCACTTCTTCATCAGGCATATCACTTCTTCCTAAAATACGCCGCTTTAAAGTATCCCACCCTGGAACAGTCAAAAAGATCGAAACTAGATTTTCAGAAGGAATTAACTCACGAATCGAGCGCAAGCCCTGAACATCCACTTCCCGAATCACCGTTTTTCCAGCATTAAGGGCATCCATAATCGGCTGCTTAAGCGTGCCGTAAGAATTATCTTGATGAACCACTGCCCATTCCAAAAACTTTCCTTCCTCAATTCGCTGCTTAAATTCATCTTTCGAAATAAAATGATAAATTTCACCATCCACTTCATGCGGTCGTTTCTCTCGAGTGGTACAAGAAATAGGAAAAATAAAGTCAGAATACTTTTGACGTAATGCATCGAGCACCGTCCCTTTTCCTGACCCTGATGGGCCTAATATTAGATAAAGTATTCCACGCATGAGACTTGACTTATGATTTTATATGTTTTATAATGTTCTAATCACCCAAAGAAAACTGGAAGCACAAAGCTCACCCAGTCTAGCAGAAATCCGCTCCTTCAAAAACCAAAACCAAAAGAAGATATTCCTTACCGACCGGCTCCGGAAAGCCAGGGGGAAGGAGGGCCTCACGAGCATTACTTTCTAAAGTCCCTGTTCGTGCCTCCCTTCCTCCTTACTTTTCGATCAAGGTTTGACCACAACCTCCCGAATTCCCCTAAAAAGAAATTCAAAAACAAAAACTTTCGTATTCTTCTCACGAAGATACAAAAAAACAAAAAATTTAGAGGTGATCTAAATAAAAAAAACTCACCAAAGAACGGTAAGGCAATAAGTGTAAAAGAAACGGTCAACTTTTATACACGAACGTAATACATTTCATTATTCCTGAGTTTCAAAACAAAATTCAGAAGTAATAATGAGACAGTAAACATTCACAAAAAATCCACCATAATATAGGTGGATTTTTTGTTAGAAAAATTCAAAATAACTAAAAGGGCAAATCTTCTACTGCCACTTCTTTGGCGGGCATAACACCGCCTTCACTCATTGTCGGAAGATCATCCTTTGCAGGTTTATCAATCCCCACAGGCTCTCGAGTAGAAGTAGCACTGAAGCTTCCAGAACTTTCTCCTTTCTTATCCAACATAATCATATTGTCCAATATAATTTCAGTTCGATAACGCTTCACGCCGTCTTCACCTTCCCAACTACGAGTTTGAAGTCGACCATCTACATAAACTTTACTTCCCTTTTTGAGATATTGACCACAAATTTCAGCCAACTTACCAAACGCCACAATATTATGAAATTCCGTTTGTTCTTGCGTTTGACCAGCAGCATCCTTCCAACGACGACTGGTTGCAACAGAAAAGTTCACCACCGCACGACCGGTAGATGTGTTCTTCACCTCTGGATCTCTCGTTAAATTTCCAATAACTTGAGCACGATTCAATGACATCGACATATAATTTAGGTTAGAAAAATCAGTAGGCCCACTGTACTATCAAAACCATGAAGGCTCAATACATAGTTCATTTAGGCAAAAACCGCACCTTGTCGCTCTCTGAAATCGAAGCCACGACCGGAGAAGTGCCCGTACTCGCCGGCAATGCTGCATTACTGGGCAAACTACCAACTTCTCCTAAAAAGTTCTTAAATCAACTCGGAGGTGCCATTAAGTTAAGCGAAATTGTCTGGGACGGTCCAGGAGAGGCTGACATCATCGCCCAAGAACTTCAAAAACAAAAACCAGAAGGGAAACTTGCCTTTGGCATCAATATTTACCCTGAAAATCGGAAAAAACTAGACACCTTACTACGAGCCGTCAAAAAAGTACTCAAAACCAACGGCCGCAATTCACGCTTTCCCAACAAAGGCGGCAATCTTTCTAGTGCCACCATTGTCAAAGGCGGACTCATGAAACACCAAACGGACTTCAATCTGATTCAAATCGACAACCAAACACTCATTTCTCGTACCGTTGCCGTGCAAGATTTCGAAGGATACAGCCAACGTGACTACGAAAAACCGGCTCGTCTCGCCAAAGCAGGAATGCTTCCTCCAAAACTAGCTCAAACCATGATCAATATGAGCCAACTTGTGACCGGACCATGTGACCTCACCAACCAAACGGTCTACGATCCATTTTGCGGAAGCGGCACCATTCTAGGAGAAGGTCTAATCAAGGAAATGCACGTAATCGGTTCCGATCTTTCTGAAGAAGCCATTGAAGCTGCCCAAATCAATCTTCCTTGGATCAAACAAAAATTCCACACACCAGGAAACCACACGCTCTTTCTCAAAGACGCAACTCAATTAACCAAAGCTGATCTACCAACCCCTCCAGATATGGTGATCACTGAAACCTACCTTGGACCACCTCGCAGTGTCGTTCTATCTCCTGAAAAAATTTATGAATTCTATGATGATCTCATGCCACTCTATCTAAATTTTCTCGAAACAATTCATCCTCTTTTAAATCCGAAAACACCACTCGTAATCGCCTTCCCCGTCTATCACGCGGCAAAAGGTCCCATACGTCTACCAAAGCTCGTTGAACAAATACTACCAATTGGGTATAAGTTAAATCGTGAGCTGATCTACCATCGCTCCGATCAGGTAGTAGGCCGTCACATCCTTATCCTAGAACACACCTAATATGTTCTCCGCAGCGACCTTCCTCATCACCTTCCGAGAATCTTTGGAAGCCGCCTTAATCGTGGGAATAATTTTGGCATTTCTCAAACAAACCAAACAACTCAAATTCAATAATATTGTGTATTTAGGAGTAGGAGCCGGTCTCATCCTCTCCCTCATCCTTGCCTACATATTTGAAAACTACCTAGGAGGATTCACCGGTCGCACCGAAGAAATTTTCGAAGGCGTGGTCATGCTCATCGCCGCCGTACTCATCACCTTTATGATTTTCTGGATGAAACACCAAAAATCTGTTTCTTCAAAACTTCACTCAAAAATCCAAACCCACATTGATAAAAAATATCCACTCGGAATTTTCCTTCTCACCACCCTCAGCGTGGGACGAGAAGGCATAGAAACAGTCATTTTCCTCAACGCCGCCCAATTTGCCGACCAAGCCACCGCCACTTTCTGGAGTGGAATTGCCGGTGTTGGAGTGGCTCTCATACTCGGATACATGATCTTTGCCACTACCAAACGAATTCCCCTCAGACATTTCTTCAATGCCACCTCCGCCCTACTCATCCTATTTGCCGCCGGACTAGTCGCACATGGGATTCACGAACTCCAAGAAGCCCAACTAATCCCCTTCATGATAGAAGAAATCTGGAACCTAAACCCTATCCTAAATGAAAAAGGAACCATCGGAAGCTTTTTCAAGGCTCTCTTTGGCTACAATGGAAACCCCAGCTTACTCGAGACACTCAGCTACCTACTCTATTTAGGAATGGCTGCATTTTTCTTTCAAAAACCCACACGCGTTACCCCCCAAGCGTAAACGCCAACACATTCAACACATCCTCCTCTACCAAGCCTGCCGATACGCAACAGGGTCGAACGACAATCCTTCCCTTCGATACGGTAAAGTATGGAGACGAACACAACATTTTTGTTTGAAAAAACCAAACAACTTCTCTATAGTTACCCTCGTCCCCTTTGAGGGGGCGCACCCCATTGCTCCGGGGTAGCGCAGTGGTAGCGCAGTTGACTGTTAATCAATTGGTCGTGGGTTCGAATCCCACCCCCGGAGCCA
>CAZBGQ010000030.1:0-4184 GCA_964491515.1 uncultured Candidatus Peribacteria bacterium
CCCCCCCCCCCCCCCCCCCCCCCCCCCCCCCCCCCCCCCCCCCCCCCCCCCCAGACCTTAATCGAATCTTTTTAGAGAGTTTGTATAACGCTTCATCGTGCCAAATGACCTTTTACTTAAAAGCAATTGACGTATTCGCGTATTCATGCCATAATTGCGACAGAATACATAACCATCAATATCATGATGCCATCCTCAGAATTATTCGGTAATACCGATGAAGCCTTAGAAAAAGGATTCAATGTTAGTGCCCAGACACTAGAAATTAATGGAGAAGAAATAAGTTTAGCGCTAGAAAACCAAGGCGATTGCTCACTGTCTAAGTCTACTGAAGACGGGGTAACTACGATTAGACTCTCATGGGAAGGAGCTGCTGAAATCTCATTCAGTTATGAAGAAGGCTCCTCTTTAGTTTGTAGTCAAGTGACAACTATAGGAACTACCTACCCCAGTACTATCCCACTAAGGGACGGTGAATCTGCTGGGGATGCAATAGCAAGAACCCTAAAAGGATTTTTAGATGCGCCGGTATGGGATGCGGCAGAACCCGAAAATCCCTCTGAGGGCCGACTCAACAATATTTTAAAAAATCCTGAACGCGGAAATCACTTTACTTACCATGAAACGGAAGTAGCTGAGCCCCATATCGTCCAAGCCGCCCTTGATACGGGCTTAGTGCCCCCATCCGTGAGTTTTACTAGAACATGTATCATACTCGGACAAACCGAAGATCGCGTTTTGGTCTATGACGTGGCAAGTAACGCACTTCAGCAGGTAGGAGGACATTCTACTTATTTTAATTATGAAGCCCAAAGAAGAACTGAAACTGACTTAACCCACAGCCTTACTCTAGAGGAATTCCAGCGTCGATATAGCTTAGATTCCGGCATAACCATTATTGCGGATTCTGCAGATGAAGGTCCTCATCAACACACGAACCGTATCTCAGATTTCTTGGTTGGTCAGTGGACAGAGAATGGAGAAATAACAGAAGAGGACGAAGCAAAAGACGAAGTTCTCATGCATGCTTCTATGGCCATCCATGGAAGAATCACCAATGTACTAAAACTATTTCCTCATAAAGATGGACAGTACGAAGAACGATTCGCAAAAGGGCAAGCTGCGATGAGCCAGGATCCGGAGTTTGTAGCAGAGATTGGGGCTCTATTTGCCGCCAAGGACGAACAATTCCGACCAACAGTAGAAGCATGGTGTGCAGCAAATCTGGATTTCTGGGGAACTACTGAGTAGGTCAAATATTACAACCTGGGAATGGAAGCGGAGTAGATTCTTCTTTCATTAGGGGGGGGGCATGTATAATTATATTAATTGTTACTTAATCCTCCCTTTACTATGTTAAAGAACATACGCGCTTTACTTTATTCTGGGCTATTTTTTGTAGCTTTGGTCATTTTGCCAACCCTTGCTTTGGCAGCCCCAGCGGCTGATTCCGTCGCATGGGATGCTAACTCTGATGGATATTCTAAGATTACGTTAACGTTTACCGAGACTGTTACAACTGATGAGGCAGATGCTTGTGGTTCGGATTTTACGTTTCCCGATGGTGCGGATACTTGTTATGACGTTGATAGCGGTGAAGTAAGTTTTGATCAAAGTATGCGATTACTAATTCAGAACTCACAAGTTTATCGAAATCCTTCTAATGACAAACAGTTGATAGTTTTATTTGTAGGACAAAATGCGTTTGACAGTGATGCTTCTGTTGCTGTAACTGTTAATGGCATTGGGGGTATCTCCAGTCAAACATTTGATTCTTTTACCGCGAGTGGATTTACAAGTCCATCGGCTTCGGGAGACGCAACTTATGGTCCTGCGGGTGGCCCCGGGGGCGTTGACATTATGATGATATCAGTTTCTCCTAACTTTAATGTTAAGCGAGCTATTGGTAATGATTGTCAAGGATCTCCTACCGGGAGTAAGTGTTATGAAACGGATTCAGTCGAATTTACATGGGAGGATTCCGGAAATCCGGTTACACTGCAAAATTCGATTGATGCTGTTTTTATTGATAAAAATGATCCTTCTACCATGACGGTTAATTTTGGTGGAACCGGAACTTTCGAGGATGGAACTGGTTATACTAATTTGATTGTTACGTGGCTAGAAAACCCACCAGGACCGAGTAATAGTGGTAATGGTGGCGCCACGTCCGATATAGAGTTTGCTTCCATTTCTATTAGTGAGAGTGAAGCTGTCCCTGAAATGGGGACATGGGCACTTATTCTTAGTCTTATGGCTTTGTTTTATTTGGCTTATAATTCAAAAAGTAAGGAATCTTTTAAGGTGGGAACTGCTTAGGCTATTTCGCGTTTCAGCGATTTCAGGGCGTATACGTCCTGACGCATATATAATCCCTATTAATAGTGGTCGAGGGGCGAACCCTTCGGGTCCGTCTCCGCCACAATTAAAAATCACCCCGCCCGATGGGCGAGTAGATTTTCAATGGAGCCGGTGGCTGAAGGTTAATCGAACTTTTTTAGAGATTTCACATAACGTTCCATTGCCTCCTTCGTCGTGACCCAATTACGGCCTTGTTTGTGTGCATCAATTCTCCCTTCTTTTGCCAATTTGCTTAAATAAGCCTGTGAATAAGTATAAGGCTTAGCTGCCTCCGCAAGGGTAATCCATTTTTCTTTTTCTTTCACAGGGGTGAGGGTGTCGAGGTAAAGATTAAGAGAACGCAAAACACTTTGCCCTACAAAATTTACCAGCATTTCGTATTTCCCTACATCCGCTAAGGAGAGAGCATTATAGTATTTTAATCGATCATTTTTTTGAATAATAACAAGAGGAAATCCGTAGTGCATGAGAAAAATATTCATAATGAGACGCCCAGTTCTTCCGTTGCCGTCGTTGAAAGGGTGAATGTGCACAAACTTGTGATGTAGAATTGCTGAGAATTCGATGATATCCACTTTTTTAAAATTGTCGTTAGCCCATTGCACTAAATCTTTCATCTCTGAAGGAACATCCAGGGCAGAAGGGGGAGTATGATCCGAACCTATAATAAAAACATCGACCTCTCTGTATTTTCCTGAAATGGACGCATTTGATTCTTTTTCAACAAGCGCATGCAGGCTTTTGATCATATATTCACCAAAAGTAAATCGCTCATTTTGATCGACCAAATCATAAAGAAATTCCAGGGCTTCTTTATGATTCTTTGCTTCCAAGTGGTCCTTTAGGGGCTTGCCTTTTACCGTAATCCCATGTTGAAGAACTAAAGCAGTTTCTTTAAGGGTGAGAGTATTTCCTTCAATGGCATTTGAATTATAAGTCATTTCAATCTCAAATTTTTCTTTGAGTTTTATGACCAATTCAGGAGAGAGAGGCCTCAATTCATTGAGTTTTTTTAGTTTGTCCGTGAGGATTTTTTGTAAGTTTTCTCGCAACAACATAGTGGGTTGGATAAGAGTATTTATATTATATCCAACCTGTGCTAAAAAATCAAGGACAAGCGGAAAAAGTTTCGAGCCTTCCAGTCACCTATGGCCGATTTTAACCTGTAAATTTGCTTGGAGCAGGTGGCTGAAGGTTAATCGAACCTTTTTGCAGGTTGGCTAAACCTGATGGAGTTTTTTAGACCCCCCATACCCCCTCATTCGTAACCTAAAGTTCTCTTTGAATATGCGAGGTATGGTTGAAGTGGGATTTGGATTGGATTAAGTGGCTTTTGCAGTTAAGCAAAGTTCACCTATAATTTAACTAAATGAAATGTAGTTAGTGATTCACCAAATAAATATGGATCAATTTATTATTAAACAAGCAAGCGTACAAGATGCTCAAGATATTTATCTTGTGGAAAAAAGTGCTTTTCCTGAAGAAAGACAAGCGAGTTACGAAATTCTTCTTGGAAGGATAAAGTTATTTCCAGGTGGATGTTATGTACTCATTTTAAATAATAAAATTGTCGCATTTTCGACAGCCTTAATAATGAATCAAGTTGATTCTATTTCAGAGTTAAATTCATCAGACCAGGAATTATACAATCTAGAGGGAAATACTTACGAACTTAGAAGCATAGCAGTAATGAAAGAATTCCAAAAACAAGGCCTTGGAAAGAAGTTAATAAAGAAACAGATCGCAAACGCAAAATTATTAAACAAAAAGTATTTTCAATTTACAGCAGCAAGGGACGTATCGGAATTTTATAAAAAAACAGG
>CAZBGQ010000031.1:0-3146 GCA_964491515.1 uncultured Candidatus Peribacteria bacterium
ACCGAAAGAAAAAACATTAAAAGGCATTAAAAAACTGGTAACTAAAAATGCCGAATATTTAAAAAGCCAGGTTCGCTGGCTCGAGGGGCAACTCGATCCTCCAGATTTAAGCAAAGATCCAGAATTTCTAGATTTATGTAAATGGTACATACTTCCTCGAAAACTACGGCCCGACATCAATAATTACATTTGGACAGGGAAAAGAGAAAAACTATTCGGCAATGAAATCAAAACTTTCTTCACCAATAACCCCGCAGGGCTCCCGTCCTTATCTGAATTCTCTACGCCCCAAATTGTAGCTTATCTACCCCTAGAAATTGAACAAAAGGAAATCGCCCAAGTATGGAATAAAATCCAAGAGTCAAAAAAGATAGCCAACTTTAAATATTTAAAAGGAGTACATATTTGGAAAATCGAAGAAACCTTCGAGGATGCCATAGTGGCTTATCATCTACGCGAGAAGGGAGAAAAAGGGGAAAAGTTCTTTGAAAAACTTAGAAAAGCAACCAAAAACGAAAGCTACCAAATTGGTCAAAGTAGCATTTATAACTTGGTTAAAGCCATCAAAGAACAAACCGATAGCCTTCAATAAGAGGGCCTAGATTTAGGTACTTTCCGATTCAACCGCAAATCACGTGTGGCCATTTTTGAATTATGGGAAGCTTTGGATGTTCCCCTAATTCATATACCCATGAGCAAGAACCTCGAGACGCTAAAGCAGCTACTGCCAAACGAAAAACTAGAAGAGCTTGCCACGCTTGTGCCAACTGAGGATACCCCACTTTGGAAATATTGGGAAGAATTTGTGACTAAGTATTTGCGCGTTGGAAAAAGCCACACCACCGTCCAAAATGTTAGGGACACGCTAAAAACAGTTATCTTAAAACTCAAATTCCTAACCATCGAAGAATGCCTAAACACAGAAAAGCTAGAAGATGCACTCCACGAATATAAAGAGGAAAGAGGGATCAAAGCCACTACCTTCAATAGCTACTTAAAGAACCTAAAAACCTACTTCATTTGGCTCGAAAGATACGGCAAAATAAAAGAAAATAGAATAGGGAGAATCCCAAAATGCACTGAAATGTACCGAGAAAAACTTGTACTTAATCGAGAAAAAATCGATAAAATCGTAGGATACCTCAGCACAAGACGACAAACAAAATTACAAAGAGCCAGAAACATTTTTTACATTGACTTACTAAGATTCATCGGCGCACGCCCCTGCGAAATCGCCGACCTAGAAACAACCGACATTACCCCAATAAACAACACCTACAAAATAGTAATCCATGGGGCTAAACAAAAAGGTAAGAACCGACATTACCAATTAAAAGGTTACGTACGAGACTCATACGAACGATATATGGGGATACGAAACGAACTCCGCCCGGATGAAAAACACCTATTCATTTCAAGCTCAAAAAGAACAGGGTGGGGACAAAAAGGCATGCGCTATCTATTCAAAAAGCTCAATCAAGATCTGGGCTTCAGGTCCACGGCTTATGCTTTTAGACGTTACGTAGCAACTGAGCTTTACCGAAAAGGAATGACCCTAGAAGAAATTGGAGACTATCTAGGACATACGCGCAGGGACACCACACGCCGCTACTTAGAAGACATTTGCGCATGGACGGATAAGAGTGGCGATATAATGGCAGGGGAAAACAAACATGAGCCCGATGGCCTTTGATAATTAAGAGCCGAGGGTCACCGTCAAACTGACGGTGAGGACATAGAAACAAGGCAACAGGTTAAAAAACACATTGACCGCCAGCCATTGACGGCATACAATAAGCACTGACCGTCAAGTTATGACGGCGAACTAACCATCCAAACCCATGGACCCTGAAGATGTAAACTTAATAACCATTGATGACTCAGAAAATCCCTACATTCAAGCATCTATTCTAGCCGCATGGTTAGAATACAAAGATGTGGATGCAGTATCTCAAATGTGCAGAAGACGGAAAGACGATTTTAACGACAAAGAAGTTGTGATGGATAAATCAGGCAACCTTTGGCTCGACTATAATGGAGCACTAAAAATTTGCATGTTCTCTTCGCAGGAAAAGGCTCGCGACGCACGAGATGAAGTAATCAATGTGTACCGAGCTTGGAGAAAAGGGCACTTACCCTCATATGAAGAAACGAGTCCAGCTGCACGCGCCTATAACTTAGCCCGCTCAGTAATGGCACTCGCGGAGGAACAGATGAAACAGGAGAAAGTCCTCAAAAAACACGATGAAAGTATCACATCTATAGATAACAGAGTGAAGCAAATTGAAGCAAAACAAAACAAGGGATTTATCGCAGAATCACAAAAGGCTCAAATCACAGTCAAAGTGAGGGAGTTAGGCGATTTACTTTCCTCCGTAGAAGGCCGAAGCATGTACGGAACGATTTACACAAGCATGTACGAAGAATTTGGGGTATCCACCTATAAGAACATCCCCCAAGACATCTTCGAGGAGGTAATGACATGGCTTGAGAAAAAACGCTCAGAGATTATCAAGTCAATGGAGTAAATTCACCACCTAATTCAACGAATGCATCTCCGCCGCCTTCGACATCTGCTGAGTCGAGCAAGACAGATAAATCGTAGTGGTGGTGATCTTAGAATGCCCCATGATCTTGGAGAGCGTATAAATGTCGCAACCACCCTCCAGCATCAACCGCGCGAACGCATGACGCAGCGTATGAGCCGAAAAATTCAATCCGGTCTTCTTCCGCAACCGCCGCATCAGGTTATTGATACACCTATGACCAAGCCGTTGATCACGCTGAGCCGCTACAAACAAATAGATCGACTCCCTATTCAACCGCTTACGATCCCTTAGGTATTCAGTCAAAATATCCGATAGACGACTATTGATCGGCACAACACGATCCTTCGCCCCTTTCCCCTGTTTAACGAAGATAGACTTATGCCTAAGATCAATATGCTGCATCTTCAAATCCAGGACTTCCTTCCGTCGTAAACCGCTGAGCAACATCACGCCCACAATCGCTCGATTCCTATATTTCTCGAACGTATAAGCGTATTTCATGTGGAAAGCGGTATCCAACACCAAGATCGCCTCCGCTCGCGTCAGAGTGCGCGGTATTCGCTGCTCTAATTTCGGCTTCTCCATATCCGCCACGTA
>CAZBGQ010000032.1:0-2330 GCA_964491515.1 uncultured Candidatus Peribacteria bacterium
AAAATGTGGCGGGCCTGTAGGGTCCGGCGGATTTTTAATTGTTTTCGCGAAGGAGGGTGGGATGAGAAGTCTACCCCGCCCTGCGGGGAATCCCACCCCCGGAGCCAACGTTTTTTACAGGTTAAAATCGCACGAACCATTTTTAGCTTAAAAAAGCCATGGCCCAATTTATGATATAATCAAATAAGTACTCCCTAACCATAATAATTATGGAAACTGAACTTTCAATTTTAGTCGTACAGATATTTACCCTTTATCTCCTTGCTATAGGAATCGGCATACTCAGTGATCAGCTCAACATAAATAAGATGATGAAAGGCTTTGAGGATTCACAAGCTCTTACTCTTATTTCAGGCTTTTCCATGCTCGTCATTGGAGCTCTTCTTGTGACATATCATAATATTTGGTCAGGCTCATGGCAGGTCATTCTTGCAACTCTTCTCGGATGGAGCATCTTGATTAAGGGATTTTTGTTTATTGCCTACCCTAAAGCAATTTCCTCTTTCAAGGGAATATATAAAAATATAAAGCCTTCTTTCGGCCTTTTGCCTATCACCTTAGGAATTATATTAGCTTACTTTCTTTTTGTAGCTTAAATAAAAAACCTGCACCTCACAAACAGTTCGAACTTTCTCTAGTATGGGGAGCCATTAAATTCACAGGTTAAAATCACTCGAACCTAAAACCGTATTCGAACTTTAACGAAACGAAATTCACTCAACTCTCAAAACCTGAACCGGCTCAAAATAAATGCCAACTTTTTTCAACCAATCAATAAGTTTTCGCTCAAATCCATTCAACAACTCTTCCCGATTCTCAGGAACTCTCGAGTAACCCATAATAGCTCGAGTCGCTAATTTGGCGTGAACATGGCCCACTAACGGGCGAAGACGAAATCTCATCAACCTCAACCACAATCCCAACTCAAATCCATCCAACTCATCCACAGTTTCCGGACTATCAGTTAAAGGATACTCCTCCTTCAAAGCCTCCAAATCCACCCAACCGCGGCCGGAAAAAAGCTTCACCGCAAAATTAGGACCATGCATAAGTACATTACGCAATTTCTCCCAATCCGCAGGATCCATATCCTTTCCCAAGACGTTCTGGGGAACATCCAAAACACGTCTAGTCACAGAACCATAAGCTTCTCTAACCGAATCATCATCAGCACTAACACGATCGGTGTACTTAATTCCTAACTTCCACCCGGGGAAAACTCTATCCAGAGCACGAAACCAATCAATTCCCGCAAGCATAGGCACCGCACGCTCCATAACGATACCACCCTCCCCCTCATGTTCCGCAACGCGCGTCCCCAATGGATTCTCAACAAAAGAAATCGTTCCTGGTGGGAAAAATCGAGCCGGATCAATATCCTCTAACCGGGGAATGCGTTCGAGAGAAGTAGTCATAAATAAATCAAATAATGAACGCGTCATTCCACCCTTAAATCAACCATTCCAAATTCTCATTCAAAGCCCCCATCATCTTAAGAGCTTTTATAGGACCCCATCTTTTCACCTTTCCTACATCGTGAATATAAATTTTAGGGTTATCTAAACGACTGAAATCACATACCGATTTTAATTCAGCAATAGTTGTAATCGGATCGCCATGTTGAACTACCGCTGAAGCTCTTCGATCTTTTGACAATGGCGGATCACAAAAACACACGGGCACATCTGCCAAAGTAAAACGAGTCCCATTAATAAAAACTGCCTCCGGCGATTCTTCACAAGGCCAAAGTTTATCCCACAATAATTGGTTTATTTCAGAAAGTCCTAGCACAATATCTCCCCAGTTATCTAATGAAAACTCCCTTTGAATAACAATCTTAGGATCAAATTCTGGCAACCCTTGTTCAAGCGCTTCTCTCAAAACTTCAAGCCTTTCCGAAAGCGGCTCATAGGCCGGATGGCTTCTCAATAATTCAGTGGTTTCCGGGTCTGAAAGAGCGTTTACAACTGCTAGCACATCTGCTGTTCGCATAACAGTAGCCTCGCATAGACGACGGACTAACTCATCATCATCGTGTACCTCGGGGATACCTCCAAACCTCCGAGCTAAATCTTTTAGACCCATCACCAAGAATTAAGAATGGTCATAATTCTTACCAATTTATGCCAATCATGTCAATAACTCAACATTGTTTTTCGTAAAATGAATTTAGCATTTATGACGTTACCACGAATACCAACTAAGAATACTCCGGCCAATTTATTTTTACCATTCCAACCTAGAGGAAGTTGTACATAGACTAAATTAGCAATATTTACTTGACTTTTTATAATGCTATGCCATAATATGATTATCAGCGATAAATAAAC